>NZ_KB890676.1 GCF_000373185.1 Segatella paludivivens DSM 17968 = JCM 13650
TTTTTTTACTGTTTGAGACTTGCTGAAAGCATCATATATGTGCACCTATAATGTTCCTCCTTTCATTAAGCCCAGTCACCTGATTTTCAAATGACTTTGCAAAAGTACTCGTATTTTTTCATGCGTGCAATGAAATACTTGTTGCCATGTTAGCCAAAGTTACATAACGGCCGGTTCTCCCGCAGATCCCGCTGATTTACGCAGACAAAAGACAGTTGGGGCAAATGAATCTGCTAAAGCAGATGACGCAGAGAACGCAGAGAAAGACAGTTACCACACTGCGGAAGTATATGTAGTTAGTCTTTTGTCTGCGTAAATCTGCGGGAGAATAAGCCGTTTGCACAAATATATCTTGCCTGCGAATACAGAGCCAAGGCCATTCATGAAGGATCTCACCCCTAAATTGATGAAGAACTACTTATTAATATCGTTTTTACTATGATTAGAGGAACAACATCTGATCCAAATTATGATACGATTAAAACGACAAATAAACAAAAAGGAGAAATTTTGAAAAATGCACGTTAATTTCGTGTTAATTTCGTTCTCTTTCTTTAGTTTCTACTATATTTTTTATAACTTGCCAATATATATCAGTCAGATTGGTTGGATATATACTGACAACTTATGTCTTGATAACCACATCGTTACGAAACAATACTTAGACTCCAACTGATATTTAATATTGTATTTTTTTATATTTCAAAACAATCTTTTAGTGATTTTCTGTAAAATGTATAATATATTCCCGCTTATGTATAACTGATGTAACTGACTTTAATATTAAATTTGTACCAGTAAATAATTAAAAGAATAAGATTATGAGCAAAACAATTTTTGATACCTATGATTTAAATGGGTTACAATTAAGAAATCGAATAGTAATGGCGCCTATGACTCGCTCTAGAGCTGATAATGAAGGTCATGTAGCCACACCACTCATTGCTGAATATTACAAACAAAGAGCATCTGCAGGATTAATTATTACCGAAGGTACATTTATTAGTCCTGAAGGGGTTGGATACATCAATGTGCCAGCTATTTATTCAAAAGAGCAAGTTGAAGGATGGAAATTAACCACCAAGGCAGTACATGAAGAGGGTGGAATTATCTTTGCCCAATTGTGGCATACAGGTGCTATGTCGCATCCCGATTTACAGAATGGAAACAAACCACTTGCTCCATCTTCCTTTAATCCTAAACAACAAGTATTTACTTTTGAAGGTTTTAAAGATACGGTAGAAGCTCGCGAAATGACCATTGCCGACATAAAACGAACCGTAAAGGATTTCAAACAAGCTGCACTCAATGCTTTTGAAGCTGGCTTTGACGGAGTAGAAATACATAGTGCAAACGGTTACTTGTTACAGCAATTTCTACATAAAAATTCAAATCATAGAACCGATGAATATGGAGGTTCAATAGAAAACAGAGCTCGCATAATTTTTGAAATACTAGATGAACTAAAAACAGTGGTTGATCTTTCAAGAGTTGGAATTCGTTTTAATCCTGCTCTTCACGGTATGATGGGCATTGAAGTCGATGATGAAACTACTGATTTGTATAACTATGTTATCAGCAGATTAAATGATTACCAATTAGCTTACATCCATCTTACAGAACCATTCACGGATGTATCAAAAGTGGACTTAGCAATTAAAGAGGTTGCAAAGCATTTCCGTAAATTTTATAAAGGCACTATCATCACTAATGTTCGTTATACAAAAGAAACAGCCAATCAAGTTATAGCATCTGGCGATGCGGATTTGGTAGCTTTTGGATCTCTTTATATTGCGAATCCTGATTTAGTGGAACGTTTTAAAGTAGACGCACCACTTAATACACCGGACAAAGATACTTTTTATACTCCTGGAGAAAAAGGTTATACTGATTACCCGAAAATGAATGATTTTTCGAAATCTAAGTAATGTTTAAGTAAGAAGTTCTAATATAAAGAATTGTTTTTAAAATTAATCAAAATAGACTTGACTCTGTTCTCACCTGCAAGATATTTAAATACTTTGCAGGTGTGAACGGTCTATTCTCTCGCAGATTTACCCAGACATCTATCCCCCCTAGCCCATTCAACCCATCTTTAACACCCACCCTCACGCGCACGCACATAGGGTTTTTCAAAAATACCAGTGTCGAAGTGTCTATACGCTGACTATCAGAATGTTGCATCTCCAATCTGAATTAATCAAGTGTCACCACTGTGTCATTTGTCGCAACGTCATATCGGCGAGCCTTTCCCCTTGTCAACTTGAACTTGTTGCGTGTCACAATATGGCCCACGCGCATGATGTTGCTGTTGTT
>NZ_KB890677.1 GCF_000373185.1 Segatella paludivivens DSM 17968 = JCM 13650
CAAAGGTATTACAAACGAGCGCAGAATCATCAAACTTGTTTGAATGTTATGCCGAGTGCAGTCTACCTTATACAAAGGTAATATATTTAATACAAAATGCAGGTCCTTATTACCACTCCTTACCTAAAAATAACATAGTTATGGAATCATTAAACATACTAATTATGCAAGCAAATAGGTAAAATACTTATTCATGTTAAGATAAACGAGCCATGGGGCATAAGTAATGACAAACTTAAACTAAACATTAAACAAACAATTCTATTAACAATAAAAACTGTAGTTTATTTTGCGTTGTTATCAATTTGCAGTACCTTTGTAATGAATTTAATCAGGTTTAGTCTTATGAGAATAATAAAATTTATCAAACAATGGACGTTGCTTTTTGCTATTTGCATGGGAACAATAATTTATCTTCTTTTTTCACGTATATCGTTTCTCGTACCAATAGGTGATGTTGTTGGCCCTCGTTTGGTAAGTTTGATGCCCTTTGTTATTTTTACGATGCTTTATGTCACCTTCTGTAAGATCAAGCTTGATGAGTTTCGACCTCGTACTTGGCATCTCTGTCTACAAGGTATTCGTACATTACTTTCTGCAACTGTAGTTTTTGTTATTTCTTTGACAACATCGCCTGAGACTAAGATGATCTTGGAAGGAGTCTTTGTCTGTGTTATTTGTCCTACAGCAGCTGCAGCTCCTGTTATCACTGAAAAACTTGGTGGAAGTATTGCTTCTATGACAGTATACATGATTATAGCGAATTGTTTCACTTCTATAATTATTCCTCTTTTCTTTCCAATGGTTGAAAAATCAGCGGATATTACTTTCCTCTTTGCTTTTCTGATGGTACTTAAACGTGTACTTTTAGTTTTGGTATTACCTTTATTACTGGCGTTATTTACGAGAAGGTTCTTACCGAAGATTATAATCTGGCTAAAGTCAAAATCTAATATAGCTTTTTATTTGTGGTCCTTCAATCTTTCTATTGTTATGGGGTTGACAGTGCGAATGATTACTCGTTCACAGCTTATGGGTACCACAATGGCTTTATTGATTATTTTACCGTTGATTATTTCCATATTGCTTTTTGGTATTGGCAAATTGGTTGGTGGTTTCTGGGGAGAGAGTATTGCTGGCGGACAGGCTTTGGGACAAAAAAATACCGTTATAGGAATATGGTTAATGCTTTCATTTCTTAACCCGACAGCAGTTATTGCGCCGTGTGCTTATGTTATCTGGCAAAATATAATTAATGCACTACAGTTGTGGTATAAAGGAAAATATGGCTATTTGAAATGGTAGTGTTTTAACTGATAATATGTTATAAGAATTATTCGTTATAAGAAATTCAGGGGGGCTAGTAAACCCCTATATTAATAAGCTTTTTGATCAGTTTAGCTTTTTCACATAAGTGTTACAGCAGTTGTGTTATGAAGAACCTAATAATTATCTATAATCCTTTTTCTCTTTTGTCTTTCATCAGTGCCATGAGTAAATATCTTATCAGCTACAAGCTTTATCAAATTAAGTAAGTTGGTAGGTTGAGTCTTATACCAGATCATAGCTAATTCATCTTTATCCACCTTAAATTTCGGATAGTTATTTTTGGGCTTTATACCATATATGACGACTTCTCCCAATCTATATGAAGTTGGTGATAAAAAGACGGTGTCACGTAATTCACTATTACGTAATACCAACTTCTCATAAAATGTTTTATCAAACTCTACAGAAGAAAAATCATTTGGTAAATCAACAAATCCACTAGCATCTGATTTTAGAACTAAATGACCATCAACGGTAACAGATGCATTATCAATAGGTTGATGACATAAAATATCAATAATAACACACCTTTTATTCGCCAATGCTTTATTTGCCGAAACAATAGTCATGGTGAATATTATTATAAAAGAAATAGCTTTTGCTTTCATGTTTTTTGTAGTTAATCCTTGTGTTGTAAGTTAATTTTATCCAACGGTATTACAAGCGAGTGCAGAATCATCAAATTTGTTTGAATGTTATGCTGAGTGCAGCTCTACCTTATACAAAGGTATTGCAAGCGAATGCAGAATCATCAAACTTGTTTGAATGTTATGCTGAGT
>NZ_KB890678.1 GCF_000373185.1 Segatella paludivivens DSM 17968 = JCM 13650
ACAATAATTAACTAAATATCAAAAAGAAATACAGCATATAGGACGAATTAAGTTATAAGGCGTTTTGATCTAAACACATTTTGTCAATTATTTAATGTACATATTCGACAGCCTCAGGATGCCTTGATCCTGCAGGCCAGTCCTTGTTTTGCCCTGTCTTTTCACTGTTCTATTCTTTAATCCTTTCTATTACTTACAAAGTAACAGAACGTATATTATAGAATAGATAAATTGGATGAGTAAATTAAAATTTCATAGTACGAATTTTAGAATTAGTGATATTATATTAAAGTCATTTTTGGTTTTATTGGTATCCCTTTCGTCATTGCGCCTTCATGCGCAATACGTCGCGCTGAAGTCCAATCTTCTCTATGATGCATTATGCATTCCATCCCTGGGTACTGAGGTCCGCCTCGACAGAACCCTTGCTGTGAGTGTTTCCTCAACCTATTGCCCGATATCCTACGATGGTGACTGTAAATGGAAGAACTGGTCAGTTCAGTACGAAGCCCGTCACTGGTTCCGCAAGGTCTTCAATGGTCCTTACCTCGGAGTCTTCGGCATTCATGGAGGCTTCAACCTAAACCGCATTCCCGTTTTTNGTCTTACCAGTCATCGTGCCGAAGGCAACTTCAACGGTGCCGGACTCACCTTCGGCTTTCATAAGATTCTCTCTCCCCATTGGGGCATAGATACATCCCTTTCCGCTGGCTACCTGCATCTGCGCTACCGCCATTACCGTGAGGGAAGCTACGGCTACCTTGAATATTATAAAGGGTAGGGACTATGTCGGTTCGGTTGCCCTTTCCGTATCGCTGGTGTATATAATAAAATAATAACTGGTGTATATAATTATGTAGCAGTTTTAAATTCTTATTTAGGGCTGCTTCGTCAATACTCTGAATATAATCAACGTAAAAAGTTGATAAGAAATATCGGCAAGGAGTGGTGGAATGTCATGTATATACAAGGACACCTTGAAAAAGCCGTATTAAAGAAAGTATATAACTCAATTCGGATGCCTGTCAATGATGCAGCAATCGCTGCATCATGAAGAAAAAAGATTCGTGAGAACCAATGGCGTCTAATAATTATCACTATAATTTAATGAATAGTTAGTTCTATTCATTTTCTTCTAAGGCAACTTGGTCAAAGAAGAGTACATCCCAGTGGGGAATGTATTTGAGAGCCTTCACACGTGAGTGTGGGGGTTCTTTAGTTTAAGTTCCCGCAGATATTCTTTTTCGTAGTATCTGCTAAAGCAGATTTATTCTCCCGCAGATTTATTGTATCAACGTAAACGGCCTGTTCTCCCGCAGATAGCGCAGATAACGCAGAGGAATGCAGCAAAGCTGCATTATTTCGCAGACAAACAGCAAACAACATGAACTGTATTGTTTCCACTATGTGGTAATTGTCTTTCTCTGCGATTATCTGCGGCATCTGCTTTAGTAGATACATTTGCGCTAACTGTCTTTTGTCTGCGTAATCTGCGAGATCTGCGGGAGAATCGGCCGTTAAATCACATAAGGAACGAGCAAGGAACGAGCAAGGAAAGAGCAAGCAATAAAAACAGCAACGAAATAAAAATAAATAAAGAAAAGAAACAAATAAAACGAGTGAGCAATAACAAATATAAGTATTAACAATTAAAACAAAACAATTATGTCAAATTTATCAATCGGGAGACACTCCCGCAAACAATCAAATGCCAGAAGTGCGGACGCGAATTGCCTAAACAGAAATTAGAACGCATGAAGTCTGGCACATATCGACAAGTGTGCAATCAATGCAAATACGAGTACTACATCAAACCAGCTAGGATAAGACGAATACTCAGAGAACTCGAAAATCGTACATAGGTTTTGTAAATAAACTAGCGTCGAAACGTCTATCCGCTGTCTATCAGTACGTTAGATGCACTTTTTTCAAAAAC
>NZ_KB890679.1 GCF_000373185.1 Segatella paludivivens DSM 17968 = JCM 13650
ACTGCACTCGGCATAACATTCAAACAAGTTTGATGATTCTGCGCTCGTTTGTAATACCTTTGAACAATATTAACTTGCAAAATCAAGGATTAACTACAAAAAAATATGAAAAGAATTAGTTTATTATTACTCGGCATAGCAGTATCATTATCAGCACTATGCCAAACGGAGAAGCATCTTACTGGAACGGTAAAAAATGCCAAGGGGCAGAACATTGAATACGTAACAGTAGAGGTTAAAGATCGAGATATAAGAACAATATCAGATGCGCATGGCAACTTCTCCGTCAAAATACCAGATGGAGATTCTACCAAACTGATATTCAGTCATGTGTCTTACTCACCTAAAACCGTTGACATCAGCGACATTGCAGACAAAGGTCATTTTAATGTAATGATGGAACCTTCAGAATATATGCTCAATGATTTTGCCGTTATTGGTAAAAAGATGAAAGAAAAGACGCTGAAGCACAAGGGACTTCACTTACCTGGAGATGCGGTCTATAAAGGGCTAGATAATATCGGACTAGAAATGGGTGTGTTTGTAAATCCGAAGCATGATTTTCATGTCAAAAATGTTAATCTGGATATCAGGAAATGCACATATAGCAAATGTACCTTGAGCATCAATATGTATGAAATTGTAGGTAAGGACAGCTTAATCAACATATTGCACAAACCAATCTATTCTGTTATAGAAAAATCTCAAGTAAAGCAGTCTATTGTTTTTCAACCTCAGGAGCAGCTTTATTTTACCCACAACAAAAGATATTATGTAAGCATGGAAATTGTAGACATTCAAAGCGACGGAATGATAGTTTTCCCTGTATATTTAAAAGAATGCTATCTTCGTGCCCCAGAATTAAGTAAGATTGAAAAAATACCTATTAACATTGGACTGTCTATCAAAGGATATGAATACAAAGTTCCTGTAAAAGAAGCTAACAATTAGTATGCTTTAAAAGCAGATTTATTTTTAGGTTGTTATTATTTCTCTCCAGAGAAAAGCTTTTGTTCATGTAAATTTTGTAATTCAGCATGTTTATTTTCCTTTCGTTTAAAATTGTTTTTTACTGTTTGAGACTTGCTGAAAGCATCATATATGTGCACCTATAATGTTCCTCCTTTCATTAAGTCCAGTCACCTGATTTTCAAATGACAGGGGCAAAGGTACTGCAAGATTTCCGAGCATGCAATGAAATGCTCGTTGGCATGTTAGCCAAAGTATTATCAGTTTTATTTCACATGAACGGCCTATTCTCTCGCAGATCTCGCTGATAATCGCAGACGAAACCCTAAATAACAAACCTCTCTCGCAGATTCACCCAGACATCTATCAACTCCCCCTATCCCATTCAATTCATCTTTAACACCCACCCTCGCACGCACACACATAGGGTTTTTCAAAAATACCAGTGTCGAAGTGTCTATGTTCTGACTATCAGCATGCTACGTTGTAAATCTGAATTAATCACGTGTCACCACAGTGTCATTTGTCGCAACGTCATATAGGCAGGACTTTCCCTTTGCCAACTTGAACTTTTTTCTCGTCACAATATGCCTACATGTATGATATTACTGTTGTTGATGCTGATGTTGCGATACTTCACCTTCATCCTCTACACAATCTCCGTTGCCATGAGTCGCAGCGCCCTTAGTTTGTTGCACTATTTTTGGTATTTTTCATCTCGAATCATGACGAACAGATCGTCAAGACTCATCATTTTTTGCTTGATTTCTTTTTTTGTCTTATACAAGACATGGATTTTTGATAGTTCCATTCTATTTTATCGTTATTTTTTATCGAAAATTCGTTTCCACGACGTAACGTTTGCGTTATTACGTGGAAACGTTTCTGTTGCTACGACACGAAGTTTGCGTTTCTACGATGTAAAGTTTGCGTTTCT
>NZ_KB890680.1 GCF_000373185.1 Segatella paludivivens DSM 17968 = JCM 13650
TGTCTTATAGCAGAAAAGGTTTACACTAAAATGTAAACTATGGATAATATAATTAGAAAAAGGCGTCCTTATGAACGCTGTGAAGCAAGTGTTCGAGAAGCAATTCTGCATGAGATTTCGACAAGTAATTTGTCAATAAAAGCGATATCAGACAAGTACTTCATTAATCCGCGTAATGTGCGAACATGGCTTTATCGTATTCGCAAATCTCAAGAAAAGAGTGTATCTTTGTCTTCAGAAAGACATGAAATGGAAAATCAAGCCATTTCTGTTGTTGAATCAATGGCAAACAAAGAAGATGGACTTAAAGGTTTGACAGAGGCGCAACTTAGGAATAAAGTTCTCGAACTAGAGAAATCCCTTGCGTATGAGAAACTCCGCACAGAAGCTCTTGACATGATGATAGACATCGCCGAGAAGCAGGAAGGAATCAGCATCAGAAAAAAATCTGGTGCCAAACGGTCGTAGGAATGGCCGCCAAACATTCAGGCTCCTCGCTCGAATGTCTGTGCGGACTGTTTGGCAAAACAAGACAAGCCTACTATAAAAAGAAGAAAACTGACGATAGGATATTGCTTCAGACGGATAAAGTGATTAAGGAGGTCAAAGCCATTCGTGAACTTGATCCTGGACTAGGTGCCTACAAGCTATTTCTGATGCTTCATGAGGTGTTTGGTGTGCATATGTTCGGGCGAAACAGATTTTATTCTGTGCTTGGCAAAAATGGTCTGATGCTTCCTCCTCAGAGACGCCGTCATACGACAAACTCCAACCATAACTATCGCAAGTATAAGAATCTCATAAAAAACTTTGTAGCGACAGCTCCAAACCAGCTTTGGGTAGCCGACATTACTTATATTGATACTGATGAAGGCGTGATGTATCTGCATCTTGTGACTGATGCTTTTACGCATGAGATCATCGGTTGGGTGCTCTCGGACAGCCTTATGGCTGTAAACACTATTGAAGCCCTGCAACAAGCCATTGACAAGGCTCAGAAATATGATCTGACAAAACTGATTCATCACTCAGACCGAGGATCTCAATACTGCTCTAATGACTACGTGAATCTTCTGAAAAGTTATAAAGTGAGCATCAGCATGACCGAGGATTATAAACCTACAGACAATGCCATTGCAGAACGTGTTAACGGTATCATTAAGGTCGAGTGGATTTATCGTCAGCCACGCTTTAAAAGCAGAAAAGATGCTCAGGAGAAGTTGGCACAGATTATCGATTTCTACAATAAACGAAGACCACATATGAGCAACAAAATGCTCACTCCTGAGCAGAAGCGAATGCTATATGAAGAGAAAAGTCTAACGGGGGCTGTCTGCCCACAGTCGACAACTTCCTCGGAGTGTCTTTCATTTATTTAATTTTGTTGTATCGGATTTTATTTCTAAATTTGTAGACAAAGATATGATAATAAAAGATATTTGTAACAAAATTTTCATCAACCGACAACTAATTCGGGAAGGTGACAACCATATTGGATTGAATGACAACCAATCTGGTAAGGTTAGACAACTTATTTAATAACAAATGTAAACCTATTCCGGCTAAAGACA
>NZ_KB890681.1 GCF_000373185.1 Segatella paludivivens DSM 17968 = JCM 13650
TGACTGTAAAGACTGACAATTCAGAGAAATTAATTTTTAGCAATCGTATAGCTTTAGTATCTGAAAGCAAACAGTATTATAATATTCATGGATTCAAGCGGGCTGGATTAACTTATCGTTTATTCTTTGATCCTATGCCTGCAACAACCAAGTATTTTGATTTTATGAACGATGAAGGCAGCAAGAATTATTTCGGTATTCATGATGCCAGCTACGAAATGAACTTTCCGAAGCTCTCATCATACGATACCAGTTCTGAAATCATTACTAATATTGACGAATTCTTCAAACCAGGAATAGCAACTCTTATTGTGAAAGAGTCAAAGGAGAATAAGAACAAATACTTTCACGAAGTATCTTGGACTGACACAGAGATAAGCAACATCTTGGCTTTTAAAATCTATAATATATCCATGGATTCCCTCAAAAGCGATAGCAATAACGTTGACACATATATCTACCATTTCCCTGTAAGCTATCCTCATTTTTCAAATTTTTCAGAAGGAGCTTTAAACGATGCCAATTATTATTTGGAACAAGGTAAAACCACCGAGATAAACTTCGATAAAAATGGAAGAGCATCTTTTTCTAAAACTTCACCAATGGCTAATCTGTCTTACATGCTAACAGTGACGCGTCTTTCTGCGCACGAGTCCGCTAAAACTGGCGATGAAGCATTAGGATATCTGGCTGCGAGGTTCAATCTTACCAAAAAAGAAATTCATGTACTCCAGAGATATTTCATTGATCATAATAAACTAAGTGATATAATTTATCTCGACGACAGCGTGAAGGAAAACACTTTTATCAAGGGAAACTTTGTTAATAAGAAGTTTAGTGATTATACTTTACTACGCAAGCTTAGAGCAGACGACCCCGCATATCTTATCATGGGTGGGTTTGGAGGTCGGGTATTATTCTTCAATGGATATGACAATATCATGACTGGACTTCATGCTAATAATAAAGGGGAACTGAGTCTATCCTGGAATGATATGGCTGATGCTGTAATGGAAGCCGACAAGCAGATTTTCCACACACAAGAACCATCGCTATTTTTGCAATTATGGATGTTTGATACAACAAAACTTAGCAAAGCCATTTCAACTTATCGCACAAATCCTAATGACAAAGATACATTACAAATATTCAATGATTTTATGACTGCTCATCGCAAAGTGATTACCAATCCTTGTCTCAGAAATTTGTTTGAGCAGAAATATACTGATTTAATGAAAGGAAAGAATCAGCAAAAGATTGAGAAGCTCAACATCTTCGGAGATGAGTAAATATCTATATAAATAATAATACGAAACAATTAACGACGAAAATCATGAAAACAAAGATATTTCTACTTGCTGTATTTTGCATGGCTGCAATCTGTGCAAAGGCTGAGAAGGTTATTACTTTTAACCATCCTGTGGTTGTTTATACAGCTCCAACCAAATTTTATCTAAAGAATACAACATTGGAGTTTGTTAAAGTTGAATTCACAGATTCTGCGACTGTTGTGACTGTAAAGACTGACAATTCAGAGAAATTAATTTTTAGCAATCGTAT
>NZ_KB890682.1:0-144316 GCF_000373185.1 Segatella paludivivens DSM 17968 = JCM 13650
AGTTGCAGACTTATTAGATGGATGAAGAAATACTGGAAAACAAAGATAAGGACGCTCAAGACATTTTTAACAGGCGTAAAACTCGATTATAGAGCTATATTAAATACCATTAGGGAAAATGTCACAAATGGAATCACAGAGGGATTTGTAAATAAGCTAAAAGCTGTAAAGAGAACTATGTATGGTAGAGCAGGCATTAAATTACTAAGAAGAAAGATGGTTCTGGAGCATATATTCTTCAACTAAATTAGAGAAGAACCAAATAAGTTGTCTCACCTTACCTGATTGGTTGTCATTTATTCCAATATAGTTGTCTGTCTTAGAAATGGTATGTAAGTCCAAATCTTATTTCAAAAGTCTTCGCATATACGTTGTCGTGATATTTGTAATAAGTGTCACGTACATAGTATGTGCCTGAAAGTACTGCGCTTAACGATCCCCTTAAATCCAGTTCCCATATAGGGTTGATGACCAGTAGGGACGCATTACCTTTGTCGCCCTGTGCATTAAGGTATAACGGATCAACTTTCGTCAAGTCCTTTTCTTCATAACCTTTCCAGGTAAATATGCGATAATATTCTGTGTGAAGTATAAAACGCCCGAAGTCACGAAATTCCATGTGAGTCTTTGTCTTTATTGAAAATCCACTTCCCATGTTATAGTCTCTGTCTATAACATTGTAATAATCGCTCTTCGTTCCTCCAAGCAATATTGCTGATAAAAATACACGTTGCTCCAGACGAGTTAATGCACCAACCTGTGGAAATGAAAAAATCATACCAGGACCAAACGATGCTGCCTCTGATATACGATAAGGGGTAAGTGATGTGCCATCTTTTACTGGTTTGGAATCATAATAGTTGAAATGCTGAAATATACCAAACTCAGCCTGAATGTTATTATTCTCATAAACAGGAGCACCCCATATACGTCCCAATATGTGAAGTCCGTTGATTAGCGGTTGGTTTGCACTGAATCCAAATGTAGCCTCGGCATAGAAAAAATCATAAGGTTTGTTTTCTGAATCATTGAAAGGATTGCCGTATTCCATGAATAGATTTACGTAAGGATTGTGCTCGCCTCTAAATAAAGCTCCGTTGTCGGCAAGGTAACGGTCACCGACAGATATAGACAAGTCTACAGGGAAACGGTCGTAATCGTGATACTTATAATATCTATTTCTTATAGTCCATGCGTCACCACTGATAATGCGATTGAAACCTTTCATTGGACAGACTACTGTTGCTGCAAACTCACGCAGAAAGCGACGGAATCCACGCTGACTATCATTTAGAATGATGTCGCTGATACGATGTGTCACTTCTCCAATACATATACCACCAAATGTTGTCGCCATAAGGTCGTTGATAGCAGGAGGTTCAATTTCTCCACAAGTTTCCCACATAAGACTTCCGCCTAGAGCAAACGGTGCTGATTCCCAGAATGACATTCCGTTTGATCTTGCAGAATTATAGTATAGGTTACCATGATATGGGTGAGCAAAAAGATTTGTTGAAAACTGATCATTGTCCCATACAAAACCATGAGTGATATTATGATGAATCGTGTGAAGGTTTACTTGCGCAAAATCCTCGTTCATCACAAACCTGTCGAAGCAATGCACCGCCACATTAATTCCTGTTGTCTCGGCTATGCCTTTCCATAAATGTTTCTTTTGTCTGTAAGGAGCATTATATGCGTATATGCTATCTGTATCAGTGTTTTCAGTAGTAGATGTCTTTATTTTCTTGTCTTCATAGCCTGCCATCAGTGGATATTTTTTCTTGTTGTATCTCACTGCGATACCTGCTTCCACGATAGCTCCGTTACGATATTCGTTTAGATGATGGTAATAGCGAGTATCACCATATCCAATAGAAGCAAAAGCACTTAGATAATTGTTTATCTGATAGTCTGTGTTCACACGCAATTGCAACGAACCTAGTCGTTTAGGTTTATCCTCTTTATTTTGAAACGTTTCTATGTGGAAGAATCCAATGTCGGAACTTACACTCCAGCGGGGGGCTATATCAAAATATTGTCCGATACGATAGAATAAGGCTCCCGAAAAGCGTTTGTCTAGTCCCATATAATGTGTTCCTACACCGACAATGCTATAAGTGCTGCGGTTGCGGAAACGCATAGCGAAGTTCAGTTTTGATGAAGTTCCGGCATAGTACATCACGTCAATCTTCGTTTTTGGATTGACATTCACTAGTCCTATTTTATGTGCAATAGTGTCACGGCTATAGTTTATTATTCCAATCTGTACACCTCTAGGATGCGAGTTACATACATTTATCAATCCAATCTGCGAACCGTTAAGTGTATCTACATAATTG
Source organism: Segatella paludivivens DSM 17968 = JCM 13650 (assembly GCF_000373185.1). Classification (GTDB taxonomy): domain Bacteria; phylum Bacteroidota; class Bacteroidia; order Bacteroidales; family Bacteroidaceae; genus Prevotella; species Prevotella paludivivens. The sequence goes on from NZ_KB890682.1 coordinate 2,343, forward strand.
TAAGCTCCAATCTGTAGTCCGCGCATATAAGACGAACAGATATTCGCAATGAAACTTATTTGCATTCCCTCTTTCACGCCCATTGCTGTATTGGTAATGCCACTCAGTTGGATGCCACGAAATGGAGCCGTAGATATATTAGAGAAACCAGCAAGTTGAAATCCATTCAATGAATGAGTCGTATTATTTATAAAGGCAAACTGAAAACCTGATAAGTTGCCGCTTACTGAATTTATAGCACCACATAATTGTGCGCCATGAACATCACCATCTGTAAACGAGAACAAACCTCCTATGTTTAGTCCGTTGCTTTCACGCCTAACTATGCTTGACAATCCGCCTATCTGCACTCCTTGAAGAGAGTCTGTATTGGCAATAAGTCCGATGTTAGCTTTACTTACAAGTGTAGAATCGCTTCCTTTTCTATTTATTCCTAATGCTATGTTTGTGTTGTGCTTCCCATGGTGCAACTGTGCCATTGAGTTCACAATGCCAAGTAGCAAGAGAAAACCTAATATCAGATGCCTTAATTTCATAATGAGCTAAATCGTTGTTTGTGCAAATATATATAAAATAGATGAAAAAAGAAAACGATTTTTAAATAAAAAGTATTGTTACTTATATATTCTAAATATACCGTGTCGTGATAAAAATCTCTTTAAACACTTGCTTTTTAGAAAAAGATTAGATAAATTTACTGCTTTGAAAGCAAATACGATAATATCATGATTTAAAAGCAGATGATTTATGCACAAATGTTACTGTTTTAATATATAAATAGTATATATATACAAGTAATGCTAAGAATTATGCAAATTTTCTTCCTAATATAGTATATTTATTAAAAATATTGTATCTTTGCACCAAGAAAAAACAAAAGATAAATGGCATATAGTAGAATTACTGCTGCAGAAGGTGCGGCAATGATAAATAATAATGATAATATAGGATTATCTGGGTTCACACCAAACGGCGTAGCAAAAGCTGTATTTCGTGAACTTTCAAAGCGTGCCGTTTCGGAACATGAAGCTGGCAGACCTTTTAAAGTTGGTATTCTTACTGGTGCATCAACCAGTCAGAGTATTGAGGGCGATATGGCAAGTGTCAATGCTATAAAGTTCAGGGCACCGTTTTCCACTAATAAAGATTTTAGAAACCATACCAATGCAGGTGAGATAGATTATGAAGATATGCACCTGGGACACATGGCAGAACGTCTGCGTCGTGGCTTTTACGGAGAAATAGACTGGGCAATAATTGAAGTCAGTGATATTGACGAGGGTGAAAGCATGTGTAAGGCTTTCCTAACCAGTGCTGGAGGAATAGTTCCGACTATTGCGCGTCTGGCAAAAAAAATTATAATTGAGAAGAACGCCTTTCATAGTAAGGCTTCACGCTATCTTCATGATGTATATGAAATAGGTGAGTGCCCTTTTCGTCAACCTATTCCAATTCTTGGAGTAAGTGATCGTATAGGAAAAGAGTATGTTGAGATAGATGCCAAGAAAATTGTTGGTGTTATTGAATGCAATATTCCTGAAGAGGCAAGAGCATTTAAACCACTTGACCAAATTACACAGCAGATGGGACACAATGTTGCTGATTTTCTTGTAGCTGACCTTAAACGTGGACTTATTCCTTCACAGTTCCTTCCGTTGCAAAGTGGAGTGGGCACAACAAGTAATGCTGTTCTTGAGGCATTAGGTCAAAACCCTTTGGTGCCTGTATTTTCAGTTTACACGGAGGTTGTTCAGGATTCAGTTGTGAAGTATATGAAGGAAGGACGAATAAAGGATGCAAGTTGTTCGTCGCTAACAGTGACTAATGATACTCTTCAAGAGATATATAGTGAAATTGACTATTTTAAAAAGCATATAACAATTCGCCCAAGTGAGATAAGTAACTCTCCAGAAGTGATACGTCGTCTTGGAGTTATCGCAATGAATACGGCAATAGAATGCGATATATATGGCAATGAGAATTCAAGTCATATATGTGGTAGCAGACTAATGAACGGTATCGGTGGTTCATGTGATTACGAACGTAACGGATATATCAGTATATTCACCACACAGAGTACAACTAAAAATGGTTGCATCAGTGCTATTGTTCCAATGTGTAGTCATGTAGATTCAACAGAGCATGATGTTGACGTGATTGTGACTGAACAGGGAATCGCTGACCTTAGAGGAAAGGGACCTCTGCGTCGTGCAAAAGAAATAATAGAAAACTGTGCTCACCCTAGTTATCGCCCGTTGCTGAGAGATTATCTTAAAATAGCTGAACACGGACACGAACCTCAGAGTATGCGTGCCGCTCTTGCGTTTCACGATACATTCCTGAAGAAGGGGGATATGCGACTGACTGATTTCAGTGAGTATCTGTAAGAGGATAAACATGATGAAAAAGAAAAAAATAATACTTTGGACAGTGCTGTCTGTTGTCGTATTGTTCTGCATATATACAATTGGTGGTTCGTTTTATCTGATAAACTTTGCGTTGCTACCGTCAGAAAAAGATAATGTAGAAAAGGTTACTCATAAAAACGATTCAATATATTCGTTTATGAAACCTTGGACTGATAGCTTGAACAATGTTAAAGCTATTCATGATACAACGATTATCAACAGTGAAGGTCTGAAACTGAATGGTTATTATATTAAGTCGACAAAACCGACGCGTAAGACAGCCATTCTTATTCATGGATATAAAGACTGTGCTTATACCATGATGCCTATTGCGTATATATACAGTCATGAATTGGGATATAATGTGTTGTTGCCAGATCTGCAATACCATGGTAAGAGTGATGGTAAGGCTGTTACCATGGGATGGAAAGACCGCAAGGATATATTGCTATGGGCAAAGCTTGCAAATACTCTTTTTGGTAACAATACCGAAATTGTTGTGCATGGCATTTCAATGGGAGGTGCTACAACAATGATGGTGTCTGGTGAAAAACTTCCACCTTATATTAAATGCTTTGTTGACGACTGCGGATATACAAGTGTCTGGGATGAATTCAATTATGAGATAAAAGAGATGTTCGGACTTCCTACATTTCCATTAATGTATTCGTCAAGTGCATTATGTAAACTATTGTATGGTTGGAGTTTCGGTGAGGCTTCGGCTTTGCATCAAGTAGCGAAATGCAAACTTCCAATGCTCTTTATCCACGGTTCGGCAGATGACTATGTACCTACACGAATGGTTTATCCACTTTATAAGGCAAAACCGCAACCTAAAGAAATATGGATTGTGCAGGGGGCGCCACATGCAAAGTCATTCCAGTTAAATCAAAAAGCATATATCAATAAGGTTGCGCAATTTACAGGCAAGTATATCAAATGATATATTTGCCTTGTTTATATTGTTCTCTGTTTAGATCTTAAAGTAATGCTTTTGATATTGTTTTCCGTCGGAAAATGTTAACGATGTTATATATTTGGTTAATGTCTGTTATAGCTTATAATGTTTGCCTTTGGAAATTTGTTTGAACAAATTAATTTTATACCTTTGTAAATGTTTTCCAGTAGAAACTATTAATTAAAAGAAAATAATTATGCATAACAAATTATTTATAATGATTATGATGATAGCTGCACTTTTTTCATCAAGTTGCACTAGCGCTAAACAGAAACAAAAAATAATAAACAAACAGGAGGCTAAGAAAATGAATACAACAGAATTGACACTATCAGAGTTCAAAAACAAAGTGATGGACTATGAGAAGAATCCTCAAAGTTGGGACTTTAAGGGTGATAAACCTGCAATAATAGATTTTTATGCTACATGGTGTGGACCTTGCAAAGCAACAGCTCCAATCCTTGACAGTTTGGCTGAAGAGTATCAGGGTAAAATCGATGTTTATAAAGTAGATGTTGACAAGGAACAGGAACTTGCATCAATATTTGGTATTCGCTCAATACCTTCATTGCTGTTCATTCCGATGAAAGGTGAGCCAAAGATGCAGGTTGGCGCAATGGGAAGAATAGATCTTGAAAAAGCAATAAAAAATACTTTATTGAAATAAGACAAGATATAATGAATAAAAATTGTATTTGCAGAATAAGAAATGTATATCGTGCCATAGCTGCTTTTGAAACCGAGTTCCAAAAGCAGCTTGGTCTTAATATAAATGAGGCAACGATGCTTTGCATTGTATCTGAAAAGGAAAACATATCTTCAGGAGAGATTGCCGAGGAAATGGAACTTTCAAATTCAAATGCTTCAAAGGTAATTGCTTCTTTGGAAAAGTCCGGGTATATTCGTCGCAAACTTTGTAAGGAAGACAAGCGCTGCATGCGTTTTACAATTACAAAAGAAGGTGAGGAATTATTGGCCAAAGTTAATTGCGAAAGATTCCAGTTGCCAGAAAATCTTACTAATTTATCAGTAGATTGATTTGTCTCTAGATAAATATAATAAGTTATAAAAGCGGAATGAGAAAGTTTATAGCCGAAAATGACCGTGGGCGATGCGTTGCCTGTGGTGTATGTACAAATACTTGTTTGAAAGGCTTTTCTTTGACGGCATACAACTCATTCTTAAGTTGAAGAATAACATGAAAGGATCTATTATGAAAGTCTCAGACAAGTTACTCTTAAAGGAAAAGGCTATCATTGAGACTATTAATGACGAACTTAAGAACATTGCACAAGTGGAATATTCAAGACATCGGTCTTGTCTGTACACTTGGAGCATTGGCTGCATATAGCCTTTCCCAAAGAAGCCTACAATTAATGCTGAAAGAACTGTTGATAGACAATTAACCTTGTTCTAAATTCGTCGAACTCACGTTAATCTAGGAGATGGTCTAGTCAAACAACATTTTTTTTTCTGTTTAAACAATATTCAGTATATCTGTATCTTTTATATGAGGTTTCAATGTAAGATAATGCTGTATATCATCACTCTGGTCTTTCAGAGCTGTGCCGCTTTTCTTCATATTATATGCATTCTCTATAAGCCAAGCCAACTTAAATGCTGCCTTACCATAGCTCAATCCCTCAGGACGTATGTTTGATATACAGTTACGTTCGCTTTCCATCCTGCCACAATAGGGCTTGTATGTCATATACACTCCCAGACTATCGGGAGATGAGAGGCCAGGGCGTTCGCCTATCAGTGTAGCAACCAGTCCGCAATGCATCCTCTCCGCGATATCATCACCTAGTGCTACTCTGCTCTGCTTTGCGAGCACCACTGGTCCAACCGTCATGCCAAGTTCATCCATGTATGGTAAAAATTGTCGTATGAATGGAACGGCTTGTTTATGAACAGCTTTTGATGACAATCCGTCACCTATAACTAACAATACATCAGCTCCCTGATAATTCAGCTCATCTAGTAGAAGTTTACTTCTCTCACTTAGTCGTCTGCCAAAGTCAGGACGACACAAGTATATTTCCCTATTGACAGCGGAACTTTCCACATTTATAGTTTCAAGTCCCATTGCATGTAATTCTTTTCCTATTCTATCTCTATCGAAAGGCATCTTTATAGAATCACGTGCCTTGGCATGCGCCAGACTGAACGCCAAATAGTCGTTTGTCAGTATGCTGCATCCAGTCCTACCTAGGGCAATTCTAGCATCGGTATAAGATTTTAGTTTTTCCCAACAGTCGTTCTCTCTTATATTTTCTGCCTTTACGGTTAAATAATGATTTTCATCCATTTACAGCCTCCATTTTCTCTATTTGCAATAATTTATTTGTTGGTTTGAATGGTAGAATATCTCCTTTTTCGTCTATTAGGTTTATTTTTTTCAACCAACTTTCAAACTCAGGTGCATGCCTTTTGTTCAGGAGTTTTCTCACATACAGGGCATCATGATAAGATGTACTCTGATAGTTAAGCATTATATCGTCTGCTCCGGGGACACCCATAATATAGTTAACGCCACCGGCTACGAGTAATGTGAGTAGATTGTCCATATCATCCTGATCAGCCTCTGCATGATTTGTATAACAGATGTCACAGCCTAGAGGCACTCCCATCAGCTTACCACAAAAGTGATCTTCAAGTCCTGCTCTTGTTATCTGTTTACCATCGTATAGGTATTCGGGACCTATAAAACCAACCACAGTATTTACAAGAAGAGGATGATACCTGCGGGCCACTGCGTAACAGCGAGCTTCGCACGTCTGTTCGTCTACTCCGAAATTTGCATCTGATGATAAAGCAGAACCCTGTCCTGTTTCGAAATACATGCAGTTTTCTCCGATAGTTCCACGATGAAGACTCTTTACGGCTTCGTACCCCTCGTCTAGCATCTTAAGATTAACACCAAATCCGGCCATGGCTTTCTCTGTTCCTGCTATGCTCTGAAACAACAAGTCTACCGGTGCCCCTCTGTTTATCAATTCGGTGCAAGTTGTGACATGTGTGAGCACACACGACTGAGTAGGTATATCATAATTATGTATTATATCATCCAACATATAGTTCAGGTTCATCAACACCGGTATACTATCGCTGGCAGGATTAATACCGATAACAGCATCTCCGCAACCGTACATAAGTCCATCTATTATGCTTGCAGCAATACCCTTCAGGTCATCTACAGGATGATTAGGCTGTAATCTCACGCTCAATCTGCCTGGCAGACCGATTGTATCTCTGAACTTAGTTACGACACTACATTTCTGTGCCACTAATAATAAATCCTGATTACGCATTATTTTACTAACTGCTGCTGCAATCTCTGGCGTTATCCCTGGAGCTACATACGAAAGATCGTCGGTTGTGGTATGGTCGTTTAGCAACCAATTTCGAAAGTCACCCACCGTGAGACTGCTTATCGGAGCAAAAGCTTTCTGATCATGAGTATCAATAATCAATCTTGTAATCTCATCTTCTTCATAAGGAATAAGAGGCTCTTCAAGGAATCTTTGAAGTGGTATTTCAGCAAGGACCATTTTTGCAGCCACCCTCTCCTCCATGTTTGAAGCAGATATTCCGGCAAGGTCATCACCAGAACGAGCTGGTGTTGCCTTTGCCATGACATCTTTCAGATTATCAAATCTATATGTTATGTTTCCTATCGCTATCTTGTACATATACTGTCTCTCCTATTAGTTCACCTTCAGATTCTACATCTGACTCAATCTCGTCTTCTACCTCTGGCGCATTATCGTCTATTACAACAAAGTCTTCCTTTATAGCTTTACGGTTGTACACATAGTAACCATAGCATAATGCCATTATTATTATAAATGCAACAAATACATTGAAATTATAGTATATCATCAGTACAAAACATATCACAGCTCCTATCAATGCTATTATAGGGAAGGCAGGGTAACAGATTGCCTTGTAAGGACGTTCCAGATTGGGCTCTGTCTTACGGAGTCTGAATAGAGACATCATTGATATGATATACATTGTGATGGAACCAAAACATGCCAGTGTTATAATATTTGCAGTAAGCGACTGACCATTAAAGAATGGATCAAAACCATTGCATAGAACACAGATGATACCGAAAACGGCTGTACTTATGATTGCCCAATGTGGAACAGCGCGTATGTTAACCCAGCTTAATGACTTTGGTAGATAACCAGCACGTGACAGTGCAAATATCTGACGACCAGCCTCCATTATTATTCCATGGAATGAAGCCAAGAGTCCAAAGAGTCCAAGGAAGACTAACATATGTACCCAACTACTCTTTTGACCTACTACCATCATCATAGCTTTAGGCAGAGGGTCATTTAGGTTGGATAATTGTTTCCAATCACCTGATCCACCAGCAAACATCATTACGCCAGCAGCAAGAATTACTAGAGTTATAATACCCGTAATAAATCCTTTCTTAACTGTAACTTGTGGATTTTTTGCTTCTTCTGCACTCATAGAGGCTCCTTCTATTGCGAGGAAGAACCATATTGCGAACGGTATTGAAGCGCATATACCACCTATCGTCCCCATAGAGAATGTGTCTGAACCGGCCCAGCCGTGTGAAAGAAAGTTTGTTAATTCAAAACCAGGTGCCACTACGCCCATAAAGACGAGCAACTCGCATATAGCTATTATCGTAACAGCGAGTTCAAATGTAGCAGCCGCTGAAACTCCGCAAAGATTTAAGGCAACAAAAAGTCCGTAAGCTACAATTGCGATAGCAACAGGGCTTAATCCTGGTACTAGATCACTGAAATATGCTCCGATAGCTAATGCTATGGATGGAGGTGCGCAAACATATTCTATAAGTGTAAATGTACCCGCAAAGAATCCCCCAATAGGTCCAAACGCTCTGCGAGCATAGGCAAACGGACCTCCTGCTTGAGGAATAGCACATGACATCTCTGTAAAACTGAATATAAAAGTTACATACATCACCGCAACAAATAAAGTTGCTATTAAGAACCCAAGGGTTCCTCCTGATGCCCAACCGTAACTCCATCCGAAATAATCTCCTGAAATAACCAATCCTACAGCTATTCCCCACAAATGAAAAGCGTTCAACTTACGCTTTAATGTTGACTTTTGCTTACCCATACCTAATTTGTTTTAATTGTGTTGTGTTATTATGTGTGTGTTGTTTATGATATCCGCAAATATCATTTTGTAATCTTAATGGTGCAAATATAAAGCATATTGTAATCTTAATAGTACAAAGATACGGCATTTTGAAACAATCACAAAATAATTTGTAGCATAAAGTAAGTAATTAATATTCGATTGTTCGTTTTTGATACTTTTTACTTGTTATTTATATGCAAATAGTAAGCAAAATGGCGATTATAAGTTTAAATTGTTATTTAATGTGAGTTTGACGAATTTAAAACAAAGTTAATTGTCTATCAACAGTTCTTTCAACATTAATTTAGGCTTCTTAGGGAAAAGGCCGTATGCACCCAATGCTTCAAGTGTATTGATAATATAATTATCAAAAGACCGATGTCATAAATGTTCCACTTGTGCAATGTTCTTAAGTTCTTCATTCATAGTCTCAATGTTAGCCCTTTTCCTTAAGAGTAACTTATCTGAGCCTTTCATAATAGCTCCTTTCATGTTATTCTTCAATGTGTATTTTACTATCATAGCATCAAAAAACTTGCAGAAATCATCTGCAATACAAAATATTTCAGTAACTTTGTCCTCGGTGATCATTGTGATTATTGTTTGTAATGTTTTGATTTTTAACACATTAAATTTACAGCAATTTTCACTAATCATCAAATTTTACATATTTATAATTCATCGAACTCACGTTATAGTAAATTACGAGGTGTGTATAGTATATGGATTGTGTGAAAAGTCTTGTCCAGCTGGTGTAATGTATAATGTTAAGGTTGCATGAAGAAGATAACGCATTGGTATGATTATATGTGGACGTGGACAGATATTCCTTATTATTGGCAACAAATTAAGAATGTCTAAGGGAAAGGCAGCACCAAGATGGTTGTCTTCAAAATGGTTCGGAAATGGTTTCCTTGTGTTTTTCATGACATTCTTTCTCAATATGATTTATGCAACAGTCCTTGTAGCAAAGGATATCAAGTCATTAATATATAGACCGCAGACATGGTGTGTGTTGTCCAATGGGAAATATGACACAAATGATTTGCAAATTAAAAAACAAAGAATAAATATGAATCAGGAAAGAACTCTTGCGGATATTGCCGCTGATAATTATAATAACGGATATAACTGCGGTCAAGCTTTGGTTGTGGCTTTTGCTGAACGTTATGGCTTTTCAAAGGAGCAGGCTTCACAGATTACTGCCGCTTTTGGTGGTGGATTGGGACGCCAGAGACTCACTTGTGGTGCTGTTATGGGAATGGGGGTCTTGGCTGGGCTTGAAGATGGTAATTCCGTACCTGGAGAAAAGGATAAGGTGAAAACTACATTCAATGCTATACAGATGATGACTGAAAAGTTTAAAGAGCAGTATGGATCTGTGACATGTGGTGAAATATTAGGCTTGAAGGGATATGCTAAAGCTGAAGGTCCTGCTCAGCATCAGGAAATACCAGAAGCATATAAAGGCAGACCGTGTGCATTGAAGGTAAAGTTAGCCGCTCAGATATTTGAAGATTATCTTAAAAGTAAAGGCATAGCAGAGGATAAACAGAAATAGTTTAAGCGATAACAATATTTTAGAGGAATAAGAGTAGCTGAAAATTATGCTTTAGGATGTTACGCATATTGTTTATATCTTACATCATTTCTTAATAAGATATCTAGTTTATTTTGCAGTATTTCCATATAGTAACGCAAACGTTATATCGTAGTAACGCAAACGTTTGATCATAGAAACGTAAACTTTATGTCGTAGAAACGCAAACTTTATATCGTAGTAACGGATTTCTGAATCTTTAAATGCTTCTTGGCAACAGTAACAATGTAATAAGAAGCATCGTTTTGTCTTAATTCAGATGCGATTTATAGTGCTTTGTCCATTTACATATATTGCTGATTAGCATAATCTCCCCCCTATAGATTTTTTAAATAAATAGCGTCAAAGTGTCTATTGGCTGTGTATCAGTTAGTTAGAATTCTTTTTTAGCGAAGATAAGTATCAGGCAAGAGACGTGATTTTATGCTTTATATCGATGAAATACAAAATAGGGCATGATAAAGAGGTGATTTTTACGGTGCAAAAACATCTATTTTTAGGTAAGAAATTGAGGATTATGAAAAAAAGCTGCTTTTGTTTTTCTAAAAATTGATAACGCATATTACGACACTTCATTTTTGAGAAAATCATATCTAAGTTGCTGATAGTCAGTTTTTCGTCAGTTCGACGCTAGTATTTTGAAAACCCTTTAGTGCGCGCGCATGTGCGCGCACATTATTTATATAATATATAGCATTAGTCATAATTTGCATTTCTCTCATAGCACCAGTCATTATGTTTAACAGATGCTGTATGATAAAGATTCAACTATTCGTTTTTATATCCTTGTGGAGTTGTACCAGTCAAGCGTTTGAAGAATTTACAGAAAAAACTTACATTTGGAAAGTTTAGCGCTTCACTGATTTGTGAAACCTGCATATCTGAATGTTTAAGCATAACCTTAGCTTCAGCGATTACCGATTTATCTATCCATTCTTTTGCTGTAGTATCGCTGGCATTACTTATTAATGTTCCAAGATAGCGTTGCGACATGCACATCTTGTTTGCGTAAAAACCAAGTGAACGTTCTTTTTTACTGAATTTATGTACAAGGTTTATAAATTTAAGAAATACCTCACGTTCATGAGTATGCACTTCGCCATTAACTCCTGTTTTGCTGTTTAAGTTGCTATACATGCATAGTATTGCTTTCGTAACACAAAAGAACGTATCTTTGTCAATACTGTTTGAATGTATTATCAGCCATGCATCTTCTATAAGTCTGTGAAATATGTTCTCTTCTTCTTCATTCATCGGTATTGTCGTTTTACTCTCACCGCTAATTAAGCATGACGGGACTCTCCCATTAAATAACATTTGCAGTAACTCATCGTTTACAGATATAGCCTCCATATCGAAATCAGGGGTAAAACTTATAGGTTGTACAATGCTCCCAGCTCCGATAAACAACATCGAACCTTTATTTATAGTGTAGTCAATAAGGTTGATGATAGCATGGCCGGTTCCGCTTTTTACACAGCATACACGTAGTTCATCAAATCTGTATGGTTGGTTTAATGTTATAAATGTTTTTCTAAGTTTGTTGAAACTCAGTAATACCGCGAAGTCCTTTGCAACATACGCTGCATTAGCATTATCCAATATACCTAGTTTTATATAATCGCGAATACGCTCAAAGTCTAGTTTTATAGGTCTGTTACTTTCCATATCCTACTATTTATCAATTAATATGCCTCAAAGATAATAAAATATCCCTATTGTTGACCATCTTTTTTGAATTATAGTACAAAAAGGACATTTTTCAATTCTTATAGATAATGACTTTATTAATGAAACAGCATATCTTTGCAGAAAAATATAATATATGAGAATAAGAATGATTCTTTTGGGACTGATTATGGCAACCACAGGATGCTACGCCCAACTAACATTACTTCAATGTAGACAGAAAGCGCATGATAATTATCCGCTTATAAAGCAATATGATTTGGTTGAGCGATTGCGTGACTATAATATTGCCAATGCTTCTACTGCAAATCTGCCACAAGTTTCAGTAACTGGTCTGGCAACATATCATACAGATATGATAAAGGGAAATATAGCTTCGGCTGTTGATACTAAAAACCACCTATATGGTGGAATGTTGCAAGTATCTCAGAATGTATATGATGGTGGCGCTGTGTCTTCTCGTAAAAAGATAACCAAAGCCGATGCGAATGTGAGTACAGAACAGTTAAATGTTTCAATGTATGATGTCAATTCAAGAGTAGATCAGATGTTTTTTGGAACGTTGCTCCTTGACGAGCAAATCAAGCAGAATAAACTTTTGCAGGAAGACTTGGCGCTTAGTCGGAAAAGCATAGACGCTATGATGAAGAATGGTATAGCCAATCAGAGCGATATTGATGCTATAAAGGTTGAACAATTGAACGCAGAACAACAGATGAAGAGCTTGATAGAACAACGACACTCATATATTATGATGTTGGCTATTTTTATAGGTGAAAAGATTGATGACAACATTACATTATCTCGTCCGTCTGATGATATGCCTGAATCAATGGAAGTAAAACGACCAGAAATGAAACTGTTTGACGCACAGACAATATTACTAAATGAGCGTGAGAAAGCGCTTGATGTGAATTTAAAACCAAAATTCGGACTGTTTGTATCAGGACTGGTGGGGAATACAGGTCTGGATTTGATAAACAAAAGTATGTTGATGGCTGGCGCTAAACTAACTTGGAATATTGGCGGACTTTATACGAGGAAGAATGACAAAAGACAGATTGAGGCTAATAGACAACAGATCGAAAGTAATCGTCAGACATTTCTTTTCAATACAAGATTGCAGACAGTCGGAGAGACTTCTGTTATCAATGATCTGAAGGAAAAAATAAAGACAGATGATGATATTGTTGTACTTCGTACAAACATACGAAGCAAAGCTGAACGCAAAGTGGAAAACGGCACGTTGACTATCAATGAGATGCTGCGCCAGATAAATGCCGAGAGCGAGGCAAAGCAGGCTAAGGCTTTGCACGAGATTCAACTGCTGAAAGAGATTTACCAACTTAAAAATATTGGCAACTATTAATATTTAAATAGATATGGAAACAAGAAAATTTATTATATGGGTTTCAATGGCGACGATGTTCGCAGCGTGTTCATCAGATAAGAAGAGTTATGATGCCACTGGTACTTTCGAGACCACAGAAGTTACTGTAGCTGCCGAACAGACAGGACGTATAATGGCTTTTGATATAACAGAAGGACAGAATATAGATTGCAGTAAGCAGGTAGGACTCATTGATACCGTGCAGTTGCAGCTAAAGACTATGCAGGTTGGAGTGACACGAGAAACTTTTGAAAATCAGAAACCTGATGTGCAGAAACAGATTGCGGCATTGCGCCAACAGTTGGCTACTGCACAAAGAGAGCAGCGCAGGTCTGCTGGTCTGGTTAGAGACGGAGCGGCAAACCAGAAGCAGTTGGATGATGCTAACTCGGCAGTGCTCGTCTTGCGTCGCCAGTTGGAAGCACAGATATCTAGTTTGGGCAACAGTACCAGAAGTTTGTCTAGTCAGAGTAGTGCTACAGGAATAGAACGTTCACAGGTAATTGACCAATTGCGCAAATGCCATATCGTTGCTCCAATAAGCGGTGTCATACTTGAAAAGTATGTTGAGAAGGGCGATTTTGCCACAATCGGCAAACCGTTATTTAAGATAGCAGACATGAATAATGTTTATCTTCGTGCTTACATCACATCCGGACAACTTGAAAAGGTGAAAGTTGGTCAGAAAGTAAAGGTATTCAGTGACTATGGAGATAATAAACGCAAGGAATATAGTGGTACGGTTACATGGATATCTGAACATTCAGAGTTCACTCCAAAGACGATACAGACAGATGATGAACGTGCTGATCTTGTTTATGCTGTTAAAATACTTGTCAGGAACGATGGATTTATCAAACTAGGCATGTATGGTGAAGTGAACTTCTAGAGATAATTAAACAAAGCTTATCATGACAGCGATAGAAATAAATAATGTCACCAAACACTTCGGTAAAGTTTGTGCGCTAGACGATGTCTCGCTAAGTATAGACCAAGGAGAACTCTTTGGTATAATTGGTCCTGACGGAGCCGGTAAGACTACTCTTTTCCGCATACTTGCCACATTGCTTGTTCCAGAAACAGGCGCAGCATCTGTTGATGGCTTTAACACCTTGACAATGATGCGTGACATCAGAAAGCGTGTGGGGTATATGCCTGGTAAGTTTTCGTTGTATCAAGACCTTACTGTAGAGGAAAATCTTAAGTTCTTCGCTACGCTTTTTGATACTACGGTAGAAGCAAACTATGATTCAATACGTGATATCTATTCACAGATTGAACCATTCAAGAACAGACGTGCTGGTGCTCTTTCTGGAGGAATGAAACAGAAACTTGCTCTTTCATGTGCCCTAGTGCATAAGCCCAGCGTGCTTTTTCTTGATGAACCAACTACTGGTGTAGACCCAGTTTCACGCAAGGAATTCTGGCTTATACTGCAAAAATTGCGTGATGCTGGAATGACAATAATTGTGTCTACTCCATATCTTGATGAAGTGCGCCAATGCGGTAGGATAGCCTTTCTAAATAAAGGGAAAATATGTGGGGTAGGTGCTCCTGATGAAATATTGAATGAATTTAAAGATGTATTCTGCCCAGAACCGTTATCGCATTCAGATGAAGCAAAGCTTTCTGAAGATAATGATGTGATTGTTGTTGATGGATTGTGCAAGACATTTGGTACATTCCATGCTGTAGACCATATATCCTTTAGGGTACATAGAGGTGAAATATTCGGATTTCTTGGAGCCAATGGAGCCGGAAAAACGACAGCAATGCGCATGTTAACAGGATTAAGTCAGCCTTCTGGCGGTAAAGCTACTGTAGGCGGTTATGATGTATCTACGCAATACGAGCAGATAAAGAAGCATATTGGTTATATGAGTCAGAAGTTCTCTTTGTATGAAGACCTAAAGGTATGGGAAAATATACGTCTTTTTGCTGGTATATATGGCATGGATGATAAAGAGATTGCATCAAAGACCGATTCTTTGCTAAGTCGTCTAGGAATGAGTGAACATAAGAATACCATTGTTAAGGAACTGCCGCTTGGATGGAAACAGAAGTTGGCTTTCTCGGTATCTATATTCCATAAACCCGATGTTGTATTCCTTGATGAACCAACTGGAGGTGTAGATCCGTCAACACGCAAGGAATTTTGGACATTGATATATGAGGCAGCAGCCGAAGGCATAACAGTTTTCGTAACAACTCACTATATGGATGAGGCTGAATATTGTGACCGCATATCCATCATGGTTGACGGACAGATAAAAGCTTTAGGAACTCCGTCACAACTCAAAAGCCAGTTCGGAGTTAACAACATGGACAGTGTGTTCACGATGTTAGCAAGAAAGGCACAACGAAAATCAGACTGATAATATGACAACATTCATATCATTTATAATAAAAGAGGCACGCCATATACTGCGTGACCGTCGCACCTTACTTATACTTATAGGTATGCCAATCGTGATGATGTTCCTGTTTGGATTTGCCATTACCACCGAGGTGCGTAATGTGCGCATTGTGCTTGTATCGTCTTCAATTGACAATAGAACGCAGAAAATTACCAATCGTCTTGATGCATCAACATACTTTAATATCACGGCAAAGACGAGTAATACAGATGAGGCTAAGACTTTGCTCAAAGGAAATAAAGCAGATATGGCTATAGTTTTCAGTCCGAATTTTGCCAATCATATATATGATGGTGAGGCGAGAGTGCAGATTATTGCTGATTGTGCTGATCCAAACATGGCGATACAACAGGCGAGCTATGCCAGTCAGATAATACTTTCAGAACTGACTTCGGTAGGAGTTGCGAATGGTGGGGCATTGATAAAGCTGATGTATAATCCACGAATGGAGAGTGCTTATAATTTTGTACCAGGAGTAATGGGAATGATCCTTATGATAATATGTGCGATGATGACTTCAATAAGTATTGTTCGTGAGAAGGAACGTGGCACGATGGAGATCCTGCTTGTGTCGCCCGTTCGACCTATACTTATTATTGTAGCTAAGATGATACCATATCTTGTTCTCGGCATTGTAGATCTGATATTCATTCTAACTATATCATATTTTGTATTACATGTGCCTATAGCTGGTAGTCTGTTATCTCTTTCGGCAGTTTCTGTGTTATTTATAATAGTAGCGTTGTCGCTAGGACTCCTTATAAGTGTTCTTACCGAAACTCAGGTGGCAGCAATGTTAGCCTCTGGAATGATGCTTCTCATGCCTAGCATATTAATGTCAGGAATGATATACCCAATAGAGAGTATGCCAGTTGTGTTGCAGTTTATTGCTCATCTTGTGCCAGCTTCGTGGTTTATTTCTGCATGCAGAAAGATAATGATAATGGGCGTAAGCATCACAATGGTTTGGAAGGAAGTGTGCGTTATGACAATTATGGCGATATTGCTTCTTACCATTAGTCTCAAAAAGTTCAAGAAAAGATTAGAGTAGAATTATGATACTGAGATACCTCATAGAAAAAGAGTTCAAGCAGATACGTCGTAATGCGTTTCTGCCAAAGATGATTATAATGTTTCCCATTGTGATTATGCTTGTAATTCCTTGGATTACCAACTTGGAAATAAAAAACATCTCACTGCTGGTAGTAGACAATGACCGAACAACTACATCGCAACGGCTGGTACATGAGATGGAGGCTTCTAATTATTTCATCTTTAAAGGGATGTCTTCGTCTTACGATGAAGCCGTAAAGGAGATGGAAAAGGGGAATGCTGATATCATAGCGGTGATACCACAGTATTATTCACGCGATCTTGTAAATGGTAATCCCACAAATGTTCTTATAGCCTCCAACTCTGTAAACGGAACAAAAGGTGCTATGGGAGCTTCTTACTTGTCGAATATCGTTGTACCATCGACGGGCAAACTTCCGATATCAGTGCTTAATCTATTTAATATTTATCAGGACTATAAGGTGTTTATGATTCCGGCGCTAATGGCGATACTGCTTATTCTCTTTTGCGGTTTTATGCCTGCGCTCAATATAGTAGGCGAGAAGGAAGTAGGAACTATCGAACAGATAAATGTAACACCTGTAGGAAAGTTCTCGTTTATCATGGCAAAGATTATACCTTATTGGGTGATCGGACTCGTCGTGATGACAATATGCTTTATCCTTTCATGGGCTGTTTATGGTATCACGTCGGCAGGACCATTGGCGGTGATATATCTCCTAGCAATAATCATGGCACTTATTATGAGTTCGCTCGGACTTATCATATCCAATTATAGTAGCACAATGCAGCAGGCAATGCTAGTAATGTGGTTCTGCATGGTATGTTTTATTCTTTTAAGCGGACTGTTCACGCCAGTCCGTAGTATGCCTGATTGGGCTCAATATCTAACAGAAATAAATCCAATGCACTACTTTATAGATGCAATGCGTATCGTGTTTATTCGTGGTGGAAGTCTTTTCGAAATAATGCCTCAATTTATGGCGCTTATGTCCTTTTCAGCCGTTATGGGTACATGGGCAGTGGTGAGTTACAGGAAGAACAATTGATATATAACATATAATAAATAAATATTAAGAAATTCAGCGTGATTTTATTGATAAATTCACAAAAAGATACTACCTTTGCAGAAGACTATTTTAGCTGACATTATTTATTAATTGTATATTCATTATCATCATTCAGTATGAGCTTAAACGTTGAAAAAGGAAACAAGAAAAGAGTCGTTATTGTAGGTGGAGGTTTCGGTGGTTTAAAATTGGCTACCAGTCTGCGCCATTCAGGTATGCAGGTAATCTTGATAGACAAGAATAATTATCATCAGTTTCCACCACTGATCTATCAGGTGGCTTCTGCCGGCATGGAGCCTAGTTCAATTTCTTTCCCATTCAGAAAGATATTCCAGGATCGTAAGGATTTCTATTTCCGCATGGCTGAAGTTAGAGCTGTGTTCACGGATAAAAAGATTATCCAAACATCAATAGGAAAGGTTGACTATGATTACCTAGTATTCGCAGCCGGAGCTACGACAAATTTTTATGGTAACAAGCATATTGCTGAAGAAGCAATGCCTATGAAGAATGTTGCCGAGGCTATGGGACTGCAGAATGCTATTCTTGCTAACCTTGAACGTTCGATTACTTGTGCCAATAATGTTGAGCGTCAGGAATTACTCAATGTTGTTATCGTTGGTGGTGGAGCAACTGGTGTAGAGGTTGCCGGTGTACTTTCAGAGATGAAGCATACGATTTTGCCTCATGACTATCCAGATTTGGACAGCAGTCTGATGAATATATATCTTATTGAAGCAGGCAATCGCCTTCTTTCTGCTATGTCACCAGAATCTTCAGCTAAAGCAGAGGAGTTCCTGCGTAAAATGGGTGTAAACATATTGCTAAATAAGAAGGTTACTGATTATCGTGACCACAAGGTTGTGCTTGCTGACGGAAGCGAAATAGCTACTCGTACATTTATCTGGGTAAGTGGTATCGCTGGTGTTCAAATCGGCAATATGGATAAAGCTTTCTTGGGAAGAGGCAACCGTATTAAGGTTGATGAATATAACAGAGTTACAGGCATGGAAGACGTATTTGCTATTGGTGATCAGTGTATCATGAGTGGTGATAAGGAATATCCTAATGGACATCCACAGTTGGCTCAGGTATCAATACAGCAGGGAAAGCTACTTTCAAAGAATCTTCGTCGTCTTGTTAAAGGCAAGAGTATGACGCCATTCTCTTATAAGAACCTTGGCTCAATGGCTACTGTAGGAAGAAATAAAGCGGTTGCAGAATTCAGTAAGATAAAGCTTCAGGGATTTGTTGCATGGGTTTTGTGGCTTGTTGTTCACCTTCGCTCTATACTTGGTGTTCGCAATAAGGTTATCGTTTTGCTAAACTGGATATGGAACTATTTCAACTACAACCAGTCTCTGCGAATGATATTCTATCCAACGAAAGCTAAGGAAGTTATTGAGAGAGAGGCACGAGAGGCTGTTACTCATTTGGGTGAAGATTTACTGAAAGAGGAGAATTGTGAATAAAAAATGTGAATGTAACAAGTTGATAAAACTATTGTAGCATTTTTGTAACAACTATTTAATACTTTTGCAGCGTAAAAATATTAATTATTATAAAGTGATTAAAAAGAACAAGATGATGAACAATTCTTTTTTTAGCAAATTCGGTCCTAAAGAACCAAAGTTCTTTGACTATCTGAAACAGGTTTCTGAGATACTCTTGGCAGCATCTGAAATGTTACAAGGTGCTCTAGAATGCCAAACAGGCGAAGAACGCAAAGAATTCTTTCGTAAAATAAAAGAAAAGGAACGTTTAGGGGATGAATTGTCTCATAAAATTTTCGAAGAACTAAGTTCTTCTTTCATCACTCCTTTCGATCGTGAAGATATCCATCTTCTAGCAGACAAACTCGATGATGTTATTGACAGAATCAATAGTTGTGCAAAGCGTATAGCAATATACAATCCAAAGAAGAATAATCCTTATGAGAAGTCTTTGGGTGAAATTGTAAAGAAAGGTGCTGAATGTATTGATGACGCAATGGAAGAACTTGGTTCTATTCGTAAGAACGCAGCAAAACTGAAACTGCATTGCAAGACCTTACACGATCTTGAAAATGAGGCTGATGATGTTTACGAAACTGCTATCATTAACTTGTTCGAGGAGGAGAAAGACGGAATCGAACTAATCAAGATGAAGGAAATCCTGAATGAACTTGAAAAGACTACTGATGCTGCAGAACACGTTGGTAAGATCTTAAGAACGATTATCGTAAAATATGCGTAATTGACGTAATAATATATAAGTATCTATGATATTACTTATCTCAATTATCCTTTTGGCGTTGATGTTTGATTTCATCAATGGTTTCCATGATGCAGCAAACTCTATTACAACAATAGTTACAACGAAAGTGCTCACTCCGTTTCAAGCGGTGATATGGGCAGCATTCTTCAATTTTGTAGCTTTTTTCATCTCAAAATATATAATAGGTGAGTTTGGTATTGCCAACACTGTTTCAAAAACTGTTTATGAGCAATATATTTCGTTGCCAATAATTCTTGCAGGTGTTATTGGTGCCGTTATATGGAACTTGCTTACATGGTGGAAGGGTATTCCTTCTTCTTCATCACATACTCTTATCGGTGGCTTTGCCGGTGCTGCAATTATGGCAAACGGCTTTCAGGCTATTCAGAGTTCTGTGATTATGAAGATTGCAGCATTTATTCTTTTGGCTCCTTTTATTGGTATGGTAATAGCATTTTTTATATCAATGCTAGTGCTGTATGTCTGCCGAAAGATGAATCACACTAAAGCTGAGGTTTGGTTCAAACATCTTCAGCTAGTATCTTCAGCCCTATTCAGTATTGGACATGGTTTGAATGACTCTCAGAAGGTAATGGGTATAATCGCTGCTGCCCTTGTTGCAGCTCATCCGCTTCATCTTGGTCTGGGAATACATTCTGTAGAGGATATGCCTGATTGGGTGGCTTTCTCTTGTTTCTTTGCTATTTCAGCTGGAACAATGTCAGGAGGTTGGAAAATCGTTAAGACGATGGGCACAAAGATTACAAAGGTAACTCCGTTTGAAGGAGTTGTCGCAGAGACATCTGGTGCCTTGACATTATTCCTTACAGAATATTTAAAGATTCCTGTTAGTACAACTCATACCATAGCTGGATCTATTATGGGAGTAGGAGCTACAAAGCGACTATCAGCTGTAAGATGGGGCGTTACAAAGGATTTGATGGTAGCATGGCTTCTCACCATTCCTGTAAGTGCTATTCTTGGAGCACTAGTTTATCTATTAGTGTCACTATTCTTGTGATTTTATACAGATAATAATCAAAACGTTACAAAAGAATGTGCAATTGAATGCATTGGTTTTCTTTTGTAACGTTTTTCTTTTTATATCTGATAATATGATCGCATAATACTCTGTAAATGCTTTAATTAGTTATTTTTTCTGATTTGCAAACTATCGTTAAAAGCCTTGTAAATAATTAAATATATATTATTGAAGTGTTGAAAATACTTTTTGAGAGCACAAAAATTGTACCTTTGTGCGAAAAATAAAAAGGATGACAGTTTTAACATTTACAATTATTTTAATCTGTTCGGCTTTCCTTGCTGGACTTCTCGGCTCGCTTACGGGCTTAGGTGGTGGAGTGGTAGTGATACCAGTATTGACGCTTTGTTTTAATATTGATTTTCATTATGCCATAGGTGCAGCCCTTGTTGCTTCAATAGCTACATCTTCTGGTTCGGCCAGTGCTTATGTAAAAGAGGGTATAACCAATATTCGTCTTGGAATGTTCTTGGAGATAGCTACCACGATTGGTGCTGTTGGCGGAGCTATTATAGCCTTGTGGATGCCAACTAACATTATTGCTGTTATCTTTGGTTTGGTATTGATTTTGACTTCTGCCATGCAAATGCGTAGAAAGGTTGATCATACAAATGTCGTGGGAAGCGAGTTAGCACGCAAACTAAAGCTATATGGTACTTATCCTACTAAAGATGGTGAGAAAAAATACGAACTTACAAATGTTGGTGGAGGATTTTCTGTTATGCTTGGTGCTGGAGTCCTTTCAGGTCTTCTTGGTATTGGTAGTGGTGCCTTAAAGGTGCTCGCTATGGATGCTGCAATGAAAGTTCCATTTAAAGTAAGTACAACAACGAGTAACTTTATGATAGGTGTTACTGCTGTTGCTTCAGCAGTTGTTTATATTCAGAGAGGATACATTGCTCCAGGAATAGCTTTCCCAATAATGATAGGAGTCTTGGGCGGTTCGCTTTTTGGTGCCAGACTCTTGAAAAGACTCGATGTAACCGTGTTGAGAAAGATATTTGTCTTTGCCATTCTGTTGGTTGCGATAAATATGATATATAATGGTATAATGGGTAAATTTTAAGGACTATGGAATTGATGAATGAAAATAAGAAGATGCAGCAGTTGATAGGTTCAACTCTGCGCATCGGTGTAATGACGGCGTGTTGCATTGCTGTTCTCGGTGGAGCATACTATTTGATATGTCACGGTTCTGAGCCAGTGCCTGATTATTATAAATTTCATGGCGAACCATCATCATTGACTTCATTAAGTGGAATATTCGGTGGGTTGCTTCATTTAAAGGCTGCAAATTGGATACAATTAGGAGTATTAGTTCTTATGCTTACTCCAATAACCAGAATTTTACTTTCATTATTTGATTTTGCGCATCAGCGTGATTGGCTATACGTGACCATAACGATGATAGTCTTTCTTGTAATATTGTCAAATTCACTTGGTGGAATATTATAAATAAATATATTAATGCAGGAGTTTATCTCCTGCATTTTTTTTATAAATACCTTTTATCAGTTTTAGTCGATTTGCTAAATAAATATTTTTAGCCTATTATCTTTTCATAGAAAACAGCATGTAGAACACATAATATAAACGAATATGCGAAATGCAAGGAGTTTTATAAACGCGTATTCTGTCTTTAAATTGTCTAGAAAGATTGCTTATATCGTATGTTAGTGGTGGAAGTGCATTCCTTTTTTGATAAAAAATATACCAAATTATTAGTTCATATTAGAAAATGTTGTATATTTGCTATTGAATTAAATTACACAGGTATGGCGTGTAACACTATTGTAACTATAATGAAATAGATATAAATCAACAAAGCTGTATCTTTGCAACATCACAAATAATAAAGACATGACAGAAAATAATTATCGTATTCTTGTTGTTGATGATGAACAGGACTTATGTGAAATTCTGAAGTTTAATTTAGAAACTGAAGGATATGAAGTGGAGACTGCTAACTCTGCCGAAGAGGCTTTGACTATGGATATAGCCGGCTTCGACTTGTTGTTGCTTGATGTAATGATGGGGGGGGTCTCAGGCTTCTCTATGGCTAAGACTATAAAGAAAGAACCTGCAACTGCTAATATTCCAATAATTTTCTTAACAGCTCGTGATACAGAAAACGACACTGTAACAGGATTTAATATTGGCGCAGATGACTATATATCTAAACCATTTTCAATAAGGGAAGTGATGGTAAGGGTACGTGCTGTTTTGCGACGGACTTCTGATGATGGCGCAGCTGCTGTAGAACAACAGCTAATAAGTTACCAAGGACTAGAAATGAATCTCAGTAAAAAGACGGTTGCTATTGATGGAGAAGATATTCCTTTCACAAAAACCGAATTTGAACTTCTACAATTGCTTCTTGAAGAACGTGGAAGAGTTTTTTCTCGCCAGGAACTTATTGATCGGATTTGGCCAAAAGATGTATTAGTTCTCGATAGAACTGTTGACGTAAATATAACACGACTGAGAAAGAAGATTGGAAGATTCTCTAAATGTATTGTAACAAGATTGGGATTTGGATATTATTTCGACTCATAAAGTTACCTTAATGAATGTATAATATAGAAAAAGAATGAAGAGAATATCGGTAGGAACAAAGCTTCATCTGACCGTTATGTTTGTTTTTCTCTCTTTTGCTGTGGCTTTCACGCTGTTTCAGCATGTCAGAGAAAAGCAATACAAGATAGACAATCTTGAAATACGTCTACAAGCTTTTAACGAGAGTATGGATGATGCGTTGCACTATATCGGGAAAAATGACGAAAAGACTCTTTCTGGATACGTTAAGAGAAATAAAATACCAGACCTTAGAGTGACACTTATTAAGCCTGACGGAAAGGTTATCTTTGATAATATACGGAAGGACTATGCCAACTTTAGCAACCATTCAAACAGGAAGGAAGTAAAAGCTGCTCTTAAATATGGCTCTGGTTCTGAAATTGACCGTACCAGTAGTACCCTAAAAAGGCATTATTTCTATTCTGCTACATATTTTAAAAAAGATGGTTACATAATACGCAGTGCGATGCCTTATGACAACAATCTTTCTGAATCGCTTAAAACAGATCAGCATTACATCTGGTTTTCTCTTACTGCAATAGTTATTCTTACATTAGTATTGTATAAGTTTACTGGTCCACTAGGACGAAATATCACTAAACTACGCAGCTTCGCAAGTAAAGCCGACCATAATGAGAGTCTTGACACAGAAGATCTTATGGAATTTCCTGGTGATGAACTTGGTGAAATTGCTGAGAAAATTATTAAGTTGTATAAACGATTGCAGTCTACGCGTAAGGAACAGAATATGCTTAAACGGCAGTTGACTCAGAATGTTGCGCATGAACTGAAGACTCCTGTTGCAAGTATACAGGGATATCTAGAGACGATCCTAAATAATCCTAACATAAACGAGGAAACAAGATTGCAGTTTATGCAGAGGTGTTATGCACAAAGTCAGAGGCTCACAGCATTATTGCAAGATATATCTACGCTGAATCGTATGGATGACGCTCCTCATTTGATAGACTTTACTAGTGTGAACATATCGCAGACGGTTAAGGATATTATTAAGGACACGGAATTGCAGCTTAGTGAAAAACAGATGAAGTTTAACAATCTATTGCCTGACAATATTGTTATCAATGGTAGTCAAAGTTTGGTATATAGCATATTCCGCAATCTTACAGATAATGCTATTGCCTATGCTGGAGTAGGGACAGAGATCACTTTAAGTGCAACTGACAATATAAATCAATGGCAGTTTGTATTCAAAGATAATGGCATTGGAGTTAGACATGAGCATTTGGCACGACTATTTGAGCGTTTCTATCTAGTTGACAAGGGACGAAGTCGAAAGATGGGAGGTACTGGTCTAGGACTAGCTATAGTAAAGAATGCAGTGCTTCTTCATAAAGGAATGATAAAAGTTGAAAATAGAAAAGAGGGTGGACTTATGTTTACTTTCTTCTTGCAGAAATAAAATAGGAAAGGCTGATGAAATTTCATCAGCCTTCGTCTTTATAGTTATAGCGGTGTTGCAAAAAAGTAAGTCCTTATGAGCCAATAGCTGAGAATGCCAGCAATATATCCGACAAAGGCTATCCAGCTGACTTTCTTCATGTACCAACCGAATGTTATTTTCTCCAATCCCATTACAACAACTCCAGCAGCACTGCCAATGATTAATATGCTTCCACCGACTCCTGCACAATACGCAAGAAGCTGCCAGAACAAGCCGTCAACGGCAATATCGCCAGTAGGTGCTATTGGATACATTCCCATACATCCTGCAACCAAAGGAACATTGTCAACGATGCTTGACACGACACCGATAATGCCAGTTACTATATAGTGATTACCATGGAATGTTGTATTAAGAGTTGAACCAAGCGATGTGAGTATTCCAACTTCTTCAAGACATGCAACAGCCATCAATATACCGAGGAAGAAAAGTATCGTTGTCATATCTATGCGAGACAATAAGTTGCTTACCCTTTTCTGGAATGTGACTTCGGAATTTACCTTATGCAAACGGTGATAGAATATTTCTGTGATAGTCCAAAGCACACCAAGGACAAAGAGTATTCCAATAAATGGAGGAAGGTTTGTCAGTGACTTGAATACGGGTACAAACATCAAACCGCCTACACCAATGAAGAATATTATTTTGCGCTCTATGTTGGAAAAATCCAATCTGTTTTCATCAAGACTTTCATGAGTGTTGGCATTATAGTTTACTAGTTCGCCTTTTAGCTGAGTCTGTAATATCAAAGCCGGAATTATGAGTGAAACTACTGCAGGTACAAATACTTCTGATATGATGCCCAGAGATGTTATCACGCCCTTGTTCCATAGCATGATAGTGGTAACATCGCCAATAGGGGAGAAAGCTCCACCGGCATTGGCGGCTATTATAACTAGGGATGCATAGATTATGCGATCCTTATGGTCGTGAACCAACTTGCGCAAGATCATAATCATCACGATACTTGTGGTGAGGTTGTCGAGAATTGCCGAAAGAAAGAATGTCATAAAGGCTATTTTCCATAGCAATCCTCGCTTACTCTTAGTAAACATTCTGCTTTGAACCCAATTGAATCCTCCATTTTGGTCGACAATCTCAACGATAGTCATTGCCCCCATAAGGAAGAATAAGGTAGTACTGGTGCTTCCCAAGTGTCGTTCAATTGCATTGCATGCTTCATTAACCAATTCATTGCCAGTAAATCCAGAAATGTAACTCCCCGGATTGACCATGAACAGTGCCCAACATGCAACAAACATGAGCAGCGCTACGGCTGCTTTGTTGACTTTTGTAATACTCTCAAGGGCTATAAATAGATAGCCCAGAACGAATACCACAACAATAGCGATTGTTAAAGAACTCATTTTCCTAATTATTAATTTGTAGTTATGAGTAATTTGTTTTTTAGTTCACTGACAAAGGTAATATAAATCGAAGATAATACAAAATTAATTTTATTTATTTTTATTGTTAAGATGTGGTGTGTCTTATTAATAAAGATACTTCAAATGAGTGGAAATGCAAAATTAAAAACAAATTTTCCTTTGCATTTACGTTCGTTTCTATTATCTTTGTAGCATGAATACTCCAAATACTGACAATGTAAAGATGAGCGAAAACATAATTATTGCAGATGCTGATTATGTGGATTCTGTAGCTTTCAACCTTATCGTAAATTTCGAGCGTATGATTGGACGTGCCGTTCCAAAAGCTGACCTTAGCCAATGGGCTGTTTGTGTCGCTCTTGATGGAGGTGTACGTGAGGGTAAAAACGATACTCAGATAGTACTTGCTCATGAGAAGAAAAATACATCCTTGGACAATTTCAAGCCTTCTGATTATGAAAAGGATTTAAATTCAAAAGCTTTCAATGACGATAAACTCGGTGAGTTTACATTTACTTCAGTTGAAGTAGGCGATGTGGTGAATAAAGATGAGTATATTGAGAATGTGCTCAAGACCGTATTGCAGCATGAGGAAGTGAAGAAAGTTATGATTATTCCTGACACTGAAAATAGTGATATATGTTCTCGGATAAGAAGTTTGCTGCGTAATGTGGATGATGACAACAAACGAATCACT
This sequence comes from Segatella paludivivens DSM 17968 = JCM 13650, assembly GCF_000373185.1. Classification (GTDB taxonomy): domain Bacteria; phylum Bacteroidota; class Bacteroidia; order Bacteroidales; family Bacteroidaceae; genus Prevotella; species Prevotella paludivivens. The sequence goes on from NZ_KB890682.1 coordinate 29,531, forward strand.
ATGTTTGCTATGCAACCTATTGAAGGTGGTAATTTCCGTCAGGAGATATTGGGATATTCGTTGATGAATGCTCTTGGTATTCGTGCTGATGAAATCAACGGCAAATAAGTAGAATAAAAAATAAAAGATATAAATATGAGTAGAGTTTTAATGATTGGAGCCGGTGGCGTTGCTACAGTAGCGGCTTTTAAAATTGCCCAGAACACAGATGTGTTTTCTGAGTTTATGATTGCTTCTCGTCGCAAGGCGAAATGCGACAAACTGGTTGAGTCTATTCACAAAGCTGGTCTGAACATGGATATCAAGACTGCTCAGGTGGATGCTGACGATGTTGAACAGTTGAAGACCCTTTTCAATAGTTTCAAACCCGAACTCGTAATTAATCTGGCTTTGCCTTATCAGGACCTTACTATTATGGATGCATGTCTGGCTTGTGGATGCAACTATCTTGATACAGCCAACTATGAACCAAAAGATGAGGCTCACTTTGAATATAGCTGGCAATGGGCTTATAAGGATAAATTTGAAAAAGCTGGGCTGACCGCTATCCTTGGATGTGGTTTTGATCCTGGAGTAAGCGGAATATATACTGCTTATGCAGCAAAGCATCACTTCGATGAAATTCAATATCTTGACATCGTAGACTGCAATGCAGGAAATCATCACAAGGCTTTTGCAACAAACTTCAACCCAGAGATTAATATACGTGAAATCACTCAAAAAGGATTGTATTATAAGGACGGACAATGGATTGAAACAGATCCTTTGGCTGTTCATAAAGATCTTACATACCCTAACATTGGTCCACGTGATAGTTATCTTATGCATCACGAGGAACTTGAAAGTCTTGTAAAGAACTATCCTACTATCAAGCAGGCTCGCTTCTGGATGACTTTCGGTCAGCAGTATCTTAACTATCTTGACGTTATTCAGAATATCGGAATGTCACGTATCGACGAAGTTGAATATGAAGCACCTCTAGCAGATGGCTCAGGAAAGACTACTCGTGTGAAGATTGTTCCGTTGCAATTTCTCAAAGCTGTATTGCCTAATCCTCAGGAACTTGGTGAAAACTATGAGGGCGAGACCAGTATAGGTTGTCGTATACGTGGTATCAAAGATGGCAAAGAACATACATATTATGTTTACAATAATTGTAAGCATCATGAGGCATACAAGGAAACTGGTATGCAGGGTGTGAGCTACACAACTGGTGTTCCTGCAATGATAGGCGCAATGATGTTTGTAAAAGGTATATGGAAAAAGGCTGGTGTGTGGAATGTTGAGGACTTTGATCCAGACCCATTCATGGAACAGCTAAATAAGCAGGGACTTCCTTGGTATGAGGAGTTTGATGGTGATTTGGAATTATAATCAAATTTTAATAAAATAGTCTACCTTATATCATATTAAGGTAGACTTCAATACTATATTATTATGGCAAAAGAAACAGATCAGGCTGCAGCCCAAAGCGATAAATTGAAAGCTTTGCAGGCAGCTATGTCTAAAATAGAAAAAGATTTCGGCAAAGGTTCCATCATGAGAATGGGGGATGAAAAAGTCGAAAATGTAGATATCATACCAACAGGTAGTATGGGACTAAACGCTGCTCTTGGTGTTGGTGGTTATCCTCGTGGACGTGTTATAGAAATCTATGGTCCTGAATCTTCTGGTAAGACGACTCTCGCCATTCACGCTATCGCTGAAGCTCAGAAGTTAGGTGGTATAGCTGCTTTCATAGATGCGGAACATGCCTTTGATCGATTCTATGCACAAAAGTTGGGCGTAGATGTAGATAATCTTTGGGTCAGTCAACCAGATAACGGAGAGCAGGCTTTGCAAATAGCTGATGAACTAATTCGTTCAAGTGCTGTTGATATTCTTGTTATCGACTCTGTTGCTGCTCTTACTCCTAAGAAAGAAATAGAAGGGGATATGGGTGACAATGTAGTTGGTCTTCAGGCCAGACTTATGAGTCAAGCTTTGCGTAAGCTCACTTCTACAATAAGTAAGACAAATACTTGTTGTGTATTTATCAACCAGTTGCGTGAAAAGATTGGTGTGATGTTTGGAAATCCAGAAACTACAACTGGTGGTAACGCATTGAAGTTCTATAGTAGTGTTCGCCTTGATATACGTCGTGTTACTAGCATCAAGGATGGTGATCAGGTTGTTGGTAATCAGGTGCGTGTGAAAGTTGTTAAGAACAAGGTTGCGCCTCCTTTCCGAAAGGCAGAATTTGAAATAACTTTCGGTGAGGGTATCAGTAAGGTTGGTGAAATTGTAGACTTGGGTGTTGAGCATGGTGTTATTCAAAAGAGCGGTAGTTGGTTCAGCTATAATGGTTCTAAACTAGCTCAGGGACGCGATGCTACAAAAACTTTGTTGAAGGATAATCCAGAACTATGTGATGAACTTGAAGGACTTATCATGCAGGCAATAGAAAATAAAAAGTAATATCTGCTTGCATTAAATATAATAGAAAATGGGATTTGAATCATTATTCAAATCCCATTTTCTTATTTATACATGCTTAATAGCAGGTCTGTTTAACCATTTTCCACGCATAAGGCGTATCAGGAATAATATTCCACGTGCTGTTAGTTCTGTTGCCATGGCAAACCATACACCTTTTAATCCATATCTTGAAGCCAATACGTATGCCATCGTTAGACGTACGCCCCACATGGTACATAAATTGATGAGCACGGGCTTGAATGTATCGCCTGCACCAACACAGACGCTGTAAGTAACGATACTTGCCGCAAAGAAAGGCTCAGCGAAAGCCTCAATGCGAAGACATTGCACACCAAGATTTTGTATTGAGCTTACACTAGATAGAATAGACATCATCTCTGGAGCAAATATATACATTATAATTCCCATGAATGCCATTACTGCCATTCCAAGTCCTACTGTCATGTGGGCAAAACTCTTGCAAAGATCTTTTCGTCCTGCGCCAAAAGTTTGACCAACTAAAGTACTTGCTGCATCACCGATACCATATCCTGGCATATAGCATAGGCTCTCTACCGTTATTGCAAAAGAGTTGGCTGCAATTGCTATGTTGCCCAATGGCGCTACAATCATGGTACTTATAACTTGAGCACCACTCATGAGCATAGCCTGCAAAGCTATAGGTCCACTTATCTTTGCAGCATTGCGTACGTAGTCCCAATTCCAATAGAATTTCATCTTATCTAGATGAAGTGCCAAAATCTTACTTTTGCAAGTTGCTTGCCATACCATAGGAAGTACAGTAACAACATAAGCCATCAGCGTACCCAATGCGGCTCCGGCAACTCCTAATTTAAATACATAGATGAATATGTAGTTGAATACCACATCAAGTAAACACATTGCGACAGAAAGTATACTTGGAATCTTCATATTGCCTGATGATTTCAACATGGATGAAGACATAAAGTATAGAAGCACGAATGGTAATGCAAATGAATATATGAGGAAGTAGGCTGATGAATTTCCTGCGATGTCAGAACCGCCACCTAACCAATATGGTAAATGAGTGTGTATTGCTATTCCAATACTCATCATCAGCAGACTGAAAATTAATCCGCATATCAATGCATGACGAAACACTTGGCGAGCCTTGAAGAAGTCGTTGGCACCAATGAAGTGTGCTACTTGAACTGAAAAGCCCGTAGATAAAGCGCCAAGCATGCTACCCATGAGCCATGTGGTACTCTCAATAATACCAATGCTTGCAGATGCTTCTGCGCCAAGATGACCAACCATTGCTGCATCTATAAAAAACATCATTACTGATGTTATTTGTGCCAACATAGAGGGTACACTTAATCCTATAATAAGATTGAGCTTCTCTCGTTGGGTCATAGGGCTGCCATTCCTAATCTTTGCTAATAAAGCATCGCTTTTTCTGTTGCTTAACATAAATATCTATTGAAACTGCAAAATTACTGTAAATACATTGAATTTCAAAATTATAGTTTGTTTTTAAACTACCACTATTACAGAAATGCACAAAAAAAAACGATTCCAGATCTTTGGAATCGCTACTCTCAAATTTATACTAATACTATTGTCTTCTCTATATAATCTGTTATCCGTATCTGAAGCAATCTTTATAAACCTCTAAAAAAACTTATACACTAATTGTAAAATAATGAAGTGCCTTATAATAGGCTTCTACTAATACCTTTACCTGAATTCTCTTTACCTTAACCAATACCCAGCGTTATCCTTAATCAAATTACCTTGTCTTTAGACGATGCAAAGATAGTAACTATAAATCATCCGATAATATTTTTGTATCTTTTTATTCTTAAAAAACAAGTATTCTTGATATATATCAAGATGTGTGTTCGCGCACAGTGCTATTTATATTGTATTGTACATGTTTACATTCATATTTTGTATTATGAAAAGCGGTGACCTACTTATAGTAGATCACCGCATATACCTTATTATATATTATATATCAAAAAAGTCTTCTTATTTATCTATCCAGGTGTTATCTGTAGCTTTAGCTTTGAAAGTAGGGACAGTTACGCCAACATGATAATAGCTCACTAGCGTAATATCGAATATAAGTGTAGAATATCCTGGAATTCCTGTGCTACCGCTTGTACCATAGCCTAACTGATATGGAATATAAACTTTCCATCTGTCGCCTACATGCATATTCTGCAATGCGGTGGCAAAACCGTCAACAACATTACTAACTGCAAACTTTACCGGTACGTTTGTTGAGGCATTATATTCATCAGTATTCCAACTCTTGTCGAATACGTATCCTTCTGAATAGCTTGTAGAAGGTAGCAGACGACCTTCATAATGCACGCGCACTGAGTCGGTGTATATCGGACTTGTTGTACCTGTACCCTTCGCTATCACTTGGGCCACGATATAATCTTCAGGATTATTATGAATACTATCCTGATAAGACCATTTCTTAATGACCTTCCATGAATCACTGCCTGATGCTACATATTTCACAGCCTCAGCATAAATGCTGTTGAATTTGCTTTCGTTTGTAGCTTGCCAGTTAGGATACTCATCTACAGTGTTGCTATTTTCGCTGCATGATGACAATCCTGCGATTGACATCACTAGCAACATGATATATAATATATGATATTTTTTCATTAGTCTATATTCAGTTTCTTAAGGAGATTTGTAATGCTTACGCGATCTTCCATTAATGAACGCAGATTATCAATGTCAACACGCTCTTGTTCCATTGTGTCACGATAACGCAAAGTAACTTTATGATCTTTTGGTGTGTCATGATCTACTGTTACACAGAAAGGAGTACCTACAGCATCCTGACGGCGGTAACGCTTACCAATAGAATCCTTAGGGTCACCATAGTGAGTATTGAAGTGGAACTTCAGATCGTCAACAATCTTTTGAGCCAACTCTGGCAGACCGTCTTTCTTATCTAGTGGGAATACTGCACACTTAACAGGTGCTAATGCCTCTGGCAACTTCAATACAATGCGTGTCTCTCCGTTCTCAAGCTGCTCTTCTGTATAACTGTGACAAAGGATAGATAGGAACATACGGTCAACACCAATAGATGTCTCAACATCATACGGAGTATAGCTTTCGTTCTTTTCTGGATCGAAATACTTAATCTGTCGACCGCTGAACTTCTCGTGCTGGCTTAAGTCAAAGTTTGTACGAGAGTGGATACCTTCAACTTCCTTGAAACCAAAAGGCATCTTGAATTCTATATCTGTAGCTGCATTGGCGTAGTGAGCTAGCTTTTCGTGATCGTGGAAACGATAACATTCTGCACCCATACCAAGAGCCTCATGCCATGCAAGACGATGCTTCTTCCAATACTCAAACCATTTCATCTCTGTTCCTGGCTGGCAGAAAAACTGCATTTCCATCTGCTCGAATTCACGCATACGGAATACGAACTGACGTGCGACAATCTCATTTCTGAAAGCCTTACCTATCTGTGCAATACCGAAAGGTAGCTTCATGCGACCAGTCTTCTGCACATTAAGATAGTTTACAAATATACCCTGTGCTGTTTCAGGACGAAGGTATATTTTGTTTGCTTGGTCACTAAGTGAACCAATTTCTGTTGAGAACATCAAGTTGAACTGACGCACGTCTGTCCAGTTCTTTGTTCCGCTTATTGGGTCTACAATTTCCTCGTCAAGTATAATCTGCTTCAAAGCTTCAAGGTCTGGACCTTGCATAGCCTCGGCATATCTAGTATGAAGATCATCGCGCTTCTTCAAGTTCTCAATTACGCGAGGATTAGTCTCACGGAATTGAGCCTCGTCAAAAGAGTCACCGAAACGCTTCTTTGCCTTTGCAACTTCCTTCTCAATTTTTTCTTCATATTTTCCAATCTGGTCCTCGATAAGGTTATCGGCACGATAACGCTTCTTTGAGTCGCGGTTATCAATCAATGGATCGTTGAATGCGTCAACATGGCCGCTTGCCTTCCAAACGGTAGGATGCATAAAAATACTGGCATCAATACCGACGATATTGCTATGAAGCAATACCATGCTCTTCCACCAGTATTCCTTAATATTGTTTTTAAGCTCAACACCATTCTGACCATAGTCATAAACAGCTGCTAGTCCATCATAAATTTCACTGCTAGGGAAGACGAAGCCATATTCTTTACAATGACTTACAATCTTCTTGAATACATCTTCTTGTGCCATAATTACTAAGTGTTCAAATTTTTGTGCAAAGATACAATATTTATAATAAAAAAAGCCCTATTTAATTATTAATTTAGTTCTACTTTAAGGATAAATAAGACATTTATCAATTTTTTTTTGTATCTTTGCATCATTCTATTTTCCAGATTAAATCAAGACTACGACAAAAATACATACATGGACGATAACTATAAAGACAATAATGATATTGTAAACAATGAGGATGAGGAATTGACGGATAGTGCACATTCCGACTACAAACCGGCTGAAAAATTTGATGCATCTGCCGTTCATCACCTCAGTGGCATGTATAAGAATTGGTTTCTAGATTATGCCAGTTACGTAATTTTGGAACGTGCCGTGCCGCATATTGAGGATGGACTTAAACCTGTGCAGAGACGTATCCTACACTCAATGAAGAGAATGGATGACGGACGATACAACAAGGTGGCTAATATCGTGGGACATACTATGCAGTTTCATCCTCATGGTGACGCATCTATTGGTGATGCACTTGTGCAGATGGGACAGAAAGATCTGCTGATCGATACACAGGGTAACTGGGGTAACATCCTAACGGGTGACCGTGCTGCAGCTCCACGTTATATTGAGGCACGCTTGTCTAAATTTGCGCTTGATGTTGTATTTAATCCTAAAACTACCGATTGGCAGTTGAGCTATGACGGACGTAACAAGGAGCCAATAACGCTCCCTGCTAAGTTCCCGTTATTGTTAGCACAGGGCGCTGAAGGTATTGCTGTAGGTCTTAGCAGCAAAATTCTTCCACACAACCTAAATGATATTTGTGATGCCGCAATAAGCTATCTCAGCGGAGAAGACTTCAATTTATATCCTGATTTCCCCACAGGTGGAGCTATTGATGTTAGCAAGTATAATGACGGACAACGTGGTGGCGCTTTAAAGGTGCGTGCGAAAATAGAAAAACTCGACAGTAAGACTCTTATAATACGTGAAATTCCGTTCAGCAAGACTACCACAACTCTTATTGATAGCATACTTCGTGCAATCGAAAAGGGAAAGATTAAGGCAAAGCGTGTTGACGACAATACAGCTGCCGAGGTAGAAATACAGATACATCTTGCACCTGGTGTTTCGTCAGACAAGACTATCGATGCACTTTATGCATTCAGCGACTGTGAAATAAATATATCTCCTAACTGTTGTGTAATTGAAGATAATAGACCATGTTTCCTGACTGTAAGTGATGTGCTTCGCCATAGTGCTGAACGCACAATGGGACTGTTGCGCAAGGAACTTCAGATACGTCGTGGAGAATTGCTTGAACAGTTATTTTTTGCGAGCCTTGAACGTATATTTATCGAGCAGCGAATATATAAAGAAAAGAAATTTGAGCAGGCTCCAGATATGGATACGGCTATTGCTTTTGTCGATGAGAAGCTTACTCCTTTTAAGCCAGACTTCATACGTGACGTTACACGTGATGATATACTCAGACTTATGGAAATAAAGATGCAACGCATCCTGAAGTTCAATAAGGATAAGGCAGAGGAACTCCTCGCAAGGATTAAGGCTGAAGTTGCTGATATCGACAATGACCTTGGCCATATGACAGATGTAACGATAAACTGGTTTAAGTTTATAAAGAATAAATATGGTGCCGATCATCCTCGTCATACCGAAATACGCAGCTTTGATACGATAGATAGTACAAAGGTCGTTGAAGCTAATCAAAAATTGTATATCAATCGTCAGGAAGGCTTTGTAGGTACAGGTTTGAAGAAAGACGAGTTTGTATGTAACTGCTCTGACATTGACGATATTATTATATTTTATAAGGACGGATTGTTTAAGGTTATAAAGGTTGCCGAAAAGATATTTGTTGGTAAAGGTATCATTTGGTTGCAAGTGTTCAAGAAGAACGATAGGCGTACCATATACAACGTTGTGTACAGGGATGGAAAACAGGGTTGTTATTATATCAAGCGATTTAATGTCACTAGTATAACACGTGATAGAGATTACTACTTGACACTTGGCACTCCTGGATCAAAAATTATGTATTTCACAGCTAATCCAAATGGAGAAGCTGAGGTTATAAAGATTACTCTTGATGTTGATCCAAAACTGAAACGACAGAATATATTCCGTGAAAAGGACTTTAGTGAAATCATGATAAAGTCTAGGTCTGCAAAGGGAAATCTTCTATCTAAAGTAGGAATACATCGCATAAGTCTGAAGAATCATGGACATTCAACTCTAGGTGGTCGTAAGGTATGGTATGATCCAGATGTGAAGCGAATCAACTACGAAGAGCATGGATATTCATTGGGTGAATTCTTTGATGAAGATCGCATACTAGTAGTTCTCAAAAATGGTGATTTCTATATCACAGACTTTGATGCAAACAACCATTATCCTGATAATATTTTGCGTATAGAGAAATGGAATCAGCATAAAGTTTGGACAGCAGTTTTGTATGATGCTGATAATCAAGGTTATCCATATGTCAAACGATTTACTATGGATGCAATCAAACGACCTCAAAATATGTTGGGCGATAATGCAAATAGTCAACTCGTGTTGCTCACAGATACATATTATCCTTTAATACAAGTTTCTTATGGAGGCAACGACTCTGTGAGACCAGCTGAGGAAATTGACGTAGAACAATTCATCGGAGTTAAGGGATTTAAGGCAAAGGGTAAGAGAATTTCTACTTGGGAGATAGACTCAATAACCGAACTTGAACCTACAAGATTCAATGAAGAGGAATATACCAAAATTGAAGACACTGAAAACGAAGATGAAGAAGAGGAAGATCTTGACCCGGATGCTGGTAAAAGTCAGCAACAGATAATCGATGAGCAGATAGGACAGCTCAGCTTATTCCCTGAAGACGATGAAAATAAAGACGATAAAAAATAAAATTCTTCTCATGTTGCCTGCTATATTACTGTGCAACATGAGTATGAATGCACAAACCGACTCATTGAGATTTGGCGATAAGTTTATCACCAATAGTAAGATGCTTGGTGTTGGAACTACTAATATACTTGATACTTATCTAAGCCCTGAAAAATATACTGGTACAGATGTTAGATATATCAGTCATACATTGAAACAAAGACAAGGAAACAGATTTGTCTATGAAATTGTTCATCAAGGTAATATTTCATATGTTGATAATCGTTCTGGTGACGGAAAGGAGATGTCGGGCAACTATAATTTTCAATATGGTGTGCATTATCTGTTTAATACTTGGAATATAGGAAGCAATCAACTTTTGTTGGAAGCTGGTGGAAACGTAGAGGCAAATGTTGGATTTATATACAATACGCGCAATGGAAATAATCCTGCACAGGCTCGTGCATTTATAAATATAGTGCCAACAGCGGCTCTTGAATATAATTTCCATAACCCATTTCATAGTGGGGCATATCGTGACTTTAAACTAAGATATGAGATAGGTGTTCCTGTTGCAGGAATAATGTTTAGCCCTAATTACGGGCAGTCTTATTATGAGATATTCTCTGAAGGAAACTACGACCATAATGTCTGTTTCACGCATCCAGGTAATGCCCCTTCGTTGCGCAATATGCTAACTTTTGATTTTCCGCTATTGCATTCCACTTTCCGCATAGGATATCTTGGCGAGTTTCAACAGGCTCGTGTGAACAACCTTAAACAGCATGTCTATACTCACGCCATAATGATTGGAATAGTAAAGACATTTAAACTAATTAAAGTAAGAAAATGAGATATTCTTCAATAGGCATATTCAAAAATAATAATATATCATTATTGATTTTATTTGTTTTATTCTCACTCACTTCATTGACAGGATGTGTAGATGAGGATCAGTATGCCGATAATCCCAAGGGAAACTTTGAAGCTCTTTGGAATATAATAGACCAGCATTATTGTTTTTTTGACTATAAGGCTCAACAATATGGACTGGATTGGAATGAAGTACACACAAAATATGCCAAACAGATAAATGGCCAAATGACTGATGGACAACTCTTTGAGGTTTTAGGCAATATGCTTGGTGAACTGCGTGATGGGCACGTTAATATGTATTCTAGTTTCGATGTTGCAAGAAACTGGTCATGGCATGAAAACTATCCAAGTAACATTAGTGACTCGCTTATAACAAAATATCTTGGTACAGATTATAAAATCGCCAATGGTATGAAATATCGAGTACTTGATGATAATGTTGGTTATATACGTTGTTCTACTTTCGAAGACAAGTTAGGTAGTGGTAACCTTGATGAGATAATGTCAAGCTTACTATTGACTCGTGGATTGATTATTGACCTAAGGAATAACACTGGTGGAATGATGACAAGTGCAGAGGAGTTTGCTGCAAGATTTACCAACAAGAAGATTCTTGTTGGATATATGCAGCACAAAACAGGTAAGGGGCATAGTGATTTCTCATCATTGGAAGAACAATATCTAGAGCCTAGTACAGGAATACGTTGGCAGAAGTCAGTTATAATACTAACTAACCGCAGCGTTTACAGTGCAGCCAATGAGTTTGTGAAGTATATGAAGTGTTGCCCAAACGTTACGATTGTTGGCGACAAAACAGGTGGTGGAGCAGGAATGCCATTCAGTAGTGAAATACCCATAGGTTGGAGCATTCGTTTTTCTGCATGTCCTATATTTGATAAAAATAAAGCAAGCACAGAGTTTGGAATAGACCCTGATTATAAAGTAGATATGACAACAACAGATTTCTACCATGGCAAGGATACTATAATAGAATTTGCACGAAATCTATTTTTAAAGTAACTTTAATTCTATCAATCGTAGATTGAATAAATTTGCTTTAATATTATTAAACTCGTTGCTGATGAGGTTTCAACTTTAGCATATCTTCTGGTATTGCTTTTTTAATACTTTCGGCAATAAGTTGAAGTATAGTATTACGAATAAAACTATTTGTAGTTATAATAATAATCTTTCTAGTAGGAGAAGGTATTGCGAATTGACGAACCAATTTCCTTTTATTCTCTGTCAATTGTGTAGCGGCAAGTTCTGGAATAAAAGTAACACCTCGACCACCTTCAACAATGTGCATGAAAGTCTCTATACTTCCAAGACGATATGCGCGTTCACTGATTGCTGCATGTTTTAAATGGCAGAACTTCTGCATTTGCTTGCTAAGGCAGTGACCTTCCCCCAAAAGCCATAGGAATTCACCATTCAAATCCTTATCTTTGATGGTCTCATTATTGATAAGTTTATTATTTGGTGATACATATACGAAAAGCTCCTCATAATAAAGTTCGGTCTTTTCAAAATCATCCATACCGTCAAGGTCTGCTACGATACCGGCATCAATATCACCATGGCGCAATGCTTTCTTAATATCCTCAGTCTTCATTTCCGTAATTCTCACGTCCATATCAGCATGCTTGTTTATCATTTGTGGAAAGAAACGAGGTATAAGATATGGTGCTATTGTAGGAATTATACCAAGATTAAATGTTCCGTCAACAGAATTCTGTTGTTCATTAACGATATCTTTTATACGCATCGAACTAAGGACAGTCTTTTTTGCTTGCTCCAATACAATTTGTCCTATTTGGGTTGGCACTAGCGGATGCATTCGGCGGTCGAAAATCTTTATTCCGAGTTCATCCTCTAGTTTTTGAATCATCGCACTTAAAGTTGGTTGAGTAACATTACAGTAATCTGCCGCATTTCCGAAATGACGAAAACGATCTACGGCGATAATATATTCAAGTTGTTGCAGTGTCATTATATTCTTTATTTTCTACAAAAATACACATTTAATTTGAAGTTAAATCACAATTAATAGATTTTATCAATATATACATAAATTTTTTCTGTTGGAGCCTATTAGCAAACATATTATCTTTGCACCATGACATTTTCAAGTAAGATTTAAAGAATTCGGTTGTTAAGAGTAAAACATTCAGCATCTAAAGTATGTTTGTCGTTTATAAGGTTAAACTTAGATACGATTTCATTTTTAGAATTAGTTACAATATAATGCTGATGACTCAACTTAAAATGAATGGATGAATTAGTCTCAATGGCATGGCATTAGACTAAATGATGTTTGCTCGGAGTACGAATATACAGACATCACGAATATCCTCTATATGTAAAAATGACTCATTAAATGATTGATTATATTTCTAGATATCGCCCCATGCATTATTGCACGACTCGTTGTTGGGATAACAACAATATTTCACTTACAATTGATAAAAGTAAATAAAACTCTTTGCATATGAGGATTAAGTATTTCTATAATAAATAGCGTGCTACAATAATAAGTAGTACGCTATTTTTTTGTTCATTTACCGAAATGTCCTCCACTTTTGCTGTAATGAATTATCTTTGAATACGTTAAGCGGTGGTGGAGACCTCCACTCATTGAGTGATTAGGGTCTAATCACTCTATTCTCCTCCACGCTTTGCAGAGTGATTGGGCCCTAATCACTAAACGGCGCTTCAAAAAAAGTGATTTTATCATTGAACTGCTTCATGTATTATGCTACCATCAATATTGTAAATTTCATACATTAACCTGTTTCTTGCAAGTAAATTGAAAAGTTGATGAAAGCGATAATAAGCAACTTATTTTCATGAGATGATATGATAATAGATTATTATAAATACATTTTAAACGAAGGGATTTTTACACTTTTAATGTTACATATTATATCAAGACATACTACGACATTTATTTATACTAAAATCATTAGTGGAGGACAGTGGTGGAGAAACACGGTCTCCTCCACTCCTAAATTATTATATATCAGACACTTGTATGATTAGTGGTGGGCATTTCTTATTTTAAACATTTTTCAAAATAAGACATGCTAACATACATATGATAAACAAAAAAACTGGAACTAAATAATATTTAGTCCCAGTTCGTTCTTATCAACAATTAACTAGCAATATTTATTTTGACTTCATTGTAATTTCTATACGATTATTCGGCTGTAGCATTTTCTTTGCAAAATCGCGTATGTCATTTATTGTTAGAGATTTCACTCTCTGCAAGTAGTTGTTATCTAAATCTACTTTATTAAACAATTCATTATAGGCTATGTAATTCCAATAATCATTTGTGATTTTAACCTGTCCGTATGTCTTATACTCATATTCTTTTACCTTGTTCAGGTTTTCCTCACTCGGACCATCTTTAGCCAAGATATTCAACTGCTCATATATGATAGGGATGAGAGTTTGATATTTTTCAGGATCAGTACGGAAACTTATTTTCATAAGAGCTTCAGCATACGGATATCTTTCAAGTTCACCGTTAACGCTTACTCCGTATGTGCCACCTTTTTCTTCACGCACTTTATCAGTATACATCATTCTTAGAATTTGACTCATAACGTCAATAAGTAATGAGTTATCTGCATTATATTCAGTCTTAGCCTTGATAAAGACACTTGTCAAAGAAGATGGAGTTGCCTGTTCTTTTTGGAAAATATGGGTTTCATTTGCATCACGAATATATACATGATTGTCTTTGATTTCTTCTTTACTGTTATAACCTTTCAAGCTAGCCAAGTAATTACAGATAAAAGGACGAATTGTCTTCATGTCTATATTTCCTGTAAGAATGACAGAGAAGTCTGAAGCATCTGCGAATCGTTCTTTGTATATTTGCATGATTCTGTCATAGTTAACCAAAGGAAGGCTCTCTTTCTTTATTGGTGCCATCCTTGGGTTGTTGCCATATAATATTGAAATAATAGAATCATTATATGAAACATTAGGATTTGCATCACGATTGGTCAGGAATTCACTCTGGCGATTCATCAAACTAGTAAATGCGTTTTTGTCTTCTCTTGGTGATGTAAAATATAAGTGAGCAAGTTGGAATAATTCCTTCATGTTCTTTATATTACTATAACCTTTCAATCCTTCAGTTTCTTCACCAATATAGGGTGAAAGTTTCACCGTTTTTCCATCAAGCATTTTGTCTAAAGAAGTAGCATCAAAATCACCAATACCACTCTCTGCTATTGCTGATGTAGTATAGTTAAGATTAACCATGTCTGAGACAGGATATAAAGACTTTCCTCCAAGACTAAATGCGTAAAGATTAATTCTGTCAGCTTCAAAATCTGTTGGACGAACGTAAACCTTCATACCATTAGATAATGTAAACAGCTTATATCCGTGTTTCCAATCTTTTTCTGATATAATCTTTCCAGCTTTAATCTTTCCAGAAATTAAACTAGCAGAAATACCTTTGTCAACATATGGTTCATATTTCTTGCTTTGTGCCTTTCTTATTGTCGAAATAATATCGTTGTGTGAAGGCATGGTAAATCCATTTTTGTCTGGTCCATATATTGTAACAACCTCATTGTTGTTAGTAATAATCTGACCAACAGTAGAATTAATATCTTTGAGACTAATCTCTGAATTTAATCTTGTAACTTCCTTCAGTTCATCTTCAGCAGACATCATCGGCTCTTCATCCAAGAAATTGCGTAGACACATTTTTACGTAATGACCATTGCGTTTCTTATCGCGACTGTTGTAGGCATTCTGTGCAAATCTTAATGTTTCAGATTTAGCCCTGTCAAGTTCTGACTGAGTGAAACCGAAATTGCGTGCACGTTGTAGTTCTGCAATAAGTGCAGCAATACCTTCTTTTATATTGTTTTGCTTGCACATCATTGAACTGCTAAAAGCATCTTTTGTATTTGACAAGAAGAAAGAACCATCACGTGCTGATGAAGACAAGAAAGGAGGATTAGATTGCTTCACAATTTCTTTCAGTCTGTCGTTAAGCATTTTCATGATAAGTTGAGACTTGTAACCATCCTCATAGTTAGCTCCTGAATTGCGTTCACTTCTTGGCGTTGCATCTCGTTTCATATAGATGGTGAAATTCACTGTAGGCTGCTCTTTATCCTTAGCAGTGAACACAATGATGGAATCATTATTATTTACAGGGTAGTATACTCGTTCTGCAGGATTTATAGGAGCGGGGATAGACCCAAAGATCGTCTTAATTTTACTTTCAATACTATCCACGTTAATATCTCCTACAACGATTATCGCTTGAAGGTCTGGACGATACCACTTTGCATAATAGTCTCTTAGATCCTGATATTTAAAATGGTCTACTATATCCATGTTTCCAATCGGCAGACAATCTTCGTATTTTGTACCTTTATAGATCACGGGAGCCGCCTCTTCCATCAATCTTTGTATGGCCATACCTGCACGTCTTGTACGCCACTCTTCATGTATCACACCACGTTCCTTGTCTATTTCTGAATCTTTGAGGAGTAGGGAATGACTCCAGTCATGAAGGATGAGAAGACATGAATCAACTATATTCATATTTGTCACTGGTGCTGAAGATATGTTGTAAACAGTTTCGTCTACACTCGTATAGGCATTCAGATTCTGTCCGAACTTAATTCCAACGCTCTCACACCATTTTACGACGCCAGGTTTGATACTATCACCTGGAAAGTTCAATGTCCCATTAAAAGCCATGTGCTCAAGAAAATGAGCCAATCCACGTTGTTGCTTTTCTTCAAGAATAGATCCCACACGTTGTGCAATGTAAAAGTCTGCAACATGTGGTGTCTGTGTGTTGTTGCGTATATAATATGTAAGTCCATTAGGCAGTTTGCCTGTACGCACATTTTTATCTAGTGGCAGTTGATTGGCAGCTTGTGAAATAACTGCAAATGCAATCAGTATTCCTGTTATTACTTTTCTTCTCATAGGTTGTTATTTTAATAATATTGGTGTTGCATCAGATTCAAAATCTTCTGTTGAATTATTAGTATCAATAAATTTGTTACCAGATTTTTTGCGTACTACAGCCTTGCTGAATCTTGTTTTATCATTGTCAATACTTCCGCAGTGAGCCCATCCTGCATCAAGAGAGGCTGATACCACATTCCATTGATAAGAACCAGCGACACTCAGATTTACAGCGTCAATAATCCATGAGTTAGGCATTTTATAACCGTCTTTGTTCATTGTATATGAAGTTCCATTTGACGACATCACATAACTATATTTGTAGTAATAGTTGCGTAGGAAAGTTTCCTTGTCTGTTTCTGGCTTAGCAATAGCATAAGAATGATATCCACGATTATGAAGCGTGAAATATGTATTTGAGTAGTCATACCAATTTACTAGATTTGGTACATTTGGATTATCATCATCTGAGAATTTAGGATTAGAAGATACATCATAGAATTCAAAGTCGGCATTACTCAAATCCATAGAATTTGAATTGATTTCTTTATGATTCTTCGCATTTAGCGCAAGGATGATTTCTTGTCCCGGTTTTATAGGATGCTCTTTACCGCTACCTGGAATAATGTAGATGGCATCTATTGTCATTGCCTGATTCATAATGTCGGGAGTATAATCAAATTTAGACACAGTCATGAATGAAGACTCTACGAAAGCTAGTCCATCTGCATATAACACAGAATCACTGTTGTTGGCTATTTTGATATACTGATCGTTGGCATATTGCTTTCCTTCAGGAGTGAGTGTTCCGGTGAAGAATATCTCTGAAATCACAAAACCGTCCTGTGCATTATAGGTGTTCAGTGCAATTGTTTTGTGAGATACAGCGTTACCAGTAACAGTCTTATTTACTATGACATTATTTTCAGTTGCCTTTACAGATGTCTTTACTATTGTTGTATCAAGATTATAAGAAATTCCTCCTCTGATATCAAGCGTATAGTTGCCTTCAGGAACTTCTGTTGTGTCAACATATTGTGTACCTGCTTTTCTGAAGTTGCTAGCTACATAAGTTTTCTTTGTTTGTACGTTGGTTAGAGTAGCAGTGGCTCCTGTCAATGATGGTGAAGTAATATTCAGTGGCATGTCGAGCGACATTGCAAACTTCACATTTTGTTCTACATCATTTTCATTATCGTTATCTTTGCAAGATGCGAAAACAACACTTACGGCAATAAATGCCAATATAAGTCTGAATTTTTGTTTTGTATTCATTTTATCTAATTTAGAATGTTATACCTGTTGATAAATATATTTTATTTCCATTATTATTGTTTCCTTCAAATCTTCCACCACCAAGTTCTATAAACATTCCGTATGATTTCCAATTTGCTGGTGTGTAATCTGCTCTCACATTTGCTGATATGATTAAATAATTATCTGTTATATTTGAGTATGTGTATTCCATTAGGTTTGTATTTGCATGATCCATTGAGGCGTATGGCATCGTGATGTCTTTATTCAAGTTATGAAAGTATGAAGCTGATAGCCTGCAATTTAGTGTTATATCATTTTCTATATTGCGTATAAACTGGCCTTCAATTCGTTCATATAACTTTGAAAAAGACATTTTGCTGATTGGAAATATATAATTAGAAGCGCAATCAATATATCCAATTCGTCCTGTTAAATTCCATTGCGACCTACCATTAAAATTCAGTGCTCCACCTATATAGCTATCCGTTTTATGGCTATGAAACATGGTCATGTCTGCTAGTACAAGATATTCGCCCGAAGAAGAATTACCAGCAATATGTTCATCGCCATCTCTCTTCTCGTAGTTGATTCCACCAAAACAACTCCAACCAAATTTCTGCACTGTTTTCCAACCGAGCTCACAGTTGTAGTTATACAAATAGAGTGTCGTTATTGGGAAGGAATTCATATCTGGCAAAACACGCTTATATGGAATATAATTATATTCTGCCGATAGATACATTCCATTTTTCTTCGTTGGAGAAATATTTATATCATAAGAAAATCCTGTTCCTTTGTAATATGCTGAAGTGTTATTACCCGAAAATCTTTGATGATACATGCCAAGTCCCAACATTTGGTATTCTGGTATTACTCCATCTTCTTTAAAAAACTCCACGCTGTTTGTCTGTTTGTAGAATTTAGCCCCCAAACCAGTTCCAAGAAGATACCTTCCAAAATCATAAGAAACACCTAAGCGCATGGATAAATCAGTTACGATACTGCGAGGTCTAGGATCCTTTGTGCGATATTCATGTTCAGCCCTAAAGTAAAGAAGTCCTCCAATCGTAATTCGTCCAATTCTTGTAGCTGATCCACCCGAAAAAGTATATCGTTCACTATTAAGATTTCCACCAAGTGTGTCGCCCATTACATAGGGATAGAGTGTGCTGAAATCCGCAGTAGAATTCCATTTTACGTCTTTCCTATTTCCACTTCTATACGAAGCACTTCCCCATACCGTTGTCGTATTGTTTAATTTGATGTAGGAATTAATATTTATACCAGTATAATTATGTCCATCTCCCAGTTCATATAGTATAGGGCGATTCAGTTTCTCATAATCATTATATATCCGTAGTTCTGAATATTGTCTATCGTAGGCATTATTCATGAATGCAGGATTGTTTTTCTGCAAAGTAAGGACATCACCGAATATTGAATTATGCTCATTGATAGCCGTTACCGTATCTTCAACGCTTGCACTCACAATCGTGCAAACACTAAGTAATGCTAATGATAATATGAATCTTGTTTTTTTCATATTTACATGAATATAATGTTAACAGAAGCTTTGGCTGGATGGTCAAGAAATTCACTGTAACTTGAAGCCGCTCTAAAGCTTTTCGTGTGCTTTATATTCTGCCTGTCATGATATAATACTGTACCATTCACATTGATAGAATAACTTCCACGCATTACCTCTATCAATGTAGATGTACCATTAAACTCTGATGATGAGTAAGACTGCTTGTTGTTGAGATTAACGACTGTAACTGTACCCTGCATCTTTTCAACATTAATGCTATCAGAAACAGTAACAGTGATATTTGCAGAAGTATTGTAATCTTCATTATCACCATGACAAGCAGACGTTATATTCAATATAAATAAAGCCAAACCCAATATGCCAAGTCTATTTTTTTTCATAGATCTATATTTTTACATTCATTTCTAGTCCAAAATATGGAGTTACGTGACGCCTTATTGTGTAACCATTACGCACATAATCAGGATTGTAATCCAAAAGTTTGTTGACAAATAACGCTACGGTCAACTTGTCGTCAAGCAATTTCTTTGTTGCTTTGAAATTCACATTCATGCAAAAAGGTACAGTTTGCCTTTCATATAAAGAAGAATTATAGTTACGTACTAAGTACTGAAGATATGTATCTGTTTTGTCCTCTTCTGTGAAATCATGAACAACTCCGTATTTATCCATGTATTGTGTAGGTACATTTTCCTTTTCTTTGTTCTGCGATGCCGTCATCCATAGGCATTGAGCTGATATAGAGAATATAAGTTTCAGTTTTGGTATGTCGCTATCAAACGTAAAAATGGTGTTGACCATTTCTCTAATATATCCATCGTCATCTTTATAGATACCGGCATATTGAAAGCTTTCTCCACCGATTAGCTTTGAAGGCATTTCCACGATCGACTGCGAATTGCTGTATTCTGTTTTAAACCATGCGCCATTTATCGTAAGACGTGTGTTCACAATAGGGAATCTTATAGTTGATAGCGTATACTCAATACCCCTTTTATAGGTGCGACTACCATTTGTTGTTGTGGTATAGCTATGTAGTTCATTCTGCATAGTGTAGGGCAATGTAGCTACATCGGGTGGTGATGTTAATGCGTTAGCATCTATGCCCGAAGCATCGTAGTTCTTAAAACTGTATGAATTGTATATCGCCGTTGAACGAAATCCAGAACTCATGTCTTCTCTAAAATAAGTAACCGATAGCCTGTTTCCTGCAAGATTAAAGTCTCCTCTCAGTTCCCATTTGTTATTTCGTGCAGCACGTATATTGTAGTTGGTTGGATTTTTGACATACGTCTGCAAATAAATTCTGCGATAATCTCTATTCGGATGATAGTAATTTAGTTCTATCAAATCCATATATACAGGTTCTGGATATAAATAATCCATTGTCGGCATCTTTGTATGTTCACCATATCCTCCCGCAATCTGTATGGTTAATTTCTTGCCTAAGAACTTGAATGCAGGGAATGTCCATCCAAGATTAATTCTAGGATCAATGTAATATTTATTGTGTAGAGCATATTTATCTGATAGATTTAGCATAGTGCTTAATCTTACTCCTGCCTGCACATCAAGCTTATTCCTACCAATATATAATCCAAGATTTTCTTCTGCATATTCTGATAGTATCTGCGAAGCTGGTATTTCAGAATATTTACGTGGACGAACAGATAATCCTGGATACAAAGGATTTAATTGATTGAATATCTGTCCATTACCATAGTTCTTGTCTAACTGCCAGTCTGCACCAAGTTTTAGTTCATTTGATACACCGCTTAAAGGAACCGCCAAAGATGTATTTACCTTTGCGTATAAGCTAAAAGGTTGTCCATCTACTTTTTGATTGGCTGTATAGGTGTATGGATATATTAATACTGCATCATGTTCTCCGTCCGTGATTGTTGTTGCAGCAGGAGTTTCTCTATTAAGTTGTACTAATCTTGTGCGGTCTAAAAGATCTTTCTCATAAGAAACAGACATAAGAGCTGATGCAGATTTAAATATAGATTTCTGATTAAGATTGATATAATCCAGCGATCCATTCAGCGAATAGCGATTATACTTTGATGCATATTTGTCAACTCCTCCATAGTTTAATTCAGGGTCTACTTTATCATCATCGAAAGAGCCACCATAATCTAGATTCACACTTGCTGTAACTTTCTTTTTGTCTGATACCCATTCTTTATTTAATCGTGCAGAAAATGTTATGCGACTATATGTCTCCAATATATTTCTTGGGTCAGATTTGCTACTTAAATAATCTGCACTCAAATTTAGCGACATACGGCTTGGGTCCCACATGAAACTCTTTGATAGATAAAATAGTTTGCTATCCATATCTGCTTTAAAACGAGCCGAAACATCATTACCGCCTTTACGTCTGTTGATTTTAACCAGACCACTTGTCAAGTCACCGTATTCCACAGATGGAATTCCTCTCACAATTTCTACATTCTGAATATCATCAGTTGAGATAGATCGCATGTCAACTCCCGAATTTGTGAAATCACGTGATGTAGTTTGAGTATCCCAAGCACCGTTCATATATTGCATATTCGCATTTGTGCTTATTGGAGCACCATCAATAACAAATGATGTTCCGAGTGACGATGTGGAATAGTCACTACTTGTGATTGGAACTTCACGCAACGATATAACATTCGGTGCGTTCAACGCCGGATCTTTAGCCATTCCACCTGGCAGAAGTTCAAGTATATCTGCAAAACTAGATGGCTGAAGATGTTCCATTGCATCTTTCGCTATTTTCGACGAACTCGTTACTCCATGAGATTCTGTAGCCGTTACAACGACATCATTTATTGTTGTTTCTGATGGAGATAGTTTATATATATTGCCATTCACAAGCATACCATGCTGTTTGTTATATCCAATATATGTGATGTCTATGCCATCTTTCAAAAGTTCCTTTTTGGGTGTAATAAATATATAACCGTTGATATCACTAACAGCAGAAGTATTTTTATTAGCGCTCATTCTCATCACTGCGCCAACAAGAGGTTCGCCTGTTATTCCGTCAACAATTCTACATTTATATATGTTTTGAGCATTTAAGCCATCAGCAAAAACAATAAAAAGGAAAGAATATAATAATATCCAAAACTTCATCTATATTTATTTTTTTTGCAAAGGTAGAATGATTGAAAAATATTTGCAATACCTAAAAATAATGATTTGATGATAGTGGATAACTGTTCGTCAAACAAACACGTTGATAAAAGATTAACGCATGGATTTACTTTGTTATGTATATAATGTTATACCATTTACTTTCTGAAATTTTTGTTTTCAGATATGAAGCTCTTTGTATATTATATTTACATTCTACGACAGATGGGGCTTCAAGCAAAGACAAAGATGCTAGATGATTTGTGAAATAATAGATTTAACTGTTCTTTGCGCCAAGTAATGTCGTTGACGTTTAAACATTCTGCATAAAGGTATGCTTTATCTTTTTCATCGTAAAATGATTAAAGAATTGATTATCTACATAATCTTTGATGCTTATTTATTTAACCAACTCTTTAACATGGGCACTCGTTCTCGGCTACACATGATTTCTGTTTCTTCGTATTCTTTAAGATATACACGTGCTTTTCCTGCAAAGTATGTCTTTAATTGACTGATGGAATCAATATTGACAATAAATTGCCGATTTACTCTGAAGAAACGGGCTGGGTTTAATTGCTTGATAATATCATCAAGCGATAAAGATATGCTATAAAACGAACCTGATTTTAGATATATTCTAGTATCTTTATAGACAGTGCAGATATGGCTGATGGAGCTAACCAATACTACTTCATATCCATCTTTATAAGGAACAAGAAATCTCTCTCTATATCTTATATCTTCGCCATGAAGAGAAAGAAGTAATTCTTTTATGGCATCGGTGTTGGAATCATTCTTTTTGAAAGCCTTGCTGATGGCAGCCTTCAGCTCATCTTTATCAATGGGCTTTAATAGATAGTCTATACTATTAAATTTAAAAGCTTTTATTGCATATTGATCGTAGGCAGTTGTGAAAATGACAGGTATTGATTGTGGAGCAGCTTTTAATGCTTCAAAACTCAGTCCATCTCCTAATTGAATATCTGCCAGAATAATATCAGGCATCTCTTCTGTTTTTGAAAAGAAGTCTTCTGTTTCTTTATTACTTGTTGGCGAAGCAAGTATCTTAACATCGTTATCTATTTCTTTAAGTATTCTACAAAGTCGTGTAGCATTACTCTGTTCGTCTTCAATGATCAGGATTTTCATGTGCCTTTTTTATGAATAATAGGTAGTCTTACTGTAAAATTGTCATTAGTCTCATGAATCGTAATAGACTGCTTGCTTAGAATGCCGTACCTTTCTGATATATTATCATTGCCAACATTGGCAGATAGTACGCTGCTTGATATACGTTGCTTTTTATTACTGATGATAATATCTTTACCATCTGTATCTATTTCAATAAGCAGCGGATTGGTTGTGGTGTGCTCATTGTGTTTGATAGCATTCTCAACAAACATTTGTAATGCTGCAGGTGGAATAAATCCATCAATATTCTTCATGTTGTTATGAATACTTACAGTGATTGTGTTGCCGAAGCGTTCATTAAGCAAGTAAAGGTATTGATTTAAAAAATCCAATTCTTCTTCAATGCTTATCAAACTATGATCAAAATGTGATAGGGTGTAACGATATACTTTAGACAGTTTCATCAGATACTCTGTAGCTTTATGTGGATCTACTTCAATCAAGTCTGCTAGTATACTGAAATTATTGAATACAAAATGCGGATTGATTTGATTTTCCAGTGCTTGTAATCTGAAATGGTTACGTTCCTTATTCACATTTTCATAAGATTTCCAATAGTAAGCCATCGCATATATGCAAGCTACGAATGTTGACAGGATGCCTGTTAGATATAAACTTTCTACATATACAATGGGATCTTTATCATTATATGGTGAACTCAATATATTACTAACTATTCCTGCAGTGATATTGTTAACCACGAGTATAAGAAATATCTGAGTGACAATCATCAACATAGGATGATGTGACCATTTGATATACTTGAAAACAAGTTTGCTTAGACTTAGAGCTAGTACAGTAAATATAAGGCATGAAGAATAATCATAGACCATGTCCATAGGCTCAAAAGGCCAATGAAAAATCTGTTTTCTGAATTCTTCGTCTATTGTGGACCAAAGGATGTAATAGAGTAGTAGGCTCAATAGAGAAAGTCCTACTACTCTAACACTCTTTGATATTAGTCGTTGTACCATATTCATATGTCGCAAAGATACAGTATTTTCCTAAAACACAGAATCTACTACTGCAATTTTTTACTTTCTATGTTTACCAGCATGTGATTTGCTACCAATCTGCATCCAATCATCATCATTGTTAGTCTCTTTTTTGCTGCCAAATGTGTAGCTGATGCCTAATGAGATATTTTTGACAGGTTCTGTGAAACTGTTTGTGGAATTAAAATTACTGCCCTTACTATATGATGTCCATATTAGGTTACCACCATGCCCAAGTCCTGTTGTACCTGATACTGTAACATTCCATTTGTCGTTGCAGAATGATTTTGATATACTGGTAGATAACAATGACATCCCTGATTCGTAACCTTGGAGTGTATGCGTGCGTGTCATGCATTCCAAATTTGCAGTAAGTTTGATATCCCATGGTAGGTTCTGCTGCATACCGTAGTTGACGTTCAGATTCCATCCGTTGTTTCTTGCATTTAGAGCATTACTTCTCAAGTCTATGTAACCTGCTTCTGCATTAAGTAACAACCTTGTGGAAGTGGTCATACTCCAATTGGCATATAGATTAAGGGCAGAAGTGCTTCTTCTAACCACATTGCCAAAAGTGGTGTTAAGAACACCATTATTATTGAAAGAATATTGTTCAATGGCGTTATTGCTAAAACTATGTCGTAATGTGGCATTCATTGAGAAGTTACGAGCTGTTAGATTGTAGACCAATGATAGATTGTTGATTTTTTCAGCATTGAGATGTGAATTTCCATAAACAAGAGTCGCAGGATTGGAGCGGTCAATATATGGATCAAGTTCAGCTATACCAGGTCTGCGTATTCTTAGATTGTAGTTAATACCAATATTCTGTAAATCACTAATACGAGCAGAGATACTTAATGCAGGAACAAGAGTCCCATAGTGGATATTGAAATCAGAACCGGCACCTTTCAGATATTTCGTTTTCTGCCATGTATATTCATAACGTAGTCCAGGTTTAACCGATAACCAACTGAATGTTGCATCATATTCTCCATATAATGCCATGATATTCTGGTTCTGTTTATAAAAAACTGAACCGTTTGTATTCTCATTATATAGGCCGTTATCAAATCGGTAATCAGACGAATTGCTTTGATTCTTGCCTAGTGACAGTTTGGCTCCTGTATTAATCTTCTTATTTTTATTTATCGGAAGGGTAAAATCGGCCATAAAATGCTGGTCGATATTTTTCTCTCTTACGATAGATTTCCTGCTTTCAGGCGTTGCAATTTGAGTTTGGTTAATATTGAAGAACTTATTTATATTATTATTTCTTACAGGATTATGTGATAGCTGATATGTAAACGTCATACTGCCTTTATTATTCTTTCCAAAAAAACGCTGATAGTCAATGCTTCCATCATATGATGTTTGATTACTGCGTGTGTCAAGATTATTACCAAATTTCAGCCCGCTACCGTAAGTTCCACCTTTATATAAGTATTCAGGTGTGCCATATTCGTGGAGTTTGAAATTTGTAACAGAGAGATTCATATGCAAAGAAGATATAGAATCTATCTGATATCCGATGCCGAATTCTGCCATTTGGAATGGCATAGACTGTTTAGTGTCTTGAGAGGTGTGGGCAGAAAATGATTCTTGATTAATATCCGATTCTGATTTACTGTGTTTATATTTCATGTAATCGGTCATCAGATTCAAATCATAAGAAAAACGGTCCTTTTGTCCGCTGATATTTGCGTCTATCCCATGATTATTTGTTCCAATAGTCGAATGTATCGTACCATTGATACTTTCTATCTTATGGTTCAAATTCTTATTTTTCTTTGTGATAATATTAAGTATACCTCCTGCACCCTCGGCATCATATTGTGCGCCAGGGTTAGTAGTCACTTCTATACTCTCTATGCTGTTAGCAGGCATATTACGCAAAATTTGAGTTGGATTGCGAGTAACCATGTTACTTGGTCTGCCATCAATGTATACTTTGAATTGTTTTGATCCATTGACAGATATATTATTCTTGCCATCTACAGTAACCATTGGTACTTTGCGTAGCATTTCTAATACAGTGTGTGTCTTGGCATCTACATCGTGACGAACCTGATAAGTAATTTTATCGGTTTTCATTTTCACAATTGGTACATGGGCAACAACGGTTACATCATGTAACTGATGTTCTTTTTCGTACCATTCCTTAGACTTTTTTTTGTTTAATGTCGTCGTGTCATTCTTAACAACATCTTTTATCTGTGCCATCGTTATCTGTGTAGTCAACAGCATTGCACTAATACCAAATAATACTTTTAATTTCATTGTTGTCTTGTTAAAATTGCGATGCAAAAGTATATGGGTTGGGGCTAAAACTAAGTAATAAACATCCTGAAGCAGCAAAAAAGGGTACTGAAATGATTAAACTTCAATCTTGGTTATAAACTCCTATATCCAGGATCAAGGATATTTACAGATGTAACTATTTTAGAAGTGACAATCATCTTATAATCATGATATTCATAAAATTACTATGATATCATAGACAAAAACTATCGTATAAAACTTGACAGTAATGATAATAATGTTTATCTTTGTCGCATAGCTACGATATGATAACGCTTTAGTAAGTGAAATATATCTTTGTTTAGAATCGTTTATGTATCGCCGAACGATAAAATGAATGGCGATTTATAATAATTAAAAATATTTATAACTATGAAATGGAGTAAAGATTTTATGAGAGACCAAGATTTTGGACTTTTAGTTTTGCGTATTTCAACAGGAGGATTGATGCTTTTCCATGGATTCTCAAAGTTATTTAACGGTGTTGGCCCTATTGGCGAGATGCTTGCTGCAATGGGATTACCTTCTTTTATTGCCTACGGATCACTTCTTGTTGAGCTTGTAGCAGCAATGTTTATTGTTTTTGGATTATGGACTCGTGCTGCAGCTGTTGCTATGGTTGCCAATATGGTTATAGCAATACTTATGGTACACACTGGTGATATATTCTCATTAACACCTCAAGGCGGTTGGGGAATAGAATTACCTATGCTTTATTTGTTACCGGCCCTTGCTCTTGCATTTACAGGAGGTGGACGCTATGCCGTAACGCGTAATGACATCTTTTCATAATATGCAAAAGCAATGATTGAGGTGATATTTTTGTTAGAAATATAAAGAAACGTGCAACTCTATGAGTTGCACGTTTTCTTTTGTTTATACTGATGTTATTATATTTTTACGAATTCTATTCTGAATCTGGTAATGCCGTCTGCATAAGTTTTAAGAGAGAAATGGCAATGATGCTTGATAAGAACTTCGCGGATGAATATAAGACCTATACCTTGACCATTTGGTTTTGTTGAGAAGAACGGACTGAATAGTTTCTTCTGTGTTTCTTCAGAAATGCCTTCACCTGTATCTGCTATCTCAAGTATGGTAGGTGATGATAATGTTTTGCAATAGATATCACCATTTTGTCCTATGCTCTCTGCTGCATTCTTTATGATGTTAACGATCACTTGCTCAATCAATTCTGAGTCTACATTTACAAGTACCTCTCCATCGGCGAAATCCTTGTGTATGTTTATATTATTTTCTGCACATTTTGTCTCCATGGTCTGAATACAATTATCTGCTAATTGATTCAGATCGTTAACCATCAGTTGAGGCTGTGGAATCTTAACAACATCAGCAAACCTGGTTATAAAATTACTCATAGAGTAACAGCGTTCTATACAAGCACACATCACATCGCGTATATCTGTAGAGTCGGGAGTATCTTTTAGCATATCGCAAAGTGAGTCAAGAGTAGATGTAACACCTGCTGTGGTATTGTTCACTTCATGTGCTATCATACGTATCACTTTTTCGTATGCTTTTTTCTCGGCATCCATAACCTCCTCCGTTAGACTTTCTATCAGATAGAAAGGATGTGCATAACCTCTATCAATGAATGATAATCGGCTGCAACGGTATATATGCGAGTCGTTTAATTGGAACGTGCTTGATGAATCTTTACCTAATTGCGATAGATTATCTGCTAACGGACTAGCAATTTCGTTGATCCTCTTCCCTTTGGTTTCGTTTATGGATATTTCTAGAAATTTCTCTGCTGCAGGATTCATTGATGAAAAATGCCCATCTAAGTCGAGAATAACAACACCGAGTGGAGATGCATTGATAAGCAAATCCAGAAATTGATTGGTTTCTCTAACATGTAAGCGCTCATCTTTAAGTTGTGTAATCATACGATTAAATACATCAACAATACGGTCGGCATCTTTTTGATTTACGTGGCGTAGTCGACTGCTGAAGTCTTGTTCTTTAAGTAGTTCCAAGCCATTTCCTATCACGCGAATAGGGTTGATAACCTTTCGGTAGAAGAAAAATAGATAAGAGATAATAACCACAACAAGTAACTCTGTTGAATAGAACAAAAACTTTTGTGGAACAAAAGTCTGTACTATCAGCAATGCAATTGTTGTGCACAACAAGATAATTAGTATGATGAACCAACCTCGCAGTCTCATTTCTTATAGTTTATATCATATTTTTCTAGTCTTCTGTAAAGTGCCGCCCTGCTTAGTCCAAGGTCGAGTGCAACATGACTTAGATTATTATTATGCTTTTCAAGCGAAGCAATGATAGAATGTCTCTCTATGTCATCAAGAGTAAGACCATCGCTATTTACAGTTGCTGTTGTTCTAGAACAACTGTTAATCTGTGGTTCGAAATCATCAGCCATTAGTGTTTGCTTGCCGCTGATAATAATTGTTCGTTCCACGATATTTTTCAGTTCACGTATATTGCCACTGTAAGGAAGTCGGGTGAGTAATGTCATTGCATCTGACGAAAACTCCACTTGTGGTATATTATTAGCTTCGCATTGTTTGTAAGCGAAATGTTTTGCTAGTAGAGGAATATCTTCGCGTCGATCCCTTAGTGCTGGCAGATGTATGGTGATAAGATTTATACGGTAGAAAAGATCTTCTCTAAAAGAATGCTCAGCTATACGCTTATTAAGATCGGCATTTGTTGCAGACACCACACGCAAATCTACCTTGTGGGCATGACTGTCGCCTAGAGGTTCGAAAGTCTGGTCTTGCAGAACACGCAACAGTTTTACCTGACTGCTTATATCCAAGTCGCCAATTTCGTCAAGGAATATAGTTCCTTTGTCTGCCAGTTCAAATCGTCCAATTCGGTCTGCTGAGGCATCCGTAAAAGCTCCTTTTTTGTGGCCGAACATTTCACTTTCAAAAAGCGATTGAGATATTCCGCCGAGATTGACTTTTACAAAGTTATTGTCTTTGCGCATACTATTGCGGTGCAAAGCTTCGGCAATGAGTTCCTTTCCTGTTCCACTTTCACCAGTAATAAGTACAGAAGCGTTGGTCTTAGCAACACGTTTTACGACATCAAGAACTTTGTTTAATTCATCGCTATTTCCTATTATAAATGAGCGATCAAAGCCAGTATCTTCTTTCTTTGTGTGATCAACATTTTGAGAGCACTCCTTGTTATTATTGTCATCAAAAGTGTTCAACTCCAAAGCAGTCTCAATACGTTGCAAAAGGGATGCATTGTTCCAGGGCTTAGTTATAAAATCGAATGCACCTGCGCGCATTCCTTTTACTGCCAGATCAATGCTTCCCCATGCTGTCATAAGTATTATTGGCACATCCTCTCTGAACAACTTCACCTGTTTTAATAGAGTAATACCTTCTTCACCAGTTGTAGACAGCGAAAAGTTCATGTCCATTAATATAAGTTGAGGTGCTGTATCACGAATTGTTGCGATTGCTTCTTTAGGTGAGGCTACAGCCACAACTTCATAACCAGCACGCTTCAACATAAATGATAATGAAGCTCGTATAGAAATATCGTCGTCTATAATTAAAATCATATTGCAAATTTACATTTTTTCTTCAGAAATTCATAAATAATATGATTACTTCTATTAATAATAAAATATTATTAATTTTTGTAAGGTGATTCCCAGAAGTGTTGATCATCTGTTGTAACTATTGAGTTGCCCATTTCATCATCTGGTTGGTATCCTTGTGGGCATAGATTCACAAAAAAATGATTTAATTTGTATTCAGGGGTATCTGTAGTTCCTTTAATATAGGTTTCTGTATTGAATCCGGTATTATTAATGCATGCAATATGATACAGGTTCTTTGTCATATAACTATCCAAATAATCCTCTTTTGTTTGTTTATTTTTATGATTCCAGTTGGCATCGTCATTCAATACCAGAGGAAGGTTCTTGCGGAGACGCTCACGGACTTCTTGAATGGAGAGCAGCATTCCTTTATCATCAGTTATGTAGGCTGCAAACGTTGGATCCATCCATATCCATTTATTTAGTGTGCATGAGTATACCACATTAATAACATGGCAGTCATCAATCATTACCTTAGGCAAGCAAGTGACATAGCGGGCTTTGAACCCCATGGCAAGGTAACATTCATTGAGAATTTGTGCCATCATGCGGCAGTTAACTCCTCTTTTCTCTTTCTGACAGAGTCTGATCATATCAATAGCGTTTTTGCTCTTCGGATTATTTGAGGTTCCGTCATGAGGAACAATGTCGTGTACCCAGTACATGATATTTTTGATTTTGGATATTTCATTACCACAGCCAGCTATACTGTCAAGGTTGAAAGTCGTTCGTAATCTAACAAGATTTGTATCGTTTGGATTGGCATAATTGAATTGATATTCTTTTTTATCAGCTGTATATGCCTGTGATGCTTTCAACATTCCTGAGTAATCCGTTTTTTCAGCTAGACGGGCCAGCGCTTTTTTAAATCTCTCAGATTTATGCAGGGGTATCAGGTCTGAGTCCTTTTTTGCCCAACTATAATCTTGTACCCCGTAGTCGGCTACCTTCTCAAAATCGGCAAGTGCCTCTTTCTTCTTGCCTAAACGTGTATTGTAACAAGCGGAGTTATAATATAACTCTTTTACATAGTTGTATTTCTTTTTCAGTGGGGTTGGTAAGTTCTCATATTTACCTATAATATTGTTATATAACTTGGCCAGGGCGATATAATCCTTCTTATTCGGTTTCTCCAGCTCATTAATCTTGATACTAAAAGTATTGATGTCTTTTTCGAATTGTGCACCAACTATGCTATCCTGACTTGTCGTTTGTGCATTGGTGTTGTAAGAGTGTATTGCCAACAGAATTGTAACAATAGCAATCAGAAAGTCTCTTTTTTTTAATTTCATATTTAGTTTTTATGTATTATAATTTAATAACGTTCTATTTCTTAATTATATTATCAAAGTCGGCATCAATATTTGTATTCTTTGCAAAATCCCACAGTGTGATACTGCGCAGTTGATAGTAGTAATACCAATAATAGAATAGTTGCGCAATGTCTTTCTGCCTTGCATCATCTTTATTAACCTGTGCATCGTTCAAGTCAAGGGTGTTAATTTTACCTATCATAAAAGTTTCGATACTAGTTTTGTATCTGCGTTGAGCAATGCTGTCAGCTTCGGTGGCAAGTTTAAGTTGCTTGCTTTGGTTGTTGAAATGCTCCACCAATAGGAATATGTCTTGATTGAAAGTTTGCTGCTCCTGTCGCAGTTTGCTTTCTGTCACTTCACGATTGCTCTCAGCCACCTTCACTTCACCACGGCGTTTGCCCCAGTCAAGTATTGGAATGCTGAATCCTATACTAACAATCGTGTTATTTTTAAGAGCATCATAAGCATATCTTATTCTGTCATTACCTATGCCACTATAGCCAAGGGATGCTGTGAGTTTTATACTTCTTAAGTTACCCTTTGCTGTCGCAACTGCATAGTCTGACTCTAATTGTCGGCGGCGGATGTTTAATGCAAACGAATTATTCTCTAATGCTTTGTCCAGTACATCAGCATAACGAATAGAGATGTCTGGCAAATTTTTAGGTATAACCAAGTCAATTGTTGTGCTATCACTGATATTCAAAAATGTCTTAAGCTGAAACATATTGCTGTTAAGAGAACTCTCATTGTCAGTAAGTGTACTTTGCGCATTTATGGCCGATAATTTCAATCTAAGTAAATCGCTTTCACTTACTTGTCCCATCTTTTTCCTTTCATCAGCAATGTCATATAGACGCTTAGCATTCTGCAAGTTTTGCTTTGCTATGTTCACATTTTCACGCGCCAGCAGCAGATTGAAAAAATATTGTATCGTCTTCATCGTAACCGTTTCAGTAGCAGTGACAAAAGCTGCTTTAGCCTCTCGATATTTGATAGGTTCTATACGACGTTTCCATTTCGTGTTGTTTACACCAAATATTGGTTGATTAAGAGTAAGGCTGATGGGGACGGACATGAAATTTTTCATGCCGTCCGCCTTTATATAGTCTAAAGAGGTGGAGAGAGAGAGTTGACCACCTGTCAGCCATATATTTTGATTAACATTAAGAGCACCATTCATGCCAAACCAGTTATTACGTATGAATTTATACGATCCATCGTCTTGTTGATACGAGCTATAACTTTTGTTGAATTGTGGCGCTGTTCCGTCGAAGGAAAGTTCGGGGAGCAAGTTGGCCTGATATGTGCGGAAAGCCCAATAAGCCGATTTCAATTCTCCTCGTGCTACCACAGCATCAACACTCTTCGTGCGAGCCAAATCTATCGCCTCAGGAAGAGTTAACTTTTTGCTGTTGTCTGCAGCCTTTGCACATGCATGCATTAGAAAAAATGAAATTAGAAATATAATTTTTTTCATATCATAAATACTTATTCTATTCTTCGTGTAAAGCTTCTGCTGGCTGAATTGACATGGCCTTGCGTGCAGGGAACCATGTGCCTATGATGATCATTATTGCTGTTAGCAAATAGGAAATCAACACCGTAGCAATGAAACGAATTGGCTCAAAGTATATACCATCATGAACTGCATTAAGATTTGCGAAAGCAAGATTCAGATCTATTATTGTCGCAAAGATAGTTGCGATGGATAGTAGAATAATTCCCTCGGAAATCTGGCGTATAAAAACATCATGGTTAGTGCTTCCAATAGCCTTAAATAGAGCAATTTCTCCTCTACGCTGCTGGGTGCGGAACCAAAATGTACCAAGTATACCTAGAAATATGTTTAACATAAGGAATAATCCTCCGGCGGTATAATTACGTACGGTGTTCATCTTTAATCTTTGATAAGAGATACGAAGATCATAGAATGATTGTATATCACTGATATACAGATTGCCAACTCGGAGTCGTTTGTCTGCATCGCGCCATAAATTTTCAATGAAGTCGTGATCCATATTATCTCTTACTCTCACACATAGTTCATTCATATCTTTGTAGTTTTCCTTACCTAGTTTGACAACGCCTGAATATGAATGCGTTGCACTCTCAAAATCATTATATTTTACAGGTTTGAGTGAAGCACCAAGTATGTAGTTTCTTGTTGTGTCAGTATCAAGATGGAAAGTTTTGCCTATTAGTGCTGTAAGTGAAGGCATTCTGTGCTTATTAAATAAGTTGTCTGATATAAGAATATTGCCTTTACTAAGAATATTAGCCAGTTGCTCTGGTGTTTCGCCGTTTGCGCCTTGATAACGGAAAACGCGTACGAAGTCTGGAGTAACAAGGCGGCGTAATATCCAATCGTCGTTGCCAACTTGTATGGTGTCATGACTAATTATCATTGAACTATTGCTCCCATCGTAAGGATAAGAATTTTGCGAAAGACTGGCAGCCTCTATCTCCGGTCGATGTTGAATGCGGTTTAGAAGTTCGGCACGATCATCATTGTCTGTTGTGTCAGCAGGATTGTATTCGTGACTGTTTGGCGTCAGCTTACCCATACTTATTAGGTAGCAATGTGATATGTCGAAACCACGTGGTTCAATATAATTTCTTGCTATTACATACATATAGTCAGTTATAAACCACATAACAACACTCACAATTAATAATTCAACGAATATCCATATATTGAAACGCCATTCGTTGCGTATCTGTTTGAAAAGTTTCTTGCTCATAGTCTTATCTCTTTCCGTTTAAGTCATTAATAATTGAATTTTTGCATGCTTGCCATGCTGGTATGCTTGTACTGAGAAGATTCAGCACAAAACAGAAAGCAAGGGCATAAAAGAACGTGGAAATGTGGATAAGTATACTTATGTTCACCATCGGTCCATTATCATATGAGAATGAATATGCTGGCGTTAACAGCGAGTCTGTAAAAATGAATCCGCACGCTATACTCATTATAAATCCCAATGCTCCAGCACATAGTGTTACAATCATATTCTCAGTGATGATTTGACTTAATATGCTCCATCGTGTGCAACCGAAAGCTCTACGTATGCCAATCTCTGATATGCGTTGGCGTAGCCGACTATGTGTCATACTACTCAAGTTAACAGCTGGAACAATTAGCAGAATAACGAATACGATTAATTCTGTACGATGTTCTGCAGATAAATCAGGTTCTAGGTTTGCGGCAAAATTAATGGATTCTTTCTCCGTATTGTAAGGACGGTTCCTATTTACGAGTTTATTACCACTGTCTTTTATCGTTAAATTATATTTGTTCAGATTAGCTAAAGCCTCGGCGTGAACTTTTGCTTCATCTTTGGGAGAATGCATTAATATTGTTGTACTGAACATTCCCATAGCATTATACCATACCATATTGCATGTCTCTTGATCCGTAGTGTATGGTATCCATATCTGTGAGTAAGACATGGTGGCAAGAGAAGATACATCGCTTACAACTGCAGCAACTTTATACGTTATATACTTTAATCGAAATGTACGTCCTGTAACATCTCCTGTCGTATTGAAAAGTTTTATGGCAGTAGAACGACTTATTACCGCTAAAGGTATACCTGCCTTGAAATTAGCTTCGTTATATGGTTTGCCATATATGTATTTGAAATCGAATACGTGCCAAAAAGCTGCATCGGTAAGTTTTACGTTTGCTGTGAATGATTTTGATCCATTTGCAGATAGAGGCTCACGTGTGGGAAAATATGTGTAGGCTGTAACAGCCTCAGGAGTCTTCATATTTTTATATATAGCATCTATTGCATGTAAAGACAAAGGCGAATTTGTTTCTCCGTCTTTTGTGGATAATGATCCAAATTTAACGTGTAGCATTCTATCACGATTACTCTCTGGTGAAAAAGGTGCTACCTTAACTTGTTGTATCATCACAACAAGCATAATAAGAAAAAGCGAAAGGGCTGTTCCTGCTATACTCACAATACTTATGATTGGCTGCTCTTTTAATTGCTTATATGTTTGTTTAAATATAGTCTTCATTATGAATGAATTTATAATTGTTTATTCTTCGTGTAAAGCTTCAGCCGGTAGTATATGCATAGCTTTGTTTGAAGGAATCCATATGCCTATCAGTGTGATAAATGCCATGAGTATGAATGTTATGATTAATGTCATGATAAGTCTTAAAACAGTGGCGTCAGCATGCATTGTAACCGTCAAATCAGCATTCCATATATTAAAAGCTATAATCGCTGCTGGCAGAAATGCAATAGCCAATAATAATACCCCCTCGGTTAAAAAATGAACAGCTATTTGCTTTCGGCTACTGCCCATGGCCATTCTTATGGCTATTTCTCCACGTCGACTATTGGTACGGAACCAGAATGTTCCTAGCAATCCTAAAAATACGTTGAATGCAAAAAATGACATCATCAATATTGTATTGTTTACCTCTTGGGTTACTCCCTGACGTGCATCGTCTAATTGCTTGTAGTATTTCATGCTTTCTATATCAAAAATATAGAATGGGGCAATATGTATTCTAGCAGACATTGTTTTAATGAAACTATTAGCGAAATCATTATTGTCTGCATCTGCTTTAACACGTATATAAATTGATGGTATAGCCTGTGATTTGTTAGCTATTTCTGGATATGGTGTCATTATATATGGTTCATATCTGTTATAATCAGAATTCTTTTGTGGAGCACTGACAGCAATAACCTTATAGTGTAAGTTTGGCGAATAATAATCAGAGAATTTCTTTCCTAAAACATTTGTAGTTCCCCATAAACTGTCTGCTAATTCTGCACTAACAATAGCTGGGTTTACATTGTTTATAGCATTCCAGTCCCCATCTTTCAGATTTTTATGTATGCTGTGTAGCATTGGAATGCGGAAAGTATTTATGTACTCTGCATCAATGTAGCGTATATTTGATACAAACACATTCGAGGTGTCACCATCTATATGATAACCTTGGAACGTTGTGCTGTTAGAATAGGCATCAGTACCAAAAGATGTACATACAGATTCAATACCGGGATATTGCTTGAAGTTTTTTATTACTTCAAACAAAGGCTTCCACCAATAGAGTGATATGCTATCGGCATTCTGCATCTTTACAAATTGATCTTCTCTACTATTGACAGTAATCTTATATACATGTTCTTGATCATAACCTTTGGGTTGAATTCGAGCAAATACAAGGCCATATAGTACATCTACGCAAAACCATAATAGGACAAATACAATGACAAGTTCGGCAAACAACCAACTGTTGGTGCGACGTTGATTCCATATTTGTGTTAATATATTTTTTATCATACTTATTCTCCTTTTAGGGTTGAAATTATATTGCGGCGCGTTGCCATCCATACAGGAATAAAAACACTTATAAAGTTGAATAGAATAGCAACACCTACGACCCAAAGTAGTATTGCAGGCCGTAATATCATAGATGTAGATATATTACAATCTGCATAATTTAGCAGAGAAGTATCCGAGAACAGTAACCAACCTTTTATGACGAATAACATTGCATAGGACATAATTACACCTAATATTGCCCCAATAAATGTCAATATAAAATTTTCATTGATAAATCTCATAATAAGTTCCCAACGTCTCGCACCATAACAGCGACGAATCGCTAGTTCACTCATCTGATGATGCATCTGACTTGATACAAGACCGCTAATATTTATGGCTGGAACTACTAACAACATAATTCCTATAAGGAATAATACTGCCGTGGTATTAACATGTCCTTTGAAGAATTGGTATTTTGTAATTGGACACATATCCTTTAACTCGAAAGTGTAACCATTAAGCGTCCTGTTATAATTTTTGAGCGAAACATGTAACTGATCATTCAATTCAGAAGGACTTACACCTGGAGCACAAAGAGCCATTGCTGTTACATTGCCATATAATGGGTCAGATGTTTTTATAGTAGGGTTGAATGGCATCCATAATTCTGAATATGCAAAATTGAAGAAAGAACTTACGTTATCAACAACTCCGATAATTTTCATCGGTGAGAAATCACAGAAAAAAGTCTTTCCGATTGATTTTTCTGCGCTACCATAATATTCTCTTGCTATATGTTCATTTATTACGACCACGTTGGCTCTTGCTTGGAAATCTGCTTTATTAAAAGGTTTGCCTGCTAAGAATTTGAAGTCATACATTTGCCAAAATTCAGGATCAACGAATTTGCAGAAATAACTATAACCTTTACTTTTGTTCGTTCCGCAATATA
Source organism: Segatella paludivivens DSM 17968 = JCM 13650 (assembly GCF_000373185.1). Lineage (GTDB taxonomy): Bacteria > Bacteroidota > Bacteroidia > Bacteroidales > Bacteroidaceae > Prevotella > Prevotella paludivivens. The sequence continues at coordinate 67,538 of NZ_KB890682.1, forward strand.
ACTTAGTCCCGTGATGTTGGTAACTGATTACAGAAGCCCCTTTCACATTACTAAATATCATTTTAGCAGTGCGATAACTCATGCCAGAATTAGCGTTACTGTGATCTTTTGTCATATATGAATAACCCTCACCCGAAAAGACCATCTTGCTTCTGTTACTTTCAGGGGTAATGTCGCCAATGTGTATGTCGTAATTTATTACAACAAGCATTGCAAAAGCTATACTCACAGCTGTACCTAAAATAGACAATACAGTGAAAAATGGTTGTTGTCTAATTTGGGCCTTTGCTTGTTTAATAATCGTGTTCATAAATTATGCTTTATTTTATTCTATTGTATTTGGCGTCCATCAAAGAATCTTATCGTCCTGCTTGTAAGCTTTGCCTGATCTTCATTGTGGGTTACCATAACAATAGTTCTGCCGTCTTCTTTATTCAATTTATGGAGCAGTTCCATAACTTCTGCACCCATCTTTGAATCCAAATTACCTGTGGGCTCATCGGCTAGTATGATATCAGGATTACCGATGATAGCACGAGCTATAGCAACACGCTGACATTGACCACCACTGAGTTGGGTAGGGAAGTGACGCATGCGGTGAGTCAGTCCAACTTTTTCCAATACCTCTTCTGCTTTTTGTCTGCGCTCTTTAGCACTAATATTACGGTATAATAGGGGCATTTCAACATTATCAAGTACATTGAGCGAGTTGATAAGGTGGAATGATTGAAATACAAAACCGAGTTTTTGATTGCGGAAGGCAGCAAGAGCTTTATCCTTCATGCCGTCTGTCTGTATACCTTCGATCTCAATAGTTCCGCTTGAAGGCAAATCGAGCAATCCCATAATGTTTAGTAGGGTAGACTTTCCACAACCAGATGGTCCCATTATAGATAGGAACTCACCTTTTTCAACTTCGAGATTTACGTTCTCAAGAGCTACCGTCTCAATCTCGTCAGTACGGTAGATTTTGTTAATACCTTTTAATGTAATCATAATTATTATTTTTATTTATATTTATTCGTCTTTTAGTGCATCTGCTGGTAAAGTCTTGGCAGCCCTTCTTACTGGTATATATGTTCCTAGTAATGATATGAATATCATAATTATATATGTTATAGCAGATACAACTGCAAACATCTTTACAGGATGGAAACTCAGGTATGGATAATTAATATGCACAGGATCTATCTTAAAGAAATCTTGCATATAAGCTACATTCAGCATAAAGATGATTGAAACTATAAATGCTATTGTAACAATGAAAAATGCTTCTGTAACAAACTGGGTTATTATCCTGTTCATGCTATATCCTATAGCTTTCATCACCCCAATCTCTCCACGTCGGTTATTACAACGAATCCAGAATGTACCAACCATTCCAAGGAATACACAAATAAGAAAGAATCCTGACATCATTATTTGCAGTCTACACTGATTGTTGATACCGTCATTCTCCATAAAATCTTTTTTAATGTCTTTCATACTGATTAACGACAGATTAATGAAATTTCCTACTTCAAACCTTGGAGCAATTTGATGTTTGAATTTTTCTTCAAATTTAATAGCATCTGTCCCTTCTTTTAGTCTAAAACAAATTATTGCATTTGTATATCCACAGTCTTTTAATGTTCGATCACCTACAGTTAAACCTGCAAATGGAGTAGTATGAGTCCTTGTGTTTACATCCTTGAAAACACCAGCTACTTTGAATGTTTCTGATTTATCATCATTAAAATACAGTCTTTTGCCAATAACATTTGTTGTGCTAAAAATATCTTTAGCTAATTGTTCTGATATATATATAGCTTGCTTGGGTGATATTCTGTTATTGCATTGCATTGTCTTGCCGGTCATTGCATCTTTGAATTTGTATGTCTTCATTAGATCGCCTCCTGCTTCACAACACATTCCGTATACTTGTGTAGAGTGGTGTGCTGTATCACAAGATACACTGTTGCCACTGTAATTAGTACTGTTTGGTACAGAAAACCAATCATTTGCAACTCCGTATGATTCTACTTCAGGGCATTGCTTGATAGCATTGACTGCACGCATAAAGATATCATGATTTATGGTGTCATTATCAGTCTTAGCATCGTAGTGTTCACTGCTCTTGTCGTACATGCTAAACTGTGAACAATATAATCTGGAATCCTCATATCCCTCATTTACCATACCCGTACTTACAATATCGACTAGAGGATTGATAGATTTCCATAGGAAAAATCCTACTAGTATAAGCTCTATCATTATCCAAGCATTCTGTTTACGCTGATTCCAAATTGTTTTGAATATTATTTTTATCATGATGATTTATCTTTTTGTGTTAAGAGAATAAATTATATTATGTCTCAACGATAGAGAGGCTGGTATAACTGCTGATAAAAGATTTAATATCATGCAAATAACTATTGCGATACCAATAATTATTGGATTGAATAGCATGTTGAATGTAATGTGTGTATTTATCGCCCCTCCATGACTAAAGAGATTTAATATCCAGTCACTGGAAATTAAGACAACTATATATGATAATAGTAACCCTGCGACAGCACCAATTGCCGTAAGAGCAAGATTTTCACAAACCACCTGTAATATGAGTGAGTTCTTTCTCGCTCCAAATGTCTTTCTAATTCCCATTTCGCATAGTCTATTTTCCATGCGGCTTGATATTAGTCCACATAAATTTAAAGCAGGAACAAACAATAAGGCAAACATCATAATAAGAAAGTCGGTAATTATCTCCTTAATATTTGGTCCCTCGTTAGTCCAGTACCTGAAAGTACTTTGCCAATAGTCATCAGGTTGATTCATGATATTAACCTTGAAGTTTTTGTTTGTGTTGTTTAAACGCTTAAAATATGACTGTATTTCACTTCTTACTGCGTCCTTTGTACTATTATCACTTATGGTCATATAACAAGAATAATTTCCTAGCAAGTTATCCTCGTCAGATGACTTCATCGCCTCCTTTGAAATCGTAGTCCATACTTCTGAATATGTTGCGCTCATTGCTGCAGAAACATCTTTTACAACTCCACTTATTTTATATCTGTCTCCATTTATAGTTAGTTCTCTTCCTGCTACATTCGTAGATCCATAAACGGCCTTTGCTGTAGATTCACATATTATAGCACATCTATTATTTGCCTCTATGTCTGCTTCGGTATATGGTTTACCACTAATGAAGTTGAAAGTAAAGACTTTCCAAAATCCACCATTCGTATGTGTTAGATCTACAGATATATTGTCTTTGCCTTTTGGCATGTTTATGACATACCCTGAACCAGAATTTGTATATCTTCCTTCAATAGCAATATCTTTTACACCTTTTATATTTCCAAGTACTTTGCTGCATAATGAGTAAGATAGATTTCCGCTATTATTAGAATTTTGATTATCTATTTTATCAATGCATTTAAATACCAATGTGTTATTCCTGTTGTTCTCAGGATATATTGGCGCAAACTTTATATAATATATAATGAATACTATCATGATTAATGCTACAGATAATCCTGTACCCATTATATATATAAAAGAATATAATTTGTTTTGTTTAATCAGCGTCAGTGCCTGACGAATATATATTTTTATCATATTATATGAATGTTAGTTCTTAAGTTTCAACTTATTCTTATCTTTGTAGTCATTCATGTCGCTCACAACAACTTTATCACCAGGCTTTAGCCCACTTAATACTTCAACATAATCAAATCCGGCATCACCCAATTTTACCTTACGTTTCACGATTTCACCATTGCTGTTAGCAACAAACAGACTGTAGATGCCAGGACCTGTATAGTATGCACTGTTGGCTATTCTCATAACATCGCTCTTAACGGAGTTGATAACATAGATGTCTGTATTCAGACCGGAGCGAAGAACACTGTTGTGGTCATCTTTTAGTTGGACCGTAAAGTTGATAACTCCATTCTTTGATAGAGGAGTTACACTACTTATGGTTCCATTAATAGTCTTACCGCCAATTTTAACAACAGCTTTTCCACCAACAGATATTTTATCACCATAAGAATCGGCAATTTCTCCTGTTATCTTGAAATGGCTTAGATCAGAAACTACAGCCACTTGTTCTCCTTGGGTTATTTGTGATCCTATCTGATTATTTATGTATGTCAAAATAGCTTTGCGTGGTGAACGTATTTTTGCATCATCAAGTGTACGTTTTATTTCTCCAAGCGACTTAATAAACATTTCTAAATCAAGTTTCTGTACTCGATATTCTGCTGCACTCGAAAGACGCTCGTTTATTAATTGCTTCTTTTGTTGTTCCAATTCTATGCGTGCAACATTATAGTTCATCTCCTTCTGGTGTACGTTGTCTCTTGTGCTAGCTCCAATGCTGTCAAGATACTTTTCACTGTGCATTTCTACCCTCATTCTATTTAACTTCATTTGGGCAACCCGAATCTGCATTGACAAATCTGTAAGTTTTGTATTTTGGTCTACTTTTAATTGCTGTAATTTAGATATTCTCATTTGCTCATCATCCTGACCTTTCTTGTAATCAGTTTCGGCAGATTGCAAATCAAGTTTAAGGATAGGTGTCCCTGCATCAACAGGGTCTCCACTTTTCTTATAAGTCTCAATAATTCTAGAATTTATAGGAGAATTGATAATCTCTTCAAAGATAGGAACTACTTTTCCACTTGCGTTAACACTGACCTCAATAGTACCACGGTCTACAGTTGAGAATATAAGATCCGCGCGGTTAACACTTTGTCCAAGCCATTTTTCTACAATGATGAAGCAAGTAAAAATGATAAAGACAATTGCACCCGCACGGATTATTTTCTTATTTCGGCGCTTTTTAATTTCTTCTTTTGATATTTCTCTGTCCATAGTTATATTATTTTTCTGCCTTACTATAGACAAGACCCGTGCCAAAAACGTAAAGTATTGATAGTTAACTAGTTGTCTAAAATGTGCGGTGTCCGATAACGAACACTTAGTTCGTTATCGGACACCAACATGACATGTATTTAGATTAATATAGTCGAAGGAATATATTATGTTAGATAGAATACCTAACCTATATTAAATCTTAAATCTTTCAGGTATAACCGGCATTGCACCATTCTGAGTACAGACAAAAGCACTCACGTTTACTGCTAGTCTATGAGCCTCTTTTACAGACTTGCCACTCAGTATAGCAGCACAGAAACTTCCCGTGAATGAGTCACCTGCACCAACTGTATCGGCAACCTCAACCTTTGGAGTTGGTTGATATGAAACTTTGCCAGGAGTGAATACATAACTACCATTCACGCCACAAGTAAGTACAAGCATATCAAGATTGTACTTTCCCAGTATTAGGAAGCACTTATTTTCAATATCCAGACCAGGATAACCAAACATACGACCAATGAGTACAAGTTCCTCGTCATTGATTTTCAGCATGTTGCAACGCTTCAGTGATTCTTGAATTACCTCCTTGGTATAGAACTGCTGACGCAGGTTGATATCAAAAATCTTCATACAATCATCTGGTGTTGCATCTAGAAACTTATGGATAGTCTCACGGCTAACCACATTGCGCTGAGCCAAGGAACCAAAACATACAGCACGAGTATTGCTAGCAATACACTCAATAGACATAGAGAAAGGAATGTTATCCCAAGCCACATTCTCCTTGATATCATAGGTTGGAATACCATCTGTATCAAGTTCCACCTGTACAGTACCTGTTGGATAAGGTACATGAGGCATTTCATACTTTAATTTCTTTTCCTCAAGCTGCCAAATAGTCTCCTCTGCCAGAGCATCTTCGCCAAGAGCACTTACAGCAACAGAATTTAGTCCAAACTGACCAGCATGAAAGGCAAAGTTGGCAGGAGCACCACCCAATTTCTTACCTTCTGGAAGCACATCCCACAGTGCTTCACCGAGACCTACAACATAGCGATTATCTTTTTCCATTTTAATGTTTTATGTTTTTAATATAAGTAAATAGATAGATTACACCAATAGCCATAACAACTACAGCTCCTACCTGACCAACAGCATCGCTGGCAAATCCCATGAGCAAAGGAAATACGGTACCTCCGAAAAGACCCATGATCATTAGCCCTGAAACTTCATTCTTCTTCTCAGGAACACTCAACAGTGCTTGTGAGAATATGATAGAAAATACGTTAGAGTTGCCATAACCCACAAGAGCCATTGCTATATACAGCACTATCTTACTTTCCCCAAAGAACATGCCAACCATCGAAACTGACATCATGATGATAGAGATTAAGAAGAAAGTCTTTGACTTAATCACACGCAAGAAATAACTTCCTGTTAAGCAACCGATAGTGCGGAAGATAAAGTATAAAGATGTGGCAAAGGCTGCTTCATTTAGCGTCATACCAACGCGCTCCATCAAAAGTTTTGGAGCAGTGGTATTGGTACCTACATCGATTCCTACATGACACATAATGCCTAGGAAGCTCAGCAAGACGATAGGTTTACCCAACAATTTAAAGCATTCTGAAAATGTAGAAGGTTTACCCTCAATTTTTTCTTCCTTAATAGATGTGACACTCAATAACAACGAGGCCAGTACACCTATGATCATATAGATAGGGAACAGCACTCGCCATCCAAGTCCAAATGAAGGAATCGTTGCCATAGCACCCCACATAGCAATATAAGGAGCCATAAATGACGCAATAGCTTTCACAAACTGTCCAAAGGTAAGAGTAGATGCCAAATTGCTGCCGCCAATTACCTCAGAAACCAACGGGTTTAGCGATGTCTGCATCAGTGCATTGCCAATTCCAAGCAATGAGAACGAGATGAGCATAATAGTGAATGTCTCACCAAAAATAGGAAGAAGCAACGAAACCATAGTCACGATGAGTGACAACAAAACAGTATTTTTTCTACCTATCTTATTCATCAGCATACCTGTAGGTACTGAGAAAATAAGGAACCAGAAGAATACTAGTGATGGAAATATGTTAGCAGTACTGTCATTCAGTGCCAAATCCTCCTTAACATAGTTGGAGGCAATGCCCACTAAGTCGACAAATCCCATGGCGAAGAAACACAGCATAACTGGTATAATCGTCAGTTTTATATTTTTACTCATAGGTATAATTTTTTGCTATTTAGTTATTCTATTGCAAATATAGTGTGTTTTTGTTTTACATTTTATAAATAATATACTTTACTTTTCCCTTCTTTACAATTTTGTTGTAAGGGGTGATGGGGAAGACGAGGTTAGTCATAGCCATTTTTCCCTCAGCATCAAGCACTTCTATACTACTGTTGTCGATAAATATTCTGAGCTGTTTTAGCTTGCCATATACGGGGGCTGTGGTTGTTACAGGGAAAGCTTCGCTGAAGTCAACCTTACCACTTTTTGTACGATCCATAGAGAAGGTTTGCTTGCCTTCGTCGTAATTGAATACTACCTTTTCGCCATTGTCGTTGCTTAACGTTACAGATGAAGAACCTTTAAGGTTGAGCACGAGTTCACAAGCATTAGATAGTTTACTTTGCTTCTTGCCACGCTGATCAAAAAGTTCCTTTGATGGGATTACACCGCAATAGGTTTGCCCTTCATATTCAAAGAGGTCGAGATCTCGAGGAATAGAGTTGCCTGAGCGATATTGCATGGTTGGAGTCTGAGCAGCATACTGCCAATTGTTCATCCATGCTAGTGCAACGTGGCGACCATCAGGAGCATTGTCGAATGTAACTGCAGCATAGTGGTCCTTTCCGTAGTCCATCCATTTGGTAACATCTGGAGCGCTCTCGCAAGTGAACTTATGACCATCGAAATTGCCTACAAAGTATTGTGTTGCGCTACCGCCGAAAGGACCACCTGGATTGATATTGCAGATAAGCATCCATTTCTCCTTATTTGTGCCACGCACCTTCAGCTTCATCAAATCAGGGCACTCCCAAACACCACTATGATTGCCGTAACCATGACCAAACGAACTTTCAAACTTCCAATCTTTCAAATTGTCTGAAGTGTAGATATCCATTTCCTGGCCAGCGGCAAGAATTAGGTTCCATTTCTTAATATCCTCGTTCCAAAACATGTGAGGATCGCGAAAATCAGGAACGTTGCTAGTTATAATAGGATTGGCAGCATACTTAATGAAAGTTTTACCATTATCGGTTGAAAACGCGAGACTCTGAGTCTGACTCTCACCTGCCGATGTGTACATAGCTACAATAGCACCCTTGCCAAAACCTGCGGTATTATTCTTATCCACAACAGTAGAGCCACTGAATATTGTTCCAAGAGCATCTGGTTCAATTGCATCTCCCTCATAGTTCCAATGAATAAGATCCTTAGATGTTGAGTGCCCCCATGTCATATTCTCCCATAGTGAGCCATAAGGGTTATGCTGAAAATAGAGATGCCATGTGCCATCCTTATAAAACATACCATTAGGGTCGTTCATCCAACCATAGCCTGGAGTGTGGTGATACTCAGAACGGAATTTCTCATGATTCGTCATATCGAATGTATCAGAATACTTTATTTGCTTCCAGCAAGCCCACTCCTTGATAGCTCCCTCGTTGCGGATATTGCCATTGATATGGATGTCGAGCATGAGCTCGTGACCAGCAAATTTGCTCACGTCAAGAGGTACATAGTAGTCCACATGTTCAGAAGCCAAACGAACATTGATCGTCTTTACCTGATTATTGTCGGCAAGAACCTTCATATTGCTCAACTCGGCACGCTCTTCAATAGGTAATAGTAAGTAGCGATTAAGCTTTGTATCCAAGCGATAGAGTACGTGATTACCCGAAAGAAACATGATCTTATCCTCTGCATGGGCAGTCGATAAGACTGCCATGCAGAGGATAAATAATATGAATCGTAAACTCTTCATAGTTTTCATTATCAGTTGTTTGTTATTAGTATTGGCTTACTGTGAGATTTGAAACGGTGATATTGCCACCGTAGTTGTTGATGCTCCAGCAGTTCTTTGTCATTCCATATATGCGCTGAGTATAAGCACAAACATCATTGATATACATCGTAACGACGCTGTTATCGTTATAGATAGTAATGTTATAAACATTGTCTGTAGGTCGAGTAAACACATAACCGTCAATACCATCAATAAAGCCCTTACCATCAGAACCTTCTTCCAAGAAGTTGACCTTACGGTTGTTCTCGTTTTCTGGATTTATAACCATAGTGTAATATTTCTTTGCATCAGCTGAACGAACAAATGATATACCGAACTTATCCAAGTTGTTGCTTGTCTTAACAGTGAATGAAATCTTATTATGAGTTCCCAAACGATTGAAAAGTGCATAAGCGCTATCGCCAGAAAGTGTATAGTTACCTTTTGAACCATTAACACCATTTTGAGCCATTACTGAAATAGTCTGTGGCTGGTTGTATTTAGCATCAATGGCATTAACCTTACCCAGAGTTAGCGTACCATCAGAATGCTGGATAATCTTGTGGCAAACGAGTGCGCCACTCCAATTAGGCTCCTTATCGCCTACATTAATATTCTTAGCCCAAACATCAGCACCAGTACGGTAAGGACACCAGCCCCAAATGTAACGGTCTGTACCGTTAGAGGCAGTTTTTCCTGCATAAAAAGCACGGCTATCGAGCACACCCTCATGACCATCTTTTGGCCAGTTAGCACCAGGATCACCAAAGCAATCCTTCAATCCTTCAAAGCTCTTTGCCATCATATATTTCACTTTGCGGCTCCATGTAGTCTGATATCCCTCGCTGTATACAAAATACCACCAGTCACCCATCTTGAATACGTCTGGACATTCACACATACGATCCCACACAGCATTGAATGAGCTATTAAACTTCCAGTTCTTCATATCCGTAGAAGTGAAATCCGCAAACTTAGGATCGCCTTTGCGTGTAGCAATAACCATGTGGTATGTGCCACCGTCCTCAAAGATCTGAGGGTCGCGGAAATCCACGTTTGAGAGATCAAAGTCAGCCCCCTTCAATGACCATGAATTATCGCGAGTCCATGTTTTGAAGTCGCTTGATGTAGCGCGCATTACAACCTCTGTATTCTCACAATTTGGATTATGACCAGTGTAATAGATATAATACAAACCATCCTGTTTGTTGTAGTAGCAACATCCTGTACCTAGTGCAGCATCCTGCTGATAGTCGCTAGTTCCTACAGACAGAGTCTCGCCCAATGACTGATAGTTAGCACCATCCTTGGTTGCAACTGTCCAGATAGGGTGATAGCAGAACAACTTATTATTGTCGAAGTCCTGCAGATAAAGAATCTTGAAATCGCCAGCTTTCTCATCATAGAAAGGCATTGGGTCACCAACGCGACCAAGAGCTGGCTTGTAATAAGTTGAATAACCTGCCTCCTCTGTAGAATTGAAGAATTCTGTTGTTTCTGCCCAATTCTTTTCTGGATCACCTTTATATGTATCTTCGCTGCATGCTGTCACCGCTAAGGCTGACAGTGCAATTGTTAATGAATATATCATCTTTTTCATAATTTTGAATCTTTTTGAAATCTTACTTCATTAAGTAATTGAATGCATTACTAGTCATAATACCGACATTGTCGTGATAGTGAGAGGTGTAAGCAGTTGGTGACCACCAGTCGAAGCACCCAGAGCCAAAGCAGATGATACCGCCCTTGCCAAATGTACCATTAACAGAAGGAGCCTCCCATACAGAGATTGCACCGTCACCTCCATGACCAAGGATGCGACCACCTGTGAGATTAGTCCACTTGTTATGACCTACAGCATAGTTGCCGCCTTCATTGTCATAATCGCCCCACATACCCCACTGAGAGGTACAGTTTGAAATTGTATAGCCTGCATCGGTGGTTTTAATTTCACCATCCTTCAAAATCATGTTCTTCCACAATGGATGATTAGCATCCTTCATTAGGAAGCCCCACTCATTACCTGCGCTGATCACATCACCACCGTCGTCGTTGGCACCCCAACAGTTGTTTGCACAACGCTTGTCTTTGATAGCACCCAGTTCAGCTGCAAAGTTAACAGCAGCACGACTCAGAATGAATGCACCACCATTCTTGTAGTAGTCTGTAAGGATATTGATTGCACCCATAGCAGTTGATGTTGCTGCACTTTCGAAGTCGCCGATAGTCTCAGATGGTTGATTCTGCCAATGCCACCAGATAACCTTACACTTAGAAAGGTCAACGTTGCCTGCCTTCAGTTCATCCCAACTGACAAACATAGAGTTCTCTATATTGGCTAGCATCCACTTACAAGCTTCCTTCTCCTCAGGAACAAGTTCGTCCATAGTCGTAGCTTTAGCAGAACCAAGGAATATTGCTTCTGGAGCCGAAACTGTCTTTATTGTAGCCACGTATGTTGCAGTTGCTGTATTATCAGTAACTGTATATGTAACTGGTTCCGTGAAGTCGGTCTGTACACCGCTGAGAGGAGTAATCTTTGCATCCTCACTGTAGATGATGGTAGGAATAGCTTTCTTGATGTCTACTGTAGCAGGCAGGAAAGCAGTTATAGTATGATCATCCTCGTTGATGCTAGCCTTATAGGTGTCGTTGATGATAAATGATTTAATTATAGCCTCATCGTTCTTCACATTAACAGTCCAGTCAAGATAGATATCGCCCTTTGTGATGTGCATCACCTTGGCACTAGTGAAGTCTACAATATCGCCCAAAGCAATGTCTGACTTTGCTCCATCAGAGATATTTAGTCCAGAAATTTTCATGGCAGATTTATCTTTAAAGTCTACAGGCACCTTAACCTTAACAGTGCGGGTTGCAGGATCAACAATGCCATCATATTTATCATTTAGTACAAATGACTTTACAGAGCAGTCTCCTGTGAGTTGTAAGTCGCTCAAATTGTCGTTGCTGCAGGCTGCAAATAGTAAGATTGTAAGAAGGTAAAATGGTAAGAACCCAATTGCCATCATTGCCTTCATATATATATTATTATGTTTTTTCATAATTGTAATCTTTAAACTCTAAGTCCTAATCTTTAAAATTACCACTTTCCAATGTTCTGAGTGTAGTGCCCGTTAGACGAAGAATACTGTGAATGCGGAATTGGCAGAAATTCATTCTTATCGGCTGTAAACTCAGCTTCATTGAGGAATGTCACACGCTCTTTCTCCTTGGCGAAATAGTTGTTAAGAACAGTTGAGGCTTCACCCCAGCGAACGAGGTCAAAGAAACGCTCACTCTCCATAGCAAATTCCAAACGGCGCTCCATCTTAACAATCTTGATGGCATCTTCCTTTGAATAGCTACCTAGGTAGTTCTTGCAGTAGAAGTGAACACCATACTTGTTAGGATAGTCGGCTATCATTTGTGTAGAACCTGCCGCACGAGTACGAATCTGGTTAACCAGTTTGATAGCTTCGGCTGAATTACCCAATTGAGCCTCAGCTTCAGCACGCTCCAGAATAACGTCGGCATAACGGAATACTATGCGGTTCATTGGGCTAGCCCAGTAAGAACCATGGATGAGATATGTACCTATGAGTGCTGGATCAACATTCTGCTTTAAGGTCACATTGTAGCCATAGAGACCACCTGAACGACTCCATGCTGATGAATGATCCATGATGAATTTCTTGTTGAACATATATGGAAGTCCTGTTATGCCAACAGTTAGAAACAAACGTGGATCGGCATTATCGGTCTTCATTTCATAGTTTATGTCATTGAAAGTGTCAATCATTGGAAGACCGTTTTCATCGGTCTTGAATGCATTTACAAGATTTTGTGAAGGCTTGTAGAAGTCGCAACCTCCATTGGTTACATCTGGAATATTTGGAACAATCAAACCGTAGCTCCAGTTGAGGTTGCCATATGTAGAACCGTCGTTGCGTGAGTATTGTATAGCCCATATAGATTCTACACCATTCTCATATTGATCTTCAGGACGGAAATTATTGTGGATATCACTCTCTAGACCATAGCCACCAGCTGTATAGATAGCAGGATCGGTATATTCAAGCACCTTCTTCAGGTCGTCTTCATTAATTGAAGTCACTTTGTTTGATGTAGGGTCGTCTTGATGATATGCCTTGTATAGATAAACCTTAGCAAGAAAAGCAGCAGCTGCAGCCTTTGTTGGACGCCCTTTGTCAGTCTGTGTTACTGGCAATACATTATAAGCCTCTTCAAGTTCCTTAGCTATGACAGCCCAACCTTGATCATTGGTATACTCTGTGTTAGAAAGCTGATGGTACTCATCATAGGTGAGGTCTGATCGCATAACAAAGGGTATATTTTTGTAGAGACGCTTAGCCAGAAAATGACCATAAGCGCGCAAAAATTTCATCTCGGCCAAACGCTCACTCTTCAAAGCATACGAATCATCTGCTGCCTCAAGAGTTCCAATTGCTGTATTCACACGTGAAATAGCATTATAGATACGCACCCACATATCGTTGATATTCCAATTGGTGGTTAATACACCCTTTTCAACTTCAAGCTGGTGGAAAACGTCACCATCATTGGTTGTTGATCCACCCTTATAGGCATCGTCCGAACGAACGTCATAGTTCCACATCGAGAAAGATGAGTTGATATCTTCAGCTGTTGTGAAGATGGCATACGCAGAAGTCACCATATTATCAATATACTCTGATTTGGTTACTTCCTTGTCTGACAGGGTTCCTTGTGGCACTTGGTCGTCAAGGAATGCATTACAGCTATTTAAAAGTAAAAGGGAAAAGGCAAAAGGTAAAACGGCTGCTACTTTCTTGGCCTTTATATATAAATTTCTAGATTCCATAATTGTGATTTTTAAACTATTATTCAATATTTGTCGTTTAAAAAGAAACGTTAAGACCGAATGTCAGGTTAAGAGGTATAGGATAACCGAAGAGCGCATTCTCTGGATCTATGCCTGTGAACTTGTGGCTTTTGATGGTGAGCAGATTTTGTGCAGAGAAGTACATACGTACTTTTGACATACTTATCTTCTTTATTAGAGCATCAGGGAGGCTGTAGCCAATCTCAATGGTGCGAAGCTTGAGAAACGAACCATCTTCAACATAGTAAGAAGAAAAACGTTTCTCGTTGTTGTTGTCGTATGTCGACAGTGCTGGGATTGTTGAACTTGAGTTAGTAGGAGTCCAAGCATCAAGAACGCGATCACCCTTATTAAGGAATGGAACGTTAACACCAGCCCAGAGGTCGGTCTGTACCTTGTAACCACCATTGGTATCATCACCAGGACGCACAGTGGTGAGTACATCAACATTTTGGACACCCTGCCAGAACATTGTGAAGTCTAAGTTTTTATACTGAAAATAAAAATTCAGACCATAGGTGAAGGCTGGTGTTGGATCGTAAATCCATTTCTGATCGTCGGTTGTAATCACGCCATCGTTATTAAGATCCTTAAAACGCATGCGGCCAATAGCTGCACCTTCTTGTGTAGCATGGTTGTCAACTTCAGCTTGATTCTTGAAGATGCCATCATAAACATAACCAACGTAAGAGTTCATTGGATGACCAACAACGCTGAATACACCACTACCACCGAAGGTACCTGCTGCGGCAATGGTTTCAGGAAGCTTAGTTACCTCGTTGCGGTTTGTACCAATATTACCAGTGATATCATAGTTGAATGCACCTGCATTGCCGCGATAACCTGCATTAAACTCAACACCCTTGTTGAGCATTTCACCAGCGTTGATCCACATAGAGCTCCCCTCACCCATTATACCAATACCAGGCATATTGACAAGGATGTCTGAGGTCTTCTTGCGGTACCACTCAAAGCTACCATAGAGTGAGTTTTTGAAGAATCCAAAGTCAAGACCTAAGTTGGTCTGTGTTGTGGTTTCCCACTTTATGTTGTCGTTACCAAGCTGATTGCGCTTGAAACCTGACCCCAAAGGCTGTCCGCCGTTAGTACCAGCAATATCATAAGATGTACCGTAGCTTTGACCACCGAAGTTAGCCTCTCCATAGTTAGAAACATAGAGCGTGTAGCGAGCATAGTTGTTGATGTCCTGATTACCAGTCTGTCCCCAGCTAGCACGAAGCTTCAGGTCAGAAAGCCATGAATTTGAGGCATCCTGCATGAATTTCTCTTGGCTGATACGCCAACCCAAACTTAAAGATGGGAATGTACCGTAGCGATTGTTCTTGCCAAAGCGGCTTGAGCCATCACGACGAACGGTAACACTTGCCATATACTTGTCGGCATAGTTGTAGTTCATCTTTCCGAAGAAAGAAGCTAGAGAGAAACCTTCGCCTGAGCCAAATGCCTGCTGCTCGCCAACACCAGCGTCTGGCCACATATAATCAGGCGTATTTACAGCAAAGCCATAACGCTTGCCACCGAACCAAGAGTTATCCTGACGATTAAGCTCAATGCCAATCAGTGCGTCAGCACGATGCTTGCCTATTTCAAGGTTGTAGGTTGCAATGGCATTCCACATCCAACTCATCCAGTGCTCTTGTTTAGCCTCAACGGCATTGTCTTTGTTACTCACATTACCGTTTGTGATAGGATAGGTAAAGAAACGCTGCTCCTTTTGAGCATAGTCAATACCTGCAGTAGTGCGTACAATGAAATTCTTAGTGATATTGAAGTTCAAATGAACGTCACCAAACATACGCCAATAGGTATATCTGTTGTCTTTATTTCGGTTAAGCACTTCGACAGGGTTCTCGCGGTCAGCGAAACTACCTGTAAGGTTAGCATATTCCCCCTTTGTATTGTAAACAGGAAATGTAGGGTTATACTGAAGCACATTACCTAGAAATCCATTAGGTTCTGAAACTTCAGATGTACGGTTGATGGTAAGATTCTCACCAATTGTGAGGAAGTTGCCCAATAGTTTATATTCTGTGTTTACGCGTCCCGAAATTCGGTTGAAGTCAGTGTCCTTGATAACACCAAGGTTTTTGTAGTAACCAAGTGAAAAATAACTAGAACCCTTATCGTTACCGTTGCTTACGCTGACATTATAGTTCTGAATAAGACCAGTGCGTGTAGTTTCGTCCATCCAGTTAGTATCAGATGCAGGAATAGTTCCTGCTGCATCAAGATATTTCTGCATCGTCATACCATTCAGCTGAGGATTACCATTCTTATCATAAGCCCAGTCAAAATGATAACCTACAGAGTTGTTGTTTGGATCAAGACCGTCGTTGACATTAGCCTGCCAGAAAGCCTGTCCCCACTGCTTAGCGTTTAGCACATTCATGCGGTGAGCATACATTGAAGCAGCAATGCTAGCGTCAAGGTTTACCTTTGGCTTCCCATCTTTACCTTTTTTTGTGGTTATGATGATAACACCATTGGCAGCACGTGAACCATAGATAGATGCTGATGCCGCATCCTTCAAAACCTGGATGCTCTCAATATCATTACCATTAAGTTCGTGCATACCCGACTTTGTGGGAACACCATCAATAATATAAAGAGGATCGTTGTTGTTAAGCGTACCATTACCACGAATACGCACGGTAGCAGCACCTGAAGGAGAACCATCGGCAGAAATATCCATACCTGGAACGCGTCCCTGCATCGCCTTAATAGGGTTGTTTTCGTTTTGCTTGGCAATGTCTTTCACACTTACAACAGATATAGCACCTGTAAGGTCAGCCTTGCGTTGTGTGGTGTAACCTGTGACAATAACTTCATTCAGGTCGTTAGTAACTTCCTGAAGCGTAACCTTCATTACATCAAAAGCTGCAATTTCTTTTGTTTTATAACCAATGTAAGAGATGACGAGAGTAGCTCCCTTTCCAACTGAGAGTTTAAAGTTTCCATCCATGTCGGTAACCGCACCATTAGTAGTACCTTTCTCCATCACGGTGGCACCGATAACTGTTTCTCCAGCAGAATCAAATATCGTTCCACTCACATTAATCTTCTGTGCGCTTGCGGCAGCACACACCATCATGAGAACAAAACTCAAGAGGATTTTTGACAGATTTCTCATTCGAACGTTTTTAGTTAATAGATTATTTGCGAATTATCTGCCGCAAATATACTTAAGCTTGGCAATAAACACTTTCTAAAATCGTTCGAAGGTTGCAACAATTGTTGCATGTAACAATTGTTACCGTTTTAGTTTATTTTCTTACATCGGTAGGATACATATCATATTGCTTATAAAAGCACGATGAGAAATAGCTAGGGGTACCAAATCCTACTTTGTAGGAGATTTCAGAAATAGTCATATCGCTGTTCAAAAGCAGGGAATAGGCTTTCTGCAAACGAATTTTTCTTAATAGTTCTACAGGAGATAATCCTGTGAGAGCTTTAACCTTTCTATATAGTTGCACACGACTCATACCGAGTTCATCGCCTAGGTCATCCATTTTTAGATGTGCATCTGATATGTGCTTCTCTACAGCATCTTTCAGTGAATCCATAAATCGACTATCTGGAGTACTTACTTGCTCTATATGCACATCTTGTGTTATTGTTTCCGTCTTTGTATCTTTTTCGCTAAACAACTTGCGCAGTTGCATTCTGCTTTGTAGAAGATTACTTATCCGTGATATCAGGAACTGAGCATTGAATGGTTTTATCACGTATGCATCTGCACCATGTTCAAAACCCTCTATCTGCTGCGACTCAGTACTGCGGGCTGTGAGCATTATCACAGGAATATGACTCGTAATACAGTCCTCCTTGATCTGCTTGCAGAATTGTAGACCATCCATAACAGGCATCATTACATCGCTCACAATAAGGTCGGGCACACTCTCGCGAGCAAGTTGCAATCCGCTCTGACCATCTGAGGCCTCTATTACATAATAACTTTGTGCCAGCAATGTACGTAGATATTTGCGCATATCGGCATTGTCATCAACAATAAGCAACGTTGAAAGTTCCTCGCTGTCGGTTTTCAGCAACAAATCGGTATGACCTTCCTGTACATCATTGCGCTTTTGCTTTGCATCAGAACTAGCCTGCTTTGCATTGTCGTCGGCAATCGCTGCATCTACTTCCTTGCGGAAGTTTATTACGTTTGATACTAATCCGTTCAACTGTTCCACATTACGGTTCAAAATATTCAGCAGTTCGCGATCGTCACCCTTAAGGTTGCTCTTTTCTGAAAGAACTTTCAACGGTCCTGTAATCAGCGTGAGAGGGGTCTTCAACTGATGGCTGGCATTGGTATAAAAGAGTGTCTGCTCCTCATTTAGTTCACGCATTTTATCGCTTGCCTTGCGATATTTGCGGTTCGAGCGTTTAATAGCCTTAATTGCTTTCATAATGAACAGCAGTGCCAGCAGCAACAGTAAGATGGCTACAACGGAAATATAAAGTACGCTGCGCTGTAGATTATAGAGTCCAAGATAATTCTCCAGCTTGTTCTGAATAGTAACAAGATAGTTGTTTTGCTTCATAATCAAGTTGGTACTCATAATGATGTCGTTCACATTTTGTGGCGTAACAACAAAACTCTGAATAGTCTTATTACGTTCATAAGGCTTACGATCTAATATATTCAATGCCAGTTGAATAATCTCTTCGCCGTGAGTAGGATATATATAGGTACCAGTAAGGACACCTTTCTTCACTTGCTCTAGTCCTCCATCTTTACCTGGAAGTCCGTCAACTCCAAGAAATTTTATGGTTTTTTCCTTTCCGACTTCCTTTGCAGCCTTGAAAGCTCCTACAGCATCAATATCACTATGGCAGAATACAATATCCACCTGCTTACCTGACTTAAGATATGCTTTCATCTGGCGATAGCAGTCTTCGGGAGTCCAATCGGTTTCAGTATTGAAATAATCAATATTAGTTTGTTTTTTTATAATGCCATAAAATCCCTCATGACGATCTTTAGCTGGTGACATTGTCATTGGACCAGTCATCTCCCAAACTATAGGTTTGCGACCTTCTGTCCTCACATCTCCATCCCGAATCATGCTCAGGGCATAGTTGGCTAGTTTCCTACCTGCCTCAACATTATCACCACCTATATATGCGGTATAGTTATTGCTCTTACTTTTACGGTCGAAGAGTACCACAGGAATACCCTTCTTCTTTGCTTTGGTGAGCGAAGGTGCCAGTTGGGTATATTCGTAAGGAGCTACAATCAATAGATCAACACCAGCATCTATAAGACTATCAATTTGTCTTACTTGCAACTTAGGATCGTTATAGCAATTGGTGATTTTTATTTCTGCTTCACTGTCATAGAGATGTTGAGCTGACAGCATCTCATTGTTTATCTTCTCTCGCCACTCACCACTAGAACATTGCGAAACGCCAATCTCATAGGATTTGTGTTTCGCTGTACATGCAGATAAAACGATTGTGACAATAATAAAATTGTAGATGATATATTTTTTCATGAGTTTCTGCGATTTAAGCGGTCGATTATATAAATCGGGTTCAAATTTAGTAATTATTTTGGAAGTATCAATCTATTTTCGCAAAAAAGAGGTTCAAACTTCAAAAGCTTTTTATAATACATACTGTGTCATTTAAATTGTTTGAAAGAATTACTCTTTGTTGCTATTATATTTTGTATATTTCGCTTAGTCAAGAAAAGTGGTTCTTTTTTCTATTTATAGTACTTGCAAAAGTATTGCTTTTTTACCATTAGAATAATTGTTTTAATAAATAATAGGCCTCATACATACTATATAAGTTTTATTATCCTTCCTCTCATCCTATGGTGAATCAGATTAAGAGGAACTAGTTTGGAAAAAGACAATGATAAAGATTAAAATGTTGCTTTTTCAAAATAAATATATTACTTTTGCATTATTATTAACCACACCATAAAAACTATTATAAACCATAATACTAATATATGAAGATAAAAACAATAATATTCTTTAGCATTACCTTAATTCTATTCATCCTTGTAACGAGTGGGGTGTGTATGGATGTGTATACAGTTAACTATAAAAACTATCGTATAGTAAATGCTAAGATGCAACGATTTGAGGCTGACGAATTATCACACGACAGCTTATATTATATATTGAGTTTTGATATAGAACAGTGTAATAAAGTCGTAAGTTTGAGTTTGGGTCATCCTTGTTTAGGACCTCATGTAGAAGGAACTGCTATTGATGACATTAAGAAAATTAAGATTGTTAATGATGTAAATCAAAACATCACATCTCTATTCCGTGGTGTTGATAACGTTAACTATTTGCACAATGATAGTGTTTCTGACAATGTAACAACGACTAGTAATATAACAAGTTTAATAAAAGAACTAGTGACCGTAGATGGTCGTGGCTTTAGTGTTATTGATAATAATTATATTTATTCAATTCCAAAGACAGAGAAGTTACCTGAAAAGATAATACTTTATTTTGATAAGAGAAAAATAGAGGTAAAGGTAAATAACAATTCTTATATTTTTACAAGTTTAAATGACAGATAATGATACGACACATTTCCTTATATACAATAACCATTGTAATAATTGCAATTATTTGGTCTTTGCAAATTCTTGCGATTTTTTCTTTAGGCGATAACATCTTTATATCTTGTGCTATCGTGTCAGTGGTGGCAATACTCTCCACGTTAGTTGGATTGTATTTCTATCATGGCAATAAATGGTGGATAACAGCATTATCCATAATCTCTGCGTCATTTTATGCTTTATTGTTATTTGAATTATACTCATTTTTCATGATATTTTCGGGTGCTTACGTTATCTGGTTAGCGATATCTGTGCCTTCAGCCTTCATTGGCTCATACATAGCCGATAGAATAGAAAAAGACTCGGTTGATGAAGATGATGAAACATAAGATTGATATATAGATAAAATGATTTTTTTTCATTTCGATCTTTTATTTTTGTGCATACAACTCTTTCATAATAGCATTGGCCACCACATCCCGATAATGCGCTTTATCATAAAAATAATGGTAATTGCGAAATTTAGAGTGAAAATTATCTGAAAAGTTAACGACATTTTTATCACCAAATATCTTTTTTAATGTCACGATATCTTTAGGATTCATCTGTTTGGCATTGAACGTTGGACCGATAGCAATTTTTACATTCGCTCCATGGCGTTGACAAATACTTCTTATTTGCATTAAGCACGAGATACTTTCTGTCTTTATAGTCGGAGCATATGTAAACGCTGTATAATGTTCTTTAGGCCATGACTGATTTTTCCAATATTTCTCCCCACTTTTTTTAATGGCAGCATCCTGACATAATACGGCATCATTTGTTATTGAATTCCGTATCCGTCCGTCGTTGTTGATGATACCGTTCATTGTTTTATCGTCATATTCATGGAAAATCCTATATCTAAGATACGGAATGAGAAACATAGGCGTACAGAATCCCTGGAAATAATCCATCTGATATGTAATTTCACTCTGTCCTGTTACCTCTGGAGGCATGGAATGCATGATGCCTGGTTGGGGATGGTTTTCTTCAAAGAATTGCTTATCCGCTACAATGAGCACATTTTTTATTTTCTGACCTTTTTCAGAATCAAGAGCCTGCATCTTGAGCAACAAATCGCCTGCTCCTTCATTATTGCTAAACATGCGAAAGCCCTTGCCACCTGTATATTTAGACCATTCATTGATGTGGAAAGCTTTAGTGCATGATGTGCCCATAAGAAACGAATCAAAGTGCATTGATTTCTCATTAGCTTTGTATTTGTTCCATGAAATAACGCCTTCGCTTTGGGCTACCTCTGGTGCATCATAATCTGAATATTTTCGAATTACCATAAACGGATCACTCATAATATAAAAAATCAACAGTGCTATGAAGGGCAATGGAATGAGCACACACTTCAGATAGAATATAAATATCTTATGTTTCATATAAATTTAGAACTGAATATAAATAAAATTCTCAACACCAAAATTTCCGTAAAAGAAAATAAGCATAACTAGCACGAAATATAGTGTCCAGCGTATGTATGCCTTTTTAGTTGTTGTCCACTTGATGATATCCTTATGCGAATTAATGAATTCCATTACGAACATTACCACTACGGCTATTCCAAAAGCTATCCACTGATTGTCATTCAGACCGAGGCGAAGTTCCTTTCCATCATTAATGTTGAAATTCAGCAGATGCTGATAAACGTACAATACATCCGACACATTGGACACACGAAAAAAGAGTAGCGACACGGCAAAGAGCAGATAGGTGCGGATCATCATTAGTGGACGATAGATACGATCACCTACTTTCGCTCTAAAACGTTCATGTCCGGTCTTTGTTGCGGTCTCATAAATGATGACGAGTCCCTGAAATAGTCCGTAAAGGGCGAAAGTCCATCCAGCCCCATGCCATACGCCAATAGTGACGAAGGTAACGAGCAGGGCAAAATAGATACCCCATTTCTTCCATCGTCTCACTTCGGCTGAAACGGGCGTGAAAATATAATCACGGCACCAGAATGACAGCGACTGATGCCATCTGCGCCATAGCTCGCCTGTGGAAAGCGAGATGAACGGTCGATCGAAGTTCGGTGACAACCGGAAACCGAACATCGCACCTAATCCAAGTGCCATATTGGTGTATCCCGCAAAATCGGCATATAGTTGGATAGGATACAGGAGCGTGGCTTGTAACATCTGAGCGCTAGTCGCCAAATGCACATCATCGAGCACCATGTTCATCGACGGTGCTATGCGGTCGGCTATCACCAACTTCATGAAAGCTCCCCATGCCACGAGTTTCAGTCCAGCTGTGACATTATCGTAGTCGAATGAATGCTTTTCTTTGAGTTGCGGCAGCATGTCGTAAGCTCGCTCTATAGGACCTGATAGGAATTTCATAAAGAGCAGCATGTATAGCATGAAGTCCATGAGGTCGTCTTCTGGTTCTTCTTCCCAGTTGATTTCTATCAGATACGACAAAGCCTGAAAGGTATAGAACGATATTCCCAGTGGAAATAGTGGTGACGCATATCGTGCCGTGAGCCAAATGCCCACCAGTATGACGATAGATGTGGTAAATATCCATGCGCGCCATTTGCTTTCAATGTTTTTATGCAGAAGCTTTCCTGCTTCGAAAGTGAATAAAGCGATGCCTATAGCATAAGCCAAATACACTATATGGTAATAGCCTATAAACACCAAACTGGCAGCAAACAGTAGGAAGTGCTGCCACCGCCGGTTGGCTCTCGCATAATATAGTGCGAAGACCACCAGAATAAATACAGCGAATGGTATTGAGAGAAATTCCATTTGCTATCGTTTATTTACTTTTAGAAACTATTGTGTCGCACAGTGTGCCCACGTTCTTCTGTTTTATGATCTCTCTAAGCTTCAGTTTGATATTGAATTTGCTTTCTATCTCACTGATAATAGTCATGTTTGTTATCGAATCCCATCGGTCTACATCGTTGGCGGTCATTTGGTAATCAAGTTCAATGTCTTTTTCGTCAAGCACCTCGGCAAATATGCTGCGGAGTGCTTCAAGTGCTTCTTCTCTAGTCATCCTATTAATTCTTTTATTTGTTTTCTATCTATTTTATTATTTGTATTTTGTGGAAACTTCTTCAGAAAATGTATCTCACGCGGAATCATGTATGGGGGCAATTTGGATTGCAAAAAACTCTTCAATTCAAATCCATTATTGTCTTCAGCTTGTTCTACTGCCATCTTTATAGTATTGCCTGAGCCATTATCTGTGACAATAGCAACTACAGCCATTTTTCCGCCATAATACTTTCTTGCCACACATTCTATTTCGCTTAGTTCCACTCTGTAGCCATTTACTTTCACTTGCGAGTCTTTTCTTCCGTAATATTCTATGTCGCCTGTAGTATCGTTGGCACAGATGTCGCCAGTGCGATAGTATCTTGTACCATCGTCAGCCACAAAAAAAGCCTCATTGTTCTTTTTCTCGTCGTTCCAATATCCTGATGTGAGTTGTGCTCCTGCAAGACAAAGTTCGCCTTTGATGCCAGCAGCACATGGAATGCCCTCGTCATCTATTACCATGGTCTTAACTCCAGGCATAGCCTTGCCGATGCATACGTTACCGTTAATCTGCTTATCGGCGCAGAAGACGCGCATTTGATAAGCTGTGCAATAAATGGTGCACTCCGTCGGTCCGTACATATTCCATACGCTCGCATTAGGTACACATTCATACCATGCCTTGGCGTCATCTATATTTAGAGCTTCTCCGCAGAATAGTGAATATCGCATCTCGGGAATGCTAATTTCCTTCATATATGGCCTTAGACAATGTATCACCGACGGCACCATAAGAGCCGCGGTGAGATGGTATTCATCAAACAAAGCGAACACTGCTTGATATTTTATTTCCTTATAGCTCACGGTGTAAACACAGGCTCCAGCAAGGAGGGGTAGAAGATACGATTGTACCGAAAGGTCGAACGTAAGGTCAAACATCTGTAGGCATCGGTCTTCTGGTTTCAGTGTAATCCCTAGTTTTTCCACCGAGTCAACGAATGCTGCTACGTTACCACGACTTATAGGTACACCTTTTGGTCTTCCGGTGCTACCTGATGTGAACAGTATATAAGCTAAACCGCTGTCCTTTTGTTTTTGGGGAGATACCAGTTCTTTTTCATCGTTTAGTGCTGACGTTTTAATAACGTTGTTATAGTTGTATCTGGTACTATCCGACGAGTCA
This sequence comes from Segatella paludivivens DSM 17968 = JCM 13650, assembly GCF_000373185.1. Classification (GTDB taxonomy): domain Bacteria; phylum Bacteroidota; class Bacteroidia; order Bacteroidales; family Bacteroidaceae; genus Prevotella; species Prevotella paludivivens. The sequence continues at coordinate 92,100 of NZ_KB890682.1, forward strand.
AGAATTGTTGTTATTTTCACCTGACTAATGATATCCATGCATCTGTCTAAAGGTTGGTCGGGATGCAGTGGAACGTAGCATTTACCCTCCATCCATACGGCCAGGATAGATGCATAAGTATCCAAGTCATCGTTAGCTACCAAACCAATATTTTCATCACTTACATTATGCAATACTTTTCTCACTGCCGCGATTCTTCTTTTCAAACGGGCATAGCTATAGTATTCTCCGTCAATGCAGAATGCATTTCTTTCGCCATACTTCTCTAAAGAAAATAGAAGTGTGCTGATTATTAATCTATTAAACATGTTGTAATCTCTCTGTTAAAATCATTACAAAAGCCATGATGAGCATGGATGTGCTGATTGTTTTGTTCGTTTTTGTTATTATTGTTAATTTGACTTATTTGCTGAAGTTGATGTGTGGCATCAGTTAGACTTCGTCAACGCTATGACTCTTGACAACGCCCAATGGGGGAGACGTGCCTGTACGGAGTTGATGGACAGAAAAACTTAACCGAAACATTTTAATAGTGCTCTGGATAGAATCGTTCTCTCCTATGAAAATTCGAATATCACTGATGAGAAATAGTACTATTACTTCTAATAATCTCTTCATTTACATTTCTATTTTTTAATAAGACAAAAATATATAGAAATACCCCCATCCATATCTTGATTTTTTTTTATCAGGTGCAAATATGTCTTTATTTTCCTATATATGCAACGATGAAATGCTTGAACCGTAGAAAATCAATGCTCAACCGTAGAATAAAATCTTTGAAGAATGTTGCTTATTTCCACTTGACTTCAATCGAATGGTTACCTACATACTTTTTGCTGCTTTTGATGAGCATTATTGGAAGGGTAGTATATGGCTGCTTTTCATTCGTCTTCTTGTTGCAGTTCCTCGTTATTTTGTCGTCGTTTCTGTAGGACGGTCAAATGAAATAATGTGGCAATAAAATTATTATGTTTCATTATCCAAATGTATTTGGCTTATTATACACGTTAAATGTATGTATTGTATAATCCTTGCTTGATAGAATATACATTTTTCTTGCAAAGATAATATTTTTATTGTTAATAGCAATATATTTGGCTTATTGTGTCTGTGGCCTCAATCTTCATGGGCCCATATATAGGCGATTTCTTTCATGCCGACTTTACCTGTCTTTCTTACTCTTGCGAAATATTTTTCGTCTGTTTTTGACATCTCCAATGTTCTTTGTGTTGCAATTTTTTTTTTTTTGGATTAAAAAAATCCAATATCCTACATGTTTTTGTATAACGTTTTGTTATTCAATTTGTTAGCTAATGTATGATGGTCTAAAAACATACATGAAACAGAGTAATAAGGCCCTTATTACTCTGTAATCCTACATGCTTTGCCGAGTGATAAGGGCCTTATTACTCAATAGCGTAACGAAAACCGTGATTTTATTTCTGTTGCGCTGCCCATGACCTATTATTATACACATTTCTGATTATACTTTCTAAAACACTATACATTACTTTAAAACCTATACTGAAAGCCTTTACACATGATGATTGGTCGGATATTCATTTAGAAAAACCTCGTATTTCTGACTAACAGATATTCTTCTTAATTTAAATCCCTGGTTAGGCAACAGACGTCTCAGATTTGCGAGTGGGAGATTCTCTCAAACCTAGTTTGCTTCATTAGCATATTTGTCAGATGTAACGTTTTAACAGATAGTTTATTATGTGACTATTGTAAATAAAATTGTATAAATTTGTTTTTGAAAAATCGCTGTTTAGATTATATAAATTAGCTACGTACCCTGTTTTGTCGTAGAAATCGTTTAAAAACCATGTATGATTCATGTATGAAACATGTATGATATGCCTATATCATACATAAGTAAACATGCTGATTATAAACGATTTAACCATAAAATGTATGTTATGTATGTTTTTTCAAACATTTTTATATTTTTCATTTTTCTATGACCGGTTAGTGACGCAAAGATAATAATTGTTTGCAACAATACAAACCTTCTTCTTGAAAAGATATGACTGAACTTTCGCAAGTGAATATCCATTCATCATGTGACATTTAAATTATACACTCTTAAACGTTTATGGAACTTCGGATTATGACCAATGATAGCACTGAGCAACTCATTGACATCTGCCAAGGTTCAGTAGTCCGCATTTTTATGTGGATATCAACGATATAAAAACGCTATTTACTGACTTTGAATTCGTTCGTCCACCAGTAGAAGAGCATGATTACGACTTGGAGGATCCTAATAAATATTCGGTTCACTGGAAGGTTATCGTGAAAAGAAAAACTAATTCTGAAAAGATAAAACTTGTAAGTAATATTTACAAGTTTTTTTTGTACCAAATATTCTCTTCCTCTTGCAGAAGTGTATGTAATTCTTTTTAATTATTAATTGTGCTATGTTGGAGTAAACCCCAGTTAATTATTGAGCATTCCTGCATCTATAATTGCGGTATGTCCCTATATCCCAACGGGCTACGGCCATACTCTCTGCATTCAGTCGATGTACAGCTATACCCGCATAAGTATAATAATGATTTTCGTTAGAGTCGCTGAAATGCATAAATTTGCTTCCTGCCTCAATGCCGTAACTGCAAGTAATAGAATTATCGATAAATTCTATTTTTAGGTTCTTTCTAATAATCCATGATGATTGTTATGTCATCACCCACTATGTCGAACCCACTATGATATATATAAATCAGTTTCATAATCATTTATTAAATATTACACTCCTCGATTATTAAATCATTCTCTTCCTCCCTCTGCGTTTAGAGAGAATGACAGAGAATAAAACTTCTATAGATAGATTTCTCCCGTAAGATATAATTTGGCGTTGCCCCCTATTAAGCACCGGTCACCTTTAAATTCGCAAAATAGTTGTCCCCCACGCTTTGATAGTTGTCGTGCTACAAGCGAAGTCTTTCCAAGTTTCTTTGACCATAAAGGCAGCAATGAAGTATGCGAAGAACCTGTAACAGGATCTTCAGGTATTCCGGTTTGAGGTGCAAAGAATCGCGATACGAAGTCTACATCATCGCCCTTTGCGGTAACCACCAGTCCTCTGCCCTTCAATTTTGATACCTCATGCAAATCGGGTTGCAAATTCCTTAAATCAGATTCTTTTTCTATCACTGTGATGAAATCTGTTTTTCCCTTGTATGTCTCTATCGGTTTCAATCCTATACAAGCTTCTATCTTTGCGTTCTGTTCCTCAGCGAGCAATTCCAGATCATCAGTTGGGAAATCCATCATCAGCAAGTCATCTTTCTTTGTCACGGTCAACAGTCCACTTCTTAAAGAATAAAATTTAATAGCACTTCCAGAATATCCCAGCACATCAAACAGCACGAATGCAGATGCCAGAGTAGCATGCCCGCACAAGTCAACCTCGATAGAAGGAGTGAACCATCTTATCTCATAATCTTTACCACGAGGCACTAAGAAAGCTGTCTCTGCGAGATTATTCTCACTACTGATACTCTGCATCAGTTTATCATCTAGCCAAGAATCCAACACACATACAGCAGCCGGATTACCCGAAAACAAAGTGCTTGTAAAAGCATCGACCTGATATAATTTTATTTTGCTCATAACTATTAATTATAAAATTCTACTTTAAACAATTAATTATTATTCCTGCTAAACCTATTATAAACGCTATAATAATTGAAACCCAAGTTGCCCACATATTTTTTCTAAATTGTATTTCACTCTTTGTTTCAAAATTATGATTAGCAAAATCAATCAATGCTTGCGTTACATGGTACGATGATGATGCATATTTATTTATATCTTTGCCAATCCCAGAAAACAATTGAGTATATTTTGTAGGTATTAAAGAATAAACTCTATCTAATTTCCTATAAATTTTATATTCCTTAATATTATCTCCTTCCAATTCATGTTTACTATGGTCATATATCTTTCTTTCATTTTGTCCTATATTCGAAGAAAATATACCGATATATTTCTCTTCATCCAAATATTGAATTAAGACGATGAAATCAAATAATTTTTGTCTTATTTGTTCCCAATTTTGCTCTACAGAATACATAACTATTATTTCGGTCATCTCTTCATTCCACTCAATATAGTATGCACCACAAAACCTATAAAGCAAGTTATAAATAAAAAGCTCTTGTTCTGGTTTGTCTTTTAATACCATATATTTAACGACTTCCTTTTCAAATTCATTAAGGCTTCTCATATTTTATTTGATTTTAATTCATAATCAGTATATTTGATTAATTGCCATTTTAAATATAAGTACATTAAAATGGATAACTAAGAAATAAGCAAATACTAATATAATGCATATTCGCATGTTAGTTCATCTGTTTCATCATTTCTAAAAAAATCTTTTATACTTATAACTTTAGTCACAGCATAGAAACCTTTTTTATTTATTCCAAACAATGTCTTTAGAGAATCTGCTATTAAGAGTAGAATTGCTCTTAATTATCCAATATTTAAATCCTAAGAACTCTTTATCTACACCAAGTGCTGTTCTTACTTCGTTTTCTGTTGGTGGGGTAGGCTTCAAAAGATAGTTATTAACAGTCTCTTGAAATCTGTTTATATTACTAATAAAATAGTTAAAGAAGTTTTCTTCCTTTAGAGTCCTTATATTTTTAGAACCATTAAACAAACGTTGTAATAATTCTATTAGCTGTTTACCAGCTTCTGTTTCATCATGGATAGAAGTAAACTTGGCTTTTGTGTTCGTAAAATCAACCTCTTGTTTTATCTCCTCCTCAATATTCATAGTCAGCGGATTCAATAAGTTATCAAAATGGTTTAGTTTTTTACCATTACAATAGCGACATGACAATAAGAGATTATTCCAATCTTGAATCAATTGTGAATAATTATCTTTACTCTTGAAATGTTCTATCTCAAAATCAGTTGTAAGATGGCGTTCACAAAGATAACATTTAGAATTCTGGTCTTTGAATAGTTGTCGTTTAACATCTTCACCATCATATGCTTTAGTCGTTGATAGCGACTCGGGAACATCCTCACTTTTTGATACTTTAATCATATTACTGAAGTCCTGTTATCTTTTCTGAATATAATGTTACCAACTGACGATATTCACCTACCAATATTGGTGATATCATCTCCGGTATTTTCTCAAAACCTGCATTAAGCAACTTTACAGTTTTTTTCTCTTCTTCTGTTAAGGTCTCTTTCTCTAATAATCCTTTCAGATTATCTAATTGCATTCTTGCATAGCTGGATGTTGTTTTTACTCCGAAATAACCTTCTGCCAATGATTCATAAGAATATTCAGTCAATTCTGAAATCTTTTCGCGATGCTCCAGATCAAAAGCGACAGCATTATTCATCGAACTCAATACAAATGGAGAATGTGTCGTGATGATAAACTGTATATTAGGGAAAATCTTAGATAACATAGGCATCACTAGTTTCTGCAATCCAAGATGTAAGTGAGTCTCCACTTCATCAATTAATACGATACCCTCTTTCTGATATGCCCGTGTCAATGAGTTTTCACTCTGCATCTTCAATATCAGATCTGCTACAACATCTATTACTGCAGCAAAACCATCAGACATCTCGGTAAACTTAAAACTTTTTCCTCCAGTATTAATTCTAAAGCTATAATCCTTATAGTTAAATTCGAGTTTCAAGTTTTTGTCCTCAAAAATAGACTGCAAAAGAACCTCAAATTCGTCAAACCATGCACGGATATTATTTGCATCTTTTATTTGATTCTCATTACGTGCCAGAGCCTCTTGTATTTTTAAGTCTGACAGAAAATTCAAGAATTGGCTGGTAGATGTATCTTTTACTCCACCACGCCTATTTATAGCAGGTTTAGTTGGATTCTTGTTTTCATCCATCCTAACCTTTCTATCAGCTTGATAAAATGCAATAACAAATTCATCCTTATTATACTTGTCTATTATGTCTGATACATTATTAAATTCAACATCAATTTTGCCATAAAATGAATTATATTGATCTTTCCACATCTGCAATTCTGAAGTTAAACTTCTTTTTGACTGATCATCAAGAGACGGATTTTTTAATATACGTTCATTATTCTCAACGTGTTCTCCATAAGATAAGAAATTCATCGTCGTATCCCCTTTTATTTTATCAAGGAAATCAGAAATAGCATTAAGTAAGATCGTTTTGCCACTACCATTTTTCCCGGTTATAATAAGATTTGGGTACTCCTCATCATCAATACTAATATCAAAGTTATTCAAATGGAACAACTTATTTATTTTGATGTTTTTAATAAAGTATTTCATATCCTTAATATATATTATTTTACCAATTCCAAATTATGTCCTGTGCAATAATATCAACTTGTATATAATGCCTTGAAGTTTTATCTCTATAGAGTAACCTAATTATTGATCATTATATGTAGTCATAATATTCATAACGCAAATTTAAATGTTTTTTTTGATTTTATAGCCCTATTAGTACAAAAACTAAAATAATATCTCACAATTAAGTCAAATAAGCATCATCTTAATTTAATATTATCAAAGATAGTAACTTATATTTCGTTTGATGATATACTTAACTAAAGTTTCGCAAGTGATGAATCACTTGCGAAAGTTCAGTATATGACTGTAAGGTTTTACTAACGCCATTAATAAACATTTAAATCTAATATCTCCTACATCAAAATACAATACTTAATCTCACCGCAAGAATGCCGGTTGAAATACCGCAAAAACACCGATCGAAATGCCACAAAAACACCGATTTGCTTGTTCTAATCAATTACAATATGTATATTTGTAGTTGAGTTTAATAACAGAATATATGAGAAAGTTAATAGTATATCAAGTAGATGCATTTACTACTGAGAAATTAAAGGGGAATCCTGCTGGAGTAGTTATTAATGCTGATGGGCTAGGTGAGCGTGAGATGCAGATGATTGCTCGCGAACTGAATAATTCTGAAACAGCATTTATCTTTTCTTCAAATGATACATCTTATGATGGAATTATAAGGTATTTCACACCGACAAAGGAAGTCCCGATTTGTGGTCATGCTACTATTGGTGCAATGTATGCCTTAGCACAGGAGAAAAATTTGGATTCTTGTGTTTTGCGGATGAAAACAGAAGTTGGTATTTTACCTTTTGAAGTGATAAAAGAAAAAGATGACTACCATATTGTAATGACTCAGGGACAATTCAGTTTAAGTAAATCTCTTTCTAAAGAAGTTGTTAATGATATATATAAAGCTATAGGGATTTCTGTGGATGAGGCTGATTTGAATTGTCCTGTACAAATAGCTTCAACAGGTCATTCAAAGGTGATGATTGGTATCAAAAGTCGTAGCAAACTTAATAATCTAAAACCTGATTTGGGAGAGCTGTCTCGATTAAGTTCCAAAATAAATTGTAATGGTTATTTTGTATTTACATTTGATTCCGATACGCCTGACGTATTGGTTTACGGACGTATGTTTGCACCTGCAATAGGTATTAATGAAGACCCTGTGACAGGAAATGCCAATGGACCCTTAGGTGGCTACTTAGTAAAGAACGGCATAGTACATACAAAAGGAGACAGTTATAGTTTTAAAGCACGGCAAGGGGAGACCATTAACAGACTTGGCTCGATGGAAGTTAATGTAGGTCTTAAGAATGGTGAGCCTGATGTAATACGAATAAAAGGAAATGCTGTTGTAGCTTTTAAAACAGAAATTTAATATGCCCCCTCATCATTAGTGTCCAGTTTATTAGCTGACGATAAACTGTCTGTTCCAAGAAATGTTTTCTTTGGCTTATGATTATTTTTTTTGAGGTAAGAAGCCAATGTAATCAAAGGGTCGAATACCCAAGTGAGAGTATTCGACCTTCATAATGTTTAAACGAGAGAGTTTGTGCCGATAATAATAATTCTATTTTGCTTAAGAGAGAGTAGTCGAGATATTAACTAGCTTACGTAAAAAGCTAATAATTCTTTATCGATATAGTTTATAGTCGTTTCAATTCATCTGTAGATGCTGTTCCTTTATATTTGCTCTTCGACTCATTAAAGCGGTAAGTAATAGTAAGTTTAAATGTCCTCTTATCATTATCATTCCATTTATTACTAATAATCTCATTCGTGTTAATTTGCCATTTCTCACGACTCGTGTTGAATATGTTAGTAACACTTAAGTTGAATCGCAGTCGGTTATTTAAGAAGGTTTTTATACAGTATAGTTCAGCATAAGAGTTTGCAAAGTAATATATCACATCGTTATCAGTATGTCCAGCTGTAGTATAGTCTATTTCACACCCCACATTAAAAGATTTAGAGAGTTCAATGAGATGATCCATTTCAAAATACCAGTTTGGCTTGTTGTATTTCTGATTGTTGTATGAAATAAATGGTTTCGTGAAATTCACTTGCAACGCTGGTTTCCATATTTTGAATAGTGTAGGAGAGTAGTTGGCTGAAAAGTTCATGTAATGTCTATCCAAATTGCGAGTTTGAAAGAACGAAATAGAATCATTGGTCTCATAATGATCATAAATGTATGAAATACCATCTTTAACTGTTGCGTAGGTTGAAATAAACTGGAGGTCTTTCCATGCTAATGTTAGCGTAAGCATATTTGTTTTGCTAGGTTGTAACTCTGGATTTCCACCTTCGTATGAATACGGACTATTAATTGCTACAGCATTGCGTAGTTGAAAGTAAGAAGGGCGTTGCGTTGTATATCGGTATGCGAGAGAAATATCTAAATCTCCATTATTGTAGGCAATAGATCCTGAAGGGAAAAAGCCCCCATAAGACTTACTGGCTTCTGACGATTTTATACCGTCTACAAAGTAATTAAAGTTAGTGTATTCATATCTCAATCCGATGCTCGCATTCCAATGCTCGCCCCATGGATGATCATATTCTGCGAATCCGGCATAAAGATGCTGATATGCTTTGTTTATGGTAGAATGGAGATCGTTTTGCAAGGTTGAACCATCCACTACATCATAGTTGTTATTATTGTTTGTGTATGAGGCTTCCATACCAGTCTTAACATTTCCGCCTAATAACGGAGAGGCTAAAATAAGTCTTCCTGAATAGAGTTGATTCTTAGCATTATTGCGTGAACCTAGATTACTTGTAGCAATGTAATAGTTCTGCTTATCATTGCTACTTCCATTAAGATAGTCCATATCAAGTTTTAAATAGGTTTCATCATTGACCCCGTAGTCTAAATAAGCATTCACGTAGTGGCGCTTAGATGTTCGCTGTCTATAGTCTTTAGATGCGGCACGATTAGTTATGATACCTAAGTGCTGTCCTTCCAAGTCGTCAAAACAATTGAAGTTATTACTTGGGGTGTCAGTGTATTGATAGCGTAATCCTACCGAAGAGCGGCTATTCAATTGATAGTTAGTACCTAAAGTCGTTAACAGTGTGAAGTTTCGTCCTTTGAGTTTAAGTTTATCACTGTCTTGCCTATCTCCGTAATGAGTATCACCTGTTTGATTTGCTCGTAACATATTTCTAGAGTATCTTGCAGATCCAAAAATATCCAGATTGTTTTTTCGATAGTTCAATGTTCCGCCTGCTTCGTGAGACAATACACGCTCAGCACTTACATTCCCATCGGCAATGCCACTAAAGCCTTCGCCTTTGGTTTTGATTGTAGATATCCGGATGACAGAATTTACAGTAGCATCGTATTCTGCGCCAGGGTTAACGATTACTTTCACATTCCTTATTTCAGAGGAATTAAGCTGCTTTAGCTCTATGTTATCGTTAACTAATCTATTGTTGATATAAATAAGTGGTGTCCCTTTGCCTATAACCTCGTAAACATTATTTTTCAGAATAACAAATGGTAGATGTTTCAGTACATCTGAAGCATAACCAATATTCGCCAACGGACTTTTCTCGATATTGACAGTTGCTCCTTCTGCTGAATGCGTAATCAGGCGGCCTTTTACAACTACTCCTTTTATCATCATTTGAGAAGGCGCAAGTTTGATAAGTCCAATATTTGGATGGGTAAATGTTTGGTTGATAGTTTTGTAACCTACATAAGAGATACGAGCTATTACTTTCTGTGATTCGCACGGAATGACGAAATAACCATTCTCATTACTTACCCCATTACCGATAATAGTAGAATCTGTTGGTGATAAGAGAGTGATGTTTGCAAATTCAGCTGCTTCGCCATGCTCATCAACGATTTGCCCTTTATAGTGTAGACCAGCCTTCTGAGTGCACTCAACAAGGAGAATATTTCCATCCATTGTTGCCATTTTGATAGGATAGAATCCTATCATCTGTCTGATGGCATCAGGTATGCTTTTATTTTTAATGTCTGCCGTCACATGGAAATCTTCCAACTCATTATAAATAAAGTTGATCGTATAATTATGTTGCTCACTATTCAATTGTGCAAGGATAGCTGATATAGGCGTGTTATTATAATGATAACTAACACGTTGGGCTGAAAGATGAATGCTCAATGTGCATAATAGAATTAAAATAGTTTTCCTCATCATTATTCTACAGTTATAGTGTTATCAGAATAGATGATATTGATACGGTCAAAACCATTCAGTATCTCAAGACAATGATTTAAAGACTGCTGCTTATCCCAATTGAAGTATAAGCGTATTTTACTAGTTTCTTCATTTTTATAGATAACCTTCACATGATAGAAGTTTGCCATTTGGGACAGAATATCTCCCAGCTCTGCATTTTCAAATACAACAGGTTTCATAACAGTGGAATCCTTCTTGATTTCGTTTTCTGTTTTAGTAATTACCTTACTCTTTACAGGCTCTGTTATATTCGGTTTTATAGTAGGCTTAACACTCTGTGAAGAATGGAATACTCCTAATTGAATAACAGCAGCCAGAGCCACTCCTGAAAGAAAGACTATCCCCGTTATCGAGGCTGCGATTTTAATCCAATTATGCTGGTGCATAGAATGTGTCTGTGAAAATTGTTGCCAAGCTTCATCTACATCTACTTTTTGAGGATGTTGCTTTATAATCGCCCGTTTGATAATTGCACTATCATGAACTAAAGATTTTATTTCCTCGTCCTCTAGTAGCTCTTTGAGCTGTTCTTCGGAATATCTATCAGGATGTTCCTGTATGTCTAAGAGCATCTTGTTTTTTTCTTCTATCGTTTTATTAATCATAGTCTTGCTTATTTTAAATGTTTACGAATAAAGTCTATCGCTTGAGAAAGATGATTGTAAACTGTGACTTTACTAACCCCTTCATGTTCCGCAATCTCTTGATATGACATTTCCTGCGAATAACGCAGTTGAAGAATCATTTTACGAATAGGAGGTTTTAGATTGTCAATGATTTGCATCAGACGATCGAATAGTTCATTGTCATCGTCCAAAAAACAATTGTCACTTTCATCCATAAGTAATTTCACTACCTTTTCCTTCGTATTTTTGTGAGAGATAATGTTCAGACATCTGTTTTTCACACTACGCATAAGGTAGAATTCTTCACTTTCTGGTAAAAGCACAATATGTTCTGTCAGGATTTTAGAGAATATATCACTCACAACATCCTTGCATTCATCATCATCATAGAGAATGCATCTGGCAAGATTGTACATCTTCTCATAATGTGTTCGGAATATTCTTTCTATGTCAGTTTTCTGCTTCATACACTAATAATACAGTTCTGCAACACAAAAAACTAAGCAAGACATAAGTTTTTTTAGTTAGAACGTCATTATTTTTAAAGTGTTATTTGTTTTTATGATTACAAAGATAGCTATTATTTTTGTTTTCCTTTTATGAGATTAAAAGATAATGAGAACATTAGATAGCTTGGTATATTATTATACCGTATTTCTGTTCTTCCTTGTGCATTGACTGAATACTTTGTTGACTTCATTTGATGAAGCAAGTCAAAGGTTTGCAGCTTTGCAATAATTCTGCCTTTGACAAAAGGATGTGTTATTTGGGCATTCAATATGAAATCATTGGTGTTCATGAGGCTGCTGTTATAACCACGTCGGCTGTACATAGTTGCATCTGTCGCTATCGTAAATTTGATGATAGGAATAGTGTACTGCAACTTGCCTCCATATTGATAGTCATAGGCATTGATAGATGTGAAATCTGTTCGGTCGCTTCTAGAGAACCTACCAGTTGCCTTTCCTGTGATACCTGCTGAAAATGTTTTGTAGCGATAGTTTAATTTTGCATTTAATCCTGTTTGAATGGTTTTCACAAGACTAAGATTGGCTGTTGTGTTATTATATGCAATATCAAAATCAACATTATGATCATACTTAATGTTGCCATCAATATCTAGACTTATTCGTTTTTTATGGTCCAAGTATTTCTCTAATCCCATTTCCATATTAGCTTGCCAATTAGGCTTTGAAACATTATCCATTCTGTACGTATAGCTACCTGTTGTGGTGTCATAATTGACATGATTGCCCCATTCGTGAAGAATACAGCTTGCATTTGCCTTTATCCACCAAGTAAGGTCTATGGAATCATTACGAATATTTGTACTCATTTGGAAATCGTGAGTTATTCTGTTTTTTAAATTCGGATTATTAATGACCAAAGATAGAGGATTAATACTGTTTTTATATGGCATGAGAAGATCAAAAGAAGGCTGCTCAACATTCATGTCATATCTGATCGTTTGTTTATTCTTTCCAAAACGATTATACCACAGATTAGGATTAAATAAAACTTTAGAGCGTTTGGCAATAGTGTCGAGTGAAGACTGATGATAATACATCTGTTCTTTCGCCCAATCTACAGGAATCTTTAGCGAGAATATTGAGTTGTTAATGTTCTTAGTAACATCCAATGCTGCCTGCCATTTATGTTCGGTTGAATGATAATTGTAACTATTTGTATCAAGATGATCATCTAAGGAATCTTTGGCAAAGTAGTTTTGCGTCTTGTTATCCTGTCTATTGATAAAAGAGAGAGACGGACCGAATGACCAGCCTTTTGGTAGATGTATGCTATAACCTAATTCTGCTGAATATGAATAGTGATGGTTAGCATTATCGTTAAAGTATTCTAGTATTTTATATTTTGATAGATCGGCATAATATATACTCTGGTTGGTGCTACTGTTATCTGGCTTATTGGTATTATAAGTTCCGTTTAGATCCAAACTAAGGTAGTGCCTCCAAGGTAAGAGTAAACCTAAATTTACATGGAGTCTTGTATCGAACATTTTGTGATTGTTGCTCGAATAATAATTTTGAAGATTAATAAACCTGTTCTGAAAAAGAGAATCTATACTCTCTGCGTATCTTTTTTGATTACTATAGTTAAGAAAGAATTCAGTACCGAAATTGATTTTCCCTTCATGAGCGTAAACCTGGGTTAAAGATAAATCTAAGTTTTTATTATGCGTGGTTGAAGTTGTGTTTTTTAGGATATTGCCTTCTGAGGAAAAAGATTCTTTGTGATCGATTTCTCTGATGTTATCATCATCCCATTTTGCTAATACGTCAAGATTTTCGCGTGTACGATATCCATCTATATTTTTTTCGAGTGTAAGTCCTGCTTGTTTTGTCGTCTTTACTCCTTTGGGGGATGATGAAGGATCCCAACTTCCATCCATTCCAGGCTTGCGGTATTCATTCGTATTGTTAGTATTGGCAAAAGTTGCAATATGAGTCTCGTCACCCATCATAAGACCAAAAATGCGAGCTTTCCATCTTTCTTTAGTGCCCGCTCCTGCTTCCCCATTGACCAGAGAACTGTTGACGTATTTCTTTTTAAGGCGTACATCCATCACGTAGTCTTTCCCTTGTTCAATACCATTTTGCTGAACTAAAGGCTTGTCCTTATGGTAAACTTTGAGGTCTTTAATCGTGAAACAGGGTAGGTTTTCTAGAATAACTTTATTCTTACCTTTAAAGAAATCATTTCCATTTAGTGTCAAGTAATCAATCTTTTCACCATGGACATATATTTCTCCCCGATCATTGATTTTGGCTCCCGGAAGTTGTCTGACAAGCGCATCAAGCATTGAGCCATCTGGGAGATTGAAGGCTGAGGCGTCGTAAACAATTGTATCACCCCGATAAGCTACTTGTATTCTTGTTGCTTTTACTGTAACTTCATTAAGCAAAAGAACTTTCTTCATGCGATGGGTCGTGACAAAATATCCGTCTTGTCCTTTATGAGGTTTCAGGATAAAAGAGAAATAGGTGTCATCATAGCCTTGAGACGAACATTTTATTATATACTTTTTTTCAACTGCTGGTACATGAAAGCTATAGCTAGAATAAATATCTCTTATGCGGCATGTAGTTGTGTCAATAATCAAAGAGTCTTCATTCATCAGGGTCACTTTTGCCTTTACTGGAAGATTTCTGATAAAGGAGTCAAAGACATTTCCCCCAAGAAGAATAGTTTTCTGATGGTTAATTTTCTGTTCATCTTGTTTTGAAGCAAACCCAGATATGGAGCAGAATACTAGTAAGAATATAATAATATAAGTGGTTTTATGATTCATTTATGTAGATTATATCTTACAAAGATAGCAAAATATTCTTTACGAGATAAATGTAAACAATCTTTTTATACATTCTTTATAAATCAAAGCATGAGACTTTTATTTTTTTGTACATTCTTCTGTGGTTTGACAATTGAAACTAACATTTATTCTTAGAAGATATCCTATAAGTTGTTTACTTCTAAACGGCATAATACAAACAACTGCTAATAGCGTAATAAGTACCTTTTGAGGGTGGGGGACAGATTTAATCACACCACAATGAGACAAGTGTTTTAAACAAGTACTCTCTTCCATATATATAATAAAAAACATTAATTGTAGATGGGTCATGCTATAAACAATACAATATTATTTCTATATTTGCAAGATGAGTAAATCAATCTAATAGGATAACAATTAATTGATTTTGTTTTCTTGAAACACAGATTGTATGCATAGGAGAAGCATCGTAAAAGATTCGATATCTTCTGTAAAATTCAGTGCTGATAAGTGGACTAAATTACTCATTAGAGTTTGTCTATAATAAAGTAACAATATTTAAAAATAATATTATGCCATTTGTAAGAATAAGTTTACCTAAAGCGTTTTCACAAGAAACAAAAGATAAAATATCTAAGTCTGTCCACCATTCTTTAATGCAAGAATTTCATATTCCAGAAAATGATTATTTCCACATCATAGAAGAACTAGGACCGCAACAAATTAAATATCCTGAGACTTATTTGGGGATAAACCATACCTCAGATATAGTATATATTCAAATCATTGCAGGACAAGGGCGTACATTAGTTCAAAAACGAGCTTTATATAAAGAAATCGCTAATCAAATCGCTGATTCTACAACAGTAACTAAAAATAATATCATCATTGTCTTACTAGAAAATGATGGTAGTCAGAATTGGTCGTTTGGAGACGGAATGATACAAGAGCCGACACATTTAAAAATATGATAAGTTTCGGTCATTAGCACTTAACTACTTCCAAATGGTTTAGTTATTATTCGTAAAACGATCTGTGTCATTAGCATTTCTGTTAATCTTTATAGACTTAGCATTGTGATTCAACGTATACGACAGCGTGAGCATTACATTCTGTGTAGACGCCCATTCATAATTAGCTACCGACTTATCGCCATAGAATATCTTAGAACTTTCACGTTCTTGATTAAAGATGTCATCTGCCGTAAGAGAAAGTACCAAAGATTTATCTTTCAATAATTTATATTGCATTCCTAGATTCATTGAGCTGCAGCCCTTACTCACCGTCTGAAGACGTCTTGTCTTTGTCTCATAATATGGATTCAGATAGAAGCCGAATCGAGACGTAATCTCATAACCGACATAAAGATTTCCATTTGAATGCCAGGCCTTCCTGCCATAAAGATAAGACTGGTCGATTCCATCCTTGAAATTATAAAATTTATTATATCTTCCACTAAGATTCAAAGAACCACGAATCTTATTGTTCATAAAAGCAAACGGTACTGACAAACTGCCAATATATGAAATAAAGTCCGATATATTATCATTAGTCGAGAATCTCATATCTTGTTCATTTATGCCATAATAAGTTCCCCAATAATCCTTGATCCACATAACGGTTGCATTCAGACTGACATAATGAAACAACAGGTTTTCCCATATGAACTTATACTTCTTAGCCGGCATCAACGTTATATTTCCTTGACTATATTCCTTATCGCTGACGATAGTTTTTCCAGGCAAAAGATCATAAAATCCTGGACGAATATTCTCCGAAGAAAATTTAAGAGAAGTATCATAATTATTTTGAACCTTCCAGTTAAAAACCAAAGATGGTGCAAAATTACCATATGTTTCGGAACCCTTATCACCATCATCTAGATATTTATAATAGGTATGCTCATATCTGGCACCAATATACAATGAAGCCTTTGGCAGAAATTTCCATTGCAAAGAAGTATAGAAACTATTCAGGTTCTCTGTGATATCATAGTTTGATAAAAGCGAAACATCTTCCCTATAATTTTCCTTTAATCTTGAAAGATATACCTGCGTACCTACTTTGAATTCCAATGTTGGAATCTTATACATATATTGTCCCTCGAGAATATGCTGATGTCCATTGATTTTCTTTCCCATGAATCCTGTCAGATTCAAATTATTACAGAAATTCTCTGAAAAATCATCCTTTCCGCTTAATAATCCATAAGCCAACTTAAACTGATTTCTTAATGAATCACTGCTATCATACTCTATATTCAAAGATAGCAGGTCTGGCACATCTTTATTGCTTCTGTTTACCTGTTTATCTACAATACCCGATGCTGCATATTCTTCATTTTTCTTATTTTTAGCATCATCTCTATAATATGAACAATAGATATTGATGGAACCATTTATGGGCTTTGGAGTCCAAGTAAAATTCATAATGCCGAAATAAGCAAACTTCTTTAGTCTATTATCACTAGAAAGTTTACTTCCATCATAGTCATTTTCCTCAGATCGATTATAGAAAGAACGGTTGTTGAGACCAAAAGAAACATTACCTGATAGATTGCCATACTTAAGTAAAGCATCCGTATAATTGCCATACTTAAATGAACTTTTTCTGAATAGCTGGCCATACGTAGAATTTGTGAGTTGGTAACTATCAAGAGCTTTTTTCTTTGACTCTATACTGATAGTCACTTCCTCAGATCCTAATTTGTTTTCTGCTAATTGATTTGTATTGATAGCTATCGTCTCCGTGTTTGTTGCTGGCACCGTTGACAGATAAGTTATAAGCTGAGAAATGGGAATATGTTGCTTAACACCATTAATAATAACTACAGGACTTGCTCCATTTACCATAATGCTATTATCCGTAGCAACAACACCTGGCATTCTCTTTAGTACATCTATTAACTTGTCCGCACTATTATTTGACAGATTTTCCACACGTGCTTTCAATACGCCGTCCTTATAGGTATAAGTAGGACGATGAGAAGTAACGACAACATTTTCAAGTACATAATTTTCCTCTTTAAGACGCATTACGCCTAGATTTTTCGTTGACTTAGAAAATACAACCTGCTTGGAAGTATATCCCAAACAGCTAACCTGTAAAATTAAGGAATCCTTTTTCGTAGGAAGATAATTAACGTTGTATGCACCATCCGAATTGGTATAACCTGTAGTCAACAAGGTGCTCGTATCATTTACATTATATAAGCCCAATGTCGCGAATGCTATCGGTTTTCCTTTTACATCGAGTACAATGCCACTAACAGACTGTGCATCAACAGAGATCGCATGTAACACTAAAACTATAAAGAAAATATAAACTATTATCTTTTTCATTTTAAAAAATAATTAAGTTCCGTTAAAACGAAACGATTTTAATTTACTCATAAATATATTATGAGTCAGATAGTATTAATACCCTATCGTATATTTTTTTAGTGGTTATTAGAATAGACTTTTAAAAAGTCATGTTCGTGTTAAACTAAAATAAATTGACGTTGTTATATTTCAATTTAAAACCAATGGCAAAAGTATGAAAAACAAATGAAATATAAAAATAATAACCTTAAAAAATATTTATTGAAGCAATATAAATAAGTATATGTTGTTATTATCTACAATCATTGACAAAATATTTCCATTATAATCTTAATTATAATGGAAATATTTGTAGTGCAACACTATCTAGTTGTTGTTAAATAAATCCGACCTTTGCAGCTGTTATATCCATTTAGGTTCTTTACCACTCTGGCTGTCCGATGAAAGACGAGTATGATAAGTAGCGTGCAAATCACGATATATCCCCCCAAACCTGTTACTGATTTATTTTGCTTTACGTTCAAGGAGCTCATTTAGGTCATAAGAATAGTAAGGAGGGTATTTCTTGAGCAGATCCCGATATTCTGGCTTTAAGGGGGCATCCCCACTACAATAAAAACAATTTACAAGATAGTCAGAAGCATTTTCATCTTCATAATATTGGTCTCTCTTTTGCATAGGAAGTTGTAACGTCTCACTCACAAAATGGTAAGCCCAAGGATCAGGATACGCAAGAACAGTACTGAATAGTTGCTCGAATCTCACCTCACGGTTATGACGATGGGATTGTAGTTCATAATCACGTATGCTGCGAAGATAAGGTTGGAATAACCTGTCAGGCCAAAGTTCTACTGCCGTCAGAGCATTGTATGTAATGTCACTGTAATCAGCTTCAAAATCTGGTTTCTTTGATTTATCTAAGTTTTGATAGGCACATAATCCCTGCTCAATCAGTATTCTATCGGATGGCTTTCGATATCTAGCTATCGCTCTTAATGCTTGATTAATGTGATGTTTCTCATAGAGTTCCTTGATTCTTTGATAATACGATGGCTTTGGAGTTATATTGTATAACAAATTTTTTGTAAAAGCATACTGAGCGGTTGAAGGAGTGAACAAAGCAAGGCTGTCATTACGGATAGAGTCCTGTTTCGAAATAATGTCATGGCTTGCATACTGTTGGGCATAACACAATAACTCACTACCAAAACAATAGTAAGACCGTTCGTCAATATTAAACATGCTTATTGCTGTAGTGTCTTGATAGTTTTCAAGTAGTATTTTCTCCAGACTTTTACTTTTTGTTACCATTAATGCAACAAAAGCTGTAAAGCGGAGTCTGGGAGAATATCTTTTATCAGTAAACTGAATAAGTTGATCCTCATCGCACAGTACTGCAAGCATGACCTGATATTTGCCTCTAACCCAGAAATACTCTTTTTTATCCTTCGTTTGTAATACTGCCCCTTTGTAAGATATAAATTCAGTTGTATCAATAGATGATATTTCCTTATGTATTCCCTCTGGAGTCATTTGATGCCGATTATCCCACATGGCTTGAGATGTATCGAATTCTGTGGTATTATTCAATAGAAATACAAGCTTTTCTATATCCTTTTGACGCTCTGTTTTACAGCTGCATACGCTTAGGGATAAACTGCAAATAACGATAATATAGAATATTTTTAAAACGCTCATTTTTTTTTGGTTTTCTAGTGTCATTTTTTTATTTTTAGTTCTTGCAAAGTTAGGAAAAAATGTTGAATTGTACCAACTTTTTTGCGCAGATTTGGTTGATATTATTAATAGCTATTCCTACCTATTGTTGTATGTTGAATTCTTGATAAAGATTTATTCCCCACATAAATAAATGTCTGTTTTCTGTTTTATACAAAACTAAGCAAGGCATAAGTTCTCACTTTCGTAATGCCAAAGATGCGAATAAGGCGTCTTATATACTCCTAAAACAGAAGTCGAGTAAACGACTTGATGCACCTGTAGCATGATGTAAAGCATATGGTAGTCATATAAATAATATCATTTTACACTTGGTGTTTTACTTGGTGTATATATGTTTTTTAGTGCCTTTTCTATTTCATTATAAGTCATGCGACCAACTATTACTCCGTTTGGATCTATTAAAAACGATGTTGGAATCGGTTGCACATAATACAATCGACGTATGAAATCCTTGGCATATTCCTTCCCTGTTTTATCCTTGAATGACATTATATCAAGAACATTGATGTTATCTTTTATTCCGTCTTCAGCAATTGCCTTTGACCATTCATCATGTTTGTCGTCAACTGATACAAATACCAATTTAAGACCATTTTCGCATTCTTTATATTTAGCGTAAAGTTCTTTTAATTTAGGAATATTTCTGCGACAGAAAATACACCAACTTGCCCAAAAATCAAGAATTACATAATGCCCCCGCAAGTCAGAAAGGTTAAATGTTTTATTATTATAATCAATAGTAGAAAAGATTGGTGCCATCTTTCCTTTTGAAACATTTTCAATCATATTGATGCATGAACCAAGCGACATGCCATTTTCACAACCACGTGCATTGTTGGTCAATTTATTATAATAAGCTTTAAGTGTGTCTAATGGTAAATATCCTGTCATTACGTCATTTAAAATGGTTGAAGATAGTAGCCCTGGGGAAAGTTCGGAATTAGGATTCTCTCTTGCAAACTTAAATTTCGTTTCCTCCCTTTTTTTACAACACAAATTGATCATTTTTTCTATTGAATCTGGGTTATTCGTCTTATTGAGTGCTGAAATTAGAGATTTACGTTGGTCGGTTAATGGCTTAAGTAGTGAGTCAAGTCTAGCTTGGTCTTTTTCTAGTGAAGAATTTTGTGCAAAAGAGTTTGCACTCAGTAGTAATACTGCAATGATAGTGATTATGTGTTTCATGTTATTCATTTTTTATTGCGAAATAATGAAAATTATTTAATAAAACAAATTATTTGTTTTATTCTTACATAAGTTTAACAGTAATAAGACAAATTAGCCGTATCTAACGGCATCATTTTGATTTTTGTAATAGTCCTGTTTACTTTAATGAACAATAATAATTGCCATCGTATTACATTTGACAATTATTCTAGATCATTAAAGTTCTAACATACTAATATTAGTTAAACGAAAATAGGGTGTAACTGCTTGAGTTACACCCTATCTTGTTATTATATCTTGTTGTTGATAATCAACAATTACTTCACTTCCTCAAAGTCTGCATCCTGGATGTCTTCACCAGCCTGAGCACCACCTTGTGCCTGCTGTCCAGCCTGAGCATCTGCTCCTGGTTGTGCACCTGCACCTGGTTGAGCGCCACCCTGATACATCTGAGCACTTACTTCCTGAACTGCTGTGTTTAGAGTTGCTGTTGCTGCGTCGATAGCTGCAACATCGCCACTCTTTTGAGCATCTTTCAACTGCTGAAGAGCTGTCTCGATAGCTGGTTTCTTATCAGCAGGAATCTTGTCAGCGTTTTCCTTCAAGAAATTCTCTGTAGTGAAAATCATTGAATCAGCCTGATTCATCTTGTCAATCTTCTCACGCTCAGCCTTATCTGATGCAGCGTTCTGCTCAGCTTCTGCCTTCATGCGATCGATTTCTTCCTGACTCAAACCACTTGAAGCCTCAATACGAATCTTCTGTTCCTTGCCTGTAGCCTTATCCTTTGCACTTACGTTAAGGATACCGTTAGCATCGATGTCGAATGTTACCTCAATCTGTGGAACACCACGACGTGCTGGAGCAATACCTTCAAGGTTGAACTGACCGATACTCTTGTTCTGAGATGCCATAGGGCGCTCTCCCTGAAGTACGTGGATAGTTACTGCTGTCTGGTTGTCGACTGCTGTAGAGAATGTTTCGCTCTTCTTGCAAGGAATAGTTGTATTTGACTCAATAAGTTTTGTCATTACACCACCCATAGTCTCGATACCTAATGTAAGAGGAGTAACGTCTAGCAATACGATATCACCAACTCCGTTTTCCTTATTAAGAATAGCTCCCTGAATGGCAGCACCTACTGCAACAACCTCATCTGGGTTTACACCCTTTGATGGATCCTTGCCGAAATAGTTCTTAACCAATGTCTGTACGGCTGGGATACGAGAACTACCACCTACTAGGATAACCTCGTCAATATCTGATGTTGAAAGTTTTGCATCACGTACTGCGCTCTGGCAAGGTACAAGACAAGCCTGAATAAGATCGTGTGCAAGCTGTTCAAACTGTGAACGTGTAAGAGTCTTTACAAGGTGCTTTGGAACACCGCCCTCTGCAGAGATATATGGCAAGTTGATTTCTGTAGATGTAGAACTTGAAAGTTCAATCTTTGCTTTCTCAGCAGCTTCTTTAAGACGCTGCATTGCCATTGGGTCTTTCTTCAGGTCGATGCCTTCATCAGCCATGAAACCGTCAGCAAGCCACTTGATGATTACCTGGTCGAAGTCATCACCACCAAGGTGAGTATCACCATTTGTAGAAAGTACTTCGA
Organism: Segatella paludivivens DSM 17968 = JCM 13650; assembly: GCF_000373185.1. Taxonomy (GTDB): domain Bacteria; phylum Bacteroidota; class Bacteroidia; order Bacteroidales; family Bacteroidaceae; genus Prevotella; species Prevotella paludivivens. The sequence continues at coordinate 114,439 of NZ_KB890682.1, forward strand.
ATACACCGCCACCAAATTCAAGAATAGAAATATCGAATGTACCACCACCAAGGTCGAATACAGCGATCTTCATATCTTTGTTTGCCTTGTCTACACCATAAGCAAGAGCAGCTGCTGTAGGCTCGTTAACGATACGCTGAACGTTAAGACCTGCAATCTGACCAGCCTCCTTTGTAGCCTGACGCTGTGAATCAGAGAAGTATGCAGGAACAGTGATAACTGCGTCTGTAACCTCCTGACCAAGATAATCCTCAGCAGTCTTCTTCATCTTCTGAAGAACCATAGCTGAAATCTCCTGTGGAGTATATCTGCGACCCTCGATTTCAATACGTGGGTAACCATTTTCATTTATTACAGTGTAAGGCATATTTTCAGCTTCCTTACGGCTCTGGTCGTAAGTCTCACCCATGAAACGCTTGATAGAATATACCGTATTCTGTGGGTTTGTGATAGCTTGACGCTTTGCAGGATCACCTACCTTGCGCTCACCATCCTTAACAAAACCAATTACTGAAGGTGTTGTACGCTTACCTTCACTGTTTGCGATTACTACCGGTTCGTTTCCTTCAAATACAGAAACACAACTGTTAGTTGTTCCTAAGTCGATTCCAATAATCTTTCCCATTGTTGTATATTTTTTATTTTGATTCTTTTATTTTGATGTCTGCGGATTTTCCAGAGACACTCTTTAAATAACAAACCATGTGCCAACGACTATACAATGACAAATGGCTGACATTGTGACAGAAGTCAAATGCCAGCCATTTAAAAAAATATTCTAAGAGAGAGGTTTTTACCAGATATGTGCACGTTTCTCAATAGGAACATACAACTTGTCACCTTGCTTAATGCCAAATGTATCATACCATGCGTCAATCATAGGGAGTGCACCATTCACACGAGCTATGTTAGGAGAGTGAGTGTCTGAGTTTACTATGTAAGCTACAAACTGTGGTGCAATGTTGCTTGCCCAAACACGACCGTAAGCAAGGAAGAAGCGTTGTTCAGGAGTGAAGCCGTCTTTGTTTTCCAAAGGATTCTTCTTAATAGCATTCTGGAAAGCTCTGAATGCAACGTTTATACCACCGTTGTCACCGATATTCTCACCAAGAGTCTTTTCTCCGTTGACTTTAAGTCCAGGAATAACTTCCTGAGTACTGAACCAGTCGGCAAGTACTTTCGTACGCTTGTCATAGTTTGCCTTATCTTCAGCTGTCCACCAGTTGTTAAGGTTTCCGTTTTTGTCAAACTGACATCCTTGATCATCAAATCCATGACTCATCTCATGTCCGATTACACTTCCGATACCACCAAAGTTGGCTGCTGCGTCTGCCTCAGGATCAAAGAATGGTGCCTGAAGAATAGCTGCTGGGAAATTGATACTGTTTGTTTCTGGACTGTAAAAAGCGTTTACAGTCTGTGGAGTACAGAACCATTCTTCTTTGTCAACTGGTTTTCCGAAACGTTTCTTTACTTCATATTTCTGTAATACAACATTAAGGTTTTCAAGATTTTCACGAAGGCTCTTGCTTTCATCAACTACAACAGCTGAATCATTATTCTGCCATTTGTCAGGATAACCTATTCTGATACGGAAAGCTCTCAGCTTTTCTATAGCCTGCTTCTTTGTGACATCTGTCATCCAAGTGTTTTCCTGAATGCGTTCTGCCAAAGCGTTCTGCAAGTCTTTGACAAGTTCTATCGCAAGTTGTTTGCTGCTTTCAGGGAAGTATTTCTTTACATATAGTTTACCTACAGCCTCTCCGAGAAGGTTCTGTACGAAACTTAGTGCATATTTCCAACGAGGTTGTTGTTCCTTTACACCGTAAAGTGTTTTGTTAAATTCAAATTTGCGGTCGAAGAACTTCTTTGAAAGCGTACCAGAAGCACTGCTTACAACATTATATTCCATGTAAGCCTTCAAGTCTTCCAATGGAGTCTTTGCCAAAATATTCTCAACTTCGTGTATTGGCTCTGGTTGACCTACAGTTACACTGTCAATAGCAGGGAAGAAGCTTGATTTAGCCAAATAGTTCCAGTCTATTCCAGGATAATCCTTCAGTAATTTTCCCCAACTCATCTTGTGATAGTTAGCTTGAGGATCACGAGATTTTATCTGGTCATAGCTAACTTTGGCAATCTGATTCTGAATAGCGAATATAGCTTGCATCTTCTTTTCGGCTACGGCATCATTATTGCCGACCATTTTAAGAAGGTCTTTAATCAGACTCTTGTATGCTACTACTACAGCTTTCTGCTGCTGGTTTGGTTGAGTGTAGTATTCTGGATCAAGACCGAGACCGCCCTGATTGATAGAAATAAGATATTTGTCAGAGTTCTTTGCGTCAGTGCCTAATCCAAAACCATACATTGTTGTGTTGTAGCCAATAGCAGACAAGTCAGCCACTGCTTTTGCATATTCCTTACGGTTCTTAATTTCGGCAATTCTCTTTAATATAGGTTTGATAGGAGTGATACCTTCGCGGTCTAATTTCACGGTATCCATATACATGCGATATAGACTTCCTATTTTCTGCCCAAGAGTTCCTTGTTTCTGTGGAGTGTTGGCATAACCCTCTACAAGTTCGCGAATACGATCATTGTTTTGTTCCTCAAGATCAACAAACGAACCGTTCATTGGATGTTGTGCATCGAGAGGATGAGTCTTCAACCAGTTACCAACTGAGTACTCATAGAAGTCATCACCAGGTTTTACATTCAGGTCCATGTTGTTTTTGTCGATTCCCGACTTCAGACCTTGAGCTGATGCCGCAGTTGAACATATCAACATAGCGGCTAAAATTAATTTTGATTTCATCATTAAATTCTCTATTTAAGATTTTACTGTTTAATCATCTTTGTATTCCAGGATATCTCCCGGTTGGCAATCAAGTGCGTTGCATATAGCTTCGAGCGTTGAAAATCGAATTGCTTTAGCTTTTCCTGTCTTCAATATTGACAGGTTAGCAGGAGTGATACCAACCTTTTCAGCCAGTTCACCGCTCGAAATTTTGCGCTTAGCCATCATTACGTCTACATTTATTATTATTGACATATATAAATATCCTCCTAATTATATTGTCAATTCTTGCTCTTCCTTTATCTTGCGTCCAATGGTGAGAAGCTGAGAAATAATCAGCATGCCAATGCCAAGATAAAGAAGATAGCAACTAGGATAGTGATTGAAAGAAATATCATAACCTGAAATTTTATACATTTTACTGCTTTCCAAATAATTTACACATGTTAAGCCCCATTCTGCAAGATATAATCCGATTGAGAATATTCCCATCAATTTTATCTTCCAGTCGGTCTTTTTATCAAAAGCTTTACCTTTGTTGACTGCAAGGATGATCTTAATAAATATTACCCAAAAACCAATTGCACAGCATAAGTACAGTGGCACAGTAAAGGTTTCGATAATAAGAGATAATAAAGTGTGACCGTTGTTGCCAGCTGATGTTGCAATTCTTACACGACCAACCTGTATTGAGTCCATTTGTCCTGTAACATTGTTTTTAACAGCCGTAAGAAATTTATTGTCGTTTTTTGCTTTAAGATTTATGTAGCTTATTTGCTTCATATTGGTTTTCCCTTCATCAAAACTTTCTTGTGCTTCAACTGAATGGTTAGCGTCTTTAAATCCTAAAGCGATGTCGTCTGCATTATGATATATGTTGAGACAGAACCCAAAGGCAATTGCTAGAAGGAGCAGTATGCAATATATATTAAACTTGCGTTTCATATTATATTTATTGTTTAGTTGATATTAATTATTGAATAACATGTTTATATTATCGTTTTTCGATAATGCAAATATATGACAAATATCAATTCGATGCAAATAAAATGAGAAAAATATATTGAAAAACGATATTATTTAACTTGCTTTTACACTTAATCGTATTTTAGCGCTTGTTTTGCTTACAAAACGTCACTGTTTTGTGATATAAAGTTTCATTTACCTTTATTCCTTGTTTAATTGATTACATAAATCCAAATTATGCCTTCCGTTATAATAAATATTATAGTTATGGAATAGGCATACAACAGTCAACGGGACTTTACCTGCCAAGCAAGTAAAGCCCCGTCTATCAATCATTCATCTATATTGCAAAAACTTTAAAATGACTTCGGCTGAAATTTATAGTGGATATTCGTCAAAGGCATATAATACCGTAGACAGATAGCGCTCACCTGTATCAGGCAGCAATGTTACAATAGTTTTGCCTTTATTTTCAGGACGCTTTGCAATCTCTGTTGCTGCAAAAGCTGCTGCACCTGAAGATATTCCAACCAAAAGTCCTTCCTGCTGTGCTAACTGGCGACCAGCCAATATAGCATCGTCATTTTCAACGTCAAAGACTTCATCGATAAAGTCTGAGTTATAAGTTTTTGGAATGAAGCCAGCTCCAATACCCTGAATCTTGTGAGGACCGCTAGCACCACCGTGAAGAACAGGAGATGATAATGGCTCTACAGCTATAATCTTAACATTAGGATTCTTTTCCTTCAAAGCCTTTCCTATACCAGATATCGTTCCACCAGTTCCAACACCGGCAATAAAGATATCTACTTTTCCATCGGTATCATTCCATATTTCCTGACCTGTTGTATCATAGTGCTTTTTAGGGTTGGCCGGATTTTCAAATTGTTCAAGAATTACACTTCCAGGAGTTGCATCACGCAGTTCTTCTGCTGCCTTAATAGCTCCTGGCATGCCGTCTTTACCACTTGTAAGTCTTACTTCTGCACCATAAGCCTTAACAAGGTTACGGCGTTCAACGCTCATAGTTTCAGGCATTGTTAGGATAAGTTTATATCCCTTTATTGCTGATACAAGAGCAAGACCTACACCAGTGTTACCACTTGTTGGTTCAATAATTGTTGCTCCTGGTTTAAGTTTGCCGTCTTTTTCAGCTGCTTCAATCATTGCAAGTCCAATACGGTCTTTTACGCTACCGCCTGGATTGAAGAATTCAACTTTTGCAATGATAGGAGTTTCAACTCCACGGAATTTAGAATATCTATTTAGCTCGACCAATGGAGTGTTTCCAATAAGGTCGGTTATTTGTTTTGCAATCTTTGCCATAATATAATGTTTTAAATTATTTCTTTATTTTACGTATTGAAATGCTTCGTCAAGTGCGTCGATAAGGTCTATGACATTCTCTGTTCCAATGCTCAATCTTATTGTAGAAGGGTAGATGTGCTGCTCTTCAAGTTCCTTAGGACTAAGCTGTGAATGAGTTGTTGTTGCTGGATGTATAACCAGACTCTTTACGTCTGCAACATTTGCAAGCAATGAGAATATCTTCAAGTGGTCTATGAAAGCCCAAGCCTCGTCCTGTCCACCTTTTATATCAAACGTAAATATACTGCCGCCTCCATTTGGGAACAATTTCTCATATAAAGCATGGTCGGGATGCTCTGGTAATGAAGGGTGGTTTACTTTTGCTACCTTTGGATTCTTTGCAAGATATTCAACGATCTTCTTTGTATTGTATGCGTGTCTCTCCACACGTAGACTTAAAGTTTCAAGTCCTTGAATTAATATCCATGCATTGAATGGGCTTATTGTTGCACCAGTATCACGTAATATCACCGCACGTATTCTTGTTACGAAAGCTGCTGCCCCCGCAACGTCTGCGAAAATAGCTCCATGATATGAAGGATCTGGTTTTGCTAGAGTAGGGTACTTATCAGCGTTTGCTTTCCAGTTAAACTTACCGCCGTCAACGATTACTCCACCTAATGACGAACCGTGACCGCCAATAAATTTTGTTGCAGAGTGAACAACAATGTCTGCTCCGTGCTCAATAGGTCTGATAAGATATGGAGTACCGAAAGTGTTGTCTACAATTACAATTGTGTTGTGCTTGTGAGCAATCTCTGAAATCTTGTCAATGTCAGTTACACTGGCATTAGGATTACCGAAAGTCTCTATGATAACAGCCTTCGTATTTGGACGAAAACCAGCTTCAACCTCATTAAAATCAGAAGGGTCTACGAATGAAACTTCTATGCCTTGAGTAGTAAGTGTATGTTCTAGTAGGTTGGTAGTTCCGCCATAAAGGTTGTTTGCTGCTAATATGTGGTCACCATTCTGAGCAACGTTTTGCAGAGCATAAGTAACCGCTGCTGCGCCTGATGCTACAGCTAGTCCGGCAACACCGCCTTCAAGGGCTGCAACTCTGTCTTCAAAAACACCTTGTGTTGAGTTAGTCAGTCTTCCATAAATGTTTCCAGCATCACGAAGTCCAAATCTGTCTGAAGCATGTTGTGAATTGTGGAAAACATAACTTGTAGTCTGATAAATAGGTACAGCACGTGAATCTGTTGTTGGATCAGCGTTTTCCTGTCCTACATGAAGTTGAAGTGTCTCGAAGTGTAGTTTCTTTTCATTACTCATATTTAAACCCTTTCTTTTTATATTTATATTCTAAATCATGTTGCAAAGGTACGGCAAATAATGATATCGTGAAATCACACATTCTGGGCATTTAGAATACCACATTTGTGGTATTTGGCTATTTCTTTGCCTCCAAATCGCGTTTCGACTTGCTTTTTATCACTAACCATACACCCGAAAATACCAAAATAATGGCTACTCCTTGCATGAATGTGAATACACCAATGCCTGTTAAAATACTTACTGTGACCGATACGATAGGTTGCACATAATTATATATACTAACAACTGTTGGGCGAAGAGAATGCTGTCCTACCATCGTTAATATGTAACCCATATATGTTCCGAATATCACAACGTATCCTGCTTCCCACCATGTCTTCGTTGGAACAATAGCCCAATTGAGGTCTATGACGTGCCATCCTGTGAATGGCCATATCATCAGCGTAGCCCAAAGAAACATCCACTTGTTAACTGTAAATACAGAATATCTTTTTATAAGATTATTGAATAGTGCAAGATAAAGTGCAAAAGACAATTGAGCGCCAAGACACATCAGGTCGCCACGTATGTCGCCAACCTTTGAACTTACAGCTGCAGCACTTGTAATGATCAGTATTATCGCTCCGCAGCAACCAATGAATACTCCAAGTGCTTTTTGAAGTGTTATTGGTTCCTTTAATATAAGGAAAGATAGCACCATTGCAAATATAGGCATTGATGTTGTTACAATACTTGAATTTATGGGTGACGTAATGCTCAATCCTATTGTGTAAAGACATTGATTGCATACCAGTCCGAATATTGCAGCACCAGCAAGTAATAGCTTGTCCTTTGTTGGTACGGTTTCCTTCTTAACGAATATAGATGTAATCCAAAATAGTATAGCCCCACCCATTACTCTGAATGAAACCATATCTATGCCGTCAATACCATGTGTCATTGCATCCTTTCCAAGCGGAGCCATAAGTCCCCAGAAAAACTCAGCGGTGAACATGCTGAGATGCGCTTGAAGTGGAATTTTTTTGTTGTTACCCATTATAATAGTTTTATTAGTGTGCAAAATTATAAAAAAAATCACACTATTTGGGACGGTCTGTGATTTTTATTTGCTATATTTGCGGTATATAATTCTATTAATATGAAATATGCTGATTATATAGAGCAGATAGAGATAGAATCTCTTTGGAGCGGAACAAAACACATTGTGTGGAATTTGGACCGTAGAGTTAACATCCTTAGTGGTATTAACGGTGTCGGGAAAAGTACCATTCTTAATAAGGTTGTGAAAAGTCTTGCCCAAGGTGGCGAGTTTCCAAGTCACTTGCTTAAAGGTGTACATTTGAAAGTTAAGCCTGAAGATGCAAAGTGGATACGGTTTGATGCTATACGCTCTTTTGATCGCCCACTGATGAATTCAGACACGATATCGAAGCTGGATTTAAGTCTGGCTACAGAACTTGACTGGCAATTATTTCAGCTTCAGCGTAAGTATTTGGATTATCAGGTAAACATTGGCAACAGAATTATTAACGCATTGCAAAGTGGTGATTCTGATGCAGCTTTACAGGCTCAGAATATATCGGAGTCAAAGAAACTGTTTCAGGATATGATAGATGATCTATTCAAAGAAACTGGAAAGAAGATTGTCCGTACTGAAAATGAGATACGTTTTTCACAGATTGGCGAGACCCTTGTTCCTTATCAGCTATCAAGTGGTGAGAAACAGATTCTTGCAATTCTGCTCACTGTATTGGTGGAAGATCAGAAACCGTATGTGCTGTTCATGGATGAACCAGAAGTGAGTCTGCACTTTGAGTGGCAGAAACAGCTTATTGAACTTGTGCTTAAATTGAATCCAAATTTACAGTTGATAATGACAACACATAGTCCGGCAGTTATAATGAACGGTTGGATGGAGCATGTCACCGAAGTAACCGATATTACTTTTTAGTGTGTTTATACCTAAAGTTATTAACTGATGTTTGAAGTCGGGGGGATGTAGATGTCTAAAAGATTAAACGAAAATATAACATCAAGATATTTCGAGGCTGCCAACAGATTGGGCTCAAAGAAAGCACGTCGAAAGATTATAGCTTATGTAGAGAGCTATGACGATGTGTTCTTTTGGCGCACCATACTTGGCAACTATGAAGATGATAGTCGTTATTTTGAAGTGATGCTTCCTACACGTATGAATCGTTTGGAACGTGGCAAGAAGGCAGCTATCGCCAATATTATGGATGGTGTTGGACATGATATGATTGCTTGTGTAGATGCTGATTACGACTATCTCATACAAGGTGCTTCGCCTGCTTCACGAACACTTTTGACAAATAGTTATATCTTTCATACGTATGCTTATGCAATAGAAAATCTTCAATGCTATGCGCCTTCGTTGCATAATGTGGCAGTAGCAGTGGTGCTAAACGATCATAGTATCTTTGACTTCAATGAGTTCATGGCAAGATATTCTGAAATTATATATCCACTGTTCGTGTGGAATATATGGTATTATCGTAGCGATCATTATGCAGAGTTTACGATTACCGAATTTGATAATATCATTGAACTAGGCGATGTAAGAATTGATAGCCCGGAATATTCTCTTGACAAACTTTACAAGAAAGTGTCACGTGCTGTTGATGGCTTTAAAAAGAAGAACCCTGATGCCCACGATAGTTATCTTGCAATAAAGGATGATTTAAGCAGGTTGGGAGTGGAGCCTTCTAATACGTATTTATATATACAGGGGCATCATCTGTTTGATCATGTAGTCGTACCGATTATGGATAAAGTATGTGGTCGATTATATCGTGAGCGTGAGCAGGAGATAGGAGAGCAGTCAGTTCACAGCATGCAGTATCAGACTGAGATTTCAAGCTATAAAAATAGTGTTGGAGACATAACAGCAATGCTTAAGAAGAATATGGGTTACGCCATGTCACCGCAGTTTAAAAATATAATGAATGATGTCGCTGAATTTTTGGATGCGAAATAACAAATAAAATTTTATTTATTATGAGGAAAATTAAAACAGGAAAACCTTTGTCAGAGCGCGAAAATGGATCTCTGAATAGATATCTGGATGAAATAGGAAAGGAATTGCTTTTGTCTGATGACGAGGAAAAGCAACTTGCCGAAAAGATACAGAATGGAGGACGTGTCGGTGAACGAGCTGTTGAAAAACTTGTTACGTCAAATCTCCGCTTTGTCGTTTCTATCGCTAAACTGTATACCGATAATGGTGTTGCAATAACCGATCTTATCAGCGAGGGGAATATTGGTATGATGAAGGCTGCGCAAAGCTTTGACGGTAGCCGTGGTAGCCGTTTTGTTGGTTATGCTGAGCCTTTTATTCGTGATGCCATTGTTCATGCAATAAATGAACAAAGTGGTATATACAACCTTCCGAAGGATGAGCGTAATCGAGAAGAGAAGGAAAATAGTCATGCCTTTTCTGTAGATGCTCCATTGCAGAATGGTAAGAATTTGAGCTTGTTGAGTGTGCTGTCTGATCCAGATGCTCCACGCCCAGACAAGTTAGCGCTTGACGAATCAATAAAGGCAGAACTCCTTCAGTCAATGGATGTGCTTAATGACAGAGAACGTCGTGTTGTTCAGGCTTTCTATGGAATAGGTCAGGACAGTATAACTTTTGCTGAAATAGGTGTAAACCTGGGATTGAAGCGTGAACGTGTACGCCAGATAAGAGATAAGGCTGTGAGGAGACTAGGTAAGAATACGACTAATGACATGCTGAAAGCATATCTTAGTTGATATCAGTCAGCATCGTAAGTAAAGATAAACGTGCTAATAACAATAACCGCCCGCAAGGATTAAACACTTGCGGGCGGTATTTTTTATTATATGGCGTTAAATCGCCGTATATTATTTCACTTCTTCAATGAGATTCATTCCTTCTTCTACAGCTTGCATGTTAAGCGGTATAAGTTTGTGATGTCTTTCAGGAAGAGTCTTATAGAGTGCCTTGTTAAGACCATCGGTACTTACAATCTTGCAAACTTTTAGTAAGCCTCCTAAAACGATCATATTGAAAACTTTCGCATTCTTCATCTCGGCAGCCTTGTCCATTGCATCAATACGATATACAGTGATATCCTTTCGTGCAGGAGGGTTTATAATACCGAAACCGTCGTAAATCAATATGCCTCCAGGCTTTACCTTTGATAAAAACTTATCCATTGACGGTTGATTGAGTACAATTGCTATATCGAATTTACTTAATATAGGTGATGAAATGCGCTCGTCGCTTATGATGACAGTCACGTTAGCTGTACCGCCACGTTGCTCTGGACCATAGGCAGGCATCCATGTCACCTCTTTATCTTCAAGCAGTCCTGAGTAGGCAAGAATCTTTCCCATAGAGAGAACACCCTGACCTCCAAAACCTGATATGATAATTTCTTTTTTCATTTCTTTTGGATTTTACCGTTAACTAAAGATTAGTTGTATCTTTAAGGTCTCCCTTCGGATACTCCTTGAACATGTGTTCTTCCATCCAGTCGTTAGCTTGCTTTGGTGAAAGTTTCCAACCACTGTTGCAAGTTGATACGATTTCAACAAGACTTGAACCTAGTCCCTTCATTGATGCATCAAAAGCTTTGCGTATGGCAGCCTTAGCCTTGCGTATAGATGCTACATTCTCAACACTCTGGCGAGTAACAAAGCATGTACCTGTAAGGTGACTAGCTAGTTCTGTCATGTTAAGTGGGTATCCATGAAGTTCTGGTTCACGACCATAAGGACATGTTGCTGTCTTCTGTCCGATAAGAGTAGTAGGAGCCATCTGTCCTCCAGTCATACCATAAATGGCATTGTTGATGAATATGATAGGTATATTCTCGCCACGGTTTAGGGCGTGTATAGTCTCGCAAGTTCCGATACAAGCAAGGTCACCGTCACCCTGATATGTAAATACCAGACGATCTGGCCACAAGCGCTTGATACCTGTTGCAACAGCTGGTGCACGACCGTGAGGAGCTTCCTGCCAGTCAATATCAAGATAGCGATAGGCAAACACTGCACAACCTACCGGACTAACGCCGATAGTCTTATTCTGCATGCCCATTTCTTCTATTACCTCAGCTACCAATTTATGCACTACACCGTGAGAGCAACCGGCACAGTAGTGCATTGCCGTATCGTTCATAAGTTCTGGTTTCTTGTAAACCAGATTTTCAGGTGATATGATGTCGTTATTCATTGTCTATGAGTTTTGTTTTCAGAGCGTTAACAATTTCTTCAGGATCAGGAACGATACCTCCGAGACGTCCAAAGTGTGCTGTTGGCAGAGAGTTTCCTATAGCCAACTTCACGTCTTCAATCATCTGTCCTGCATTTATTTCAGCAACAAGGATACCTTTCTTGCCAGCAACAGTCTTTCTAAGTTCCTTTTCAGGGAAAGGCCATAGTGTGATAGGACGGAAGAGTCCTACTTTGATTCCACGCTTGCGTGCAATCTCCATACTCTTCTCTGTAATACGTGCTGCGCTTCCGAATGCAACGATTACATAGTCAGCATCGTCACAGTCTGTTATCTCGCATCTTGTTTCAGTATCCTTTGCAAGTTGGTATTTCTCCTGAAGGTGAATATTTATCTCCTCCATAACCTCTGGTTTGAGTTCAAGCGACGTCATAATATTAGGCTCGCGTGAGCTTGGTCTGCCGATAGTAGCCCAAGGACATTCCTTTGCAATCTGTTCTTCTGTACGACGAGGCTTGATAGGAGGAAGAACAACTTTCTCCATCATCTGACCGATAACACCATCGCTGAGAATCATAACCGGATTACGGTATTTGAATGCCAGTTCGAAAGATAAGTCAACAAAGTCAGCCATTTCCTGAACAGAAGCAGGAGCCAATACAATGACATTATAGTCACCGTTTCCGCCTCCGCGTGTTGCCTGCATGTAATCACTCTGACTTGGCTGTATAGTTCCAAGTCCAGGACCTCCACGCTGAACGTTTACGATAACTCCAGGAATCTCGGCACCAGCCATGTAAGATATACCTTCCTGCATCAAAGCCACACCAGGGCTTGAACTTGTGGTTATAACACGCTTTCCAGCGCCACCACCACCATATACCATATTAATAGATGCAACTTCACTTTCTGCTTGAAGAACAACCATACCAGTTGTCTCCCAAGGTTTCAAGAGAGCCAATGTCTCTATAATTTCACTTTGAGGTGTTATTGGATAACCAAAGAAAGCATCAGCTCCACAGCGAATCATTGCGTGTGCTACAGCTTCATTACCCTTCATAAGTGTTACTTCTTTTTTCTCCATAGGTAGATTTTTCTTTTAGTCCTTTTTTTTACGATAAACGGTAATGCAGCCATCAGGGCATACAATTCCACATGAAGCACATCCGATGCAGTCGTCGGCTTTAATTGCTTCAACGTAAGGATAACCGTGAACGTTGACTTTTCTTCCTGCTAATGCTAAAACGTCTTTAGGACAAGCGTCTACGCAAAGTGCGCAACCCTTGCATCTGTCTTCGTTAATAACAACAGCACCTAATATTTTTCCCATTATAATTGTTTTTGAAAATGACCAGATTTAAGGATTATACATATCCTTGCAATAGTAAGCAAATATACTTTCAAGCATTCTCTTAGCTTCAACAGCAGGACTGTTTGGATCTAAAGCTATTGCTTCCATGTAAGAATCAATAGCATGTTTGAAGTCTCCTTTCTTGCGATAAGAATTGCCAAGTTTGTAGTAATCTTCAGCCGTCATTGTGTTTTTTATATTTTTCCCGTGACAAATGTATGTAAGAGAAACGTAAATATCGTAAAACCAACTTTGATTTTAAACTATATTAAAATAGTTTTGCTAAAAAATGCGCACACCTATTTTGATTGTGCAATAATTAGAATATATTGTTCCATTCATCGGATAGTTCCGTCATCTTGTGATATAGTATGTTTGCGCCTTCCTTTTTTAAGACAGAATCGGGTAATGGACCACTGTTGATTGCTACAGTGAAAATACCAGCTGATACTCCTGACCTAACACCTAGTGGGGCATTCTCAACAACGATTCCCTGTGAAGGTTTAAGGTCTCCAACCTTTCTTAATCCAATAAGATAAGGATCAGGATATGGCTTGCCTCTCTTTACATTATAAGCTGTTGTGATGTGATCTTCATCAAGATATCTCCCGAAATCATGAAGAAGTCTTTCTATCAAAGGGCGCTGACCGCTTCCCGTAACTACGTTGACCGACATCCCTGATTGAATGATTTTTTCCATAATGTCGGTTACTCCGTCAAAGATAGGAGCTGTAGGCATGTCGTGGAATATTCTAGTTTTCTCGTCATAAATAGTTTGTGCCTCGCCAAGAGTAATATCCTTTCCCAGTTGGTCACGCATATACTTCTTGATGGTGTCAATACCTCTTGCTCCTTCTGTAGCATAGGCATCAGCTGCGGTCATGTTGATACCGAATTTAGCCATGCTTTCCTGCCATGCAATTGCATGGTTGGGCATACTGTCATAAAGAACTCCATCCATGTCAAATAACACGCATTTAAAGTTCCAGCCAAACTTTTCTGATTCAGACATTACTTGAATGCCTTGTTGCCTTAAATATTCTGTAACAGCTTCTCGTATCATATTATAAAAATAGGTGGATGCAATTATTCAACTGCATCCACCATATTTGATATTGTGTTAGTTGAAACAACTAAACAGTTTTCATTTTTACTTCAGTTTTTCCTGTATAGCCTTGCTCTCAGCCTCGTATCCTGGCTTATTGAGTAGTGCAAACATATTCTTCTTGTAAGCCTCTACACCTGGTTGGTTGAATGGGTTTACTTCAAGAAGGTTACCGCTGATACCGCAAGCCATCTCGAAGAAGAATATAATCTGACCGATATAGTATTCGTTGAGCTCAGGAACGCTGAGGCGAATGTTAGGAACACCACCGTCAACATGTGCTAGGCGTGTACCAAGTTCTGCCATCTTGTTAACTTCGTCAACGTGCTTTCCTTCAAGGAAGTTAAGTCCGTCAAGATTCTCATCGTCGTGTGGGAACAAAAGAGTCTTGTTAGCCTTCTCAATACTGATCACAGTCTCGAAGATAGAACGCTCGCCTTCCTGAATCCATTGACCCATTGAGTGCAAGTCTGTTGTGAAGTCGCAAGCAGCTGGGAATATACCCTTACCGTCTTTACCTTCACTTTCTCCGAAAAGCTGCTTCCACCATTCTGCGATGAAATGAAGTTTTGGCTGGAAGTTGACGATAATCTCAATCTTCTTACCTGCCTGACTATATAGACCGTTACGTACGGCTGCATATTTAGCTGCAATATTCTCAGCAAAAGGAACATCCTTACCTGTAGCCTTCTCCATATCCTGAGCACCCTTTACAAGAGCCTTGATGTCGAAGCCTGCGCATGCAATAGGAAGAAGACCTACTGGAGTGAGTACAGAGAAACGACCACCAACATTATCAGGAATAATGAAAGACTTATAGCCTTCTTTGTCTGCGCAAGTGCGGGCAGCACCCTTCTTTGCATCTGTAACAGCTACGATAACATCTTTAGCTTCATCTTTACCTCTCTGCTCTTCGCATTGCTTCTTTAGAAGGCGGAATGTAAGTGCAGTCTCAGTTGTTGTACCAGACTTGCTGATGTTGATAACACCGAATTTCTTACCCTTAAGATACTCTGTGAGTTCTGAAAGATAATCTTCTCCGATGTTGTTTCCTGCAAACATGATAGTTGGGTTCTTCTTGTCTTCAACAAGCCATGCAAAACTGTTACCGAGAGCTTCGATAACGGCGCGTGCGCCAAGATAAGAACCACCGATGCCTGCAACAACAACAACTTCACACTTCTCACGTATTGTTTTGGCTACAGCCTCTACTTCGTCAAGAAATGCTGGTGTGATGCTTGATGGCAAGTGAAGCCATCCTAGAAAATCGTTACCCGGGCAAGTGCCATTCTCAAGAGCTTCCTGAGCGGCCTTAACCTGACCTTCATAAGCTTCAACAGCTCCTGATTTCAGGAATTGTTCAGCCTTTGTAATGTCTAAGCTAATATTTTTCATTGAATCTTTAATTTTCAAGATCTCTTTTATAAGATCATAACTATCTAAAACTGTCTGTTAATAACTTTATTTCAATCTGAGGATTTATTCTTTCATACAATATGTTGTATACTGCATCAAGAATAGGCATGTTCACGTGCATGTGTCGATTTATTTCCTTCATGCATTTTGTTCCGAAGAATCCTTCGGCAATCATTTCCATTTCTATCTGCGCACTCTTTACAGAGTATCCCTTTCCAATCATTGTTCCGAAAGTTCGGTTACGGCTGAAGTTGCTGTATCCTGTCACCAAGAGGTCGCCAAGATAAACACTGTCATATATGTTTCGTTCAATAGGATGAACGGCTGTAAGAAAGCGATTCATTTCCTGAACTGCATTTGCTACCAGCACAGCTTGGAAGTTGTCACCGTATTTAAGTCCGTTGCATATACCAGCAGCTATTGCATATACATTCTTCAAGACAGAAGAATATTCAATGCCTATCACATCGCTGGATGTCTTTGTCTTTATGAAGTCACTTGTGAGGATATCGGCAAACGATAGTGCCTTTTCCTTGTCAGAACATCCTACCGTGAGGTATGAAAGACGTTCCAATGCCACTTCTTCTGCATGAGACGGACCGCCTATGCAAGCCAAGTTGTCATAAGGAACATCATACACCTGATGGAAATATTCAGAACATACAAGGTTCTCGTCGGGAACAATACCCTTTATCGCCGTGACGATAAATTTATCACGCAGTCCTGTCTTCAGTTTCTTAAGATGATTCTTAAGATAAGGAGACGGAGTGACAAAAACAAGTGTGTCGTAGTTCTGTGCTATTTTGTTTATGTCGCTGAAGAATTCAATCTCATCGACATTGAAATGAGCACTCATCAGATAGGCAGGGTTGTGACCTAGTCGCTTGAAGTCGTCTATACGGTCATCGCGACGCATATACCATCCTATGTGATGAGTATGCCCCACCACGATCTTGGCTATGGCCGTAGCCCACGAACCGCCACCAATGATTGCTATCTTTCCGCAATTATACATTAGCCTTGTCTATCCAGGCCTGAATGTCTTCGACACTAGGCTTTTCGTATCCAAGTTTATATTTCTTGTTTATTTCTCCGATTTTCTGCTGTAATCCCTGAGCTTTCTCATCCTTTATATCATTGATAAGGTTGAATCCTGCTTTACGCATTACATAAGCCCAATCTTCTGCTACACCGATTTCAGCCCATTCCTTGATAGAACTCTGTGGCATCTTAGCCTCTGGTTTCATCTGTGGGAATAGCATAATCTCTTGAATATTCTCTTTGCCAATCATCAGCATGCAAAGGCGGTCAATACCGATACCGATACCTGATGTTGGAGGCATACCGTATTGCAATGAACGCAAGAAGTCCTGATCAATGATCATCGCCTCGTCATCACCCTTGTCGGCAAGTGCCATCTGGTCCTTAAATCTATTTTCCTGATCAATAGGGTCGTTAAGCTCAGAATATGCGTTAGCAAGTTCCTTGCCGTTTACCATAAGTTCGAAACGCTCAGTAAGTCCTGGCTTAGAGCGATGCATCTTAGTAAGCGGACTCATCTCAACAGGATAGTCTGTGATGAATGTAGGCTGAATGAATGTACCTTCGCAGAACTCTCCGAAAATCTCATCAATAAGTTTGCCCTTGCCGAAACTTTCGTCGATGCTTTCCATCTTTAAGTCTTCGATAGCAATCTTGCGTATTTCATCTTCGTTCTTCTCTGAAAGATCAAAACCAGTCTTTTCTTTTATTGCGTCTAGGATAGGGAGACGACGGAATGGAGCCTTAAAGCTAATCATATTCTCGCCGTTCTTTACCTCTGTAGAACCATTGTTTACAGTTTTGCATATTGTTTCAAGCAACTCCTCTGTAAACGACATCATCCAGTTGTAGTCTTTGTATTGAACATAAAGCTCCATACATGTGAACTCTGGATTGTGGTATTTGTCCATACCCTCGTTACGGAAGTTCTTTCCTATTTCGTAAACGCCCTCGAAACCACCTACGATGAGGCGTTTCAAATAAAGTTCTGTGGCGATACGCATATACATATCAACGTTAAGTGCGTTGAAATGTGTTATAAATGGACGTGCGCTTGCACCTCCGGCAATACTTTGCAATGTTGGAGTCTCAACCTCGGTATAACCATGGTTGTCGAAGAAGTTGCGCATTGTACGCAATACAGTTGCACGTTTCAAGAAAGTGTCTTTAACGCCTTCGTTAACAATAAGGTCAACATAGCGCTGACGTGCACGAAGTTCAGGATCGTCAAACTTGTCATAAGCCACACCGTCTTTATATTTAACGATAGGCAGTGGTTTCAAGCTCTTGCTTAGAATAGTGATTTCCTTTGCATGGATACTGATTTCGCCAGTCTGTGTTTTGAATACAAAACCTTTGATACCGATGAAGTCACCGATATCCATCAATTTCTTGAAGACTTTGTTGTATAGGTCTTTATCCTCGTCAGGACAAATCTCGTCACGAGAAATATAAACTTGTATACGTCCTTTGCTATCTTGTATCTCCGCAAAACTAGCCTTACCCATAATACGGCGGCTCATCATACGGCCTGCGACAACAACGTCGCGCTGCTCGTCATCCTTGAACTCAGCCTTTATTTCGGTTGAGAATGCGTTCGTTGGAAACTCTGCTGCTGGATATGGATCAATGCCCATTTCGCGCAGTTCTTGAAGACATTGTCTGCGAATTATCTCCTGTTCACTTAACTCTAAAACGTTCATATTATTATTTCGAATATATTCTTGTTCCAAGGTGCAAAAGTAATAAATAAATCTGAATTCGAACCGCTTTTTATCTTTTTTATGTATATTGCGCTGGATGATGCTTTATATATGCAGATTATTTTGTATCTTTGCACGCATTTTAGAATAACCGAGTACTTGGTAAACCTCGTAAAAAACAAGAAAATGAATAAAGCAAAAAGTTCAGTAAGTGTGCTGTTTATGCTTTTCAGTATACTCTTCTGTGTTTGTCTGATAGCGGCAAACGTATTGGAAACAAAGCAAATTTCAATTGGTGGGATCAGTCTCACCGGAGGACTCTTAGTATTTCCTGTGTCTTATATTATTAACGACTGTGTATGCGAAGTTTGGGGATATGGCAAGGCTCGTCTGCTTATATGGATAGGGTTTGCGATGAACTTCTTTTTCGTGTCCTTGGGTGCGTTGTGTGATGCCATTCCTGGTGCGCCTTATTGGACTAATGATGCAGGTTTTCATGCTGTATTCGGACTTGCTCCACGCATAGCTTTGGCTTCGTTTGTAGCTTTCATTGCAGGCAGTTTTGTTAATGCTTATATTATGAGCCGAATGAAGATACGTGATAAGGGTAAAAATTTCTCTGCACGTGCCATATTGAGTACCGTTTTTGGTGAGACGGCAGACTCTCTGCTCTTTTTCCCTCTTGCTTTGGGTGGCGTAGTTCCTCTTAACGAACTGCCCAAACTCATGCTGTGGCAAGTTCTGTTGAAAACGGTATACGAGATAGTTGTACTCCCAGTTACTATTAAGGTAGTGAAGTTTTTGAAGTCGCATGAAGGTGAGGATGCCTATGATGACGGCATAAGTTATAACATATTGAAAATTTTTAATATCTAGAATATGGAAAGAAAAGAAGAAGGATTGCATGCTCTTGGCGCAAAGACCAAGTATAGCATGGATTATGCTCCTGAAACACTTGAAACATTTACCAATAAGCATCCTGGTAATGATTATTGGGTGCAGTTCAACTGTCCAGAGTTTACATCATTGTGTCCAATCACTGGTCAGCCAGACTTCGCTGAAATACGCATCAGTTATATTCCTGCAGAAAAGATGGTTGAGAGCAAGAGTTTGAAGCTGTATCTGTTCAGTTTCCGCAATCATGGTGATTTTCATGAGGATTGTGTAAACACGATAATGAAAGACCTCATCAAACTAATGGAACCAAAATACATTGAGGTTACTGGCTATTTCACTCCACGTGGTGGAATTAGTATTTATCCGTATGCCAACTATGGTATGCCGAATACTAAGTATGAGAAGTTGGCTGAACATAGATTCTTTAATCATAACATGGATAAATAATAATTGCGGCAAATTTGCCGCAATATTTTTTTGTCACAATAATATGATTTCGTGTGCCGAAGAGTTACGAAGACACCCTCCCCCCAAAAAACACACATTAACCTTAATATATAATCTCTGCGAAATAATGCAGCTTGCTGCATTCGTCTGCGTCCTTTGCGTGATCAGCGAGAGAATAATTCACGTAAGCTTACTCAATCAATCTGCGTGAAAGTAACCATGCGAGCATACTCAATCTATCTGCGAGAAAATATATGTAAGTATACTCATCTATAAAATCCATCAAATAGCCTTCCCGCAGATCTCGCAGAGCAATATACAGGAACGGAAAAGTATATCTGCGGGGAACCCGCGATGAAACGGCTTTGTCTATTATTTTGAATAGACATAATATAATCTGTACTTAAATACCAAAGTTTCGTCTGTTATTTAATTGTAAATGGGTTTGTACTTTCTTTTTATTGGTTTTTGATTTGTAATTTTGTATTTTTGTAATTCACTTTTTAAATTATTATTATTATGAAAGTAACATTCTCTTGTTTTACACAGACATGTATCAACAAACTAAGGAGTTGCGGTAGCTTTTCTACTGCCCATCTTTATGGTTGTGCCGTTCACTCTTTCAGTGAGTTTCTCGGACGCGACACTATCCGGTTCGGCGACATCACTACCCAAGCCCTGAAACTCTATGAGAAATACCTCATTCGTACTTCCCATTCCTACAACACCATTTCTACTTACATGCGCATGCTCCGTGCCATCTACAACAAGGCGGTGATGGCAGGTCTTGTTAAGTACGTATTCAACCTGTTTCATGATGTGTTCACAGGCGTAGATAGAAACCACAAGAAGGCACTCGACGAACCTAAGTTGAAGGAGATCCTTACCGGTGATGTGAAAAGTCCTGTTCTGAAGCGTGTGCAGTTAGTGGCAGCCGCCATGTACCGACTTTGCGGCATGCCCTTTGTTGATCTGCAGCATCTGGACATTGATTCCATTGTAGACGGTATCCTGAAATACAATCGGCATAAGACGGGTACTAGTGTAAATATTCCTGTTAATAAAGATATTTGCAAACTAATCACACAACTTTGTGTGCCAAGCTTCGACCTTAGTACAGAGATAGGCTATAAAAGTTATCAATCATTACTGCGCAAGTTCAATGCAGGACTTAAACGCTTAGCTAAGGCTTTGAACATAACCGCTCACATTTCTTCTTATACCTTCCGCCATTCTTGGGCCACTAATGCTCTTCACCATCATGTGCCAGTTGAGGTAATAAGTTCCGCTCTTGGTCATTCAGATATCAGAACAACACAAATATATCTAAAAGGTTTTGATGCTCAGGAAATAGGAAAAGCAAATAGAAAAGTTTGCAAATGTTTATCTGTAAAATAAGCTGCCCCAAAGAAATTTGAGGAAGAATTATAAACAAACATTAAACGACATAATACAATATAGCCGTTACTTTGTAAGTAACAGATATAGTTTATTATGAGGCAAAAGTAGTCATTAATTTGTAAATTCATATAAAAATTTGCTTTATTTAACCATTTATCAAGAAAAATATAAACACATAGGACATATCTTGTCATAATGCATTTAAGTTTAAACACATTTTAAATATAATCTAATCTGCATATTGATCACCAGTGAAAATCATTATTCACTGGTCTACTATCTTTTTCCCAATTATTAGTCTATTTTTATCTCCAGTTCCTTTCTGTTACTTACAAAGTAATAGAAAGGAATTTTGTATTAAATAAGTATATGATTTAGTGAATAAATAATATGCTCAGAAGCAAATTAATTAAATGCAAATGCAAATGCAAATGCAAATGAAAAGGAAAGAGTCTCAATGCTTTTCAATCTTAGTTGTTGAAGCAGATGTTCAGCAACCAATTGCAAGTAGCAATGTGAATTCAATGCAAACCAATCCTTGGGAAACAGAACCCGGAGATGGAACGATTAATGATAATTAATAGCTCTGTATGGTAACAAACTTTATTAAAGTATCACGACAAAAGCGAAGTAATGAAAAGTAGATTATTAAATGCAGGACTGTTAGCCTGTGCATTATTGATGACGTTGAGCAGTTGTTCCTCAGACGAAACTCAGACAGGCGATAGCAGTATAGGTGCTAAGAGTATGAAGATAAAAGTATCTGATGGCATGTTTACTTCAGTAGATGATAACAGTGCAAAGACACGTGCCACTGATGACGGCACAGCTACCGTATTCAGTAGTGGTGACGCTATCGGCATATTCGCCGTTAAGTCTGATGGAACATTAGCATTGACCAATGCTAAATATACTTATGACGGCACTTATTGGCTAAACAGCGATAATACAGATAAATTACCCTATTATGGTGGTGCAAAGTATTTCGCTTACTATCCATATCAGGAGAGCCTATCAAGTACTAAGTATGATGCAACACAAACAACAGCTGAGACTTTCTTTGCTTCATTGATAAATAGTTGGACTCCCGACACAGATCAAGGCACGCACGCTAAATATACAGCTCAGGACTTGATGGTTTCAATGGCAACGGTTGATGTTTCTACAGGTAGCAGTTCTTTCACAATGTCTCATCAGATGTCAATGGTTGAAATGGATTTTAATCAAGTTCATTATACATATAACGGAGCAAATACTTACCGCTTTACATTTGATGCAACTAGCAATCCACTTAATATAGCTGCTGGCAAATATCGCTTATTGGTTAATCCCTCTGCTGCACTTTCCATTACTGGTAACAACCAGTATAATAGTACTGACGTAACAAAAACCAAGGGTTGGAAAATAAGTGGGACAACTCCTGCCGCATCTAAGTATAAGGTATTTAAATATAAAGATGCTTCAGCCTGCCTTATTCAAACTTCCCGTCAGAATGTATATATCGGTGATGCCAATATCGGTGATTACCTTTATGATGATGGCACCACAGGAACAAGCACCTTTGGCAAGACAATAGTAGGAATAGTTTTCTCAAATCAGTTAAGTTCCGCTGAATATAATGCTGGCTACACACATGGTTATGCTTTGGCATTGCAAGATGCAATATCGGCAACTACTTCCTGGGGACCTAACACTGGTGATACTGGTCTTCCCCAAGTTTCCACATTTAGTGGTTACTATAACGATATCACCACGGGCTATTACGGAACATTTACCAAAGGATATAATAAAAGTAATAGTAGCTATCCTGCATGGCAGTCAGCCAATAATTATGATGTAGACATATCTAAGTTTACTAATAGTGGCTGGTATTCCCCAAGTATGGGGCAGTGGTGGGATGTTTGTGCCAATTTAGGCAAGGTAGACTTGGCTAGCATGCAGATTAGTATTTCGAGTACAGGTAATCTCTATAATGGCTATGCTCTACTGACTAATATCAACAATGCATTAACATCGGCTGGAGGTACAGGATTAACTTCAAATTATTATTATTGGTCTGCATCAGAATATAATACCACTGATGCTCTGTCAATTTATTTTGGCAGTTCATACGTATGTTTGAATAATATGAATAAGCTATTCGGTGGCTACGATGTGCGTGCTGTTCTTGCTTTTTAATAATTTCTCACAAGTGTCTAGATTTTTAATGTGACTTAAATGATTTAATAAATAATTCAATTAAATACAGATGAAAAGAAAAGAGTATCAGCGTCCTTCAATCCTTGTTATTGAAGCTGAAGTGCAGCAACCAATTGCAAGTAGCAATGTTAATTCGTTGCAAACCAATCCTTGGGAACCAGAACCTGGAGACGGAACGATTGAGGATAACTAATAGTTCTGCACAGTAATATGTTTAATTAAAGTATCACTACAAAAAGCAAAGTAATGAAAAGTAAATTATTAAATGCAGGGCTATTGGCTTGCGCATTATTAATCACATTGAGCGGTTGCTCTTCAGACGAGACTCTGATAGGCGATAGCAGAACAGCCGTTCAAAGTATGAAGATAAGTGTATCTGATGGTATGTTTACTTCTGTAGATAACAACGGTGCAAAGACACGTGCCACAGATGATGTCACAGGAACCACCTTCAGTAATGGTGACGCAATCGGCATCTTCGTTGTTAAGTCAGATGGAAAATTAGCATTGACCAATGCTAAATACACCTATGACGGCACTTCTTGGGTAAACAGCGATAATACTGATCTCTTATCCTATTATGTTGGTGCAAAGTATTTTGCTTACTATCCTTATCAGGCAAACCTTGCAAGCGATAAGTATGATGCAACACAAACAACAGCCGAGGCATTCTTTGCCCCATTGATAATTGGCTGGACTCCTGCAGCGGACCAAAGCACGCAAGATAAATACACAGCTCAGGACTTGATGGTGTCTATGGCTACAGTTAATGCTTCAACCCATGCTGGTGCTTTCGCAATGTTTCATCAGATGTCAATGGTTGAAATGGATTTCCCTCAATATCACTATACATACGGCGGATCTGATACCTACCGCTTTACGTTTGATGCAGCTAGCAAGTCATTTAATGTTGCTGCTGGTAAATATCGCCTGTTGGTCAATCCTTCAGTAGCATTTTCTGTTACGGGCAAAAATCAGTATAGCAGTACTGATGCAACTAAGAAAAAAGGTTGGAAAATAAGTGGAACAACTCCTGCTTCCGCTAAATATAAAATATATACATACAAAGGTGTTTCTGCTTTTCTTTCTGAAACACAACGAGATTTTTGTCTTGGTACAGCAAACGTTGGTGATTATCTTTATTCTGACGGCACTACAGGAACAACTACAGTTGGCAAGACCATAGTCGGAATAGTGTTTTCAAATGAGATTAGTACCGCTGAATATAACGCAGGCTATACACATGGCTATGCCCTTGCGTTAACAGATGTCAGTGTTAATGGACCGACATGGGGACCAACACATGATGCTGGTCTGACCAAACTTACCACTTTTGTAGGTTATTATAACGACATTAGCGCAGGTTATTATGGAACATTTACCAAAGGCTACGACAAAAGTAATAGTACTTATCCCGCGTGGCAGCTAGCAAATAATTATAATGTAGATGTTTCTGGATTCACTAATAGCGGTTGGTACCTTCCAAGTATTGGTCAATGGTGGGATGTAGCTGCCAATCTTGGCAAGGTTGACTTGACCAGTCAGCAGACAATTTCAGGAGATGGCTATCTTTATAATGGCAGTACAGCAACAAACAATATCAAGTATGCTATAACGGCGGCTGGAGGTACAGCCTTGAATTCTGACTACTATTGTTCTGCGTCAGAGTATAATACGGGCAACTATATGATAGTTTGCTTTTATAGTTCTTACGTTGACGTGTCTCACGCCCGTAAGTACAGCACGGGTTATTGTGTGCGTGCAGTCTTGGCTTTTTAACTATTTGATAATTAATCACAAGTGCCCCGATTTTAATGTGGCATAAATGATATGATTAAATATATAAATAATTCAAATTAAATACAGATGAAAAGAAAAGAGTATCAGCGTCCTTCAATCCTTGTTATTGAAGCAGATGTTCAGCAACCAATTGCAAGTAGCAATGTAAATGCTATGCAAACCAATCCTTGGGAACCAGAACCTGGAGACGGAACTATTGAGGATAATTAATAGTACTGCACAGTAATATGTTTAATTAAAGTATCACTACAAAAAGCAAAGTAATGAAAAGAAAATTATTAAATGCGGGGCTATTAGTTTGTGCATTATTGATAACGCTAAGCGGTTGCTCTTCAGACGAGACTTTGACAGGCGATAGTAGCACGGCTGCTAAAAGTATGAAGATAAATGTATCCGATGGAATGTTTTCTTCAGTAGATAATAACGGTGTAAAGACACGTGCCACAGATGATGTCACAGGAACCACATTCAGTAGTGGTGATGCTATTGGCATATTCGCTGTTAAGTCAGACGGAACATTAGCATTGACCAATGCTAAATACATCTATGAAGATTCTAAATGGATAAGCAGCAATAATACTTCTATCTTACCCTATTATGCTGGTGCAAAGTATTTTGCTTATTATCCTTATCAGGCAAGTCTTGCAAGCGATAAGTATGATGCAACAAAAACAACAGCCGAGGCATTCTTTGCCCCATTGATAAGTGGTTGGACTCCTGCAGCTGACCAAAGCACGCAAGATAAATACACAGCTCAGGACTTAATGGTTTCAATGGCTACAGTTGATGCTTCAACAGGTAGCAGTTCCTTCACAATGTCTCATCAGATGTCAATGGTTGAAATGGACCTTCATCAAGCTCACTATACATATAGTAGATTAGATACCTACCGTTTTATGTTTGATACAGCTAACAATCCATTAAATATAGCTGCAGGCAAATACCGCTTTTTGGTTAATCCATCTAAGCCACTTTCTATTACAGGTAAAAATCTGAATACTATCAGCGACATAACCAAGCTTAAGGGCTGGAAAATAAGTGGCACAGCTCCTGCTGCATCTAAATATAAGATATATAAATATAATGGCGCTTCAGCTTGTCTTACAGAAACTGCACGTGGCAATGTATATATTGGTGATGCAAATATCGGTGATTATCTTTATGATGATGGAACAACAGGAACAACTACCGTTGGTAAGACAATTGTGGGTATCGTATTCTCCGACCAGTTAAGCCCTACAGAATATAATGCTGGCTACACACATGGCTATGCATTGGCATTGAAAGATGCAATTGTAGGAACTACTTCTTGGGAACCTCTTTATAACGATGCCGGCCTTAACAAAGTTACTCAGTTTTATCAATATTTTACCGATATTGATACTGGCTATACCGGCACATTTACCAAAGGATATAATAAAAGTAACGACCAGTTTCCAGCATGGCAGGCTGCTAATAATTACAATGTGGATGTATCCAAGTTCACCAATAGTGGTTGGTATCTTCCAAGTATCGGTCAATGGTGGGATGTTTGCGCCAACCTAGGTAAGGTTGATCTTAGCGGTAAGCTGAGTTCTACTTTGTCACATGATGGTCTTTATCTCGGTCCTACAGTAACAACCAATGTCAACAATGCGCTAACAGCAGCTGGTGGTACCGCATTTTCAGACTATGGGTATTGGTCTGCGTCTGAGTATGATATGAGCAACGCTATAATAGTTTTCTTCTACAATACTAATGTCAATATTTCCTATGCAGTTAAGAACCTTACTTATTACTATGTTCGGTCTGTTCTTGCTTTTTAACTATTGATATCTCTATTTAATAATTTATTGATTTTTCACTAAGCATTTTATGTAAATGCTACATGTTGGTAGAAAATTCAAAATTTGATACCACATGATTTATAACCTATTTTAGTCTAAGAAGTGTACATCCCAGCGGGGTATGTCTTTAAGAGCCTTCATACGTGAGTGTGGAGGCTCTTTCATCAAAGCTGTCTCCTGAATATTCCTACAGATATTTTTTGTAGTATTTGCTAAAGCAGATGTGTTCCCTCGCAGATCTCGCAGATTTACGCAGACAAAACCCAAAACAACATGAACTACACAAAACTGTCTTTCTCTGCGAAATAAATGCAGCTTGCTGCATTCTCTGCATTCCTCTGAGTAATCTGCGAGAAAATAGGCCGTTTGAATCACATAAGGAAAGAGCAATAAAAACAGCAATGAAAGAAAAAGGAAAAAAAGAAAAACAAGGAAACAAATAAAACGAGTGAGAAATAACAAATATAAGTATTAATAATTAAAACAAAACGATTATGTCAAATTTATCAATCGGGAGACACTCCCGTAAACAATCAAATGTCAGAAGTGTGGACGCGAATTGCCTAAACAGAAATTAGAAAGCATGAAGTCTGGCACATACCGACAAGTGTGCAATCAATGCAAATACGAGTACTACGTCAAACCAGCTAGGATAAGACGAATACTCAGGGATTTGGAAAATCGTACATAGGTTTTGTAAATAAACTAGCGTCGAAACGTCTATCCGCTGTCTATCAGCACGTTAGATGCACTTTTTTCAAAAATAAAGTGTCTCGAAAACGTCAATTTGCATTTTCGTTTCTATATAGAAATGCAAACTTTACATCGTAGAAACGCAAACTTTGTGTCGTAGTAACAGAAACGTTTCCACGTAATAACGCAAATGTTACGTCGTGGAAACGTATTTTCGATAAAAAATAACGATAAAATAGAATGGAACTATCTAAAATCAATGTCTTGTATAAGACAAAAAAAGAAATCAAGCAAAAAATGATGAATCTTGACGATTTGTTTGTCATGATTCGAGGTGAAAAATACCAAAAACAGTGCAACAAACTGCGATATGCCCTGAACTCATACACGAATATTGCGGGTATGAAGCTCGAAGAAACGGCTGCACTGCCACAGTTGCAGTTTTCTTTGTGCAGAAAGGCATACACAGGCTATGTGTTGCTCTCGTTCAAGGCAAAGGACGGTTGGATAGCCAACCTCAAATTTCTTGCTGAGGGGCTTCCCCAGACGCTGATGTGCTTCACTGGTGCTTCGGCAAAGTCACTGAAGATTGTTGTGCCGTTCACGCTGCCAGACGGTACACTGCCGCAGACGGAACAGGATATCAGCTTCTTTCATCAGCATGCCTATTTCACTTCGGCAAAGTTCTATGAGGCTGAACTCGGCATCAAATGCGACAGGGCTGTGCCAACACCGCAGACGGTGTGCAGAATAAGCACAGATGAGCACGTGTTTCTCAATGCCACTCCCATACCGATGATTATTCCCCAGCCACATGAAGGCGTGGAGAAGAGGGTGAAGAGAGAAATACGCTATCAGATGAGCCGAACGAGTTACAATGCAGGCAGAGAAACTGGTGTGATTCCGTTCTATGAAAAGCAGCACATGGCAATGGCGAAGTTTCAGACGATATTTCTCAATATCATCAACAATTCCGTAGCCTTGGATATGGACGAGACTGTGACGGAAGTCGCTAAGGAATGTCAGCGGAACGGACTTGAAGAGGAGTTCTGCATCAAAAGACTCATGCGCCATGCTCCGTATTGCAACTTTGAGTATATCGTGCGCAACTGTTTCCGCAATGTCTATGACACGAGTGCGCCGAAGTCGGAATGCGCCGTACCGAAGATGACGATAGATATTGAAAGGCTGCGCACTTTTCTTAACGTGAGGTATGCCTTTCGCAAGAATGAAATCACAAACGACTGCGAATATAGAGAGCGAGACAGTTTTCTCTTTTCGTGGAAATCGGTCACAAAAGAGGTGCTCAACACGATAACGATAAACGCAAAGGCAGAAGGTATAGATGCGTGGGACAAAGATGTGAAGCGATTTATCGAATCATCGTTCACCGAGGAGTACGACCCGATAGCCGATTGGATATCGTATCTGCCGAAATGGGATGGAGAGGACCGTATTAATAAGTTTGCAGAAAGAGTAAAAACAGATAACCAGGACTGGGTGAAGAACTTCCACCTGTGGTTTATCGGTATGGTGAGTCAGTGGATGCGCACAAATTCCATGCACGGTAATTCACTTGTTCCGCTACTTGTGGGTGAACAAGGAGACGGAAAGTCTACTTTCTGCAGAATGATCATTCCCGAAGAGCAGCAGATTTACTTCACTGACAGGGTGGACTTCACGAAGAAAGAGGACGCAATGAAGGCTTTGAGCCGTTTTATCCTGATAAACATAGATGAATATGACAGCATTTCAAAACGTCAGACTGCCTTTTTGAAGTATATGTTGCAGGCGGTGGACGTGAAATATCGCAATCTTTATGAGAGCATCACGCAGCAGCATAAGCGATATGCTGCCTTCATCGCCACGACCAATAATCCACAGCCGTTGATAGACTACACCGGTTCACGACGATACATGTGCATCAGGGTAAAGGAGCGTATAGACACAAGCACGGCGGTGAACTATGAACAGATGTATGCTCAGGCAGTAGCGGAGGTAAAATCGGGAGCGAGGACGTATTTCGACAATGAGACGGAACATAAGATTCAGATTGACAATGCCGACTTCCTACAGATTGACTGCATGGACGACATCTTCTTCGAGATGTTTCATCGTCCGTCTAAGGATGAAAAGGCTTTGCGACTTACGGCAACGGAGATTGTGCAGCGGATGAAGATGAAGTATCATAACATCAGCATTAATAACAGCAACATCATGCGTGTGGGCCATATTGTGACACGCAACAAGTTCAAGCTGACAAGGGGAAAGTCCCGCCGATATGACGTTGCGACAAATGACACAGTGGTGACACTTGAATAATGAAGATTGGGGATGCAACATTCTGATAGTCAGCGTAT
>NZ_KB890682.1:146231-150823 GCF_000373185.1 Segatella paludivivens DSM 17968 = JCM 13650
GCACGTGTTTCTCAATGCCACTCCCATACCGATGATTATTCCCCAGCCACATGAAGGCGTGGAGAAACGGGTGAAAAGGGAGATCCGCTATCAGATGAGCCGAACGAGTTACAATGCAGGCAGGGAAACTGGCGTGATTCCTTTCTATGAAAAGCAGCACATGGCAATGGCGAAGTTTCAGACGATATTCCTCAATATCATCAACAATGCCGTAGCCATGGATATGGACGAGACCGTGACGGAAGTGGCTAAGGAATGTCAGCGAAACGGACTTGAAGAGGAGTTCTGCATCAAGCGACTCATGCGCCATGCTCCGTATTGCAACTTTGAGTATATCGTGCGCAACTGCTTCCGCAATGTTTATGACACGAGTGCGCCGAAATCGGAATGCGCCGTACCGAAGATGACGATAGATATTGAAAGGCTGCGCACGTTTTTGAATGTGAGGTATGCTTTTAGAAAGAACGAAATCACAAACGACTGCGAATATAGGGAGCGTGACAGTTTTCTGTTCTCGTGGAAATCGGTCACAAAAGAGGTGCTCAACACGATAACAATTAATGCAAAGGCCGAAGGAATAGATGCGTGGGACAAAGATGTAAAGCGATTTATCGAATCTTCGTTCACAGAAGAATACGACCCGATAGCCGATTGGATATCGTATCTGCCGAAATGGGACGGCGAGGACCGTATTGATAAGTTTGCAGAAAGAGTGAAAACAGATAATCAGGACTGGGTGAAGAACTTTCACCTGTGGTTTATCGGTATGGTGAGCCAGTGGATGAGGTCAAACTCCATGCACGGTAATTCGCTTGTTCCGCTGCTTGTGGGTGAACAGGGCGACGGAAAGTCAACGTTTTGCAGAATGATCATTCCCGAAGAGCAGCAGATTTACTTCACAGATAGAGTGGACTTCACGAAGAAAGAGGACGCAATGAAGGCGTTGAGCCGTTTCATACTGATAAACATAGATGAATATGACAGTATTTCAAAACGTCAGACAGCGTTTTTGAAGTACATGTTGCAAGCGGTTGACGTGAAATATCGCAATCTCTATGAGAGTATCACGCAGCAACACAAGCGATATGCAGCCTTCATCGCCACGACCAATAATCCACAGCCGTTGATTGACTACACCGGTTCACGACGATACATGTGCATCAGGGTGAAGGAGCGCATAGACACAAGCACGGCGGTGAACTATGAACAGATGTATGCTCAGGCAGTAGCGGAGGTAAAATCGGGAGCGAGGACCTATTTCGACAACGAGACGGAGCATAAGATTCAGATTGATAATGCCGACTTCCTACAGATAGACTGCATGGACGACATCTTCTTCGAGATGTTTCATCGTCCGTCTAAGGATGAAAAGGCGTTGCGACTTACGGCAACGGAGATTGTGCAGAGAATGAAGAAGAAGTATCATAACATCAGCATCAACAACAGTAACATCATGCGTGTGGGCCATATTGTGACACGCAACAAGTTCAAGCTGACAAGAGGAAAGTCCCGCCGATATGACGTTGCGACAAATGACACAGTGGTGACACTTGAATAATGAAGATTGGGGATGCAACATTCTGATAGTCAGCGTATAGACACTACGACACTGGTATTTTTGAAAAACCCTATGTGCGTGCGCGCGAGGATGTTAATGTGGTTGTTGTAGTTTGAGGTTTTGTTGTTTTGTGGTTTGTCTGCGATTATCTGCGGGATCTGCGAGAGACTTCTTGGGTTTCTTGTTTGCAGATTGATTGAGTACTCTTGCGTGTTATTCTCTCGCAGATGGCGCAGATGACGCAGACGAATGCAGCAAGCTGCATTATATCGCAGAGAAAGACAGTTTGTAGTTAATGTTGTTTTGGGTTTTGTCTGCGTAAATCAGCGAGATCTGCGGGAGACATTGGGGTTTCATCTGTGCGGATTGTTTGAGTACGCTTGCGTGAATATTCTCCCGCAGATAACGCAGATGACGCAGAGAGGAATGCAGCAAGGCTGCATTATCCCGCAGAGAATTTTGTTTATAAGGGCTTCGTGTATATGTAAGGAACAATCTTTGAACTTATGATATTCTCTCTTTATTTATTATCACTCTAAAAATAGAATACTATAATACGCATGGGTAAAATTCTGATGAAATCCATAGTTATTCAATGCAATCGGGGCCAAATTTTTTAGCTAAAATCTGTATTTTAATACTTAATAATTCATTAAAATTGTGTTAAATAGGTGGTTTAATCCTTTCTAAATATAAAATTATTAGCAAAAATATGATTTCTGCTAGCATTTCTCAGATAAAATTTTTATCTTTGCGCCAAAGATAAAAATACAGATTCTATAAGATATCATGAATAAGAAGTCATCTGAAAATTTTGATGCAGCAAATTTGTTAGTACATAACGATATGCTCGCAGCATCTATTCATTGCTATTATTATTCATGTTTCCAGCTTTCAAAATATGCATTAAATAAATCTGGATTTAGTTATAGCAATCAAGATGAAGAGAGTGGACGTGACTCACATTATAATGTTATAGAAAAAACGTCTAATTTATTAGAAGAATATGGTCATTTGAAATATCTAGATTATCATAATTATATGGGTAAGCTCAAGAAAATGCGTAGAAAAGCGGATTATTCTGTAGAAATTATAAAAACATTTGAAACAACAAGCGCACGGAATTGGGCTGAAACAGTTAACAACATTTTAAATACCACCATAGCAAAATGACACCCCAAAAATATATAATAGAAAAGATTAAGGAATTACAATTATTACCTCTTAATTCCTATATAAAGATAAGATACGCATATGATAAAGTTACAAACTTTCATATAGTAGAAGTATCTCCAGAAACTATAAGGCGAGGCAACGATGCTTATATGGATTGGGAATATTCTGTCATAAAAGAATTTTGTGACTTATTCCCAGGAGAAGATATTCTTATATCTGAGCCAGATGAGTGCAATGATATGTCAAATATAGAATATGATGGATTCACATTTTGTGATGACTTTAAAAACAAGCCTAAACGGACAAAACAGAAATGGGACAATGTTGGCTTTTCTGAGTTCTATGAAGATGAATACTTATTAGCCTCATAAAATATTAAAATGGAACAAAATATATCAAAATTTAGATTTAAAGGTTATAAGATAACTCATTCAGAATTAAATATATCTGGAGAACAATCTGAAAATACCGAATATAGCATTGGTATCAATGCGAAAGGAAAGGCTGAAACAGATAATTTTATACTCACACTTGATGTATCAATATCTAGTAATGATAATAGTATTGATGCTAATGTAGTAGTTAAAGGAACATTTAATTTTAATAAAGAAATCTCGAAAGAAACTCTTGATAGCTTGTTTTGCGCAAATGCTCCGGCTATTATGTTCCCTTACGTGAGAGCATATATATCTACTTTAACAGCTTTATCTGGAGTTGATACTGTAGTAATACCTACATTGGCTATGACACCTTTAGGTAAAGAAATTAAAGAAAGTTTAAGTGAGCAATAAATATTGCCATTAAATTTGGTTTATTACAGTATATTATTGAAAGTTCACGTGGCATATGCTATAACCGTGATACTGTACTATAAAAGAAATTATCAAATGACTGCCTTTTTGGTAGTCATTTTTTTTTTATAGTTTCCTAATAAAGATTTTGATAACGATACAAGAAGGGGAAGAGTAGACTTGTGTATATGCTGCTTATTTATGTTTTCATAGTTATATATTGAGAAATCCTGCAAACTGCACAAATTATTGCATTTCTGAATAATCAAGGTGGTTGTTTACTTTATCGTTGAATCTTCTTTGATTCACGAACTTTTTTAATGTTTTCATTCATAAGAAAAGCATCCATATGTACATCATAATTTGCACGTTCAGTAGTGCCATGCTCTCCAATGGTCTTGTTGAGCATTTCTTCATGTGTGTAAAGTTTCATCTTCCTATTTTTTTAAATATGTTATTTTTAGTTTCTAATGAGTTCATTATGTTAGAATCAAATCAATACAGAGAGACTTGCAGGAACAGAAGCTGTTTATGGAAATATCTCATGGTATAAAAATAAAACGACCCGCCAATTTAAGCATTGTAAAGAGGCTTGGCAGGTTCTAGTGATGCAAAAGTACTCCATATTTTTTATTGTTGCAAGTCTTTTCCTAAATATTTCAGTGTAACTTTATTTGTATTTGAACTATTACTTGTTATGAAACGGCCGTTTAAATGTGTGAGGAAAGAACAATGGATATAACGAAAATCGTGTGAGGAGAGCAACAAGTAATAACGCAAAACATAGGACAACATAACTTTGGCTAACATGCCAACAAGTATTTCATTGCAAGCCTTAAAAACTTGCAGTACTTTTGCATTGTCATTTGAAAATCAGGTGACTGGGCTTAATGAAAGGAGGAACATTATAGGTGCACATATATGATGCTTTCAGCAAGTCTCAAACAGTAAAAAAAACAATTTAAAACGAAAGGAAAAAGAAACATGCTGAATTACAAAATTTACATGAACAAAAACAAAAAGAATCTGAAAACCTATAACAAGTTTTACGCTCGTGCCGTCTATCT
>NZ_KB890683.1 GCF_000373185.1 Segatella paludivivens DSM 17968 = JCM 13650
TCGTTGCGGTTGGTGAGCTTCTGCTTCATCAGGTACTTCTTTAAATCAAG
This sequence comes from Segatella paludivivens DSM 17968 = JCM 13650, assembly GCF_000373185.1. Classification (GTDB taxonomy): domain Bacteria; phylum Bacteroidota; class Bacteroidia; order Bacteroidales; family Bacteroidaceae; genus Prevotella; species Prevotella paludivivens. The sequence continues at coordinate 51 of NZ_KB890683.1, forward strand.
CGAACGCTCCATTGCCTCACTCTCGTTGCGGCGGTAGTTGCCGATAGGAGCACCGTAGCCATTGATGCGGAGACCAACAAGGCTGGTGCCATAGCGCTGAAGTTCACTCTTAACGTCAGAGGCGATGGTGTTGAACACGGTGCGGTTGAATCTGCTGCCACTGAGTTTGGCTAGGGACTTGTTGCCGAAGATAGGTATCTCTCCGCTGCGATGGAACTTATCAATGTCTGAACCCTGAGGCTGAAGAAACTGAACATAGTCCATCAGATTATAATAATGTACATTGGGGTCGGGATTGTCGTTGCTCATGTCGTGAAGGTAGATATTCTTCAGAACGAGGTCCTCATAGACATGTCCGCGATGACCAGTGCAGTTAAGCTCCTCGCTCTCCACATACATGCGGCACTCCTGCATCCAGTCCTTATAAGGAACGGTGGTGTCGTAGATGAAGTAGCGCTTGGCGGCATGGCTGTCTTTGACAACGATGGGCATGTTGCGGCGATTGTCGGAAAGAACCTCTGTGCGGTGAGCATCACGCTCACGCTCACGCCCATTGATGACCACTGAGGAAAGCACTGAGACGGCGCTGTCTGTCTTAAGCACAGGAGTGAAGGTCAGCGACTCACAGCTTCCCACGACGCTGCTGTCATAACTTACCTTCATGCGAACGCGAAGCAGGTCGCCCTGACGGGTGAAGTTCTCGGAGTTCACGTAGATCTGTCCGCCGTAGACAGTCTGGGCGGATGCTGCGGATACTGTTCCGCAGAAGGCAAGAAGAAAGAATGCAGATTGTAATAGTTTCATTTCTCTATAAATATTATTTTCATTGTTATTATCTTATTATTATCACTTGATTATATACACCAGTGACACGGAAAGGGCAACTGGACCTACATAGTCCCTACCCTTTGTATATTCAAGGTAGCCATAGCTTCCCTCACGGTAATGGCGGTAGCGCAGATGCAGGTAGCCAGCGGAAAGGGAGGTATCTATGCCCCAATGGGGAGAGAGAATCTTATGAAAGCCGAAAGTGAGTCCGGCACCGTTGAAGTTACCTTCGGCACGATGACGGGTAAGACGAAAAATGGGAATGCGGTTTAGGTTGAAGCCTCCATGAATGCCGAAGACGCCGATGTAAGGACCATTGAAGACTTTACGGAACCAATGGCGGGCTTCGTACTGAACTGACCAGTTTTTCCATTTACGGTCACCATCGTAGGATATCGGGCAATAGGTTGAGGAAACACTCACGGTAAGGGTACTGTCGAGGCGGACCTCAGTACCCAG
>NZ_KB890684.1 GCF_000373185.1 Segatella paludivivens DSM 17968 = JCM 13650
GCAGCAGAGGGGAATTTGTTTTAACAACACACAAAAACAACGAATTAAAAACAGAAACAATGGATAAGAACAAAGTAAACATTTCATGGATAATCAAGATAGTAATCGCTATCGCTTCCAGTCTTCTAGGGTTGCTCGGAACGCAACAGAGTGAAACACAGGAATAGCTGAATGAGCTATCACGATTTCAACGACTTAATTAAAATCATAACCAACTTAATATGGTTAATCGCAGCGCTCACAGCGCTACTTAGCTGCACGGTATGGATTGCAGGATAATAGGAGAGGGATGCGCTAAAGCGCATCCCTCTCTTTAGTGTTTTATTGTAATACGTGTTTTCTATTTATGTTTATGAATTTGCTTCTCTATATAAAAGCCTACACGAAACTCTTATTGTTAGGTCTCTTAGAAAACAATCAGGCATAGCGTAAGTTTCAGAACTATAATTTTCTTTTCCATCAAAACCAAAGCGAGTTGTACAAGTAGTATCTCCTTTTTTAGCAAGATGCACTTTAAATAAGAATTCTATACTTCTATAATCATAATATCCAAATTCGTTTATTTTACAAGATTCTGGCCTTGTTTTATCAATTAAATCAACATTAAATATTGCACTAACATTTCCCGATTCGTCGATTGTTACAGTCGGACAGAATTTAACCCTTGTTTTTATTTGATCCCAAGCGTCTTTTTTTGTAAATTTCTTTTGAATGATGCTAAGAAGGTATTCCTCTGCAATGATCTTGTAGTAATATCTAGAAGTCTTATCCAAAAGGTCAAAACAACATGTTGGCGTTCTAAATAATTTGTTCTTTTCTTTCTCATTTAGTCCTATTTTCGTTGAATAATTAATTGAACACTCTATAGGAATAAGGTTTATGCTAGAAGCTATACAACGAATAACACAACAAACGGCAGAATATTCAAACTTATATTTATCAACAATATCAGAAATAAGTTGCTCACACTTATCATTCCACCTATCAGCTTTTAACAATATATCAATATCTTCATCAGATATAAATACAGATAGTATATTCTTAACTTGTTTTTTAGTAAAATCTGGCAAAAGATTATCAAAACCATTTTCAGATTCTATCATTCCTATTAATTCCTGAGTCTTGAACAAAGTTAATAATTTTTTTTTAAAATTTTCTTTAGTTTTAGACTCCTCCTTAATATTATTGACCAAACGATTAAGTGCGAATTGTAAATTCATAATTGTATTATTTTTAAATTAAATGATTGCCAAATATAGCGTTTAATTTCAGGATATACAAATTTTATATTATTTTTATTGTAAGTATCCTTTTTAGGACAGTGCAAAACCTCTTATATATTCTCCATAATGCATATTGCTATATCTCTCTGTAATCAGCGAGATATGCGGGAAATATATTTGTGGGTTCTCGCTGATAGATTGAGTAAGTTTGCGTGAATATTCTCTCGCAGATGGCGCAGAGGTCGCAGAGAGAATGAATTAGGCTGCATTATTCCGCAGATTATTGTTGTCTCGCTGATTGAGTATGCTTGCGTGGGTATTTTTCCGCAGATAATGCAGAGAGAAGCAGCAAGGCTGCATTATTACGCAGAGAAAGACATAAGTGGAATAATTTAGTCCTAACTTTTATACCATGTATTGATTTTTTTTGTATTTTTGTCGTCAATAATAATGTTTTATAAATTGAACATTGAAAAATACAAGATCTAATATCGATGAATTTATTCTGAAATACGTGAATTGTAATATGAGATGTAATGGATATATCCGAACTCATGTAATGCTTAATGAAACAAATATAAAATTTTAAATATCACTTTAAAAATATATAGATGAATATTAATAATGTACACATAAGAAATTTTCGAAAGCTTAAAAACTGCCGTATTGATTTCGATAAAAAACAGACTTTACTTGTTGGTGCAAATAATAGTGGAAAAACTTCAGCAATAAGTGCTATTGTATGGTTCCTGTCAGGTGATAATGCAAAGTTCTCTACACGAGAATTTACGCTTACGAATTGGTCTGAAATAAATAAAATAGGTCAAAACTGGGTTGAATCAGATGAGTTGAATGAAGAACAATTAAGACCTGATTTCTGGGATGCATTTTTACCATCGTTAGACGTTTGGTTAGATGTGGAATCAACAGAATCATATCTAGTTAATCACATAATACCATCTTTGGCATGGGATGGTAAAATGGTTGGATGTAGAGCTCGTTTTGAACCTAAGGACATAAAAACTTTGTATTCTGATTATAAAGAAGCTTGTACAAAATTAGCAGAACTTAAAGAAACGGAAGAATGGAAAAAGATACATGATTCTTTAGAACTATATCCTAAAGATCTATATGATTTTCTTTCTCATAGGAATAACTTGCAACGATATTTCAATATAAAATTTTATGTATTGAATTCTGCATTGATACCTACTGACAATGAATTATCTCAAAAAACTCCAGACCTATTCCTTGACGAGAATCCTATTGGTAAATTGATTAAGATAGACTATATTGGGGCTTTAAGGGAATGTTCTGATTCAGAAGGTGCAAAAGACAATGATATTGATACTCTTTCTAAGCAATTACAGCAATATTATAGAGAAAGCAATCAAGATGAAGATATTCCTGAAGCTACTGAATTAAAACTTGTGAGTGAACTTTGTTTGGCAAATAAGTCTTATGATGAAAAATTGAGACAAAGTTTCTCAAGTCCTATTGAAGAACTATCTAATATTAACTATCCTGGATTTCAAAATCCTAATATTGATGTAAGAGGCAAGATAGATATAGGACAAGCTATTAGCCATGAATCAGCAGTTCAATTTTCGCTTCAAGGTAATGATGCTTTAAGTTTGCCAGAAAAATATAATGGAATGGGCTACAGAAATTTAATCTCTATGTATTTCCGTCTTATTCAGTTTAGAGAAAAATGGTTAGAACCTTTACATTCTAGTAAAGGTATTATACCTTGCATCCATTTAGTATTTGTAGAAGAGCCGGAAGCACATTTGCATGCTCAAGCCCAACAAGTGTTTATTAAAAAGGCACTAGATGCTTTGACAAATAATGAGCTAATTAAAGATAATAATAATCTCAAGACACAGTTAGTTATAAGCACCCATTCAAATCATATAGTCAATGAGTTGGATATGAACTGTCTAAGATATTTTAGGCGTATAGTAGATTCAATTATAAAGATCCCTGTTTCTAAGATAGCTAATTTATCGGGGATATTTAAAGGTGAAGATGAAACGAGGAAATTCGTCACAAGATATATTCGACTTACACATTGTGATATATTTTTCGCTGATGCGGTTATCTTGGTTGAAGGCGCCGCAGAAAAGATGCTTATGCCAAAGTTTTTAGAAGATGAAGGTTTTGACAATTATTATATAGCAATAATAGAAGTGAACGGAAGTCATGCTCATCGTTTTAAGGAACTTATTGAAAAACTAGGTATCTATACTCTTATAGTAACAGATATTGATGCAATGAAAAAGTCTGTTAAGGAAAATAAAGAAAAATGGTCATCAGAAATAACAGAAAAAGGTAAGGAGCAACAGACTAATAATGATAGTATAAAAGAATGGTTGGGACTTGCCGATATTGATGACTTGTTAGCTTTGCCGCCAGATAATAAAATTAAATCTAATGTTCGTATCGCATATCAAACAGAAATTCAAATCGAATGGAGTGATGGAAATCAATACATAGTATATCCCTATACTTTTGAAGATGCCTTGATATTCAAAAATTTAGATCTTTTCCGTGGTGAAAAAATAAAAAAGATGGGACCAGCTACGACATTCTATAATGATGTAAAAAATGCAATCACCCCAAAGGAATTGCAACAAAAAATATATAATCAGCTAGCTTCTACAAATTGTAGCAAAGCTGAGTTTGCAAATATCTTACTTTATGAGGATGTTTTTGAAGATCTGAAAACGCCAGATTATATAGCAGAAGGATTAATGTGGTTATCTGAAAAATTGAAAAATAAAAACGAATAATAACATGGTGAATAATGTTGATGAGCATGCTGATGAGCAACTCTATAATTGTGTGCAAAATAGAACCAGTTTCTTTTTGTTTGCAGGTGCAGGTTCTGGGAAAACACAATCATTAATACAGTTGTTGAATAAGACACGTGAAATATGGGGAAAAACATTAATGTCAGAAGGGCGACATGTGGCTGTTATTACATACACAAATGCAGCTACAAATGAAATAATTAATCGACTTAATTATAGTCCTCTGTTTCATGTTTCAACTATTCATAGTTTTGTTTGGGATGTGATAAAGCCATATCAAGAGGATATAAGATATTGGTACATTAAAAACAATAAAGATAAGTTAAACGAATTAGAAATTAAACACGCAAGTTCCAAAAGTACAACGACTAAAACTTATATTTCAGATACTGATAAAATCAATAAAATTCAGAAAAAAATAGAGAAAGCGCCATCAATAAAACAGTTTATATATAATCCTAACGGTAATAATTTGGAGTATAATTCATTAAACCATTCTGACGTTATTACAATTTCATCTCAAATGATTCTTAAGAATGAGATGCTACAAAAAATTATTGCTCAGCAGTATCCCTTTTTGTTTATTGATGAAAGTCAAGACACTAAAAAAGAGTTGATAGATGCTTTCTTTAAGATTCAAGAAAAATTCTCGAGTATTTTTACTTTAGGACTCTTAGGAGACCAAAAACAACGTATTTATATGGATGGCAAGGAAAATCTTGCAAGTATTATTCCACAAGACTGGGAACTTCCTGTAAAACATATGAATTATAGATGTAGCAAGCGTATTGTTACATTAGCTAATAAAATAGGATTAAGAATTGATGCAATGGCTGAACAGGAACCAAAAGATGATGCACCTGAAGGGTGCGTAAGGTTGTTTCTGGTTAATATGACTGAAGGGCAAGATAAAGAATTAATAGAAAAGAATATAAGAGAACAGATGGGGCATTTTACTGAAGATAGTAGCTGGAAAGATCCTGTAAATGATGTGAAAGTATTGACTTTGGAACATCTTATGGCCGCAAAGCGTTTAGGTTTCGCTTCATTATATGAAATACTCTCAAAAGTTAAGAAATATTCCATGACTTTGTTGCAAGGGAAACTTTCTGAATTAGAATTATTCACAAAGCGTATTTTCCCAATCGTTGATTCTGAAAAAGAAAAATCAATAGAAGCGTTGAACATATTAAAGAAGTATTCGCCATTATTATCACGTGAATCAAGAGAAGATGCTTACGGTGATTTGAAAAAATGCCAAGATGCAGTTTGTCGTTTAACGGAATTGATTGACGCTGATGCTAGTATAAGAGAAGTTGTATCATTACTTAAAGAAACTCAATTACTAACTGTTAGTGGTGTAATTTTAAACGCTTTAAATTTGTCTATTCATGAAATTGAAGAGAACGAAGATGATGCTGACGAAGAACTGATGGCATGGGTTAGGTTGATGGAATTGCCAATAAGTGAGATGCGTATGTTAGATAATTATCTTACTCAAAAGACAAACTACGACACTCATCAGGGAGTAAAAGGCTTGGAGTTTGACCGTGTTATGGTGATTATTGATGATTCAGAATCCAAAGGAAAATGGTTTAGCTATGATAAATTGTTTGGAGTAAAAAAAATATCAGAAACCGATAGAAAAAATGAAGAAGAAGGAAAAGAAACCACCGTTGATAGAACCATGAGGCTTTTATATGTTACTTGTACTCGCGCAAAAAAATCACTAGTCTTAGTAATGTATACAACAGATGTAGATATGGTGAAGAGAAATATGATAAACAATGAATGGTTTGAAGAAAATGAGATTATTCCATGGGAAAGCATCACAACTGAATAATAACTTTTTCAGCTAATATACAAGTTCCAAAACAGAAAACTATTGATGATTTAGTGTAAAAAAGTAGCTTATATATTTTTATTGTCAATGCTTTTTTATAAATAAAATGAAAATTATCCCCAATAGAAAATTATACTAAAAATAGTTTGTAGAATAATTTAAATACTATAAACTAATATAGCAAATTCGTGATATGGCAGAAGATAAAAAACAAAATATAAACGAAGTTACTTTAAAAGAACTCAGAGAGGAGTTTTATAAACTAAGAAGTTTTGAAATTTCAAATTTATGGCAAAGATCTATATTTCTATCTGCAATGATAGTCTTATTATTTACTGGATACGGATATATGATATCCGAGATAATTCGTCCACAAGCACAATTGTTGTTGATTAACGAAATATGTTCAGGCATATCTATAATAGGTTTAGTCTTTTCTATTATTTGGGTTATGATGGCAAAAGGTTCTAAAGCTTGGTTTGAAGTTTACGAAAGAAGAATATGCGAAATAGAGAAAGAAAAAGAGTTAAAGATTTGTCAAAAATACGCTATGCAGACAGCAGAGTGTAAACCATGGTCATTAAACAGTAACTTGTTAAATGGATCAGCAGGAGCCTATTCGGTATCTAAATTAAATATTTTTATTGGTCAAATATTAGTACTAATATGGCTGATAGTAATTATAATACATTATGTTGAAATATTTAATATTATGAAACATTTAGAAGTGATAATAAAAATAGGTATATTAAAATCAATTTCTGAATTATATTTATTTTGTTTTGTAATGGTAACTGTTAATTTGAGGGCAAAGAATAGTTTGCTAAGTAAATCGGAAAGAGCCTATTCGAGATTAGAATCAAATGCTCTTATTATATTAGTAATATTGGTGATAGAAATTATGATGGGCAATGATTATATTGGATTAATTAATGTTGTCAAAAATCCATCAAGTTCAATTTATATATTATTATTTTGTTTTGTAATAGTAGTTCTGAATTGTTTGAATAAAAGTACTTTGTTAAGTAAATTGACTGGAGCTTATTCTGTATCAAGATTTAATGCTTTTATTTGTCAAGTATTAGCAATAATATGCGCAATAGACTATAATAATATTGAATTAATTAGTAATGTCCATGATTCACAAGCGATGAATGATATTGTTATATTACAGTTAATTCCTATATTAGTTTTATTTATTTTTGTAACAGCAATTATGAACTGTTGGGCCAAGAGTAATTCATTAGAATAATTTAAGAATATACGGCAAGAAGAAATGTTCATACCACGCTAAATGTTAAAACACAATTATTTCATGAAACGGCCGGATTCTATCGAAAGTATTGATATTTATCACTTGCTTTCATTTTGTACACAGCCCTGATGTGGCTGCTAAATCGTACTCAATTTGAACGCTTCATTATATGAAATGAGATTGTCGCAGTCATGATATTCTTTCCAGCATCTTCTTTGTGACTCATTGCTGAGATCTCAGCTGAAGACATATCTTTGAATTTATCAACGATAATATTCAGTATTCCAATTTTTTGTGGAGTGAGTTCTTCTAAATCTGGTTGCTCAGAAATATGCAATTCTGTTCCACAGACACCTGAATTAAACTCAACTAATTCTGATTCTACACCATCAATTAAACTATACACTCGATCCCATCTTAATGGCACTGGACCATATTGTATTGCTTTGTATGATAAACCAGTAATGCCTTTACCATATTGCTTATATGACAAGAAATCTGTATAGAACAGCAACTTGTTCATCTTCGTGTTAGAGGTGTTGCCGCATTTATCTAATAGATAGAGAATGACATTTTTTAATTTATCATAGGACTGCATGGCATACCCGTTCAACAAACTTCGTGAATTAGCGGAGAAGATCATCTTTTCTTCCATCGTATGTTGGTGATCATCGACGACCTTATTTAAGGACGTAAGAATCTTTTGGTATTCTTTTGGCTCAAATTGATTTTTTGCATTCTCAACGAAGGAACGAAAGACTTCTTTATTCTTTATCAGACTCAATATCTTTCCGTTAGCCTCACTAGGGATATCGCCATTTTCGTATAGGCGATATTGATTATCTCCGAAACCAAGAATAGTAGACATCTTAGATGCCGGTAGGCCATACGACTGTCTTATATTCTGTATTTCGTCAGGAAAAGGAATTCCGTATTTAACTCTATATTGGTTGTAAACCTGAGATAGATTTAGGGTGTCAATTTCAGTCGTTGTAAATCTTTCGTTTGTATCTTCACACAAATAATACAATGAAATATACTGGAATTTCTCTCTGCGAAATTCTAATTCTGCTTTTTCTGTTTTAAGTATAGCGTTTCCTCCTATGAATGGACTTTTCATTGTTTCAATCTTTAAATGGGTATTGCATGTTATGTTCTGCTAAATGGAATGAGATGCAAATTGTTTGGCTATTCTGTAATCTATCATACTTGATTATTTTTGGCAAATGTATGAATAAAGTTGAATATATGCAATTACTATTGGTGATAATTAACTTTAAAGTCGTTTATTCGTTGTGTGAAGGAGTAGAATAACTTCTTACTTTCATAAAAAGGCTGTTGTGCGACTGTTGGGGTTTCTTCTGTGTATATTGATTGAGTACGCTTATGTGAATATTCTCCCGCAGATAACGCAGATAACGCAGAGGAATGCAGCAGGGCTGCATTATTTCGCAGAAAAGACAGTTTGTAGTTAATGTTGTTTTGGGTTTTGTCTGCGTAAATCAGCGAGATCTGCGGGAGACTTCTGGGGTTTGATTGTGCTGATTGATTGAGTACTCTTGCGTGAATATTCTCCCGCAGATCACGCAGATGACGCAGAGGAATGCAGCAGGCTGCATTATATCGCAGAGAAAGACAGATTGGTTATTATGGTTTTGTCGTTTATTGGCGTAAATCAGCGGGAGACATAGGGGGCTCTCAGAGAAGAGACATCAGGAGAAATCAGCGAGAGGCTGCACTAAAAAGAAAAAGAGGGCGTGAAAGGTGTCTTAAATTATTTTAATTAATTCACTTATTTAGTGAATCTCAAATATCTTTTTATTATATTTGTAGCGTAAAGATACCGAAAACATGGAAATAGTATTTGAAAAGGATTATCTGCGCGAACTGTATGAAGAAGGCAAGTGCAAGAATAAAAAGTTTAGATTTCAGCCGCAGGTAGTTAAGAAATATCAGAAGCGAGTGGATACACTTATTGGTGCTATGCGTATAGAAGATCTTTTCGTACTTAATTCTTTGAACTTCGAATCTTTAGAAAACTGTGAAGAATGCTCGATAAGAGTAGATGGCAAATATCGCTTGGAATTCCGAAAAAGAATCAGTGATGGAGAGCAACAGATAACGGTATGTGAATTGACTGATTTGACAAATCATTATAAAAAATAAAGTTACAATGAACGAAATAAAACGATTACCAACTCACCCTGGGGATGTACTCAAAGAAGAACTTGAGAGTAGGGGAATCAGTCAGAAATATTATTCTGAACTGACTGGAGTTTCTTACACCATGCTTAATGAAATATTGAATGGTAAGCGCCCTGTAACTACAGACTTTGCTCTGATTGTAGAAGCTTCGCTGGGTATTAATCCAGAGATGCTTATTAATATGCAAACTCGTTACAATATGGCATTATCTTGTAGAAGTAACAAATTATCTGAACGCCTTGATAATATCAGAAAGATTTGTGCCGTGTTGTAGATGTTCACGCTAATGCCACAGATAGCCCAGAGGCTTCTTATTTGTAGCTATGGTGATTTTGTCCGCATAAATCAGCGTGATCTGTGGGAGACACTGGGGTTTCTTGCTTATAGATTGAGTACGCTTGTGTGAATATTCTCCCGCAGATCTCGCTGAAGAAAACAAAGTGCAGAAAAAGAAAGATGGTTTATAGTTGTAATATTTAAGAAACGTGTGTGAGTCAGAGGTGTCCTATTTGTTTTATTATAACTTTATAAATTGACATCATTATGAGATTGCAGTTGTATATTTCAAATGTATAATGCTAAGAATGTGTTATAAGTTTCTTATATATAAATTGTTTTGTAATTTTTCTAATATTCAGATTTTCTACAAAAATAATAATTATCTTTGCAATTATGTAAATTAACTGCAAAGATGAAAATATTAATAGTAGAAGATGAAAAAGAACTATCAGACAGCATCGTGAGTTATCTTAGTCATGATGACTATCTTTGTGAACAAGCTTTTAGTTTCAATGAAGCATCAATGAAAGTAGGCGTGTATGAATATGACTGCATATTACTTGACTTGATGCTTCCAGGAGGCAATGGCTTGGATATACTACGCAAGCTTAAATCTAAATCACCACAGACTGGTGTTATTATCGTATCTGCAAAAGATTCTCTCGAAGATAAGATTGAGGGACTAAGAATAGGCGCAGATGATTATCTTGCTAAACCTTTCCATTTACCAGAATTAGGCATGAGAGTATTTGCAATTTTGAGACGTAAATGTTTTGATAATGACAATATACTACATAGTGGTAAGCTAAGCATAGATCTCCTAAGCAAATGTGCAAGTGTGAGCGGAGTTATTCTAGACTTGACGAAATCAGAATACGAGTTACTCCTCTTCCTTATAGAAAATCATCACAGGGTAGTGTCAAAGAGCGCACTTGCCGAACATCTTAGCGGTGAAATGGCAGATATGATGGATGACTTTAATTTTGTATATGCTCACATTAAAAATCTTAAGTCAAAACTCTTAGAAGTAGGTCTTACAAATTGTATAAAAACATATTATGGAACAGGTTATAAATGGATTAAAGATGAAGAGTCTGGTAAATAGAACACTGTCTCAGTTTCTGATTTGCGCTGCGGTTTTATTTCTTTTTTCCATCCCATTATTTTATCTTCTCACAAAAGGCTTTTATGCAGAAGACATAACAGATATTTTGAAGTCCATTCATAATGGAAAGTCTATACCCTCTTTAGATTTAGGGAGGGATATAAAGATTGGTATGCTCATACAGTTTTCGTTGATATTTATAATTCTATCAGTATCACTGCTTATCACTATGCGTTTTATTACTCATAATATTTGGCGCCCTTTTGATGATACATTGTATAAAATAGAACAATTTAATCTTGCCCAAAATGAGATACCAGATTTTATGCCTACAAAAATTAAAGAGTTTGAGCAGCTTAATGAGGCTATATATAAACTGATGAAAAGAGACAAGGATAGCTATCGTATACAGAAAGAATTTACAGAGAATGCCTCGCATGAATTACAGACACCTATAGCTATAATATGTAGTAAACTAGATTTGCTTATGCAGGAGAATCTTACTGAGAAGCAAACAAAACTGGTGTCAGGGATTTATGATATAAACACACGTATGAGACATCTTAATCGAAGTCTTTTACTACTTGCGAAAATAGAAAACTCTCAATATAATAATACTGAGAAAATAGATGTTTCTGAATTCGTAAATTCGTCATTAAATATGTTTGAGGCTATTCATGTGAATACTTCAATAAAGCTTATAAATAAGAGTAATCATAAATTAATAATTGTTGCTAACCGTATTTTGTTAGAATGTATGTTTAATAATCTCATTGTCAATTCTATACGTCATAGTATGCCTAAAAATAGAAAAATTGAAATTGAATTGGGAGATAATTACATTTCGGTAAGTAATAATGGTTCAAATAAAGCACTTGATGAAAGCACTCTTTTCCAAAGATTCCATTCTAGTGAGGATAATAAGGAAGGTCACGGTCTTGGACTTTCCATTGTCAAAGCAATTTGTGATTATCATAGGTGGATTATTAATTATTCTTTTTTGTTAGGAAAACATACATTTACTGTTATGTTAAAGAATGAAAAGTAACACATTTGCAATACAAAATTTTAATTCTCTCCTAAATCTGATTGTATTTTTGTCACCGATTAATAAATATAATCGGTATGAAAAAAATAATTTTTATGTTCATTGTGTCGCTTATTGTAGCTGCTACATCAATGGCGGCTGAAAATAATGGCGAAATCTTTGGTCAATTAAAAGTCAGATCAAGCAAGGCTTCTATCGAATATGCCACGGTGAGTATTTACACCACCAGTGGCAATAAAATGCTTTCTGGTACTGTGACAGACTCACTAGGTATGTTCCATTTGGAAAACATCCCTTTTAGGGATAACTGTTATTTATTATGTAGTTACATTGGATTAAAGGATGTAAAATTGCATTTAACCATGACGAAAGAAAAAAAATCTATCGACATGGGGACTATATGGATGGACGAGAATAGTGAGCAATTAGCTGAGGTCGTAGTATCTGGACGCAGACCTGTCTTTGTTCCTAAACTTGATAAAAAAGTCTTTAATGTAGGGCAGGATATCATGAGCAGTTCGGGATCTGTAGGCGATTTGATGCAGAATATACCGTCTGTAGAAGTTGATATGGATGGTGGTGTGAGTCTTCGAGGAAACAGTAATGTCACCATTCTCATCAATGGTAAGCCGTCAACAATGATGAGTAGTAAGGTGCGTTCAAATACACTGCAACAATTACCAGCCAGTACTATTGATCGTATAGAGATTATCACAAATCCTTCAGCACAATATAAGCCCGATGGCAGTGGTGGCATTATCAATATCGTGACAAAGAAAGATGTAAAGGCAGGATTTAATAGTTCTGTGACTGTCAATACTGGTAGCCATGACAGATACAATGCTGGTATCAATATGAATTATACTGTGGGAAAAGTGAATGTATTCGGCGGATATGCCTTTCGTCAGGACCGTTATGATCGCAGTACGTATGATAACAGACAGTCTACCACTAATTATATAGACCAGACCACACTGGGAGTAGGACGACCTGTTTCTCATCTATTTCGATTGGGAGCTGGCATCAATCTCTCAGCCAAAGATTACATAGAAGTAAACGGCAGTTACAATCATCGAAAATTTCTCCGCAACGAAAATATTGAATCTGTCACAGAAGATTTGAATCATAGTCAGACAGACTACTATCATCGCCACAGGGATGCCGATGCCAAAGAAAATATGTGGGAGGGCAATTTTATCTATACCCACAATTACGGCAATGGCAATGAATGGGGCATTAATTATACTTATTCATCGGAAAGCGAAGACGAGATGAACCGGTATTCCACGATACATACAGCAACAACTCAACCTACACTGGACAATATTCATGTATGGGATGCCAACTATCTACATATAGTTAAATTGCATGAACAATACAATCTGTCGGAGACGTGCAAACTGTCTGCCGGCTATGAACTAGAAGCACTGAAAGCTGAGCAGAGTTACCATTCACAAGATTGGGACGGCACGAATTTTGTGACAAATGCAACCGAATCTAGTGATTTTAGGCATTACCGTACAATGCATTCTGTATATGCAACACTCGAAAAAACGTTTGGAAAATGGAGTCTTATGTGGGGCTTGCGTGGAGAATACGCGTTAATAAGCAACAAACTATTATCGCTTGACAGTACGATGACGCAGCATTATATCAATATCTATCCCACCATTCACGCATCATATAAGTTGAATGCTTATCATGATTTACAACTCAGTTACAGTCTACGTGTCAACCGTCCAGAAGGAGAAGACATGAATCCGTTTGCCGAGCGTATCAACCCATTAAGTCTCTCTACAGGAAATCCAAATCTGAAGCCAGAGAAAATACACTCATTGGAAGCAACATGGCTATGGCATAATAACAAAAACTCATCGTTGATGACCACACTCTATTACCGTTATCTGACAAATCAGATTACAAGTGTATCACGCTATATATCAAATGGCGTGTTACTAACGACGAAAGAGAATTTAGAGTCTAGTTACAATTCAGGAATAGAAATGATATGGGACTATTCTGTTGGTCGCTGGATGTCATTCAACTGGAACGTTAACGGATACTATGATCAGATAAACGCTCAAAAATTGGGCTATGGTAGTCATAAGGATACTTTTTCATGGAGTACGCTGCTGAATACTAACTTCATGCCCTTCAGTCATTATATGTTGCAGATTAATACCAGCTATCACTCCAAAACACTAGTGCCACAAGGATATCGCAATGCAGATTTTCGCGTCAATTTAGGGATGAAATATGATATTCCAAGTATCAATCTTTCAATACTTGCTTCTGTGACAGACCTATTTGATACATATCGCAAGGCATACACGCTGGATACGCCAGAACTGAAACAGAAAGTAAACACACGTCGAAATCCACGAATATTTTATATAGGAGCGTCTTATACTTTTGGGAGTAAAGCAAATAAACATAACACAAAACTTGAATATGATGAAAATCTTTAGAATTATTATCATACTATTAGCGTGCCTTCAACAAGAGAATTTGATGGCGCAAAGCACTCTCATTCCAAGCAAGCCTATGGACAAACTGATTCTTGTTAATGATAGTTACGCATGCAAGGATAAATGTATCAATGACACGTCTCGATTCTGTGCGAAGAATTTTTCTCCATACCGTTTTAAATTGAAACAAATCATTATACCCTCTGTATTAATAGGTGTTGGTGTAATAGGACTGAAAAGTGACTGGATGAAATATCAGAACAAAGAAATACGTAATGAATTGCAGGAGAATATTGACAGAAAGATATCAATAGATGATTTCTCCCAATATGTTCCAATTGTATCTGTTTATGGATTGAACTTTTTGGGAATTAAAAGTAAACACAACTTAAGAGACCAAACTATAATTTCTGCGACTGCCTATGCAATAATGGGAGCTACTGTAAATATATTAAAAGTTACCACCAAAGTGGAACGTCCCGATGGTAGTGGCCGAAATTCATTTCCTTCAGGTCATGCAGCTACTGCGTTCTTGGGGGCAGAACTATTGCGAAGAGAATACCAAGATACATCTCCATGGATAGGAGTTGCCGGATATGCTGTTGCAGCAGGTACGGGATTCTTCAGAATGTATAACAACCGCCACTGGTTTACTGATGTGCTGGCAGGTGCGGGTATAGGTATAATGAGTGTTAAAGCTGCATATTGGCTGTATCCAAGCATTGCAAGAATCATTTATCATAAGCATCCTTTAAAAAATGCATATCTTGTACCTTATTATTCCAAGGAGAATAAGGGCCTTGTTTGCTCTATAACATTCTGATTATTTATGCACTTGCATAAAGTTGGCTTAATGAATCACAACAGATTATCGTTTTAGCCTATTTATTCTCCCGCAGATAGCGCAGATGATGCAGAGAAAATGTAGTAGGGGGGAACAAATGAATTAGTTATTGGGCAAGTCATTGTTTACTTTCAACCAATTCACATCCCCAATAGTTGGTATTTTTCTGCAAAGATTACATATCATATAAAATTTATTTGTATCTTCGCAGCTATGATGAATATAATAAAAGAACTAAAGAGCAAGACACACCCGCGAGTGTTGGGTGGTTTTGACATCTTCAAATATATTGGACCAGGACTGTTAGTCACTGTTGGTTTCATTGATCCGGGTAACTGGGCAAGTAATTTCGCTGCGGGTTCCTACTTCGGATATTCACTTCTTTGGGTAGTAACCCTCTCTACAATCATGCTGATTGCACTACAGCATAACGTGGCTCATCTTGGCATTGTCACAGGTTTGTGCCTTAGTGAGGCTGCTGATAAATATACGCCTAAATATATAGGACGTCCGATTATCATCACTGCAGTACTCGCCAGTATCTCAACATCACTGGCAGAGATTCTAGGAGGTGCCATCGCCCTACAGATGCTATTCAATATACCTATTATCTGGGGATCTATACTTACCACGGTAACAGTAATGATCATGATTTTCACGAATTCATATAAAAGAATGGAACGTGGCATCATCGAATTTGTATCCGTGATAGGACTCTCATTTATCTATGAACTTTTCCTTGTGCATATAGATTGGGGTGCAGCTACACACGGATGGGTAGTGCCAAGCATACCGCAAGGTAGTATGATGATTATAATGAGCGTGCTCGGCGCTGTGATTATGCCTCATAATCTGTTTTTGCATTCAGAAATCATTCAAAGTCGTCAAATCCAGAAACGATCAGACAAGTATATTCAACAGACATTGAAGTATGAGTTTTTTGACACATTATTTTCAATGATTGTGGGGTGGGCGATAAACAGCGCAATGATTTTGCTTGCAGCAGCTACATTCTTTCACAATGGTATCCATGTAGAAGAACTGTCTCAGGCACAGTCGCTACTCACGCCTTTACTTGGCAATAGCGCAGCTAACATCTTTGCAGTAGCGCTTCTGCTAGCCGGCATATCAAGCACCATTACCAGCGGCATGGCTGCTGGCAGCATCTTTGCAGGTCTTTTTGGTGAGTCATACAATATCCATGACTCTCACTCAATCATTGGTATCTGTCTATCTCTCGGCATATCGCTATTGATAATTTTCTTTATCAGCAATCCATTTAAGTGCCTACTGATATCACAAATGATACTTAGCATTCAACTACCGTTCACGGTATTTCTGCAGGTGAGTCTTACATCTTCCAAGCAGGTGATGGGTAAATACGCAAACAGACCATGGAATTCAGCTTTCCTGTATTCTCTTGCTGGCATTGTCACAATATTAAACCTCTGGTTACTCTTTGAAAATATTTCATAGAAACAGGTAAATAACGATTATTAATTAGTGCATCTTTGCAAAATAGATACTTGCCAATCGGTATTATCTTATATAAGAATTTGTTTTAAAATGAAAGTTTTTATTGGTTAATATTATCATTTTGTATCTATATATTAAAAAATACAATACAATATGATGTTGTTTTATCAATAATTACTATCTTTGTGCCAAAATATTAAAGGCATAAAATAAATAGGTATGGGATTATTTACGAAGAAGAGTATTAACGATCTTCTGGCAGAATCTTCTGAGAAGCACGGAATGAAGAAGACCTTGTCAACGGGTGCGTTGGTTGCATTGGGAGTTGGTGTTGTCATTGGAGCCGGATTGTTTTCAATTACAGGTATTGCAGCTGCTGATTATGCGGGGCCTGCCATCATCATTTCTTTCGTAATTGCAGCTATCGGTTGTGCTTTTGCAGGATTATGTTATGCCGAATTTGCCTCTTCTATTCCTGTAGCAGGCAGTGCTTACACATACTCTTACGCGACAATGGGTGAATTTGTTGCATGGATTATCGGCTGGGACTTGATACTTGAATATGCCGTAGGAGCTTCAACGATTGCATCCAGTTGGTCAAGTTATTTTTATGAATTGTTACACTCACTGGGATTTACCTTACAGCGGCAGTTGATGATGACTCCTTTTGAAAGTGTGACGATGTCCAACGGTGAGGTGATTCACGGAATCATCAATCTCCCGTCAGTTTTTATTGTCACGCTTATGTCTATGATACTTATACGCGGAACAAAAGGGTCAGCCCGATTAAATAACGTAATCGTCGTGTTAAAGGTCAGCATCGTTTTGCTTTTCATCGTCATTGGATTTCACTATATTGACAAGAGCAACCTCACGCCCTTTATTCCTGCCAACCAAGGAAGTTTTGGAAAGTTTGGATGGACAGGTATATTCAGAGCTGCAGGGCTGATATTCTTTGCGTATATGGGATTTGATGCCGTGTCAACAGTAGCTCAGGAAACCAAGAACCCTCAGAAGTCAATGCCTTATGGCATATTAGGGTCATTACTGATATGCACCATACTCTATGTATTATTCGCTTATGTACTTACCGGAGTTGCCAATTACAAGTCGTTCAGCGGTGCTGGAAATGATCTGGCACCTGTAGCGACAGCTATCAATCACATGGGTACGGCTGGTCCGGATGGGCATATCATCCCAGCCTTTCCGTGGCTCAACAGGATTATTATGGTTGCAATTCTTTTAGGATATTCTTCTGTGATTATGGTATTATTACTCGGTCAGAGCAGAGTCTTTTATTCTATGAGCCGTGATGGTCTGGTTCCCAAAATATTCTCACATCTACATGAAACATACAAAACACCAGCAAAGTCAAATCTATTATTTATGGTTTTTGTCAGTCTGATTGCTGCATTTGTTCCTGGAAAAATCATTGGAGAAATGAGCAGCATCGGAACGCTATTCGCTTTCATTCTGGTCTGCATAGGAATTATCATCATACGAAGGAATAATCCGGGAGTAAAACCAGCATTCAAAACACCTTGGGTTCCGTTCATCCCCATACTTGGAGCTATTATCTGTCTATCGATGATGGTTTCATTAAGTATAGACACATGGATACGTCTGGTTGTATGGATGATGGTAGGTTTTGATATATATATCGTACGTAGTCCCAATCACAGCAAGTTGTCAGAAGATGATTCACTTGAGGAAAAACAAAAGACAAGAAATGTTACATCCTGCTGCGGTTTGGTTCTCTGCATCTTATTGGCATTCTTCACCTATGTGCATCATAAATCTGATGCAGGTAATATGACGGAACTTATCATCTTCAACTGTATAATCGCATTCCATCTAATTTATTACTTGAGTTTCATATTTATAAAGAAACTAAGCTATAGGCAGAATTAACTTAGTGCGTATTTAACTCTTACAATAGGTTTGTTGTTAGTGCAATTGATATCTTGTAAAATTGTTAGAGCTCTTATCTTCCCGACAATTCGGGAAGATGAATTTGCTCATAGTAAATAGTATGGTTGCATGCAAAGGGGAAATCTCTGCGCTATCTGCGTGAGAATATACCGTTTAGCAGATGCTCTTTTTAGCTATTCTTTGGCTATTTTTTTATAGAGTTTATAAGCTTTAAGACAACACTTTCAAATGTCTTGTAAGCAAAACGCTGCAATATAAGAATAAGCGATGTGCCTTTACCAACAGGATAACTGAATTTAGGGTTCGCTTCATTTATAATTTTCATCACTGCCTTTATTACATTTGTTGGTTCGGGGGCTTTAGCAAACTCTCTGCTATACATAGAGCTGATGTTTCGCCTTAGTGTATCGTAATCTGCAATTCTTTCATCACCAACAACACCGTGACTTTCAATATTTGACTTGGTATACATCGGCTCAATCATGCTTACCTTAATATTGAATTGATTCAACTCAAACCTCAATGACTTGAAATAGCCTTCCAAAGCATGTTTTGAAGCAGAGTAATAGGCTACACTCGGATGCCCGACTAAACCAAAAAACGAGCCAGTGGTAATTATCTTTCCATGTCTTTGTTTTCTGAGGTAAGGTAGTAATTCGTTTGTGAGGCTAACTGTTCCCCAAAAGTTTGTTTCAAATTGTTGTTTGCCTAACTCAATAGAAGTTTCTTCAACAAGTCCGGTAACCATAAACCCTGCATTGTTAATGACTACATCAAGAGTGTCTATCTGGCTGAAAAGTTCTTTTGTGAAAGACTGAATAGAGTTGCTATCAGTAATATCAAGAGCTAGCAGCTTGAATTGTATCTTTGATTGATACTTCTCTGGGCTACGGCTTGTACCAATAACGTTGTAACCGCTTTCGTGGAGTCTGTTGGCTATATATAATCCAATACCAGAAGATGCCCCTGTTACTAAAATTGTCTGTTTCATAATTGTCAAATTTTTAAATTACAAACTATATAGAATTATTTTTTGCTATGCAGGATACTCCATTAGTATGCTACTATAAAGAGTATCCTGCTAGCGGTAGATCATGGTTTGCATTGATCATTACTGAAGGTGCAAACGTGTTTGATCTGTAGCGTTATATGTATTTCTTAAAAATAGAACTAGCAGTATGTCCACCGAAACCAAACGTATTGTTAAGCACATAGTTTACAGGCTCATAACGCGAATGATGCAAAACCAAGTCTATGTTTTCAGGATTTTCTTTGTCAGGATTCTCTGTGTTGATAGTTGCCGGAATAACATTATCTCTGATTGACAGAATAGAAATGATGCTTTCTATTGCACCGGCAGCTCCAAGAAGATGACCTGTCATGGATTTTGTGCCTGTTACCTTAATTGACCTATCACCAAATACTTTTTTAATGCCTTTTAATTCACTAATGTCACCCATCTGCGTAGAAGTGGCATGAGCATTTACATAATCAATTTTATCAGATGAGATACCTGCATCAGCGAGTGCCTTCTGCATGGACAGCTTAGCACCTAAACCTTCAGGATGAGTTCCTGTGATGTGATAGGCATCGGCAGCCATACCAC
Organism: Segatella paludivivens DSM 17968 = JCM 13650; assembly: GCF_000373185.1. GTDB lineage: Bacteria > Bacteroidota > Bacteroidia > Bacteroidales > Bacteroidaceae > Prevotella > Prevotella paludivivens. Next base: position 20,098 of record NZ_KB890684.1, read on the forward strand.
CACCAATTATTTCGGCATAAATCGTTGCATTACGCTTCAGTGCATGATCTAAATCTTCGAGAACTAATGCTCCGGCACCTTCACCAATAACAAATCCGTTACGTGTTTCATCAAAAGGACGTGATGCTCCCTGGGGATCGTCATTTGATTTTGAAAGAGCCTGTAGTGCATTGAAACCTCCTATTGAGGATTCGGTAATAGCAGCCTCAGAACCTCCACAAATCATGGCAGTTGCTTTTCCTAATCTTATCGTGTCGAAAGCATTTATAATTGCTGTATTTGACGAAGCACAAGCAGAGACCGTAGCATAGTTAGTGCCCAGCAATCCATTGCGAATGGAAATAACTCCTGCTGCCATATTGACTATCATTTTAGGAATCAGAAAAGGACTGAACCTAGGTGTTCCATCTCCTGCATAATACTCTTTGAGTTCTTTTTCAAGCGTACCTATACCACCATTTCCTGAAGCCCAGATCACACCTATTTCAGAGCGTTCAGCTTCGCTCATGTTCTCAGGATGTAATTTAGAATCCTTTATAGCTTCATCTGACGCAGCGATAGCATATTGAGTGAAAAGATCGTTGGAACGAAGTTCTTTGCGGTCTAAAAACTCTTCAGGATGGAAGTCTTTTACTTCACAACCAAACTGTGTTTTAAATTTTGAACAATCAAATTTAGTTAGTGGTGCAGCTCCGCTTTTCCCATTTACTATGTTTTCCCAAAACTCATTGATGTTATTTCCTAATGGGGTTATTGCGCCCAATCCTGTGATTACTACTCGTTTCATTTTAAATATTTGTTTTATATTATACCGATTGGTATATTGTTAGATAAAAAAATTACAAGCTATTTATATAGTCTTGCAGTGAACTAATAATATGATTTATATACTTTTGATTATTTGTGAGTTTACGTATCATGATTCCGCCTTCTAGCATAGATAGCATAGTGAGGGCAATTTGTTCCAAGTGAATATCAGGGCGAAATTCATTTGCAGCAATTCCATCTTTCAATAAATTGATTATTCCGTTTTTCCATTTGGTAAATGCAAATATCGTTTGCTGTTTAAGTAGTGGGTGAGTGTCATCTGACTCAACAGCTGTATTTAAAACAGGGCATCCACCTTCAGGAAATCTTGTTTCTGAGAAATTGCCAAGTATGTGGGGATACACTAAAAGTTTCTCTCTATATGTCTTTTTCTTAGCCATTTCAGAGGAAAAGAGATTAGACATTACACTGAAGTTGTATTTGAAAGCTTCTACAGCCACTTCATCTTTGTTTTTGAAATTGCCATAAATGCTTCCTTTGGTTAAACCAGTTACTTCGGTCATGTCATTTAGAGAAGTGCCAGCATAGCCCTTTGTATTGAAGATAGATGCTGTTCTTTCTATAATATATTCCTTTGTTTTTTCAGCCTTTGACATGTTTCTATTATTATTTTTGTTGCAAATATAATATAAAAATATACCAATCGGTATTTTTATTACTGCATTTTATTATTTATTTATCTTATTTCACATATTAGCATTGCCTGGTTTAGAGATAAAAAGTTATTCAAGTAACTGGATGCTATCATAGATTAGTGATACTATATCGCTGAACAACAATAGACGTTTTTAGTCAAAAAGATGTTGGTTAACACAATTAGCTTTAGTCGTGGTTGTATAAGATAAGTTAAATATGCAAGACGAAAGTTGCACAAATGAATTTATATATATAAATTTACGTATCAAATAACAACTAGAGACATAACTAAAATAGATTTAAAATGAAAAATAACAAATTCTTTCGTGCGTATGTACATGTTGATTACGGTGCAAACAACAGATTTTCGGTTTAGATTAAATCGTTGCCAAAACTGATAAACAAACAGCTGAACGCATCGTAATTAAGATTGTAATCCCAGAATGCAGATGCATGCGTAGTAGGGGATTTGAAAGTGAATAACGTAACTAATAATAAATAAAATTATGAGAGAAGATATCTATATAATTGTATTTACAATAGGGCTAATTTGTACCTTGTTCCAAAGGTATATGTTTGAAAACGTAACGAAGATAAGCAAAGATAAGGATTATTGCAATTTATACAGAGAAACCAATAATATTTATCTGGTTTTATTTATAGCACTCATCATTGATAATGTAATGCAATTGCATTAGAAAGATTATCAATGATGAATAGCGTATAAGCATTGATGTGCCTGATATAGCTTTGTAAAGCACAATGCTGTTTCAGGGCACATCAATATACATCATATTATCTTGAAAGTGGTGTCTCTGAATTCTTATCCAATTTCACACCTGAATAGCCTTCAATACCCATTTCTGGAACATCAAGTCCTGCAAGCTCTGCATCAACTTTAACTCTCATTCCATGAGTGAAGAATCCGATAATCTTGAATACAACCCAACCAATGGCTGCTACATAGATTATGTTGGTGATTACACCTATGAGCTGTGCAAAAAATTGACTAGCATCTCCATAGAAAAGTCCTGTTACAGTGCCTTTCACACCATTCCAACCATTGCCGTATGAACCATCAGCAAATAGGCCTAAAGCTAATACTCCCCAAGCTCCATTCACGCCGTGTACAGAAATAGCTCCTACTGGATCGTCAATCTTCAGCTTACGCTCAAAGAAGAAAGATGCTTCAATTACCAAAACTCCAGCAACAAGACCTATAATAGCTGCACTCACTACATTGACAAAAGCACATGGAGCAGTGATAGCTACAAGACCTGCTAACATACCGTTCATCATCATTGTTGGGTCTGGCTTCTTTGTCTTAAACCACCACATATATGCCATTGACGCGAAAGCTCCTGTTGCAGATGCAATCATTGTATTAACGGCAACAACACTGATTCTTAAATCGCCACCTGCTAAAGATGAACCTGAGTTAAATCCAAACCATCCGAAAGCTAATATAAAACAACCAACAATAGCTAATGGTATATTATGACCAGGAATAGCGTTTGGCGTTCCGTTTTTGTTGTATTTTCCAACTCTAGGACCTAGCATCATTGCTCCAACTAGCGCTAAAACACCACCTGTCATGTGAACAACAGCAGAACCAGCAAAGTCTACAACTCCATGTCCAAGTCCAAACATGCTTCCTAGTTGTGAGAGCCAGCCTCCGCCCCATACCCAGTTACCGAATATAGGATAAATAAGACCTCCAACTATAATTCCATATATTGCAAAAGAAGAGAATTTCCAACGTTCAGCCATTGATCCTGTAGGGATTGTTGCTGTTGTATCCATAAATACCATCTCAAACAAGAAAAGGGCAAAGACAGCAACATCATAAACACCACCACTAAGGAAAAAGCCTGTCGTGCCGAATAGTCCAAAAGTATGTCCAAAGAGACTAATGGCAAATTCATGAGATAATCCGCCAAATCCACCTAGGGTTCCCAGACTTCCTATTCCTCCAAACATGATGGCAAATCCACTTATAAAGAATCCAAGCATACCTAGTGCATAAACCATAAAGTTCATAGCCATGGTATGATTAGCGTTTTTGGCTCTTGTAAGTCCGGTTTCAACAAGTGCGAAACCTGCCTGCATAAACATAACAAGGAATCCTGTTACCAAAACCCATACCATATTTATTGCCACTTTGTTGTGACCTACCTGATCTGCAAGTTCACTCTGCGTAGGTTTTCCTGGGGTAACCGCAGTTATATCATTTACATTTCCTGTTGTAGTTCCAGATGGATCAGGGAGCCTAGTAGTACCAGCATAGGCAAAGTTAGCTACTGAAACCGTTATCACCATCAGTAATATTAATACAAATTTTCTCATAACAATTATATTTTATTTATTATACAATGAATCATCTCCCTCTTCACCTGTCCTTATACGATAAGACTCTTCAATTGAAGATACAAATATCTTTCCATCGCCTATAACACCGGTTCTCGCTGTTTTTAAAATAGCGTCGACTGTCTTCTTCGCATTCATATCGCGCACAACTATCGTTAGAAGCTGCCGTGGTATGTAGCTTGTATCATATACTGTACCACGATAAGATAATTCGCCTTTTCTAATTTCGTTTCCAACTCCTGTAACATCTGAATAAGAAAAGAAATCAATACCTACCTGGCGTAGTGCGTCCTTAACTTCTTCAAACTTGGAAGTCCTAATAATTGCTTCGATTTTTTTCATAACTAATTACAATTAAATGATTAAAATATATGATGTATACTTGTTATTGTATAATATTTATCTGCATTTATAAGTTGTCATCCTGACATCAAACTGTATGAAAACACCGCGAAATTAAATCATATTGATTATAATAACGGTACAAAGATATGCAAAATGTAAGCTAATGCGTTGTTTTTATATCTTTTTGTTTCTACGTATTTGTTAAAAGTGTCATATTGTAATATATGGTATTGCTTTTTATTTTGATATTGCATGTTTTAACTAATAATAGTATCAAATTGAAAGTTTATGTATGAAAAACTAATAAAATAGTAAAAATGGGGTATTGTGGTTTCATGTTTATCCGTTATAAATACAATTTTATGCTTATAACGCGCATGTTTTTGTATTTATAATTAAGGTTAAGATACACTTTGATGTTTGTATATTTCAGAAACTATATTATTGACTAGTATTGTTCACGTATTTTTTAGCAAACTGGCATGAAACGCACTTAAAGGTGTCTAGAAAAAAATACAAGAAATTTTCCGCTAAGTCATGAATAAAGAAAGCTTGCTTACTATGCGTGGCGAGAAATTTTTGGTTGCGCTTGGCATAGCTTAAGCAAGCTTGCTTAAATTATTGATTATGTTTAATTGCACTCATCATTGATAATATAATACAATAGCATTAAAATATTATCAATGATGAATTGCATATAGTAATTATTCTATTCTGAATACAACAGCTGTTTTAAGTTTGGCATCCTTAGGATAAGTAACTTCAAGTCCATCTGCAGTTTGTTTCCATGATAGTTTGCCTTTGTATCCAAGCAGGGTAACCTTCTTGATATGATGGTTTACCAATGCTTTGTCTGTACTCAGAGCATGGATAATCACCTTTTGACCAACATCAGGTACATTCATGCAAAAGGCATAAAGATCGTCATTCTTACCTTCAGTGAAACGGATATCCTGAGCATTGAACTTGAACTGTGCATGCTTCTTACCCAAACCTCCACCAGGAAGTTTCTTCAATTTTCCATTTATGATTTCACCTTCGCCTAAAGTCTTCCATGCTTTGCTGCCATAGACGGATTCACCATTGGTGTTCATCCACTTGCCAACCTCTTCAAGCATTGTGACACAAGCATCCTCAATGCTGCCATCAGGACGCAAAGGAATATTTAGGGCTACGTTTCCATCACGAGCTATTGCCTCAATTATAAATCGTATCATGCTATTAGAATCGTAGGTGAAGTCAGGAGCATAAAACCAGTCGCCAACAGGTGCCTCGCGAATCCAAGCCTGAGATGTGTTGATAGTGTCTGGGAAATCGAACTCAGCAGTGTTTACTGTGCCATTAGTAGGGTGACGGAACTTGACAATGCTGAATGCATCAACTTTACCTTTTCTTAATAACTGACGATTGTAATAATCGGCTATCACAGTTTGCATGGCGTTGCACTTATATCCAGTACCAGTGCCTGTACCTGTAAAAGGTCCTTCAGCTGTTCCGTCGGTATAAATGAAATCAGGGTCGTAGTTCTCTGTAACATCCATCATGCGAAGTGCCCACTCTGTGGTATACCACTTGCAATAGTCGAGATGACGAGAGAAGATACCAGCCTTTGGAGGTGACCATCCTGTATGTGCATTTTTATCTACATCTTCATATTCGCGCAGATCAATACCATATAGACGGCGTGGATCTAGACCTTCCCACCATTTACCTTTTCCATCTTTAAGAGTGAGATTGCCGTCATAAGGAATACCTGCTTTATCGCCCGTAGCATCACTGCCGAAAGCAGTCTGCCACCACCACCAAGTGTACTCGTGGTGGAAAGTTACGCCATAGTGCATCTTGTATTTCTTGCAGGCGTTGACCCATTCGCGTAGAAGGTCACGCTTTGGACCCACGCTCATAGAGTTCCATGGATGGAACTTTGAGTTCCAAAGATCGTAGTTGTCGTGATGTACACCTTGTATCATGAGAAAGCGAGCACCCGACTTCTGATATAGCTTTGTGAGATATTCGGGATTGAGCTTGTCGGGATTCCAATTGTGTAGTACTTCTTTATATCCCACCTCAGAAGGATGTCCATAGCGCTTAAGATGGTTATTGTAAGCCAAGTGTCCTTGCTTGTATAGATTACGCGCATACCAGTCACCACTTTCTCCGGCTGCCTGAGGGCCGAAGTGCACCCATATACCGAACTTAGCATCTCTAAGCCATTGTGGAGTGCCAGGATAGTTAGCTTCTATTGATTGCCAGTTGGGCTTGAACGGTCCCTTTGTGATAGGGATGTCGAGTTGCACCTCTTCAAAAGTTTTACTGTCGCCCATTTTTACGCTACCTATTTCTTTAGGAGCAGGTATGGCTGGCATTTCGGGTAGCATACTTTTTTCAAGTATAAGACCATTTTTGTCAGTTTTGTAATGTTGTGCCAACGCTGTTGTGGTGAGCATCAAAGCACCTAATAAAATAAGCGTTTTCTTATTCATGATCCTTTTCTTATTATTTATTGTTTATTTTGTCTACGATATTCGCTAGGCGTGGTATTTGTGACCCTCTTAAAAACTCTGACGAAGTAAGAATTGTCTTCATACCCAAGCGTGAGTGCTATTTCTCGGATAGATTTTTCGGTAGTAAGCAATAGTAGCTCTGCTTTCTCAATGCGTTTCTGATTTATATAGAGCATGGGAGTGGTTCCGGTAGTCTGTCTGAACAGACGGATGAAATGCTCCTGAGAGATTCCTGCCTCTGCTGCCAACTGCTCTATTGTGATATTGCCAGCAAGGTTGGTGTGTATGAGTTTTGTAGTTTTCAGTATGCGCTCATTTTTGATAACAGCCTTAGTTGTAGCATTAACAAGGAATCTAGAGCAGATTTGGAATAGAATACCTCTTGACTCCATTTTTAGCCATTCAGAGCGTTGCTTATTATGAATTATTGAGCGTGCGAGAGTCTGATTGTTGTCATACTCTATAGGGTTGCTTCGGCGAAGTATCATTGATGGATTTAGATTACAAAGACGCTCGAATAGGTTTTCCTCGCCATGATTTGATTTAATCTCAAACGGAAAGTCATATTCTTCGAAGAGAGTATTACCTGTTATGCTGTCATCGTAAATATGAATATAATAATGAATAAAGAGTCCTTTACATTTAGTAGAATGGGTAGTGAAGGGAGGTATGAGATACATTCTGCCTGGAATCAATTTATGACTAATCCCGTCTATCTCTACATCAGCTTCTCCCTTTACAATATAGTAAATGCGTGCAAAAGGACTGCACACATTATGCCAGTTCCAATCGGCATTGAGTACAGCCTTTCCCACATTCAGGATGAGCGGATGAAAATTATCTATATTCATTTAGTCGCAAAATTATTAAAAATAAGTTGAAGTAAGTATTTAAATGTGATAATATTGCTATATATGTCATATTTTTGCCATATTCGTATCACTTTACTGATAATCGAGGCGGAGATATTCTCTCGCATGAAAATACATCAGCGGGAATTAATCATATCAGTGTGAGAATAAATAATGTGAATAAATGTAGGAAGGAATATGCAAAAACAAATAAAATTTGTATATTTGCATCGTACCAAAAATAATCAAGCAATATGAAGAAAATAATAATGACTTTGACATTGCTGCTTGCCGTGATAGCGGTTAACGCACAAACTAAAGTGTATCTGATAAAAGAAATATCACCAGATGCACTGGTGAAAGCATATAATGCATTAGGAGTGAAGGCTAAAGGTAGGGTAGCTGTGAAAATAAGTACGGGCGAAGGTTCTAACCCTAATTATCTGAAACCAACATTGATCCAAAAACTTGTTGACGACGTTGATGGTGTTATTGTAGAAAACAGAACAGCTTATCCAGGTGACCGTATGGAAACGAAGGACCATTGGGAAGTGATACATCAACATGGATTCGACTCTTTGTTTGCCGTTGACCTGATGGATGAATATGACGAAATAAGAATACCAGTGAAAGATCATACACATCTGAAATATGACATCGTGGGAGGACACATGGCTAACTATGATTTCATGGTTTGCCTTAATCACTTTAAGGGACACCCGATGGGTGGTTATGGAGGTGCTCTGAAAAACCTATCTATTGGCTGTGCATCACGAAACGGTAAAGCTTATATTCATTCTGCTGGAAAGATTACAACTCCTGATAATCTTTGGACAAAGGAAAATGTAGGTGATCAAGATGGCTTTTTGGAGAGTATGGCAGCTTCTGCTCAGGCAGTGGTGAACTACTTTCAAAAGCGAGATGGAATAATCTATATCAGTGTGATGAATAATATGAGTATTGACTGTGACTGTGTGGCTCATCCACAACCAGTGAAACTTAAAGATTATGGAATACTTGCTAGTACAGACCCTGTAGCTCTTGACCAGGCATGTGTTGACATTATTAATCAACAGAAAGTGACTGCAGAAAATGACCCTACTGATATGCTGAAACGCATAAACAAGCAGCATGGTACTCATACCATTGACTGGGCTCAGAAGATTGGACTTGGAAGTGAAAAATACAAATTGATTGAAATAAAATAGATTGTATTGGGCTTATAGCAGGGAATGACTAAACATGCATGAGATCGCTCATGATGTCGTCTGAAACAAACAAGCCTTTACGGGTGAGAGAAATCCTGCCATTTACATTCTTCAAGGTACCGTTGTTGATATGCTTGTCGGCTTCATTCATAAAATAGGTGTATAGGTCATTGCCGAAATCTGCCTTAAGTTTTTCGATATCTATTCCTTCACGTGTACGCATAGCTGTAGTTATGAGGTCATCGTATTTTGTGTTTTTGTCGATAATCTCTTCCTCGAACGGTAGCGTGCAACTCTCTATGCTACTGATATATTTAGTAATGTCGCTGATGTTCCAATGTCTGCTCTTTATGTCGTAGCTATGTGCAGAGGCACCTATTCCAATATATGGTATGTCGTGCCAATAGCTACTGTTGTGTCTGCTCTGAAATCCAGGTTTGGCAAAGTTACTTATCTCGTATTGCTCATATCCAGCAGAAGATAATCTATCGATAAGCATATTATACATCGCAAGACTTGTTTCCTCGTCGATGGTCTTAACCTTATTCTGATTGAGAAGTTTGAAAAGGGTAGTGCCCTCTTCATACATAAGACTATAGGCAGAAATGTGTTGTACTCCCAAAGATACGGCTTCATCTATATCGCTTTCCCAGTCGGCAATACTCTCATCGGGAAAACCAAACATGAGGTCGATGCTGATATTCTTGATGCCATATTTCTGAAGTCGGTTAACGGCAGATCCCACTTCGTCGGAACAATGACGGCGATGCAGAAATTTGAGCCTGTCATCGTTGAAAGTCTGTGCTCCCATGCTTACACGATTTATAGGAAGTTGGGCTATGGCTTTTGCAAATTCGTCGGTTATATCATCGGGATTGCATTCAATAGTAGCTTCTTCGACGTCTACCCTAGGCCCCCATACATCGTATATATGCGTGAATATCTTTGTGATGTTAGCAAGCGAAAGTTGACTTGGAGTACCCCCACCTATATATATAGTATTGATTTTCTCGTTAGCTAAAACAAGTTCATTACTCCTTAAATCCATCTCCTTACATAGTGCATCGACGTATCTATCCTGAAGATTAGTCTTAGTGGTGCTGTAGAAACCGCAGTATATGCAACGGCTTGCGCAAAAGGGGATGTGAATGTATAAACCTGCCATAATCTTATTTTTGTGCAAAATTAATAATTTTCTTAAAATATACTTGGATGTTATTGGATTATTTCATATCTTAGAGCCCTATAAAGGTATATTAAACCTTTATAAACCATGAAATATTACTAACACTTTAAATCTTTTGATATGAGAGTTTATCAAACTAACGAGATTAAAAACATTGCATTGCTTGGCAGTGCGGGTTGCGGCAAGACAACTCTTGCCGAAAGTATGCTTTTTGAAGCCGGTGTTATAAAGCGTCGTGGAAGTGTAGAAAACAAAAACACAGTAAGCGATTATTTTCCGGTTGAGTTGGAATATGGCTACTCAGTATTCCCAACCGTTTTTCATGTTGAGTGGAACAATAAAAAACTTAATATAATTGATTGCCCTGGAAGTGATGATTTTGTGGGAGGCGCTATCACGTCGCTCAATGTTACCGACGAGGCGGTTATACTGATTAACGGCCAATATGGTCCGGAAGTCGGAACACAAAATAACTTTAGATATACTGAAAAATTACAGAAACCTGTTATCTTCTTAATCAATCAGCTTGATAGTGACAAATGTGACTTCGATACTGTTATTTCAAGTATGAAAGAAATATATGGTTCAAAGTGCGTACAAATACAATATCCTATTACTACCGGACCAAACTTCAATGCTCTTATTGATGTGCTTCTGATGAAGAAGTATTCTTGGAAACCAGAGGGTGGTGCACCTATAATTGAGGATATTCCTGCAGAGGAAATGGACAAGGCCATGGAACTTCATAAGGAATTAGTTGAAGCTGCAGCTGAGAATGACGAGACTTTAATGGAGAAATTCTTCGATTCAGATACTCTTTCAGAGGATGAGATGAGGGAAGGTATTCGTAAAGGACTTGTAACAAGAAATATATTCCCAGTATTCTGTGTATGTGCAGGTAAGGATATGGGCGTGCAAAGACTAATGGAATTTCTTGGCAACGTGGTGCCCTTTGTTAATGAAATGCCTAAACTGCATAATACAAGAGGCGAAGAGGTTACACCTGATGCTAACGGACCTACTAGTCTGTATTTCTTTAAGACAGGAATGGAACCGCATATCGGTGAGGTTAGTTATTTCAAGGTGATGAGCGGAAGCATCAAACCTGGAGAGGATCTTACAAACTCTGACAGAGGCAGTAAGGAACGCATAGGACAGATTTATGCTGGAGCAGGTGCTAACAGAATTGCTGTGGAGCAACTGAATGCCGGAGATATAGGTTGCACCGTGAAACTGAAAGACGTTAAGACAGGAAATACTCTTAACGGTAAGGGATGTGACTGGAAATTCAATTTTATTAAATATCCAAATTCAAAATATAGTCGTGCCATAAAGACAGTAAACTCTCAGGACACAGAGAAACTTATGGCTGCAATGCTGAAGATGCGTCAGGAAGATCCTACGTGGGTTGTGGAACAGAGTAAGGAATTGAGACAGGTTATTGTTCATGGTCAAGGTGAATTCCATTTGAGAACTCTTAAATGGAGACTTGAAAATAATGAGAAACTGCAAGTTAAGTTTTGTGATCCAAAAATTCCATATAGGGAGACGATTACCAAAAAGGCTAAGGCAGAATACCGACATAAGAAACAGAGTGGTGGCGCAGGACAGTTTGGTGAGGTTCACTTGATTATTGAACCTTATGCAGACGGCATGCCAGATCCTACTACATACAACTTTAACGGTCAGGAGTTTAAGATAAATATTAAAGGCAAGGAAGTCGTAAATCTGGAGTGGGGCGGAAAGCTCGTGTTTATTAACTCAGTTGTGGGTGGTGCTATCGACACACGATTTATGCCAGCCATATTAAAAGGAGTGCAGGATTGTATGGAACATGGACCACTTACAGGTAGTTATGCCCGAGACGTGAGAGTTATAGTGTATGACGGGAAGATGCATCCTGTAGATAGTAATGAACTTTCGTTTATGCTCGCAGCACGCCATGCTTTCTCTGATGCATTCAAGAATGCTGGTCCTAAGATACTTGAACCAATCTATGACTTGGAGGTTTATGTACCTGCTGATTTTATGGGCGAAGTAATGAGCGACCTGCAGGGTAGACGTGCGATGATAGTTGGAATGGACTCTGAAGCTGGTTATCAGAAACTACTTGCTAAGGTGCCATTGAAGGAACTTAGCAACTATAGTATCTCATTAAGTTCAATCACTGGTGGACGAGCTTCGTTTATAACAAAGTTTGCTAGCTATGAACTAGTTCCTAGTAACATTCAGACTGAACTTATTTCAGAACATGAGGCTGAACTTGCTCATGAAAATGAAGAATAGTTTAAAAAATATTACTAACAATAAAAAGGTAGAGCTAGTCCTCTACCTTTTGTAGTTACTTATATGTAACTATAAATGTGTTGTATTGTTAATTATAATAAAATCAACCCAAAAGTTTAACATTCTAATGTTAACGATTTAAGATTTAGTATATCTTTGCGATATGAAGAAAAGAACGATATGGACGATAGCCATAATAATGGGGCTCTCATTTATGGGGCTGCTTTTCCTGCAATTGAGTTATATACAGGAAATGGCAGATATGAAGAAAGAACAGTTTGACGAATCAGTCAATCGTTCGCTCTATCAGGCTTCACGTAACCTTGAACTAAACGAGACTCTTAGATTTCTTGAAAAGGATGTGAAAGAGACAGAACGTCGTTCTTCTAGTCAGGATTCTGTTGGCACACGTTCAGGTAGACCTAATGACGGAACTTTTCAGCAAAGTCATCAATACTCGACTGTAGGAAAAGATGGAACAGTATATTCTTCATTTGAATTGAAGACAATAGCAACAAAGCCATCTTCAATGCCAAAAGCAATGATATTGAAGACAGATAAGAACTCAATATCTGAGGCATCAAGATCTTTGCAGGAAATTGTAAAAAATAGATATGTATATCAAAAGGCTCTATTGGATGAGGTGGTATATTCAATACTTTATTCAGCTTCAGACAAACCTTTGAAGGAACGCATCAACTTCAAGTTGCTCGATCAGGACTTGAAAGCCGAATTGATGAATAACGGAATAAACATTCCATACCACTTTACTGTTTCAACACAGGACGGACGTGAGGTATATCGTTGTCCAGACTATAATGAAGACGGTGAGGAATATACATATTCACAGGTGCTGTTCAGAAACGACCCACAGACAAAGATGGGAGTTGTGAAAATTCATTTCCCGGACATGAACAGTTACATATTCTCTAGTGTGAGATTCATGATTCCTAGTATAATCTTTACATTGGTACTGCTAGTAACATTCATATTCACAATAGTAGTAATATTCCGTTCAAAGCGTTACAGCGAGATAAAGAATGACTTTATAAACAATATGACGCATGAGCTGAAGACGCCTATAGCAAGTATATCTCTTGCAGCGCAGATGCTGAACGACAAGAGTGTAACAAAGAGCGAATCGATGATGACACATCTTGGTGGTGTGATAAGCGATGAGAGCAAACGATTGAGATTTCTTGTAGAGAAGGTGTTGCAGATGAGCATGTATGAAAGGAAAAAAGCTGTGCTCAAAAAGCGTGATATAGATATTAATGAAATGGTAGAAAGCATCGGAAACTCTTTCTCGTTGCGTGTTGAGCACACTGGTGGTAAAGTATATACAGAGATTGAAGCTATAGACTCAACGATATATGTTGATGAAATGCATTTCCAGAATGTCATCTTTAATCTATTGGACAACGCTGTGAAATACCGTAAGCCAGATGAGCCATTGAATGTCTATATAAAGACATGGAACGAAGGTAAGAAGGTGTGTGTGTCAATAAAGGATAATGGAATTGGAATAAAGAAAGACAACTTGAAGAAAGTGTTTGATAAGTTCTTCAGAGTTCATACCGGTAACGTGCATGACGTGAAGGGATTCGGACTTGGTCTTTCATACGTGAAGAAAATGGTTGACCTGCATGAAGGCGAGATTCATGTTGACAGTGAATTTGGCGAGGGCACAGTCTTTACGATCAAATTACCATTTATGGATGAAAATTAGGTTGTAGTTATATAAATGAAGTATTAACATTAAAATATAAGATTATGGAAGAAAAACTAAAAATTCTTTTGTGTGAAGATGATGAAAATTTAGGAATGCTTTTGCGTGAATACCTTCAGGCTAAAGGATTTAGTGCTACACTTTGTCCTGACGGCGAAGTAGGTTATCGTGAATTCTTGAAAAACAAGTTTGATATCTGCGTTCTTGATGTCATGATGCCTAAGAAGGACGGATTCACACTTGCACAGGAAATTCGCCAGGCAAACGCTGAAATTCCAATCATATTCCTTACAGCCAAGACTCTTAAGGATGATATTCTTGAAGGCTTCAAGATTGGAGCTGATGATTATATCACAAAACCATTCTCAATGGAAGAATTAGTATTCCGTATAGAGGCAATTTTACGTCGTGTACGTGGTAAGAAGAATAAGGAAAGTACTCTTTATCATATTGGCAAGTTCACATTTGATACTCAAAAGCAATTATTGGTTATCGGTGATAAGCAGACAAAACTTACAACAAAGGAAAATGAGCTTTTGGCTCTTCTCTGCTCACACGCAAACGAAATACTACAGAGAGATTTCGCTCTGAAGACAATATGGATTGATGACAACTATTTCAACGCTCGTTCAATGGATGTGTATATCACAAAATTGCGTAAGCATCTAAAGGATGATGAACAGATTGAAATTATCAACATACACGGAAAAGGATATAAGTTGATTACCCCTGAAGAGGAATAAATCATAAATAACATCAAAATATGCTCTGGCGCTTGTGGTTTGCGGTGTAACAAATTATACCAATAACGATAAGCGCCAGAACTTTTTGCCGATATTTGAAATAATTTGGTACAAAAGTGCTGAATTATTTGTTTATATCATAAAAAAACAGTACTTTTGCAGCGCATTTTGAGAAAAAGTCGATCATGACTTAGAAGATATGCATTTAAGTATTTAAATAACAATTATTTTTTTAATTATTAATTAGTATGAATCAATACGAAACCGTTTTCATTTTGACTCCCGTTTTGTCTGATGAACAGATGAAGGAAGCGGTCGCTAAATTCAAGCAGATTCTTACCGACAACGGTGCAGAAATCTTGAATGAAGAGGCTTGGGGACTCAAAAAAATGGCTTATGCCATTCAAAAGAAATCAACAGGCTTCTACTGTCTAGTTGAGTTTAAGGCTGAGCCTACCGTTATCGATACTCTCGAAACAGGCTACCGCCGTGATGAGAAAGTTATCCGTCACATGACTGTACGTCTTGACAAGTATGCAGCAGCTTATGCTGAGAAGCGTAGAAATAAACTAGGTAAAAAAGAGGAGGCTTAATTATGGCAGATCAGAAAAATTCAGAAATCCGTTATTTGACAGCTCCTTCTATCGATACCCGTAAGAAGAAGTATTGTCGTTTTAAGAAGAGTGGTATCAAGTATATCGACTATAAGGATCCAGAGTTCTTGAAGAAATTCTTGAACGAGCAGGGTAAAATCCTTCCTCGTCGTATCACAGGAACATCTTTGAAGTATCAGCGTCGTGTAGCTCAGGCTGTTAAGCGTGCTCGCCAGATAGCTTTGCTTCCATATGTAACCGATTTGATGAAATAATTTAAGGAGGAATAGACAATATGGAGATTATACTTAAAGAAGATATCATCGGTCTTGGATACAAGAACGATATTTTAAATGTAAAGAGTGGTTACGGTCGTAACTATCTTATCCCAACAGGTAAAGCTATTATCGCTTCTGCTTCTGCAAAGAAAATGCTTGCAGAGGACTTGAGACAGCAGGCACATAAGATTGCAGCTATCAAGGCTGAAGCAGTAAAGAAGGGTGAGGCTTTGAATAGCGTTGCTCTTGTTATCGCTGCTAAGGTTAGTACTACAGGTGCTCTTTATGGTTCTGTAACTACTGCAACCGTAGCTGACGAGCTTGCAAAGAAGGGTATTGAAGTTGATCGTAAGATCATCACAATGCACGACATCAAGAAAGTTGGTGAGTTTGAGGCAACTATTCACTTCCACAAGGAAGTTGAAATCAAAGTTCCTGTAACTGTTGTTTCAGAGAACGCTCCTAAAGCTGCTAAAGAGGCTCCTGCACAGGAAGCTCCTAAGGCTGAGGAAGCTGCCGCAGAATAATATTGTAGTAATATACTATTGCACTGTAAAGCAAATTTATATAAATCCCGAAAGCTATATTGCTTTTGGGATTTTTTGTGCTTTATGCCAAATTAATTATTACAAAGGTAGTTAAGAACCATTTTTTTATTATATAGTTCTTGCTTTGCGTTTTTTTTTGTAATTTTGCAGAACATATATATAATTATAATTAAACTAAGAAAATAATGAAAGCATTTGTATTCCCTGGTCAGGGATCTCAGTTTGTAGGTATGGGCAAAGACCTATATGATAATAATTCTCTTGCAAAAGAACTTTTCGATAAAGCTGATGAAATTCTAGGCTTTAAAATTACCGATACAATGTTTGCTGGTACTGATGAAGACCTAAAGCAAACTAATGTTACACAGCCAGCTGTATTCTTGCACAGCGTAATCTCTGCTTTGTGCATGGGCGAAGACTTTAAACCAGAAATGGTTGCAGGTCATTCACTAGGTGAATTTTCAGCTCTTGTTGCAGCAGGTGCATTGAGTTTTGAAGATGGTTTGAAGCTTGTTGCAGCACGTGCAAATGCAATGCAGAAAGCATGTGAGGCTAATCCTGGAACTATGGCTGCTATTATCGGTTTGCCAGACGAAAAGGTTGAAGAAATATGCAGCGAGGTAAGCACAGAAGGTAACATCGTTGTTGCTGCAAACTACAACTGCCCAGGTCAGCTTGTTATTTCTGGTAACATGGACGCAATTAATATTGCATGCGAGAAGTTGAAGGAAGCTGGCGCAAAGCGTGCTCTCCCTCTAAAGGTTGGTGGAGCTTTCCACTCACCACTTATGCAACCAGCAAAGGACGAACTTCAGGCTGCTATTGAAGCAACAACATTCAAAGCACCTAAATGTCCTGTTTATCAGAATGTTGATGGCAAGTCTCACTCTGATTCAGAAGAAATAAAGAGTAATCTTATCGCACAGTTGACAAGTTCAGTAAGATGGACTTCAAGTGTACAAGCTATGATTGCTGCCGGTGCTACTGATTTTACTGAGTGTGGTCCAGGTAAGGCTCTTCAGGGCATGATTGGACGCATCGATAAAAATGTTAGTGCGCATGGCATTGCATAATGAAGGATAAGATAACAATATATCAGGTACTTCCCAGACTTTTCGGCAATCGTAATAGAGTTCTAAAAGAATTCGGCACGATTGCCGAAAATGGTTGTGGGAAGTTTAATTATTTTGATGAGTCTGTATTAAAGCGAATACATAATATGGGATTTAACCATATTTGGTTTACAGGTGTCATTCGCCATGCTACACAGACTGATTATTCTTCATACGGTATTCCTGTTCAGCATCCTGAAATAGTAAAAGGAAAGGCCGGTTCTCCTTATGCGATAACAGACTATTATGATGTGGATCCTGACTTGGCTCAGGATGTTGACAAAAGAATGTCTGAATGGGAAAATTTGATTAAGCGAACGCACAATGCGGGCATGAAAGTTATAATGGACTTTGTGCCGAATCATGTTGCACGCGAGTATAAGTCGATATGTAAGCCTTTAGGAATACGTGACCTAGGAGAAGATGATGACGTAACGATTAATTTTTCGACTAACAATAATTTCTATTATTGTGACGGTCAGTCATTGGATTTGAGTGATGTTTCTGTAGCTACTAACTATGTTGAAAATCCCGCAAAAGCTACCGGAAATGATAAGTTTACATCTAAACCTTATGTAAACGACTGGTATGAAACCATTAAACTGAACTATGGTATAGACTATTGTGACGCTGGAGGGCGCAGTCGCCATTTCAATCCAATTCCAAATACTTGGGTTAAGATGACAGATATACTATTGTTTTGGGCTTCAAAAGGCGTTGACGGTTTCAGATGCGATATGGCTGAAATGGTTCCTACTGAATTTTGGAACTATTCAATAAATATAGTAAAGAAGAAATATCCTAAAGTTATTTTTATCGGTGAGGTGTATGATACAAACCTTTATCGCACTTATATAGCTAATGGCTTTGACTATCTGTACGATAAGGTAGGAATGTATGACTGTTTAAGATCTATCATTAGGGATGAACGCCCTGCTTCAGCTCTTACTTATGAGTGGCAGAATACTGATGATATACACGATCATTTGCTTTATTTCCTTGAAAATCATGACGAACAGAGAATAGCCAGTGATTATTATGCCGGTGATGGGTATAAGGCTGTTCCTGCAGCTATGGTGAGCATACTGATGCGTAGTAATCCTTTCATGCTTTATAGCGGACAGGAATTTGGCGAGAAAGGTATGGACAAGGAAGGCTTCAGTGGAAAAGACGGAAGAACATCTATCTTTGATTACTGGGCACCAGATACATTGAGCCGTGGATATTCTGATCGCAGATTGATGACGGCTGCTGAAAAGCAATTGGCTATATCGTATAGGCATTTGTTGCTTATTGCGAATAGTGAGGATGCTATGCGTGAAGGTGATTTCTTTGATTTGATGTATGTTAATCCAAACAGACCTACATTTAATACACGACGCGAGTTTGCGTTTCTGCGCAGTAAGGATGACACTGTAATTCTTGTTGTAGCAAACTTCTCTTCTCAGGAAATACTCACGGATGTTGTAATTCCTTCACATGCTTTTGATTTCTGCAAAATCCCCGAAAGAAAATTTATGCTGTTTGATTTGTTTTCTGACGAAAGTATATTGGCAGACTTCAAGCGAGATGGGGCGATATCCATAAAAGTTCCTGCCTATGGTGGCAGAGTATATAAATTCAGTACGAAGATGAATAATAATGACTATATATTCAATGAGCATAACAAGGATGAATTTCCTCCTGCTCATACTGCTGAACATCTGCTTAACCAGTTGATGATTCGCATGTTTCGATGTGAAAGAAGCAGAAATGCCCACATTGAACGCAAAAAGAGTAAGATCAGCTATGTTCTGGATCATAAGCCTTCACGTCAGGAAGAACATGAGATAGAACGCAAGATGAATATGCTGATTGATGAAGACATTGATATCAGATATGAATATGTGGACAGATATCATATTCCTGATGATATACAGATCGACAGATTACCAGAGGATGCATCAGAAATGCTTCGTATTGTGAGAATTGGTGATTATGATGCATGTCCTTGTATAGGCAAGCACGTAAGGTCAACATCACAGATAGGAAGGTTTGAACTTTTAGGCACTAATTGGGATGAGATGACTCATACATTTAGAATTCGCTTTAAAGTTGTGCAATAAAGAAGTTTATACAAAATGATGTTTTCTTTGTCAAAAGGGGAACATCATTTTTTTATGTCATAATTTTTAGTTTACTTTGCAATGTAATCATATTATTATATGGAGAAATATACCATTTTGACCATTACTGGTAGTGACAGCACAGGAGGTTCCGGTGTTCAGGCTGATATTAAAACCATATCTGCTCTGGGCGGCTATGCGCTTTCGGCTATTACTTCCATAACTGTTCAGAATACTTTGGGTATTCAGCAATTTTATGATGTTCCCGGAACAATAGTTTCTGGGCAGATAGAAGCTATTATTAATGATATCAAATTAGATGTAATCAAAGTTGGTATGATAAGGAATAACAGCACGTTGCAAGCTGTTGTTGAAGCAATAGTTAAGTATGGACCAAAGTATGTTGTATATGACCCGATAGTTTATTCCAGTCTTGGTGAAAAATTGATGACTACTGAAGTCATAGAAAGTATTCGTCAGAAACTTTTGCCATTATGTTCGCTGATTATCATACGTAAAAAAGATTTTGATGTTGTTGTTGGTGACAACAAAGAAGCTAATGTATATTTCTTGGATGATAATGGCATGCATGGTATGGCAAATACATTCTCAAGTGCCGTATCACTGTATCTAAGTAAAGGTTTTTCTATTGAGGATTCTATCTCTAAAGCAAAGAATTACGTTAATCAGCAACAGGTTATTACAAGTGATTTGAAGGGTAGAAGTAGTGAACTTTATAATGATTTTTTGGATTACATAGAACAGTATCATACATCAAATAGTGATGTTGCATTTTATGCTGATTGCCTGAATGTAAGCAGTAGATATCTCGCACAGGTCTGTAAAAAGATAGCTGATAAATCACCAAAGACTATTATTGATGATTTTCTTATTGATAAGATTTGTGCCAAGTTAAAGACTTCTACAGACACTATACAGCAGGTGGCTTATGAATTTGGATTCTTGAGTCAGGCACATTTTGCAAAATTCTTCCGTAAGATGAAGGGAGAATCACCTAGTGATTATAGAAAAAATATATAAAGATTATGAATGAAAAGAGACAAGAATTAAATCGCAATTTGGCTCAGATGCTAAAGGGTGGTGTTATCATGGATGTTACAACTCCTGAACAGGCCAAGATTGCAGAGGCAGCTGGTGCATGTGCTGTTATGGCACTTGAAAGAATACCTGCTGATATTAGAGCAGCTGGTGGTGTGTCAAGAATGAGCGATCCAAAGATGGTTAAGGGTATTCAGGAAGCTGTTTCAATCCCAGTAATGGCTAAGTGCAGAATAGGACATGTTGCCGAAGCCCAGATTCTTCAAGCAATAGAAATTGATTATATTGATGAGAGTGAAGTTCTTTCACCTGCTGATAATGTATATCATATAGATAAGACTAAGTTTGACGTTCCATTTGTTTGTGGAGCAAAGAATTTGGGCGAAGCCCTGAGACGTATTTCTGAAGGTGCCACAATGATAAGAACTAAAGGCGAGCCGGGAACTGGTGATGTAGTTCAGGCTGTGACACACATGCGTCAGATTCAGAAAGAAATGCGTAATCTCACAGCTACTAGCGAAGATGAACTGTTTGAGGCTGCTAAGCAATTACAGGTACCTTACGAACTAGTTAAGTTTGTTCATGATAATGGTAAATTGCCTGTTGTGAATTTTGCTGCTGGTGGTGTTGCAACTCCTGCTGATGCTGCGTTAATGATGCAGCTTGGCGCTGAAGGTGTGTTTGTAGGAAGTGGAATCTTTAAGAGTGGAAACCCTGCAAAGCGTGCCGCTGCAATTGTAAAGGCTGTAACCAACTACAACGATCCAAAGATGTTGGCTGAATTAAGCTGTGACTTAGGTGAAGCAATGGTTGGTATAAATGAACAGGAAATAAAACTCCTGATGGCAGAACGCGGTAAATAATGAAAATAGGTGTTCTTGCATTACAAGGAGCTTTTATAGAGCATGAACGCATCTTGAACAAAATAGGTGTAGACAGCTTTGAAATCCGTAACATAAAGGACTGGTCACGTGAAAAGGACGGACTGATTATTCCCGGAGGTGAAAGTACTACACAGTTTAAGTTGCTTAATGAACTGGAACTCCTTGAACCGATAAAGAATGATATAGAGAGCGGACTGCCAGTATTTGGAACATGTGCCGGTCTTATATTATTAGCTAAGACGGTTGAAAATGAAGACTTTGACAGAATTTCAACAATGGATATTAATGTCTGCAGAAATGCGTATGGTAGACAGCTTGGAAGTTTTTATACTGAAGATATGTTTGCCGGCAATAAGATTCCGATGACTTTTATTCGGGCACCATATATAAAAGGTGTGGGCAAAGATGTCGAAGTATTGTCGAATGTTGATAATCACATTGTTGCTGCCAGAGAGAGAAACCAATTGGTTACGTCTTTTCATCCAGAACTAAATGAATCGACATTTGTTCATGAGTATTTCATAAACATGGTCACAAATAAGAAATAACAATAAAAAAAAGTCTGCCGTAATATATTATACGACAGACTTTTTTATTTTTACTTTATATTTATTTTTCTGTATAGAAATTAATAATTCTGGTAATTGCACGGCGGCAAACAGGGCAGAATTCAGGATATTCGTTTGTTCTCATTCTACAGTCGAACATAGGACGATACACACCTTTCACGGCATATCCACCACCTTCAAATACTCCTACCTGCTTTTTAGTCTTTTCGTTTATAGGTGTAGGAATCTTCGTTTTATGTGAAATCATATCTTCCCATTTTCCATGAAAATCAGTTAGGGTAGTGAGGTTCGGTTCCCACGGTTCTACATCTTTAGGGTACATAGGAATAAGTTCAAAATCATATCCATATTCATCACCAAGTCCTGCAAAGCTATGTCCGAATTCATGCACTACAACTGGTTTAGTACGTGGATTGTGAGCGGTAGTGAGATTATATGAATTAAGAACGCCACCACCACCATAACGTGAAGAGTTAACTAGTACTATGATGTGCTCGTAAGGAATTCCTGCGAGCCAATCATGCAGGTCTTCAAGATTTAGTGTAGTCAAATACCTTTCACTGTAAAATGTATCAAAATGACTGCTAAGTGCGGTCTTCTTCCATATTCCTTTACCTGGTTCACTAGTACCGCTTTCTATAGAAGGAGCTTCAACAGCAACGATGCTGAATTTTGATTTCAAACTTTTAAATGGTTCGTAATAGAATAATGATTCTACAGCTTTATTCACATCATCTACAAATGTTTTCATTTCGCTATTCCTGTAACCTTCAGCTACATAAGCAATGTGAATACAGTTAGATGTATCTTCTGGTTGCAGAATATTTATAAATTTTGTGCGATCCTTGAATCCTATTTTTCGTATCAATATATCTGTAGGAACTACCTGATGCGTGAAGGTTGACATTATCTCTCGTCTGTTGTTTCTTAAATCAACAGTGATGTCAACAGTATCTTTTGGCATCGGCACGATGAAAACATTTTGAAAACTCTTACTTGTCGTCTTTGCTTCATCGTAAGAAAGCCATTCCTGAAATAAAGTTGAGAAAGAGTTCTTGTATATTGTTTTATGTGATTTATGATCACGTACGGTAATCTGTCCGTTACCTTCAACAGGTATTTCAGAAAGTTTGTTTCGTTTTCCATACCAACGTGGAGAACAGTTTAGCTTGTCAATGCTTATGTGCTGTTGTTTTGCGTCTCCAGAGAAGATATAGTCTATACGCAATGTACTATCATTGAAGTATTCATCAAATTTCTGTGAATAAGAATGAATACAAAAAGCAAATGCAAAAAGCAATAATATGTTTTTTTTCATTTTATGTTGATGTTAAGTTCTTTAAGTAATTGTATTATATATGGTCTTTTCCAATCATCGTTGTGCAGGATAGTGTTACCATACTTTAATATATCGACATCCATAATTACTTTACCGCATTTGCGCTTTTCAATTGTGTTGCCACATAAATCTTCGATATCCTTAAGAGAGGATAACACAGAGTTTAAATCAAATGATGTTTCGGCAATGGCGATACAGTTTATGAATTTTTCAGACTTTATATTAATTGGATCCGTCCATATTTCAGATGAAAATTCAGTCGTCTCAAAAACAGACGAAAGCTGTTGTTTTGCTTTTGCAATATTTATCTGCGGCTCAAAGTTAGACCCAAAAGCTATTATTAATTTTGTCATGTCAAACATAAAGCAAAATTACTAATAATTATTAAAGCTACCGTTTTTTTTTGTATTTTTTATGATATTTCGTAATTTTGTAGAATATACATATTATTATGAGGAAATTAAACGTTTTGTTGCTCATCCTTTTCATCTATTCCATAAATGGTGTGGCGCAGATGAAGTGGAATTCAGCATATCAGTCATACATTAACCAATATAAGGACCTTGCTATAGAGGAAATGCTGAAATATAATATTCCAGCAAGTATAACTCTGGCGCAGGGTGTATTTGAGAGTTCTGCTGGAAGGAGCTCTTTGACTGTAAATGGCAACAATCATTTTGGTATTAAATGCCATGACTGGTTAGGAGCTTCCGTTTATACTAATGATGATGCTGTGAATGAATGTTTCCGTGCTTACGATAATGCTTTGCAGAGTTATGAAGATCATAGCAAGTTTCTCAAAAATAATGTTAGATATAGTCGTCTGTTCTCATTAGACAGAACTGATTATCGTGGATGGGCTTATGGACTAAAGGAATGCGGCTATGCAACGAATCCGCAATATGCACCAAAACTTATTGGCATAATCGAACTTTATAAATTATATCAATATGATACTGCCAGTTCTTATGATAGGTTTATGGCAAAACATGGCATAGAAAGTTCTCATGGTCGTGGTGGTATGGTTCTTCATCCTATCTATATCTACAACAAAAACTATTATATAAAGGCACGCAAGGGTGATACCTTCAAGAGTATAGGCGAAGAGATTGATATCTCATATAGAAAGATTGCTAGATACAATGAACGCAATAAGCGTGACATACTTCAGGAAGGAGAAGTCGTTTATCTGAAGAAAAAACGATCTAAAGCTGATAAGGAATATAAGAGACGTCCGCATATTGTTAGACCAGGAGAAAGCATGTATAGCATAGCTCAGTTCTATGGCATGAAGCTAAAGAGCCTATACAAGAAAAACGATCTTACACCTGATTACCAAATCAGAGTGGGGGATTCTCTTAGAGTTTATTAATTAATATTGGGGTAAGCCAGCTTATTAATGGTTTACTCCATATCCGAATAGTGCAAAGTCACCTTTCAATGGATCTTCAGGAAAAATATCAAGCATTATGTTTGTAAGTTTCTGTGCTGACTTCATACTTGCGCTTTTGCTAGTCATCAGGCCAAGTCTAACGGCTTCCTGAATCACGTGTACATCCATTGGCATGATGAGCGTGCGCTTGTCAACGATGTCGCTCCACAAGCCTAAATCAACAGGTGATGAATTTCTCACCATCCAGCGCAAAAACATACACAATCGCTTGCAACTTGATTTTGTGTCTTTAGGGATAACGTGTGATACTTCATTAGTATTAAAGTATTTTGTGAACGCTTCTATAAGTGTAAGCGCGTTGTTATCTTTTGTGTTATTTACGGCAAACTGACGTAATGATCCATATTCTTCAAGCAGACTTTTTATGCGTCTGATAAGAGTATTGATGATTTTGTTTGTATATAAGCGATAATAGCAATTGTTTTTATCGGGAATATCTTTGCAGAAATCATTGGAAAGAATCCATTTCTCAACATCACCATGTGAACAATCAATTATATACTGAATCTTTGGAAAAAACAGATCTCTTCTACCATAACTTAGTTCGGCAGCAATAAAGCCTATAAGCTCTTGATTGCGTTCACCTTGTACTTTGTGCATGAATATAGACGGGTCTTCAAATAAGAACGTTTCTGTTTCGTATCGTTCTGCGTATTCTTTCAAAGATTGTATAATGAATTGGTCCATAAGTTTTGTTTATGCCATTATATTATAAAAAGCAATTAGGTGAAAAAATCTTTTCACCTAATTGCTTTATTTCTGTTTTAAAGAATAGTCTTAACTGCTTCAAGCATTCCTTTTTCCTGAATCAGGTCAAGATCTTTCTTTACTAGTTCTGCAAGTCCTGGAACCGTCTTGTTCAGGTCTTCATGCCAAACGTAATCGAATGCAAGAACACCTTCTGCAATCTTCTTAGTATCGTTTGTAGCCCAAAGCTCTGCCAACTTATCCATAATCTTCTGATCATCGTTAGGAACGATTGCAGTACCGTCTTCGCGCTTGCCACCCTTATAATATGTAATGATAGCTGCAAGACCAAATACAAGTCCCTGTGGAAGTTCACCCTTACGCTGTAAGTAAATCTTTACTCCAGGAAGATCACGAGTCTCAAACTTAGGGAAAGAGTTAAGCATGATACTTGTTACCTGATGGTCCACAAATGGATTCTCAAATCTCTCAAGTACATCACCAGCGAACTTCTGAAGTTCATCCATTGGGAGGTCAAGAGTCTGCATTAGTTCATCAAACTGAACCTTATGTATATACTTGCCCAATACAGGATGCTCACATGCGTCGCGTACAATGTTTACTCCGCTTAGGAATGTAACAGGAGATAATACAGTGTGAGGACCATTAAGCAATGTAACCTTACGAGCGTGATATGGTTTCTCGTCATCAGTGATAAGAACGTGAAGTCCGGCTTTGTCAGCTGGGAATTCATTCTTTAACTGTTCTACGGTCATATTCTCTGCTTTCTCGATAACCCACAAATGGAAGCTCTCAGCCTTAACAACGAGATTATCTTTATAAGAAATTTTCTGCTGTATCTCATTGATGGTATCGCGAGGGAAACCTGGAACAATACGGTCTACAAGAGTTGCGCAAACATAGTTGTATTTTTCAAACCAAGCCTTGAAGTCTGCATAATCAGCACCAAGATCTTCTTTCCAAAGTTCAATATACTTTTCAATACATTCCTTCAAGTGATGACCGTTAAGGAATATAAGTTCACAAGGCATTAAAATCAATCCCTTTGTAGGATCACCGTTGAAAGTCTTATAACGATGATATAGCAATTGAACCAATTTGCCAGGATAGCTTGATGCAGGAGCATCTGTGAATTTGCATGTGTCATCATAAGCAATACCAGCCTCTGTGGTATTTGAGATAACAAAGCGAATTTCTGGCTGCTCGGAAAGAGCCATAAAAGCCTGATTCTGAGTGTAAGGGTTTAGTGCTCTGCTGATAACGTCAATGCGCTCAAGTGTGTTTACAGGCTGTCCGTTTTCCTTACCTTGAAGGTTAACGTGATAAAGGCAATCCTGTCCGTTGAGCCAGTCTACCATACCTCTTTCAATAGGTTGAACAACGACAACGCTACCATTGAAGTCTGTTTTCTGGTTGGTATTCCAAATAATCCAATCTACAAATGCACGCAAAAAGTTGCCTTCACCAAACTGAATAATTTTCTCAGGCATGACGCTCTTAGGAGCGGTACGCTTGTTCAAAGCTTTTAATTCTTTCATGATTAGTTTCCTATTTATTTTGTTTTTATTTTACTCATTTTTAATTGTGTTGCAAAGATAGCAAATAAACCTTTACGATGGTCTTTATTTACATAAAAAACATGCGTAAAGGTTTACGTAATTCAGTAGTTCCTAATTTTTCAATATACTTTTTATATCTTCAAGATTTCCGTCATTCTTTGCTGGAGATATTTTCAGCAGATGACATAACAAATCATATATGTCAACATTATGGAAATGTGGAATTTCTGTTTTCTTAAAATCTGGTCCCATTGCGCGGAATATTGCATGCATGTCGCTATATTCCGGATCATATCCGTGCATACCTCCTGTTGTAACCGTTTGGTCGTATACAAGCCAACCTTCATCAGGTGATACAACAACGTCGCCAATGTTCTTGTTGCTGTCATAGTGCAGATAAGCTGGTATTTCATTTCTGCGCCAAACTCGCTGATGAGGTATGTCCTTTAGTGCATTATACACAGAATCAATATATTGCTTCTTGCAGTATATCTGTGCTGGTAGGTTTCCTTCAATGCGCTCATACCAATATGGCTTTAGATATTTGCGGCATTCAATTTTTCTCTCTGGAGTTACAAGAGTCATTCCGTGGTCAGACACCACAATAAGGTTTACGCTGTCTTTGCGTGGGCCGTTCTGTACATTGTCCCAAAGGTCTTGAAGCATTCCATCCATATTGCGTAGTGCGTTCTTTGTATTTGGATCCTGTGGTCCGAAATTGTGTCCGCTATGGTCTGGTTCCTCAAAGTAAACCATGATCAAATCTGGTGCTTGTTTACTGTTTATAGCCTGTGAGGCGAGGGTTATTCTTTCAGATACAGAAAGATGATTGGTGTCGTAGTTGAAAAATACGTCAGGGTATCCGTCTTTAAGTTTCACGTCAGAGCCTGGCCAATGGTATGTATATACTTTTTTACCTTGTTTCTTCGCTGTAATCCATACTGGTTCACCTTTATAGTATTTGCTGTCAGTCTTTGTTTTAGGGTTACTCAAAGAGAAAACTTCTCCGTCTTTTCTATTTACAAATGAATTGGCAATAATTCCATGATGGTCAGGATAAAGACCAGTTGCCAATGTATAATGATTAGGAAATGTCTTTGAGGGATATGATGGTATGAGTCCTGATTTTACCCCTTTTTCTGCCATATAATTAATAAAAGGTGTGTCGTAGAATTCAGGATAGTCCCATCTACAACCATCTAAAGATACTATAATAGTGTAGAAATTTTTACGGGCCAACGACGGTATTGTAAAAATAACGATAAAAAACAGTGTAAGAATTTTTTTCATATTTTATTTTTTGTTATTGATTTTGTCTATAAAAACTTTTCCGTATTTAATTTTCTTGTATTCACCTATACCTGGTATGTTGCCAAATTCCTCAATATTCTTAGGCTTAATGGTCGCTATTGCATGTAACACCTTGTCTGACATGACAATATAAGCCGGGAAGCCTTGTGAGTCGGCAAGTGTTTTTCTCACTTTCTTCAAAGCCTCATATAATTGAATATCTTCTGGTTCAACAATGTAGGCTTTGTTTATTAAAGAAACGTGCAATTCTGGAATCTTATTGCGTTTTGCTGTTGATTTTGTATTTTGTGATTTTGTTGTTTCTTGTTGAGGTATAATTAGAGAAGCCTTTTCACGTCCATACAAGATATCTTTCCCTAAAGTGGTGATTTTCACTTTGTTATGGTCGTTGTAGGCAATCTCGATGAATCCCATTTGAAGCATCTGCAAAAGAAAATCCTGCCATGTAGAAACGCTTAAGTCTTTCCCCACACCGTAAGTTTTAATCGCATTGTAACCATTACGCAATACACTTGTAGTGTTCATGCCTCTTAAAATCTCAATGACTGTACCTACATGTACCTGTTCGTTGGTTCTCACTATTGCACTAAGTGCTTTTTGAATGGTAGTGGTGCCGTCAAACTTCTTAGGTGGATGACTGCAAACATCACAATTATTACAATCGTGATCGGCTGGTTCACCAAAATAGTTTAGTAGAATTCTGCGTCTGCAAACTTGGCTTTCGGCATATTCCTGCATACGGGTAAGCTTTTCCTCGTTTATGCGCTGCTGACCGCTATCGTGGGCAAACTTTCTAAGAGTTATTATGTCAGCCATGCTGTAGAAAAGAATCGTTTCTGCTGGCGCACCATCTCTTCCTGCACGACCGATTTCCTGATAAAAACTCTCAATGGATTTTGGTAGGTTATAATGTATTACCCATCTCACGTTGCTTTTGTCAATACCCATACCAAAAGCAACGGTTGCGCAGATAACCTGAATTTGATCCATTTTAAATAGATTCTGTATTCTGTTTCGCTCATCATTGCTCAGTCCGGCATGGTATGGCTGCGCTTCAATACCCATCTTTTGTAAGTCTGTTGCAAGACTTTCTGTCGTCTTTCTTGCCATGCAGTATATGATTCCAGCTTGGTTTGAATGTCCAGTTATAAAGGACTCTATATAGTTAGTTTTCTGTCTTTTGTTAAAGTTTCTCTTTACGTCTAGTGATAGGTTAGGTCTGTCAAAACTACTGATGAATATATCTTTCTCTGAAACCCTTAAGTTTAGTTGCTTAATTATGTCAAGTCTAGTTATCTTGTCAGCAGTAGCGGTGAGTGCCATAACCGGTACATTTGGAAATTTCTCATGCAATATTCCAAGTTGGTTATATTCGGGTCTGAAGTCATGCCCCCACTGGCTTATGCAATGAGCCTCATCAATTGCAAACAGACTTATTTCTATGTTTGCAAACAGATATGGAATTTCTGATATAAGACGTTCGGGTGAAACATAAATTAGTTTAAGGTCACCGCTTATGCATCTTCGCCTGATAATCACGTCTTCACTTTCGTCATTTCCGCTGTTCAAAGCTTCTGCCGGAATACCGTTTGCCTTAAGAGCCTCAACTTGGTCGTGCATCAAACTTATAAGTGGTGAAACCACAATGGCGGTGCCTTTCATTGCCAGTGCGGGAACTTGGTAACATAGACTCTTACCACCCCCTGTAGGCATCAAAACAACGGTGTCTTTACTTGAAATTATATTATTTATTATTTCTAGTTGATTTGGTCTAAAAAAATCATACCCGAAATACTTCTTTAAGATGTCCTTAATACCCATAAAAGTTAAAATTTCAACAAAGATAATGCTTTTTTTGTAAAAAAGTTGCACTAAAACTTGATTTATTAATTATTTATATTTAAATTTGCAACATGTAAAGGAGGTAATTAATCTAAATAATTATGGCAAAATATAACATTACCGAGAAAAAGGAGAAAGAGGCTGCTTATCGCACGCTTGTTAGCCCCGGGCTCATGGATGAGTTTAAAGAGAAGATTCTTGATATTATTCTGATTCAGAAAAAATACAAGGATAAAGATTACTCTGCCAAGAAATTGGCTGAGGAGTTGGGAACAAATACTCGCTATATCTCTGCGGTTGTAAATGTGAGATTTCACATGAACTATACATCTTTTGTCAATAAGTATAGGATAGAAGAAGCTATGACTCTGCTCGTTGATAGAAGATTTAAAGATTTGAATATGGAAGATATTTCAGATATGGTCGGCTTTTCAAACAGACAGTCTTTCTATGCATCTTTTTTCAAGTTGAATGGATGCACTCCAAGAGACTACAAGCTGCTCCATCTTAAACAGCATCCAACTTTGTTGGAAGAACCTAAAAAACGTGGACGTAAGCCAGGTTCTAAAAACAAAGCAAAGTCTTCCGCAAAAGATTAATGCGAAGAAAATAATTGAATAATGAGTCCGCAGGTAAGGGTTAATAACTTTTCCTGCGGACTTTTTTGAGTTAATAATGATTATAATTAAATAGGTGATTAATAAAATGAATTATAATGATGAAAGATTTGCAGATTTGCAAATGTTGAGATATAAGCTTTCAGGATTTGAAGATTTATCATTAAAACAAAAAATATATATATACTATCTTTCCAAAGCTACTCTTGCCGGACGTGATATAACATTCCAGCAATTCGGAAAATATAACTTGAAAATAAGAAAAGTTCTTGAGTCTATATATATCAACTATGCAGGCAATAGAGATGATGAAGAGTTCAAGTCTCTTGTTGTGTATTTGAAGCGTGTCTGGTTTTCAAGTGGAATTCATCATCATTATGGATGTAATAAATTCGTTCCTGAGTTTACCCGTGACTTTTTTGTTAATGCC
The DNA here is from genome assembly GCF_000373185.1 of Segatella paludivivens DSM 17968 = JCM 13650. Classification (GTDB taxonomy): domain Bacteria; phylum Bacteroidota; class Bacteroidia; order Bacteroidales; family Bacteroidaceae; genus Prevotella; species Prevotella paludivivens. Next base: position 51,188 of record NZ_KB890684.1, read on the forward strand.
TTTAAGTCTCTTTCTGATTCACAGTTAGGCATAAATTCAGACGAAGACAGAGAGACTCTTCTTAAAGATATTCTGCCAGTAATCTTTGATGCAGACTTTATGTCTAAAAGAGTTAATCAGGCTGATGGTGCTGATTTGATTGAAACATCTGCTTGCAATTATTATGAGGGAGTCAACCAAAACGAAGTTGAACAGTTCTATGCTAAGTTGAAGGATTCAGATGATAAGCATCCTGTATCTTACGGACTTAACACAAAGCTAGTGAAGCAGAATGGAGAGATTAAAGAATTACTTTGTAAAGCTGATTCTTTGTATGGTGATAAGATATGCAATATAATTCATTGGCTTAGTAAGGCTTCAGAATATGCAGAGAACGATCAGCAGAAAAAGGTTATATCAACGCTCATAAAATATTATAAAACAGGAGATTTAAGAATATTCGATGAATATTCTATTGAATGGTTGAAAGAGCAGGATGGCATGGTTGACTTTATCAATGGTTTCATTGAGGTGTATGGTGATCCGCTTGGTCTAAAAGGCTCTTGGGAAGGTATTGTAGAATATAAAAACATTGAGGCTACTAAGCGTACTAAATCCATTAGTGATAATGCTCAGTGGTTTGAGGATTATTCTCCTGTAGCACCAGAATTCCGCAAACCTAAGGTAAAGGGTGTTACAGCAAACGTTATTTGTGCTGCAATGCTTGGCGGTGATGAATATCCAGCGTCTGCTATAGGCATCAATCTTCCTAATGCAGATTGGATTAGGGCGGAGCATGGATCAAAAAGTATCACTATCTGTAATCTTACCGAAGCTTATAGCAAGGCTGCTCATGGAAATGGTTTCATGTCGGAGTTTGTTATTGATAAGGCTACAAACGATTTGATTGAGAAATATGGTGATATATGTGATGACTTACATACCGACCTTCACGAATGTCTTGGACATGGTAGCGGAAGATTGCGCCAAGGTACAGATCCTGATGCACTAAAGGCTTATGGAAATACGATAGAGGAGGCTAGGGCAGATTTGTTCGGACTTTATTATATCGCTGATGATAAATTGATAGAGCTTGGACTCGTACCAAACAAAGAGGCTTATAAAAGCCAGTATTATACTTATATGCAGAATGGTCTGCTTACTCAGTCGGTGCGTATTAGTCTTGGTTCTGATATTGAAGAGGCTCACATGAGAAATCGTGCTCTTATAGCAAACTGGGCTCTTGACTTGGATAAGGATAATCGCGTTGTTAGCATTGTGGAACGTGATGGTAAGCATTATGTTGAAATCAAAGACTATGAGGCGTTACGAAATATCTTTGCTCAGGAACTTCATGAAATTCAGAGAATAAAGAGTGAAGGCGATTTCGATGCGGCAAAGAGCCTTGTAGAGAAATATGGTATCAAGCTCAATCAGAATCTTCATCGTGAAGTACTGGATAGATATGCGTCACTCAATATCGCTCCATATAAGGGATTCATTAATCCATGGATGAAACCTCAATATGATGCTGATGGAAATATTAAGGATATTGTATTAGATTACACTGAAACCTATTCACATCAGATGCTCAGATATTCTGGTGAATACTAATAAATGAAATCAATTAATATGGAAACTAACGATAAATTAAAGAATATAAAGCAGAGTTTCAGACTTGTAATGAATGGACCTGCATCGCAGTCAATGCGTGAGAAAGGACTTAACTACAAGATTAATTGGGGCGTTCCTTTCACAACATTGCGTGATATGGCTGCAGAGTATGGCAAAGATTACGATTTAGCTATAGCCCTGTTTAAAGAGAATATCAGAGAATGTAAGATTCTTGCCACAATGATAATGCCAGTTGAGAAGTTTGAAGCTGACTTGGCTGATTTATGGATGGAGCAGACAGACAATCAGGAACTAGCAGAGATGTTGGCGTTTAATCTGTTGCAACATACACCTTATGCGCCTGCAATAGCGTATAAATGGATTGCGTCAGACAACAATGTTTATCAGATATGTGGTTATAGTATTCTTTCACGTCTTTTCATGAATGGTCAGGAACCAAATGATAGAGGAGTTGATGAATATCTTGATCAGGTAGCTGTTGCTTTGCGAGGAGATAATACTGGTTTGAAGCATGCCGCACTAAACAGTGTAATGAGATTTGTGGAATTGGGAGATGCATTTGAAAAAGCAGCACGTGTCACGTTAAAAGGCATTGTAGAAATTTAAATTCAAAAAAGTGTTGTTATATTCTTCATTTTGATTTAAAATTCGTAATTTTGTGCGTCTTAAAGTTACTAAAGCGTTTTAATGGAAAAAGAGGTCATACAAGCAGTTCATGAAATTCTAGATAAATATCTAGAAACAAACAAGCACCGCAAGACTCCGGAACGATATGCTGTTCTTGATGCCGTGTTTGCTATGAAAGGACGGTTTTCCATTGAAAGTCTCAGTGAACAGTTATTAAAAAAGAACTTCAGAGTTAGCAGAGCCACTTTATACAATACGCTAAAGCTGTTTTTAAAACTAAGGCTCGTTGTTAGACATCATCTTCCTGAAGGTATAAAGTACGAAGCTTCATACACAGACAGCGGACACATACATTTGGTATGCAACGTATGCGGAAAGGTAACAGAGATCATTTCACCCGAAATTAAACAAGCAATAGACGAAACTAAATATGGACGATTTCATAAAGACAGTTTCATGCTCTATGTTAACGGTGTGTGCAGTAAATGTCAATCAAAGCTTGCAAGACTGAAAACTCGAAAGTCGGATAAGTCTAAAAAGCAATAATCTACAAATAAAATGAACACAACAGGAAAAGTTGATGTCCTGCTCGGTCTCCAGTGGGGCGATGAAGGTAAAGGTAAGGTAGTTGACGTCTTAACGCCAAACTATGATGTCGTAGCACGTTTTCAGGGTGGTCCTAATGCTGGTCATACACTTGAATTCGAAGGAGAGAAATATGTTCTCCGTTCTATCCCTTCTGGAATATTCCAGGGTGGTAAAGTGAATATCATCGGTAACGGTGTAGTCTTGGCTCCTGATTTGTTTATGGACGAAGCCGTAGACTTGGAAAAGAGCGGTCATGCATTGAAAGATCGTCTGCACATTTCTAAGAAGGCTCATCTAATCATGCCTACACATCGTATTCTTGATCGCGCTTACGAGGCTGCCAAGGGTAAGAATAAGGTTGGCACAACCGGTAAGGGTATTGGCCCTACATATACCGATAAGGTAAGTCGTAACGGACTCCGTGTAGGTGATGTCCTTGACAATTTCGACAAGAAATACGCTGCTCATAAAGAGCGTCACATGAAAATGCTTAAGGCTCTTGGATGGGACGATTTTGAAGGATTTGAGGAAGTTGAGAAGAAGTGGATGCAGGGCATAGAGTATATGCGTCAGTTCCATTTCGTTGATTCTGAGCATGAAATCAATAATATCTTGCGTTCTGGCAAGAACATCCTTTGTGAAGGTGCTCAGGGCACAATGCTTGATGTTGACTTTGGTTCTTATCCTTTTGTAACATCATCAAATACTATTTGTGCAGGTGCTTGCATCGGTCTTGGTATCGGTCCTAATAGAATTGGCGATGTTTATGGCATCATGAAGGCTTATTGCACACGTGTTGGTGCAGGACCATTCCCAACAGAACTTTTTGACGAGACAGGAAAGACTATCCGTGACCTAGGTCATGAGTATGGTGCTGTTACTGGTCGTGAGCGTCGTTGCGGTTGGGTTGACTTGATTCAGCTACGCTATTCAATCATGATCAATGGTGTAACAAAGCTTATTCTTATGAAGAGCGATGTTCTTGATACTTTCGATACAATTAAGGCATGTGTTGGTTACAAGTTGCCTGACGGTACAGTAACCGAAGAATTACCATACGAGATTGATGATGTAACACCTGTATATAAGGAACTTCCAGGTTGGAAGACAGATATGACTAAGTTTACTGATAAGAAGCAATTCCCAGAAGCATTCTCTAATTATATCAAGTTCCTTGCAGACTTCCTTGAAACTCCAATAAAGGTTGTTTCAATAGGTCCTGACAGAGATCAGACAATTGTATTATAAATAAATATTATATGGCACAGAAACCTTCCATTCCAAAGGGAACCCGTGACTTCGGGCCAATGGAAATGGCTAAGAGAAATTATATTTTTAACACCATAAAGGACGTTTACGCCCTTTATGGTTTTCAGCAGATAGAAACACCTGCAATGGAAACCCTTCAGACCCTTATGGGAAAATATGGTGAAGAGGGTGATAAGTTGCTTTTCAAGGTGCTTAATTCAGGTGACTTCATGAATAAGGTATCAGATGATGAATTGCGCGAGAGTAATTCACTTCATCTGGCAGCAAAACTTTGTGAAAAGGGATTGCGCTACGACTTGACAGTTCCTTTCGCACGTTATGTTGTTATGCATCGCGAAGAATTGCAACTACCGTTCAAGCGTTACCAGATTCAGCCAGTATGGCGTGCAGATCGTCCTCAGAAGGGTAGATATCGTGAATTTTATCAGTGTGATGCTGATGTTGTAGGTTCAGATTCTCTTCTTAACGAGGTTGAATTGATGCAGATTGTTGATACAGTATTTACTAAATTCGGCGTCAGAGTTCAGATTAAGATCAATAACCGTAAGATTCTTACAGGTATAGCAGAAATCATCGGTGAGGCTGAGAAGATAGTCGATATCACTGTAGCCATAGACAAGTTAGATAAGATTGGACTTGAAAGTGTAAATGCCGAACTTAAAGAAGATGGTATTTCAGATGAGGCAATTGAGAAGTTGCAGCCTATAATTTCTTTAAGTGGCTCTAACAGTGAGAAGCTTGATGTTATAGGTAAGATTCTTGCAGATTCAGAGATAGGAGTCAAAGGTGTTGAGGAAACTCGTTTCATTCTTGATGCATTAGAGAAGACTGGTCTTGACAATGAAATCGAATTGGATCTTACGCTTGCTCGTGGTTTGAATTACTACACAGGTGCCATATTCGAGGTTAAAGCTCTTGATACTCCTATGGGAAGTATCACTGGTGGTGGACGATATGACAACCTTACGGGTATATTCGGCATGCCGGGACTTAGTGGTGTCGGTATTTCTTTCGGCGCAGACAGAATATATGATGTGTTGAATACACTCGACTTATATCCTAAGGAAGCCGTAAATACAACACAACTTCTTTTCATTAACTTTGGTGAGAAGGAAACAGCATATTGTCTGCCTTCTGTAACAAAGGCTCGTAAGGCAGGTATCAGAACAGAAATGTATCCTGATGGTGCAAAGATGAAGAAGCAGATGGGCTATGCAAATGCGAAGAACATTCCTTTTGTTGCGCTTGCTGGTGAGAATGAAATCAATGAGGGTAAATTGACTCTTAAGAACATGGCGACAGGAGAGCAGACTATGGTTACTCCTGATGAACTTATCGCTATTGTAACTAAATAATTTGATTACATAAAATAATGGGTAGTGGATTTTTCCGCTACCCATACTTTTTAAACAAACTGTATACTATGAAACGAATCATAAGATTATTATTTCTGTTTGCCATTCTTATGGTAATGATGTCGGCAGACAATCATCATCCTGTTATATATATAATAGGTGACTCTACGGCTGCTGAGAAACGTGATTTTCAAAATAATCCAGAACGTGGATGGGGCATGGTCTTGCAAGGATTCTTCACCGAAGATGTTACTGTAAGTAACCATGCAGTAAACGGTCGTTCAAGTAAGAGTTTCATCAATGAGGGAAGATGGCAGAAAGTGCTTGATGCACTCAAACCGGGTGATTATGTTGTCATTCAGTTTGGACATAATGATTCTAAGCCTTCTCCTGATCGACATACAGATCCGGGAACTACGTTTGATGCTAACTTGGAACGCTTTGTTACTGAGACTAGGGCAAAGGGGGCTACACCAATTTTGATGAGTCCTGTTGCACGCAGATCTTTCTATAATGTCGTAGACACGGTTACTGAAGATGAGGCTTTGCGTAACGTTGCCTATGGCGATGAAAAGATAAATAGTGATACTCTTGTAGACACTCACGGAAAATACAGACTATCGGCCTCTAATGTGGCTCGTAGACTAAATGTAGCTTATGTTGATGCCAATGCCATAACAACAAGGATTGAGCAACAATATGGCATACAGGGTAGTCGTTACCTTCACATGTGGTTGAAACCTGGTGAGTGTTCAGCAATTCCAAATGGAAGAAAAGACAATACACATTATAATATATATGGTGCAAGAGTAGTTGCCGGAGCTTTAGCTGATGCAATTGGTGAGGTTGTTCCAGAACTCAAACCTTACATAAGGCATTATGATTCTGTCGTTTCAACGGAAGGTCGTGGTAATCATCTCACTTTGCAAGAAGCAATAAATGCTTTACATCCAGGACGTACTTATAAAGTATTGGTTATTGACGGTAAATGGCCGACACCAAAAATACCAAAAGGTGTAAAGGTTGAAATAGATAAATACAGTTCTGTTGAAATTCAATAAACTAAAAAAGGCGAGTGTGTAACTCGCCTTTTTATATATAGTGATGCGTTTTTATTCACCAAAGATGAATTTGTCAATGACGTGTGCTACGCCGTCTTCCTCATTAGAATATGTGATAAAGTCGGCTTTCTCTTGTATATCTTCAGCTGCATTTGCCATGGCTACACCTAAACCAGCAAATTCAATCATGCTAAGGTCGTTATATCCGTCACCGCAAGCAATAATCTCTTCTTTTTTTATATCAAGCGTTTTGATGAGTCTGTCAAGAGATTTAGCTTTGTCTATTCCGAGAGGTACACATTCAAGGAAGAAAGCAGCCGAACGATACAAGTTCATCTTACCTTCTAGTTCCTTAGCCAGTTTTAGTTCAAGTTGGTGAAGTGGGGCAGGATCTCCCACGATTAGGCATTTGTTTATAGGGTAAACAATCTGTCCCATAAAGTCATCATATTGCACAACAGGCATTTGGTTTATAAAAGCCTCATACGACACGTATTTATCATCTTTACTTGTTGTAGCGATACTTTCGCCTTGATAAGTAAGAATAGGCATATCATTGTCCCTGGCAGATTCATATAGCTTTGGAACAAGATTTTCATCAAGGATCTGTTCAAAGACAACATTCATATCTTTGCAACTTATAATTTTTCCACCATTGAAAGCCAATATGTAGCCACCATATTTTTTCAAGTTCAGTTCTTCTGCAATGGCAGTAATACCATAAGTAGGTCTTCCTGAAGCCAAAACAACTTTTATTCCGTATTCTTGTGCACGCATCAGAGCTTCCTTTGTCTTTGGAGTAATCTTCTTTTTCTCGTTAGTCAAAGTACCGTCCAAGTCGAGTACAATCATTTTATATTTCATATTCCTTCTTTTTCTGACAAAGGTAGTGCAAGCCGAAGACAATACAAAATAAAAAAGCTTTTTTATTTTTATTGTTTCGGCGTAGCCTACCTTATTTAAAGGTAGTGCAAACGAGTGGAAAGTCCAAATTAAAACTAGTTTTAATTTGGGTTCTCCCGAGTGCAGCCTTACCTTCAACGTAGTTAAAGTAAGAAGCCGAAGACAATACAAAACGTTCGAGGTTGCTTGGGATGCCCTATACTTTTGATTTTTTCTAGCTACGCAGCTACGTTATCTCTTGAAACGCCTATAAACAAAGGGATTTAACGAACGTTTGTTTATAAATTTAGCTGTGGCAAGCTACGTTCCCACTACGTCAAAATAGGGCGTTTCTACGATATAATGCATGTTTGAAGTTGAAAAAAAGGTGATTCTATATTTGTCAAAAATAAACGGACATAAAAATGTACTTTTTTCCTATATAATGTACGCGGTCGTACACGCGCGCACATATACTTTTTTGTTTTTCCTAGCGTCTAAGTGTCGACTCGCTGATTTCCAATTAGTTAGGACGTACTTTTAAAAATATGAAGTGTCATCATATAGTCGTTTTTTTCGACGTTTCTACGATATAACGCAAAAATTGATTTTTAAAAAGGCGATTTTATTCAATACGACATGTTTGCGACACTCTATAAATGAAAAATGGTATGCTAACTTGTTGATAGTCTGTTATTAGACGCTTAGACGCTTCCGATTTTGTAAACCCTATGTAGAAACTGTGAATTCAGGGGCATACAGTGATCCCAATAAGAGTATAGAACAGAGTTTTGCATCATATTTCGGAAGTCGTTGTGCGATGAATTTTCATTTTCTTGTAGGGCTATTGAGTAATAAGGGTCTTATCACTCAGTAAGGTACGTAGAACAATAGAGTGATAAGGGCCTAATCACTCAGCATTATGTATGATGCCTTATCTCATATATAATATGGCATAAAGCAACAAGTTGTTACTTAAATAACATAGAATATTTTATCATGTAATAGATCATGAAAATGTTGTGTCTCAACATAAATATCACCTGTTTATTATTACAATAAGTTGTTAGTGGCTGCAATCAGTTATATCCAACAACAGATATGTTGGATAACCCCATTATATTGAGTCTAATTCCTCGTATAATCAGAAAACTTTTTTATTTTTACACAAACTAGCTTGCGTTTCTATATAGAAACGTTTCTGTTTTAACGATCAAACGTTTGCGTTTCATCGACATAACGTTTGCGTTTCTACGATCAAACGTTTCCGTTTCTATATAGAAACGCATCTCATTTTCAATCATTTCCAATCCTATTATTTCATACATAAGTCTATGGTTAGTATCATACGGTTTTGCTTTACATTTTTCTGCAGATTAATACGATATGAATTTACTCATTAAAAAATTAACGCAGAATCAAGTCGTCTGTTCTTTAGTTAAGGTCAATAAGGGTTTATATGTTTCTTCTTAGGAAGTTAGCTAATAATTATTATTATCTGTGGCCCCTTTTTCAACTGTAATTTATACAAGTATCCAAATAAACCGTTATCAATGCGAACAATATTCATAGATTTATTTTTTTATATTAGACTCGTCTTATTTTTCATGTAATTGTAAAATATAGCTTAGTTTAGTTGATTAATTCAAATATATATATTATCTTTGTAACTGATAATATTTTAATAGTAAATAGTGTAAAATGATAGATATTAATAATATATTATCAGTTAATGAATTAACTGCCGATAAACTTTGCATGCAAGTTGCAAACAAAGTAAGGCTGCGCCGATTAGAGATGAATCTCACTCAAACTGGTATGGCACAGCGTTCCGGAGTTAATATTAATACCTATAGACGCTTTGAAACAACAGGTGAAATTGCATTTCTTAATCTTGTAAAGATAGCTTCAGTGTTGGGAATGACTGATGATATAATCCGTCTATTCTCGCAGAGGAAATATAATTCAATAGAAGAAGTCATCAATTCAAATAAAATTAGCAATAGAAAGCGAGGGAAGAAAAATGAATAAAGTTAATCAAGTTGAAGTTCTTATTGACAAAAGAACTGTCGGGGAAATAGCATTAACGCCAAATCAGTTATGTGCTTTCTAATGTATAAAATAAGTCTCTATTTTTCATATTTATTAATCATTATATTACTTCTGATTTTGCGTTTCATCGTTATAACGCAATTTATGACGTAGCTAAAACGTAGCTTACCACAGCTAAATTTAAAAGTAAACGTTCTTGAAATCCTTTGTATATAGGCGTTACAAGAGATAACGTAGCTGCGTAGCTAAACACTTCAAAAAACGCTAGTAGGGGCCCTCGTAAGTTTATTTTAAAACAAACTTTATGGTGGTATCCTATGTTTTGAAACAAAAAAAGGCGTTTGTATCCTCCATTTTGAAACAAATAATAGTGCTTGTATCCTATATTTTGAAACAATTAGCTAGATTTTAGCAAGTATTTTTATGTATAAAAAAGAAATATCCGATAATTAGTATGGATAGTACAGTGACTTATACACGCAGTCGATATAGCTTCTCTTCCCATAAAAGTGTAGCAAAATACGTCTATATTTACGATGCTGCTTCTAATGATACTATTTGCTTACTTCTTCATGATGAGCTATACAAAAAAGACTATTCTCATAAATCGACTATAGCCGTCCCATTACGAAAAGGCTATTTCGGATATTGGGCTTATTAATCGTTTATGCGATAACTCGTTCTGAGGTATTGTTTGTATTTAATATTACGTCTTATTATATATTTCCGTAAGAAAATTACAGAAGCAAAGTTAATTATCCGTAAGAAAATTACGGATATTAAGATGTTATGTTTATATTTGCACTATCATTAATAAATAAAGAGTATGCTTTTAAGATTTGCAGTAACCAATTATAGAGGTTTTAGAGACCGTATTGAATGGGATTTATCTCATCCTAAGAATTATACATTCAATGAGAATGCAGTTCTGGAAGGAGTTATCAAGAATGGTATCATCTATGGTCCTAATGGTTCTGGTAAGTCAAACTTTGCTTTGGCTCTTTTTGACATTGTTAATCATCTTTCTCAGAAATGGAAGAAGATGGATTATTATGCCAATTATGTATATGCCAATAAGACAAATGAGCTAGTTTCTTTTGAATATGATTTCAAATTTGGTTCTTCTGTTGTAAAGTATGCCTATCAGAAGAATGCTACTGGAATTTTGTTTAGTGAGGCAATGTCTGTTGATGGTAATATGGTGTTTAATCGTCAACCAGGTTCTTTTATTATTGATGAGTCTGAATTTCCCATTAATGATAATTTAAAGTTAAGTCTGAAAGAAAATGCGAATAATGTTTCAATTGCAAATCTTCTTCTGACTTCATTACCATTACCTCAAGAGCACTTCTTACTACAGCTTCAGAATTTTGTTAATTCCATGCTTTGGTATAAATGTTTGGATCAAAGAGATTTTATTGGTCTAAGTAATAGTGCTACAACGAATATTGAGGAATATATTATCAATAATAATTATGTAGATGACTTTGCTAAGTTCTTAAAAGAAATAAGCGATCAGAGTTTTACTTTTGCGTTGAGTGAGAAAGATGATAAGCATTTATATTGTGTTATAGATGGTTCTTATATTCCCTTCATCACTTTAGCGTCAACAGGAACACAGTCATTGGAACTTCTATATTTCTGGATTAAGCAGATGGGGCAGGCTAAGTTTGTCTTTATTGATGAGTTTGATGCATTCTATCATTTTCGTCTTGCTTTTCAGGTTTGTAAGCGACTGTTTAATCTTGATACACAGGTGTTCACATCATCACATAACACCTATTTAATGACAAACGAATTGTTACGTCCTGATTGTAACTTCATTTTGAACGAGGGCGTAATCAAACCTTTATGTGACTGTACGAGCAAGGAACTTCGCTTTGGTCATAACATAGAGAAACTTTTTCGCGGTAACGCATTTCAGGTATGAAACTATTTATATTTGAAGGAAAGAAACGCGAACCACGTATATTCAAAACAATTCAGTGGTTATATTTCACGGAGAATGATCAACTAATCTTTTCGTTCTGCAATAATATACACAACCTCTATAAAGAGCTACACGATGTCTTTGAGGGAGACGGTGATATCGTATCTGTACTTCGTGAGAGTGCATTACTGCGTGATGATCATTCACTTGATGAAATAACAACGTCTTCTGATGTTTCAGAGATCTATCTTTTCTTTGACTACGACTTTCAGGAAAAGACCGTTGATTTGGATGTGATGAATCAGCACGTTAAGGATATGCTTGCATTCTTCAACGATGAAACGGATAATGGCAAACTCTTCATAAATTATCCTATGGTAGAGTCATTGCGCTGTACAAACGAATTGCAAGATGCAGATTATAACTCGTATGTCGTTACTCGTAAAGAATGTTGTGACTTTAAGAACTATGTGACGAAGAAGTTCCCTTTCTATAAGAATCTTGATTTTGCAGTGTTTCAACTTGATCAGGATGGAAATATCAAAATTCAATCACTAGAAAGCGAAGCGAAGATTCGAATTAATTGGACTTTGATTAATGCTCAAAATGTAGCCAAAGCATCTTTTCTTTGTGACATAAATGAAAAAGCACCAACTATAGAAGATATTTCACAAAAAGAAATATTTGAACATCAACTCTCAAAGTATGTGTCAAATGAACCGTCTGAAGTTTCTATATTGAACTCTTTCCCGTTGTTCCTATATGAGTATTTTGGGGAATCAGTATAGATAATGCAGAGAAGCAGAAGGTCTTATAGTACAACACAAATGCTAGTAATAATATAAATACTTATTTATCATGAAAGTTTCAACAAAAAACATAAAAGAGATAAAGTATCGTTTAAATATTCTATATAGAAATTTTAATATTGGCGAAGCAGTTGATGAAGTCAAAATAGGAGATGATTCTATTTTCATTGGCTTTCCTAATGAATGGGATGAAGATAACTTAGATTATTCTATTGAAGATTTTTTAGATTATACTGATGATTTGAATAATATAAAAGTTGTATCCAATCATAGCGTCATTTGTGGTAAAATCAGTCAGACAATTATTGAGGTAAATGACTATTACTATGATAATCTTGTTCCTCAGATAGAATTTGAAACGGATAATTTGACAATGAAAATAATCCATTATCCATTCCTTATTGGAATTATAGCATCAAAGGAAGGAATATATAATGAAGATTTTGGAGTATTTCCTTGTTCTGATTATATGGCTGTAGAAATTAGATATAAGCAATTACCAAATAGTGAAGATCAAAGTATAGAGTTTATAAAGCAGGGCTTATATTACATTGCAGCAGAATACGGCGTTCCGGTTTCAATAGGAGAATTTAGATCATGGGATGATATAACTGGTAAAGAACCCTCAGGGAGAGATGTTGTTTATGAAAGAGATTTGTTGCCATATACCTCAGCTATGGATTTATATGTGAAGGCTTTAACTATAGAAAATGTAGATGTTCAATATCTTTATTTTTATAAGATTATAGAATATTTTTCTCCAATTGTTTCTAAAAAATATTCCTATGAACAGCTCAATCAACGATTAGATACTATTCATATTGGCGTTAGAACTCATGAATATTTAGATTCGATATTTCAACTTACTAAACAGTATGAAGTATCTCTTAAAGATAGCGAATTAGCTTTTACTGTACTCGCTGAATGTATTGATATTTTGACTATATTCGGTCTTCTACCCGAAAATATCAAAAAGAAAATTACCAAAGAATGCAAATTTGAAATTAAAAATATACGAATGCTTAAACCTATGCAAGTAATTGAAGTTAAAAAGAAAATTGGTAGTATTTTATATGCAACACGTAACAGTATTGTACATGCAAAATCTAATTATAATACAACTGGTAAGGAATGTATAATTGAGGATTTAGACCAGCTGAATTCTTTTATGGCAGCACTATGCAAATGTTTGATTATATGGAATGGTAGGCAACCAGTTGAATTTCAATTAAAATAGGTTGAAAATTAAAATGAATATACCAACATAGTCAGAATAATAGTATAAATACTTATGAAGTTTTTATATCTAAACACCAGAAGTTAAACTGTTTAAAAAACTAGTTGATTATTTCTCTATTTGCTTTAATTCATGATTTTTATTTGTATTTTTGTTAGACAAAATTAGATTAAGGGTGTTACTGGTCAGCATATATACCTTCAAAGCATTTTTATAGTGCACTTAAAGTATGGGGTAGAGGTTCGAGTCCTCTTTAATCTACTTATGAATAAACTTTATTTAAATACCAGCATAAAGCGTAAGCGTATAAAGAAACGTTTTGGTCAACAAAATCACTATCTTATAACAACTCTTGTAGCTTTGGATAGTTTTGAAAAATTGGAAATAACCAAAAGTGAAAAATTTAGCACATCTTGGAATCCTAAAGATATTCCTAGTTCTGTTAAAAGAAGTATCAAATATATTTTGGATTCAGCTTTGGTGTTTATTATTGATAGTTTAGATGCTTATCTAATAGAAATTAATAAGAAGCCGTTTTTAATTCAAGATAGTAAGCTTAAAAATGATATAGATGGTAGCCATAGATCTGTATATGAAAAATTTATTTCTTCTTATGATAATATGAAGAGTGAAGATAATCGTGAGTTTTCTATTATATCGTCAATTGTTGCCCTTGGAATTCAGTGGAGAAATAATATAACACATTATGGGGCGCATAATGAGTTTGATAATATTTTATGTAAAAACTTTGATAATGAAGAAAATGAAAAATATATATGTGAAAATTTTTGTGGCTTAAAAGTTAAAGAAATGCTGAATAATTTTAATGCAGGAAATTCTCCTACTTTTAAAGAAGTCACTTCTATTATTCGTGCAGTACATAAATTTATAGAAATGTTAGATATTTATCTTATCAGTAAATTAGATGTTAATAAGTACTTTTATGAAATTACAGATATTTATTTTGAAAGAGGAAGATGGACACAATTTAATAATTTATCCGATTCTCGTAAAAAAGGTATAATCGTAAATTTGTTAGAACAAAATGGTTTTTCTGCTCATGATGTAAATGGGCAATTTATTGAAATAACTGAAGACTTGATTAATAGAATTAATAAAAGGTACAGTGATATTTAAATATAATTGAGGTTACGTCAACTGAACTGTGTCATAGTATCTGATTCCTTTAGTCCTTAACCTCAGATGGGGGATGCGATTTTTAATCGCATTTCACAGATGAGGAGAAAATCACGGCAGCAAAGTTACATAATCTGAAACCTATCACCAAATTTTATAGCTAGTTGTTGCGCACTCTGTCCCCAATTTACCAATGGTCTTATCCATTTCTTCTTTATATTTCGGTATGCCAGATACACTAAGTTCTTCCAAAGGTTCCAGTTCCGTTAGTGTTATCTCTCTATTATCTGTAATATTATAATGCTTCTTTCTATGTTATGCAGGACAATATAACCATACAGTAAAACTATATTGTTGTTTTATCTAATTTAACTTAGATAAGACAACTGCTGTAATCGGACTGAACCTCTGATTAGCATTATACAAATAACAATCTCAAGTGGATACTCCATCAAATTTCTTTATTTATGAAATCTAGGATTAGTGAAATTGAAGAAACACATCTAGTGTAAAAATAGTTGTAATACCTTTCATCATTAATATCAATTTTATCAGTTTCATGGTGTCTTATCCTAAATTTATTGCCGATATCTGTAAGAGCTAATAATTCTGAATTAATAACATTTCTATAGTTTACATCCCCTTTTGAAACTATGTCAATTATTTTTGATATAGACTGCCTCTTGTCACAGTCAGTATTGTTGTAAATTGTTTTTAAACGTTCATAAGCATCCCATAATTTCTCAACAGCATTTTCTTTATCACCATTGATATAACACGTTTGAGCATTTTGAAGTAATTCTTTTACACCAACTTCCGGAGCTAAGCCAATTAGATTGTCTGGAATATTTATGGCTGTATTAGCTTGAACGATTCTATCCTTTAGAAAATAAGGTAGTTTGTTACGTAATAAAATCTCATTGATTCGCTTGCTAAATTCAGGTTCAATAGAATCATTAGAGAATATTTCAATAGCATCGAATATGCAATAAGGTCGTGTGCCTTTTATGAATTCATATATATTCTCAGCCTTTGTAAATTTTGATTTATCATTGCTGTTTTCCTTATAACATTTTGGTTCGTAATATGATGATAATTCTTTAAAAGCTTCTTCGCTAAACTTTGAATAATTAGTAAGACCTGTTTCTGTTGTCGATTCGAATGTTTGATCAAATGCTTCTATTGCTTTTATTATTTGTTCTCGACAATCTCTTTTTATTGAAAATTTGATTTGTGTAGTATCAATATATTTCTTGTTTTTTAATGAGAAAGGTATGAATGTTGACTCAGCCTTACTTTTTATTCTCCATCCATAGACATCATGATTAGAGAT
The DNA here is from genome assembly GCF_000373185.1 of Segatella paludivivens DSM 17968 = JCM 13650. Classification (GTDB taxonomy): domain Bacteria; phylum Bacteroidota; class Bacteroidia; order Bacteroidales; family Bacteroidaceae; genus Prevotella; species Prevotella paludivivens. Next base: position 67,082 of record NZ_KB890684.1, read on the forward strand.
TTTATCTATAGGATATAATTCAAAATCATCATTTGCTAGTAAACGATTTACTTCATCTAAACATTCTTTCCAAGATTGTTTTTCATCTCTCACCTCAGGATGAAAGACTTCACACAGGAAATTTAGTAGTTTATCATCATTGCCTTTTTTTAAAAGGAAACGTTCATCGTTAAATACCCATCCGTATTCATAATCTAAATTATTTACTGTATGTTGGTAAATATCTATTTCGGCATTTTCATATCTTATGTCGGTCGATCTCATTTCTTTGAGTTTGTATAGACGATTTAAAAAATCAATCTCCGTCAACGAGCCATAATATGGATAATAGGTTTGTTTGATATTCTCAAATATATAATCTATATCGAATCCATTGATGAATACGTTAAATATGTCTCGTCTTGTTAACTGTGTTATTTTTGTATCCATATATTTTATAATGCTTTTGTTAAGGATAATCTCGCCATAGATGTCGTAATTTTATATTTCCTAATACTCTTTCTGTTCTAGATTTTTTGGATAAAATTACTTAAACTATAAACTTTATTTTTCGAGTTTCTTCATACTTAATTCTTTAAGTAAAGTATCAATGATATGAATTACTTTTTCCTCTTCGTTAAAACCTAAGTGGAGAAATAAATCACTTATATCATTTTCATCTTCAGACTGAAAATCTTTTAAGGATTCAAAATTTGGGAATATAGCTTTGATATTTTTTTCGCTATTTGGGCAATCTCGATTAGATCTGAAATATAAATCATATCCAGACTCATAACATTCTACATCCAATTTATAAGAATTTTTTTCTCTATTCAAAGCAAATCCATCAAATATAATGATAGATTCTTTATAGTGACAGAATGCTGTAAAAGGAGAATGATTGGTCATATATCGATTATGAATTCTAGAAGCAAGATATTCTGGTAACTCATTCAGCATATTGCGAATAGAGATTGCGGTATTCAAGTTTTCACCTATTTTCAAATTCTCATAGAACTTTTCAAGAATTACATTATCCATATTATTTATATTTAAAAATTTAATCAATTTTACATATTGTCTTAGTCCAGATATGCAATCAATATTATCACTACTGTTAATGCATTTTTTTAGCCAATTATCACAAAGATTTCTTTCTTTATTATTTGAAAAGGCAGGAACTATTTTGAAACATTTTTTTATCGAAGTTTTTTCAAATTCTTTCCAATTAGTTGTGTTTGGAACTTTGTTATTTAATAATGGGATGTAAACAATACTGATTATATCATATTCCAATTTACGAATATAATTGTAATAATCTGGCAACTGACGATCCATATCACAGGCATTATTCATTTTGTTTTCAATAATAATAGCCTTCATTGTTGTTTTGTCAGTTATAAGAGTATCAATTCTTCTGTTATTTTCAATGGTATATTCTTTCTCTACTATTGCATCCTTAAATAAGGATCTGCTAATGTTAAGCATATCCAAAAATAGCATTAGGTATTTATTCCCTTCTTTATGACTTCCTTGTGGGTTAAGAAATTCATATATAATATCACGGTGAAAATTTTCTCTATAAAAAGTATCGGATATTATTGTGAATAAATTAAATCCAATATCTTCTTTGTCTGCTTTTTGAACATTATATTCATCTATAATTTGTTTCATCTTATCGGATGAAGATAACTCAGATATAGAGCTAATATGCGAATCAATGATTCTATTCCAATCAGTTAATACTTGATTTATGGCCGTTATATTTATATTCAGCATGGTGTCCTTTTTTCTATATAATAAGAGAGGTCTCTAAACATGAGAGTTCTTTCTTGTTTTTATGTGGCATTATAATCACAGTAGTCACAGCTTTTTAGACTGTTTGATCATTTTGTCTATTTTAAAGTAGAAGCTTTTCATAGTTCCTATTTCTTCACAAAGTTACATAATTTATCTTTAATAAATGAGATTAGTCGTGATAATTTTTTGAAAAATTGCAAAATAAAATGTTTATTGATATTATTTGCTATAGTATTTATAAATCTCTTCTCAATTTACACTTTATTTGGAAGCTGTAAGTTAGATATCAATATATCTTTGTAACCTTAATCACTTGAACGAAGAAAAGAAAAAGAATTATTATACCCAAAATAATTCATGATATTGGGACCAGAGACTTTAATCAAACATCTATTATCTCAATATCCAACACTAAATTTGTCTAGCTTAGAATGTTTTTGTACCTTTGCACTACTTATAAAAATAACCACTAAATATAATTCATAAATGACAATGAATAAACATATTTACCTTATTATCGCTTTACTGCTTGCAAACATTCACATACATGCTCAGGATGTAGACCCAATGATACAGACACAGTGGGGACAAAATGATCCATATAATGCTTTGTGCCCTCTAGACAGTACAGGTAATCGTACGCTTGCGGGATGTGGCCCTATTGCTATGGCTCAGGTATTAAATTATCTTGGTGTGAAAAGTAATTCTGTGCCTGAACTTATTCGGGATTGTGGTATCTCTGCTTTTACACAATATGGCAAGGATAACAGTGGTACATTTATCATGCAGGGTATGAATGCCATGAAGAAATTGTTTCATTGCAGTCCCTATATGAACATAGTGGAACGTAATGATTATCTTGGTGAAGAGGGAAAACAGGAGTGGAACAGCTTGATAACGAATGAACTCCGACAAGGTAGGGCCGTTATCATTTCTGGTAAGTCGGAAAAAAGCAGGCATACATTTATTTTGGATGGTTTAAAAGATAATCTAGTACATGTGAACTTTGGTTGGTACGGACATCGTGACGGTTATTATCCCTTGGACAGCCTTTATGAATATCCTCAAAAGAATGTAGCTATCATAGATATTGGTGATTCCACTTATGTGCCTCGTGCTGATACGATTACTGTAAAACAGGCAGGAACACTACAGACGATGATGCAGAATAGACCTTGGAGACAGATACGCCATCTTTGTATTATGGGCTCAATCAATGATGACGATATACGTTGGCTGAGAACAATGGCGAAGTATGATAAAGATAAAAAACAGTATAATCACCTGAGAACGCTTGATCTCAGTGCCACGGATATGACTTATCTGCCTGACAGTGCATTTATCTACTGCAAGAGGCTTACTTACATTAAACTACCAGAAAAATTGGAGACGATAGGCAAATTTGCTTTTAATTATGATAGTGATATCAATCAGGTAGACATACCGCCAACAGTCAAGAAAATCAGGTTGAATGCTTTTGCTTTTTGCTCTCAACTGCTTGATATCAAGATTCCAGAAGGTGTCTCAAATATATTGAGCTATAGTTTTATTGGCTGCTCATATCTCACGAACGTGCAACTTCCCTCTACAATTGATACTATAGGTGTTTCTGTATTTGAAAGATGTTCTCGTCTTGAAAACTTGTATATTCCGGCATCAGCGACACAGATAGGAGTGTCTATCACAAGAAATTGCCCAAACGTCAAAATTCATATAGATGCTCATAATCCAAAATATGAGGTTATTGATGGAGAAATATGTGATAGAAAGACACATAAATCTCTTGAGAAAAGTTACCCAATAATGAAACCCATGACTAAAAAACCATTCTTAGTTGTTAATGGGGTATATAAAAGCACTTATAAAATTGTAAAAGGCAAAAGGGTTCTAGTAAAGAGTGTGAGAATAAACTAAGTCTGCCACGTCTCTTACGTTTCTATGTTTTTTGATAACTGTATAACAGAATTCAAAATATCTTTGTATCTTTGTAGCATTAATTGTTTGAACGATGAACGAAGAAAAGAAAGAGAAGCGTGGGGGCAGACGTGAAGGAGCCGGTAGACCGAAAGGCAATAACAAACTGTATGCCTTTCGGGCAGATAAAGATGTCGCCGATTTTATAGATGCTCACGATAATAAGACGGAGTTTATACGTGACTGTATTTTGCAGGCACGACAAACGGCTGTTGAGAAAACCAAGATTAATGCTCTGGGCGAAGTGATTTCGGCAAATAGGGTGAAGCCACTTTCTGTTCCTTTCTTTGATGTGAAGATTGTAGCTGGTTTTCCTATTCCACTCAATAATGACGAAATGGCTCAGGACATAGAACTACTGAAGATGCTTTGTCCTAATCCAAATTCTTCTTACTTGATAAGAGTGACAGGAAACTCGATGATTGATGCAGGAGTTAACGATGGCGATATTCTGATAGTTGATAAGAGTAATAGACAACCAACAGAAAAACAAATTGCTGTTTGTGAACTGAATGGCGAATATACAGTGAAACGTGTTAAGGAGATTGCCGGACAACGATGGCTCGTGCCCGCTAATCCTGAATATCCAAATATAAAGTTGAATGATGACGATTCATTCAGCGTGTGGGGTGTTGTTACCTATATCATTAGCAAACCGAAATATTGAGAATATATGATCGCACTTGTTGATTGCAATTCTTTTTTCTGTTCTGTAGAGAAAGCTTTTCATCCGGGATTGAATGGTAAGCCTGTATGCGTGTTGTCATCTAATGACGGGTGCATCATTGCCTTGACCCCTGAAGCTAAGGCAATAGGACTGCATCGTGGTGATCCTATATATAAGGTACGCGATCTTGTGAAGTATAACAATGTTGCCATCTTTTCAACGAATATGCTTCTGTATGCAGCGATGTCCAGAAGAGTAACAAATATTCTTCGCTCATTTGTCAACCATGTCGAGAATTACAGTATTGACGAGAGTTTCTGTTTTCTTGATGGTTACGAGAAGCTCTATAATATGGAGGATTATATGAAAATGGTCGTTGAGAAAGTGAAACTATATACAGACATTCCTGTGTCGGTGGGGATAGCTCAATCAAGGACTTTAGCGAAGATGGGAAGTAAGTTTGCCAAGAATTATAGGGGATATAATTCTGTTTGCATGATAGACACAGACGAGAAACGAAGAAAAGCGCTTTCCATGATGGAACTTTCTGACGTGTGGGGAATCGGCAGACGAACATTGCCTAAACTGGAATACTATGGTGTGCATACTCCTTTGGAACTGGCAGATAAGAAAGAAACATGGATTAAAAGCAGATTTAGTCTTCCGATGGTGCAGACATGGAAAGAACTAAATGGAATCTCATGTATTGATACATCAGAGATAGCAAACAAGCAGTCAATATGCACCAGTAAAAGTTTTGGAGAATACGTGACAGAAATAGATCCGCTAAGAGCAGCTGTGGCAAACTTTGCAGCGAGCAGTGCAAACAAATTGCGTGGGCAACATTGTGTGGCGAGTGCTGTAACGGTATTTATTATGAGTAATCGTTTCCGTGACGACTTGCAACAATACAAAAATGGATTGACACAGACATTGCCTGTTCCAACTTCTGACACCATAGAGATAACAAAAGCTGCATTGCAAATTGTTGACGACATATATATGAAAGGAATCTGTTACAAGAAAGCCGGAGTGATATTAAGTGATATAACAAAAGACACCGCTGTTGAGCAGAATCTATTTGATGATATAAAGAATCGTCCACAAAGATTTAAACTTATGAATACAATAGACAAACTAAATCATCGCTATGGGCTGAAAAGTATTAAACTAGCCGTGGAAGGCGCTGATAAAGAGGCATGGCATTCAAGAAGTGAGCACAGAAGTGGTAACTATATATCAGATATAAATGAGATAATGACAATACGAATTTGAAGTTAAATAGATAAATCTTATTTCTATATTCATAAATTCTATGGGGTTATTTTTGTAATTTGAAAGTATTAATTCTATCTTTGCAATACAAAAATAATAATAATAGACTTAATACAAAAACGATTATGAAAAAGAAATTTATTTGTACAGTATGTGGATACATCTATGAAGGCACAGAAGCTCCAGACCAATGTCCAATTTGTAAAGCTGATAAGAGCAAGTTTAAAGAAATGGAATCTGTTGACGATGATTTGACATTCGCTACAGTTCATTACCTAGGTGCAGCATATAAGGAAGGTGTATCAAAGGAACTGATTCAGCACTGTAAAGAGACATTCGCTGGTGAGTGCAGTGAAGTGGGAATGTATCTAGCGATGGCCCGACAGGCAGATCGTGAAGGCTATCCAGAAATTGCAAGAGCTTTTGAACACTATGCTTACGAAGAAGCTAATCACGCAAGTCGCTACGCTGAACTTCTAGGTGAGGTTTTGGCTGATACAAAGGCTAACCTTGAGGCTCGTATCTCTGCTGAGAAGGGTGCATGCGCTGAAAAGTTTGAATTTGCAAAGATGGCAAAGGCTGAAGGTAACGATACTCTTCATGACACAATTCATGAAATGGCTAAAGACGAGGCCCGTCATGCGGCAGGTTTCGCAGGTCTCTATAAGCGATTCTTTAAATAAGATTTCTATAGCAATAGCTGGAAGGATTGGATTTACATCATGTGAATTCAATCCTTTTTTTTGTGTTGGAATGTTCCGCAATTCTCGTCATTACTTTACTATTAGGATAAATCAAAAAAGTTTATGGAGCCGTTGTCTGTTTCCTCTATCATATACAAATGTTTGATAAGGAATCTCAATCGGCTGTAAATGAGCTAATAACACTAAAGAATAGGCAATAAATAGATAAAGCTTATTTTGGCATTCATAAATTCTATGGGGTTATTTTTGTAGGTTGAATGTTTTTATTCTATCTTTGCAATACAAAAAAAATAACAATAAGTAATAAACTAAATAATTAAACGATTATGAAAAAGAAATTTATTTGTACTGTATGTGGATATATCTATGAAGGCACAGAAGCTCCAGACCAATGTCCAATTTGTAAAGCTGATAAGAGCAAGTTTAAAGAAATGGAATCTGTTGACGATGACTTGACTTTCGCAACTGTTCATTACCTAGGTGCAGCTTATAAGGAGGGTGTATCAAAGGAATTGATTCAGCACTGTAAAGAGACATTCGCTGGTGAGTGCAGTGAAGTGGGTATGTATCTTGCGATGGCTCGACAGGCTGATCGTGAAGGCTATCCAGAAATTGCAAGAGCTTTTGAACACTATGCTTACGAAGAGGCTAATCACGCAAGTCGCTACGCTGAACTTCTAGGTGAGGTTTTGGCTGATACAAAGGCTAACCTTGAGGCTCGTATCTCAGCAGAGAAGGGCGCATGCGCTGAGAAGTTTGAATTTGCAAAGATGGCAAAGGCTGAAGGTAACGATACTCTTCATGACACAATTCATGAAATGGCTAAAGACGAGGCTCGTCATGCAGCAGGTTTCGCAGGTCTATACAAGCGATTCTTTAAATAAGTTTTTCCGATAACAACACTAAAGGGGTTGAATTTACAACATGTGAATTCAATCCTTTTTTTATCTATAAGGAATTTATTGTTGCTTTAGATTGCTAAAGCCAACGAGTCTATCAGTGCGTTCTCCGTTTCCTCTATAATAAACTAAGCATTGATAGGCATTCTCTGTCTGGAAAAAGTTGCCTTCTGATTGCAAATCGTGAGCTTTACCATTGTTTTCTACCACTAGATATTTATATGAATAATATCCTTGCTTCAACAATATAGATGCTTCATAAAATCCAGAAGAAGGATTATAAGTCATCTTGTATTTTGGGAGAAAACTATTGTTAGTGAATGCTCCATCAATGTATATATCATTGTCTGTTGGAGTGGTTTTCAATGTGAAATGAGTGATTACATATTGACAAAGGCGATCATTATCGTTGTTGTCGCTATTTCTTATGCAATATGCACCGTTTGCATCTTCATCGTATAAATAGTTTATGCGTGGTTCGTCACGCCAGATATACGCATTGTAATTCTTTCCGTCCCAATCTGTTGTTTCAATACCCATTGTAGGATGCGAAACATCAAGTATCTCAAACTTTCTATATTCGTTTCCTGCATCAAAGATATAATTCTTGCAATGTGTCCATTGCATTCCTCTTGGCATAATGTTGTCTGGTCGGGCATTGATGCGGGCATCATCCCAACGACCATTCTGCATGACAATAGTTTTGATTTGTGTATCAGGATTTGTAACAGATACATTGTTGTAAGATAATGATAGGTCAACTTGCTGATGCGTGCTATTGATGTCGATATCAGTATTGGTTCTATATGACATGCCGATATTCATAAGTGGCTCTGCAACCATGAAATGTGCAACAAGAATAGGGCGATTGTTATCGTCTTCGTCAACAACTGTAACCTGATAGTTGCCACTCAACTTTATGTTGCACTTCTCGTTAGGTATTGAGAATGAGAGATGACTGTATTCTACATTGGTGTTTACCGACTGCGAAATGTCTTCTATTGGAATTCCTTCAGAAAATCCAGTGACATAATCACTTGAAAACAGTTGGGTGGAAACAGACCAGTCTGATTCGCAATGCTCAATCTTGTAGGTATATCTATGATATTGCTGATTGAAGTTGTCGAAGCTGATATTTACTACATCACTACTGTTGAGGGTGATGATAGGTAACAGACTCTGCCAGTCGGTTCCATTCATCACTTGGAGTGACGCGATATTATCATCTAATATCTCATTGCGCTGTGACATAGCCTGATAAGGCATTGACAGCATTAATAATGATAATAATGACAATAATGACAACTTCAATTTATGCATACGTTTTTATATTAAAGCCATTCCTATCTGGAATACGATTGTACTTACTGTCCACGCAAGAAAGGTGGTGTAGCCCGCAGCAAACAAAGCCCATTTCCAACTTCCGGTTTCTCCCTTTATTGCCGCTATTGTAGCGATACAAGGAAAATAGAGTAGCACAAATAATAAGAAGCAATAGGCTGTGAGCGTCGCAATTGGTTGGGCTTCATCATAGTTTATGTTATGTACTCTGGCAATATCCGATGTCATCTGTCGATGTAAAGCTTGATATTTGCTACCAGAATCAGAATTATCAGCTACGCTTTCATCATTGCTATAAAGTACGCCGAGTGTACTTGCTACAATTTCCTTAGCTCCAACACCAGCAACAAGACCAACATCAAGTTTCCAGTCAAAGCCCATAGGCTTGAATACTGGCTCTATTGTCTTTCCAATTTTACCGATATAACTTTGTTCCTGTTGCTGCTGTTTTGATAGATGTTCGTCATGAGGGAAATATCCCAATGCCCATACGATGATACTAGCAACGAGAATGATACCACCCATCTTCTTTAAATACTGTTTTCCCTTCTCCCAAGTGTGTCTGCCCATGGCTTTCCATGTAGGAAAACGGTAGGGTGGAAGTTCCATTACGAATGGTGTATCTTCTCCCTTAACAAGGAATGAACTAAATATGCGACTGATAATGACTGCCATCAAGATGCCGATAACATATAATGACAACATAATAAGTGAACGATATTTAAGAGCGAAGAAAGTTCCGGTGATCATTACATAAATTGGTAGGCGGGCAGAACAACTCATCATTGGAATAATGAGCATTGTTATGAGGCGTGAACGCTTGCTCTCTATTGTTCTGGTTGCCATTACAGCAGGTACATTACATCCAAAGCCCATGATAAGAGGAATGAACGACTTGCCATGAAGTCCCATCTTGTGCATGATTTTATCCATGATAAATGCTGCACGTGCCATATATCCGGAATCTTCCATAAAGCTGATGAAGAAGTAGAGAATGAGGATCTGTGGAAGGAATACGATTACGGCTCCTACACCACCTATAATTCCATCTACAAGCATTGCTTTCACTGGACCATCAGGAATGCTGTTGGTTATTAAATCTCCCAACCATGATACACATGCTTCAATGGCATCCATTGGATATTGACCAATAATGAATGTTGCGGTGAACATGATAAACAGCATGAGAATAAAGATAGGGAATCCCAGATACTTATTTGTGATGATATTATCAAGGTAATGAGTCATCTGATAAGTATCTTTTTTCTTTCCAGTCTCATATTCTGCTTCTTGAAGTGCTCCATGAATAAAACCGTATTTTGCATCCATGACAGCGGTTTCACTGTCGTCTCCAGTTTCATCCAATACTCTCTGAGCGGCTGCATCACGAGCCTTCAATATGGCATCAGCTGTAGGCAAAGCCCTTATTTTCTTTTCTGCTTCAGAATCGTTTTCAAGAAGTTTTATTGCTAGATAACGTGTAGAATATCTTTGGCGCAAAGCTTCGTCTTTCTTTAGATATTCCTGTATGTGACTAATTCCGTTTTCTATTTCGTGTCCATGATTGATATGTATATGGCGGAAATGTGGCTTGTCATCCTCATTACTTTCATATAACTCTATTATCTGATGAAACATTTCGTTAACTCCGGTTCCATCCTTGAAAACTGTAGGAACCATTGGAACACCAAATAGCTCAGAAAGTTTGTTGTAATCAACATTATCTCCACGCTTCTGAGTCTCGTCAAACATGTTTAACGCACACACCATACGAAGGTGCATATCAATGAGTTGCGTTGTGAGATAAAGGTTACGCTCAAGGTTACTTGCATCAATGACGTTTATAATAACATCAGGCGTCTTTTCGATGATCTGCTTGCGAACATATAGTTCTTCAGGCGAGTAAGCCGAAAGACTGTAAGTGCCAGGAAGGTCGACAAGATTAAACTCATAACCTTCATATTCTGTGTGCCCAACCTTCGCATCAACTGTTACGCCAGAATAGTTACCTACACGCTCATGAGCTCCTGAAGCAAAATTAAAAAGTGATGTCTTACCACAGTTTGGATTTCCAACAAGGGCGACATTGATAGTATGTCTGCGTTTGTTTGCAGCTTCTTCCAACTGTTCATCAGTTAGCGGTTGCTCATCAACATCAGTGCTATCTATAATCTCAGCAGTTTTATATTCATGCCTTGAAACTCTGCTCATTTCCTTGGCTTCAGATTCTGATATAACCTCAATCATCTCAGCTTCAGTACGACGTAAAGATACTTCGTAGCCCATTATCTTGTATTTCACTGGATCCTGAAGAGGTGCATTTAATAATACATCAACCTTCTTTCCCTTGATAAAGCCCATTTCAACTATGCGCTTTCGGAAACCTCCATGACCTGTTACTTTTACAATAACACCATGTTCCCCGGTTTTTAAATCTGATAATTTCATATTTTATACCTGCTATTTTCTATTTGCAAAAGTACTAAAAATAAGTGCAATATAAACAAATATTTATTTATTTGCCATTAAAATACCTAGAAATTATGATGCTATGACCTTATTTTCGATGATTATTACTGCTGAAGTTTGGATTATAACTCTTTTTGTTCTTACCTTTATAACCTTTAGATTTTGAAGTCTTGTCATAAGAACCAACACCAGGATTATCGTAGGTGCTGCCTACAGGACGGTCTTCATATTTTGAATTGCGACTGCGAGCGGGTTTGTGATTGTTTCTGTCAACATCAGAATGGAATTTTTCTGTGCGTGCAGGACCGCTAGGATATAGCTTCTTTATAAGATCATCTCTGCCGATACGACGCAGTTCTTGTTCTATATTCCTTCTTTCCTCTGGCTTATACCAGAAGAAGAACTGGCGTTGTGCAAGCTTTTCTCTTGGAGTCTTGGCACTGAACACCGGTTCCAATGTATAAGGATCGTAGCCAGTGTACCATGTCTCTGTGGAAATAGTCATTGGGGTAGGAGTAAAATCCTGTACTTGCTCAAGATGAAAATCAAGATCCTTAGTTTGTACAGCTAACTCTGCCATATCTTCTTCCTTGCATCCTGGATGCGAACTAATGAAATATGGTATAATCTGCTGCTTCAATCCTGCTTCCTTGTTTATGCGATCGAATATCTTCTTAAATTCATAGAACTGGTTAAAAGAGGGTTTGCGCATAAGCCTCAAGACATCATCCTGAGTATGTTCCGGAGCAACCTTCAACCTTCCGCTTACATGATGTTCTATCAGTTCACGAGTGTATTCACGTGCTGAAGCATTTGCTTTTTCATCTTTGCCCTTATGCAAAAGCAAATCATAGCGAACACCACTTCCTATAAAACTTTTCTTTATTCCAGGTAATGCGTCTACGGCATGATAGATGTCAAGCAGATGTGAGTGATCGGTATCAAGATTAGGACACACCTGAGGATTGATACACGACGGACGTTTGCAAAGCTCACAAGCTTTATGATTTTTCCCATGCATACCATACATGTTGGCGGACGGTCCTCCAAGATCGGACAGATAGCCCTTAAAGTCTGGCATGCTGATTACTTTCTTGACTTCGCGCAAGATGCTTTCCTTACTTCTGCACACAACAAATTTACCTTGATGTGCAGATATTGTACAGAAAGCGCAACCACCAAAACAGCCATGATGCATGTTGATAGAGAACTTTATCATTTCGAAAGCCGGTATCTTCTTGCCTTTATATTTAGGATGTGGTAGTCGGGTATATGGCAAATCGAAAGAAGCATCAAGTTCCTCGGTTGTCATTGTGGGATAAGGAGGATTTACAACAGCATATACTTTACCAGTCTGCTGGAGCAATCTTTGTGCATGAATCTTATTTGATTCTTCCTCAATATGTCTGTAGTTTTCTGCTTCAGCTTTCTTGTTAGCTAGACACTCTTCATGAGAATGAAGAATGATGTCGTCTTCTTTTATTCCGCCATAGATATCGCCCTCTTTTGCGAGATAGACAGTTTGAGGAATGTTGTGCATGTCATTGATAGACATTCCAGACTCAATATCTTTGCTTACCTGAATAATTGATTTGGTACCTGAACCATATAATATCATATCTGCGCCACTGTCACAAAGAATGCAACGGCGTAGTTTGTCCTGCCAATAGTCATAATGTGTGAGGCGGCGCATTGAGGCCTCTATTCCTCCAAGAATGACTGGTACGTCAGGATATATTTTCTTTAATATCTGTGAATATACAACAGTTGGATACTCAGGACGGCAGTCGTGACGACCGTCCGGACTATACTCGTCAACAGAACGTAATCGTTTGTTGGCTGTATATTTGTTTACCATAGAGTCCATGCATCCCGGTGAAATACCGAAGAAGAGTTTTGGACGTCCTAATTTTTTGAAATCTCTGAAATCGCCATGCCAGTCAGGCTGTGGAACAATTGCTACACGATAGCCTGCTGCTTCAAGGGCTCTGCCGATAACAGCAGCGCCAAAAGATGGGTGATCAACATACGCATCACCCGAAAATAAAATAACATCAAGTTCGTCCCAACCACGGAGTTCACACTCTTTCTTTGTAGTTGGAAGAAAATCTGTCAATTTGTATTGTTCTGAATCCAATCTTATCTTTAAATTTTAATGCTTGACATGCCGAAACATGTCAAGCCATATTATTAACTATGCTTCTTGTGGACTATCCACTTCGAGTTCTTTGCGCTTGCTCTTCCAGTCAGCATACAACAATACGAAATTGTGTAGTCCAACTGCCTTCATATTAGCGTTATAGATTACGTCAAGACATAAATCAAGAAGATTCTTGTCGTTGCCGTTTTCACTCTCAATGAGTGAGCGCACATTGAATTTCAACTTATCAAGTACAATCTCGTCAATGATGCCATTACTGTCGACAAGATTGCGCATTAACTGATATTTGTCGATAGTCTCCAAATGCTGGTCAGTGATTTCTATTGAACGTGTACCAGACTGATTTGCTTGAATTTTATACATGGTTTTATTTATTTAAAGATTAAACATATATTTAACTGTATTTTCTACTTAGATTTCACTTTGTCAGGCATGACATAGTTGAGAATACCTCTTATGATGTCGTTGCGCTCTTTCTTTGATGCAATGCACTCTAACGGGAATGCAACGGTAAAGCTATTGTAGTCTTTACCTTGATAACCAACAGCTGCACCGCTACCGTTGTTGTATTGCATAGCGCATATAGCTCCCGATGCAGGTGTTATTTCGTCTGATGATGTTGCTGCATAATGTGCATCGTTAAGAGCTCTGAATAGATAGAACTGCTTACCAAGTCCGTTAATCTGCATGTCACTATTTACAGAATCCGTCCCAGCAGTTGTTACTTTCAATATATTTTTCAAGAACATCTTTTCGCTGTCTGTAGTCATATCACTTGCAATATAACTTCCACTGACGATGATATTACCGTGATTTTGTGAATAGGTTTGCAAAGCGTTCTGCATTTCAGAAGTAAATGTCTTGTAATATTTCAAAGAATGTACATCATATTTCTGGAGACCAAGTATCAAGTCTACTGCAGTATAATTCGATAGTTTGATGTCGCCGCTTTCTATTGCATCAGCCGAACAACTTACTACATTATATTTCCCAGCAGTAGCTATAGCCTGAGTATGCTCTTTAACATAATCAAAGCTGTTACCAGCTATGAAACTACCAGCCAGTTCATCTCCACAATATCCAAGTCCACCAGGACCTTCTATGCCGATTTTCTTTTTATCAAAACATATTTGCTTACCGTTCCAACCTGCTGTAAGACCATAAGACACACCTGGATCTTTGTTGAAATCGAAACCTTGAATGCTATCATTGTCAATGACGGCAGGAGCTGAAAGACGGTCAAAGCCATTTACGACAAGTACTGTTTTTGTTGCAGACGGTTGATAAAGGGCTGATAAAACTTCTGTGGGGAAACTCTCACCGCCACGATTAACAGCTGTAACCTTGAAATTATATTGGATACCAGGTGTTATATGCAGGATGGTGTAGTTCTTTAATACTAACGAACCATTATCGAAATCAGATTCTCCAGTAGCTGTATATACATTGTAAGCGGTAGGATAGGCGGAAGGTTCTAATTTATCTTCTGTTGCCTTCCATGACAATTTAACTTCATCCCCATCTATAAACTCAATCTTGAATCCATTAGGTGCAAGTGGTTGAATTACAGTTGGTTTGCCATGTGCGTTATTAATATATCTGACAATTGATTTATATAATGATCTGGCCATGCAAAATTTGAAATTAGGATCCTGTCCCAATTCCATGTCAGGAAAACTTTGATGTGATAAGGTCTCAATAATTGCCGAAGGAACTTCAGGATTCTTAGTCTCTGAATAATTCTTATCCCATAGATATCTGCGGCTCCATTTACCGACAAAAGCTCCTAAGTCACGATCGAATCCATCAAGAAGTGACTTGGCAAAATCATGTGATGTCATTCTTGAAACTCCAGAATTAAGCCTGCCTTCATTAAAGTTTGTTGTGCATATAGCGAGTGAACCGATAATGCTATTTCCGATTTTGTCAAATCCAGCATCACTATGCACAGCTAGAGACAATTCTATAGGTACCTTTTTTCCCTCGATCGTAGGGACATAACATGAACCGCCAGCAAGCCAATTGCTCATGTAGGGTCTTGCATTGATATCATCGCCGTAGTCATTGCCGTTTTCCTTGCTGTCATAAACACTCGTTGGTGCTCCTGCCCATTGTGCAGAATAGCGTGCACCCTCAAGGCAACGAGGAAATCCGCTTACGCTTCCACCACGTTCAATGTTTCCCATACCACCACCAAATCTAACGGCATCGGCTGTTACGACTCCATGGTTGTGAGAATTATTTGTTATTACGACACGATTGTATTGATTATTTCCTGAGGCAAAGTCAAATGTTCCGAGATACACCCAAGTTCCGCCACCCATAGTCTGATTGACTCTGAAATGGGTTTCACTTCCATTATGGTAAACGATATATTCAGCATCAGGAACACTGTTTTCAGTTGTCTGATAACTTACATATACAGCATATCTTCCTGAAGATGCAAATGTAGGTTGGTATGAAATTAGAGAAAACTTCTTTTTGCTTTTGGTAGCCTTTATCATTCTGGCAGTACCTTGCTCAAAAGGATTTTCTCCATCCTTATATGTTCCTTCATGGAACGAGAATCCCTTACCTTCAAACTCTTTCCATTCGCCTTTAACATTGACTTCAAGATAGTTTGGAGCCTTAGAAATATCGTTATCAACTATATATTCATTTTTCTGCCAATCACGTTCCCTTGGGGTAAATACGCAAGCTCCGGCATTTTGCAGCATTGGAATAAGATAGGGTATAACGATAGTTTGGGTGAACAAATCTTCGGTAGTGCCAAACATATTAGGACGCTGCCATTTCCATTCTCTTTTGTCGTTGTCATAATATCGTCCATGACTCGCCCATAGAGTGATGTGGCGGTCATAGAGTCCATGTGTAATACTGTATGGTAGGGATGCATTTGTAACCCAAGGCTGATCATGATAATCTATATCTCCCCAGAACTTATTACTCTCATTATCAGCAATAGTAGCATCTGTGGCAAGTTGCTCTATCGGCATGCCACAAGATATTATTATCATCTTATACTGATTGTATTGAGAAGGAAAAATATTGCTAATCTTTTTATATATTTTCTTTACCGATTTCTGTGTGAGTTCTTGTGCGGCAAAAGAATTGCTAATTTCTAATTTAATAGTCTTAGCATTGTCATCTATATCGAAATTTAGGATTCTAATTTGTTCTGGTAGAGAGTTTTTCCCATTATCATATCTTAAGAAATAGTTGCTAATTTCCCTTTGGATAGCTAATTTATCATTTGGTGGCAATGCCAGTAAAGATGTTGATAAACAAAGGGTGAAAACAGTAACTATTATTCTATTCATATCTTAACGTAATTAGTATGCAAAATTCTTAGGCTTTTTGCCTTTGAAATTTTTGAAATATGCCTTTATAATAGGCATGTCTTTATCTATATCACCTGTAGGAATAAATGATTCTGTACAAGTAATAGTCTTTTTTTCGTAGTCTACACCATAAAGAAGGATAGGTATATTGGCTTTTAGCGCAATAAAATAAAATCCCTTTTTCCAGTCTGGGTTAGGGGAACGAGTTCCTTCAGGTGTTATACACAACTTGAATGATTTAGCTTTAAGGGCTGTCTCTGCCAAATTATCTGTCATACTCGTATGCTTTGATCTCCAAACTGGGATTCCTCCTAACTTATGGAACATCTTACCAAATGGCCAGAAAAACCATTCTTTCTTCATTAGGAAATTAGTTTTTAAACATTCTGCATGTGTGTAAAGCTGTCCTATGACAAAATCCCAATTACTAGTATGTGGTGCAAGACAGATTATAAACTTATCAGGGTGGTCAACAGTAATATTTTTTGTCCATCCCATTTTATTATACAATATCCAATTACAGATTCTATTTATCATCGCATGAATTTAAAGATTCTGTATTTGGTCTACCATCTCACTAGCCTGTTTATTGAAATCCTCAATAATGGCTTTGTAATAAGTCTTTGTTTTCATACCAGGTTCTGGGTGCGAAATGCGGCTTATGAAGTCATTATGTATAATGATTATTGATGTCAACAGTGCATCTATATTATCCTTATTCGGCTTTTCACCATACAAAGAAGCTGCTACAGCTTCAGCAAATAAGTCGCTACAAATATAGTTTATAGTTCGTTTTAAAATTCTCTTGTTTGCCATAATTATTCCTTTATTATTGTCTTTTACTTGCCAAAGATAGAAAAAAAATAGGAAAAGCAATACTTTAAATCAAAAAAATGTTTCTAATTTTCGGTTTTATCATTTTTTCTTTCATTATTTCATGGAAAAGTCTTATTTTTGCATGTGTCTTATTGGAAATTCAATTATTCGTTGATTATAAAAACTAAAAGCAATTATGGAAATTAGCGCATTGCAAAAAGAAAGAGCTGCATATCAGCCAAAGCTGCCTAAGGCTCTTCAAGGTGCCGTAAAAGTTAAAGAAGGTGCTTCTACCAAGAGTGTGGACAATCAGGAAGAAATTAAAAAATTATTCCCAAACACTTATGGTATGCCTCTTATTGAGTTTGTACCAGGTGAGAACGCTGACAAAAAGAAGATTAACATCGGTGTTATTCTTTCTGGTGGTCAGGCTCCTGGTGGTCACAACGTTATCAGTGGTTTGTTTGACGCCGTAAAGAAGCTCAATTCTGAAAACCGTCTTTATGGTTTCCTAATGGGTCCTGGTGGTCTTGTTGATCATAACTATATTGAGATTACAGCAGAATTCTTGAACCAGTATCGTAACACAGGTGGTTTTGATATGATTGGTTCTGGTCGTACAAAATTGGAGGAAGAAAATCAGTTTGAAAAGGGCTTGAAGATTATTCGCGAACTAGATATTAACGCTATTGTTATAATCGGTGGTGATGATTCAAATACCAACGCTTGTGTTTTGGCTGAATATTATGCTGCCAAGAAATATGGTGTACAGGTTATCGGTTGCCCTAAGACTATTGATGGTGACCTTAAGAATGAGCAGATTGAAACAAGTTTTGGTTTCGATACAGCTACTAAAACATATTCTGAACTTATCGGTAACATCGAGCGTGACTGTAACTCAGCACGTAAATACTGGCACTTCATTAAATTGATGGGTCGTTCAGCTTCTCATATCGCACTTGAATGTGCTTTGGAGACTCAGCCAAATATCTGCTTGATTTCTGAAGAGATTGAGGCAAAGGATATGACTCTTAATCAAGTAGTAGAGGACATCGCTAAGGTTGTTGCATATCGTGCAAAGCAGGGTAATAACTTCGGTGTTGTACTTATTCCAGAAGGTCTTATCGAATTTATTCCTGCTATCGGTAGACTGATTCAGGAATTGAATGACTTGTTGGCTGCTCATGGTGCAGACTATAAGGATTTGGATAAAGATGCTCAGCGTAAATATATTATCGCTCATCTTTCAAAGGAAAATGCAGCTACATTCGAAACTCTTCCAGAAGGTGTTGCAAGACAGTTGAGTCTTGATCGTGACCCTCATGGAAATGTTCAGGTTTCTCTCATTGAGACTGAAAAACTTCTTAGCGATATGGTTGGTTCTCTTCTTGCAAAATGGGCTAAAGAAGGTAAATTCGATGGTAAGTTCGCAGCTCAGCATCACTTCTTCGGTTACGAAGGACGTTGTGCAGCTCCTTCTAACTTCGACGCTGACTATTGCTATGCTCTCGGAACTAGCGCAGCACAACTTGTTGCAGCAGGAAAGACTGGTTACATGGCTATCGTAAAGAATACTACAGCAAACGCTAATGAGTGGAAAGCTGGTGGTGTTCCAATCACAATGATGATGAATATGGAGAAGCGTAACGGAGAAATGAAACCAGTTATCCGTAAGGCTCTCGTTGAACTAGATGGTAAACCATTTAAGGCATTTGCTGCAAAGCGTGACGAATGGGCTAAGAATACAGCCTATGTTTACCCAGGTCCTATTCAATATTGGGGTCCAACTGAAGTTTGTGATCAGACTACAAAGACTCTGAAACTTGAACAAGATTAATATTAAGTGATATATCAGGGATAGGGTAGTCGTTTGAAAAGATAATGACAACCCTATCCTTTTTTCATAAATCAGGTATGACAAATAGTAAAAAAAGTATAAGCAGTGGGAAAAGTCGTTCTACGCAGACCAAAAGTAAGCGTAAAGGGCATACCACGCAACATAAACTGTCATACCCATTTCATAAGTACCCTAGATGGGCAGTAATGCTCGGGGCAATAGGTATAATTGCTTTGTACGTTTGGTGTTTTTACTATTTTTTTGTCAGTCCAACAGGATTCAGATGGCGTGCGCTATATGGTGATGCTAAATATCCAGAAGGTTATGAGATACATGGTATTGATATTTCGCATTATCAAGATAACATTGATTGGGACGCACTGTCAAATGCAATGATTAAAGGCTGCCCTGTGAGATTCATAATCATGAAAAGTACTGAAGGTGTTAATAATCTTGATGAGACTTTTTATGAAAATTATCAAAGTGCTGGTGATTATGGTTTTATAAGAGGAGCTTATCATTTTTGGAGCAATAATTCATCGGCTCGTGAACAGGCTTATTATTTTCTTGATAAAGTGCATCTTAATGAAGGTGACCTTCCACCAATACTTGATGTTGAACATAAGCCAAAAGGCGAAAGTACAGAGGATTTTCAACGTGATGTTTTAACATGGCTCCATATTGTGGAAGATAAATATCATGTTAAGCCCATTATATATACATACTATAAGTTTAAGCAAAATTATCTTGCAGCTCCAGTCTTTGATGATTATCCATATTGGATAGCCCACTACTATGTAGAAAAGGTGGAATATAAAGGACCGTGGAAGTTCTGGCAACATACTGATGCCGGAAGACTTCCAGGTATAAAAGGATATGTAGACTTTAATATTTACAATGGTAGTTATTATGATTTAAAGAAACTTACCATTGGAAATGATAATTGGTAGATATTGCTAAATTATTGGTTCAACAACAATACCAAACAAGCCCATTCTCCATCTTGCTTTCTGCCATATTCTTCAAGACCAAGCTCTTTTGCCTTATCTAAAAGTACAGGAATGTCACTCTGATAGAACCCACTTAAAATAAGTAGAGAACCTGTAGTCATTAAACTTTTAAAAGTAGGCATGTCGTTTAAGAGAATGTTCCTATTGATGTTTGCCATGACTATATCAAAAATACCAGAGATATGGTTGAGTACATTCGAATCACCTTGATATACGCTGATGTTTCCAATAGCGTTGATCTCTGCATTGTGTCTTGCATTATTCACGCTCCATTCATCTATGTCATATGCAACGACATTGCTTGCACCAAGTTTTGCTGCTGCTAAACCTAATATTCCTGTACCACATCCACAATCCAATACCATTTTATCTTTTAGATCAAGATGTAAGAGGGTAGAAACAATCATCCTTGTTGTTTCGTGTGTACCTGTTCCAAAAGCTAGTTTTGCGTCAATGAAAATATGTTCTGTATTTGATGGCATTCCCTTTGGTAAGGGCTTCTTCGCATCACATACTATGATCTTATTGTCTATGTTAATTGGCTCAAATCCTTTTTCTTCCCATTCTTGATTCCAATCTTTATCATCTGCATATTTGACATTATAAGATATCTCAACATTTGGGATGATAAAATCCTCAATAGACTTCTTCATTAAGTCCTCATCCCAATTGTCTACCTGACAGTATGCAATAAGACCATCAGATGTTTCTTCAAATGATTCACAACCTGCTTCACCAGCGGCGTCAGCTAGCAAGTCTCGAGCTGTTTGAAAAACATCTATACTGCTCTTTATACTATAACTAATTTCAAAATATTTCATAATGTTGTTAAATTTGAATGCAAATATATAAAAAATAGGGAAAAACCTATCACGGATTAGGGATTTTCCTTACATTTGCACTAAAATAATATATATTTTTGTAATTGAAATATAGTGTAAACAAATAAAGAGACAAGAAAATGAAGAAATTTATTCTCATCTCAGTCCTTGCTGGAGTTCTACCATTGTCTATGATGGCTCAGGACGACGACCTCTACTTCACACCGAAGAAGGATGCCGCAACAAACTCCTATAGAAATGACAATTATTCAGGAAGCAACAGAAATGTTGATGAATATAATCGTCATGGTAAGTTCTGGAGCCATTACCAAAAAATTGGCACAGATAATAAAGGGAATGATATAATACAATTTTCACAAGGTAATGGATTATATCCAGATTCAACCAATGTAGATACTACATTTGTAGGTAATTATTATTCTCAAATGGCAGACAATAATGATGATGATTATAGATATAGCCAACGTATGAGTCGTTGGGATGGTTTCTATGACCCATGGTATTATAGCTGGAGCTATGGATTCGGTCCATATTGGGGCTATGGTCCTCGCTGGAGTTATGGCTTCTATGATCCATTCTACGATTCTTGGTATGATCCATGGTACACAGGCTATTATGGTTATCGCTATGGCGGTTGGTATGATCCTTGGTATTCAGGTTATTATGGATATCCATATTACGGTGGAGGATATGTTTCTTATGATCGTCCGACAGGGACTAGAAATCATTCTTTTGTAAATGGTAATTATTCTGGCTCTTTTGCACAGGGTACCTTTGGAGGCGCACGCGGAAATGGAAGTAGATCTTCTGGATTCCAAGGTTCTGGTAACAGAAGTTTTGGAACGCAAAACAACTCTGGACGTTTTGGTGGTTCACGCGCTGTAAACAATCAGAACAACAACACACGTACATTTGATAATTCACGCTCATTCGATAGAACTCCTTCGCCTTCTTATGGTTCAGGCAGCTTCGGCGGTGGTGGCGGTTTTGGCGGTGGCCGTTCTGGTGGCTTTGGTGGCGGCGGAGGTCACTCAGGTGGTAGTTTTGGTGGACATAGATAAAAATAACAAACTGAAATTCACAAGAATATGAAAAAGATATATTATTCAATTGCCTTTATGGCATTTGCTGCACTTCCTATAAGTGCTCAGGAAACATATGAGAATACGAAGTTGATAGATAACGACCTTAATGGTACCGCCCGTTACGTAGGTATGGGTGGTGCTATGGAGGCTTTAGGTGCTGACCTTTCTACAATGAGTACTAACCCTGCTGGTATTGGATTGTTTCGTAAATCTAAAGCCGAAACTTCTTTTGGACTTGTAAGTCAACAAGATGCAAGTAAGTTTAGCTCATTAGGTAAGACTAATGCTAGCTTTGATCAGGCTGGATTTATTTATAGTTTACGTAATGGAAGAAATTCTTTTCTGAACTTTGGATTTAATTATCACAAGAGCCGTAACTTTGATCAGATCTTAAATGCATCTGGTGCATTGTCTAATGCATCACAAAACAAACTTACGTATCAGAAGTTTCGTAACAATGTCATCACTCAAAGTACCGATATGACTTATAGTCAGGTAGATAATCTTTATTATAATAATCTTATATATAATTCAACAGATAAGACCTATTATAACTACCCTGCAACTGATTATACGTTTAACCAGCAGTCTAAAGGATATATCGGTGAATATGATTTTAATGTCAGTGGAAACATTCAGGACCGTATTTATTTAGGTTTGACATTTGGTATTCATGATGTTCATTATAAAGGATACTCTGAATATTCTGAGCATTACGCAGCAAACATTGATCATATTCCAGGTTCTTTGCTAGCTGATAATCGTGAAATAACAGGTACTGGTTATGATATCAAAGTCGGTGCTATATTCCGTCCAATAGAGGGTAGTCCATTTAGAATCGGTATGTATATTAACACACCGACTTGGTATGACTTGACAACTTCTAATTCTACAGCTCTGATTGCTGGTAACAAGGCATCAAGCGTAGGCGAGTCTTATGACTTTAAGCTTTATACTCCTTGGAAATTTGGTTTAAGTCTTGGACATACTATTGATAATTTTATCGCACTTGGTGCTACTTATGAGTATGCAGACTATGGAAGTATGGATACAAGAGTTAATGATGGTGGATATTATGATTCATGGTATAATTCATATTATGAAACAAGTAGTAGTGATAAGAATATGAATCACCACACAGAGAATACTCTTAAAGGTGTTCATACCTTTAAAGTTGGTGCAGAAGTAAAGGTTACTCCGCAACTTGCTGTTCGTGTAGGTTATAATTATCTTAGTGCAATGTATGACAAAAATGGATATAAGGATGGAACAATTTCATCTCCAGGTTCATATTATGCAAGTGAAACAAGTTTCGTAAACTGGAAAAATACAAATAGATTTACTTGTGGTTTAGGCTATTCAATTGATAAATTTAATATTGATTTGGCTTACCAATATTCAGCACAGAATGGAGATTTCTATCCTTTTATGAACTATTATGAAGGTCAAACTCCATCTGCAGAAGATAATGCAGTTTCTGCAACAAAGGTTAGTAATAAGCATAGCCAATTACAGTTGACCTTTGGTTACAGATTTTAATTATCTGATATTCAAGTTAGAAAAGTAATTAAATTATGAAAAAAATGCGTTTAAATTTTTGGTAGTTCAAAAATATATATTACTTTTGCAGTTACCTAAATGCGTAATGTGTTTGGCTATAAAAAAAGATTAAAGACAATAACTTTAAATAAGATTAGTTTTTTTAGTGGTTAATTTAGTTTTAGTAAGTATGTGGAAGGAATTTGTCGTGAGACAGATTCCTTTCATCTTTTATAGCCTTTTTATGGTTGACTAAACTGAGCCCTTTTAGTTCTGATGTTTATATAAAAATGGCTCTGTGCTAATTTCTATTATACAGCTTAAATATTCTAGCATGATATTATATTGATTGCGATCAATAAGTTTATGCAATATTTTATTCAAATACCTAAGTCTATTTTATCGTATTCAGTTATATAAAAAAGAGAAGACTATTACCAGTCTTCTCCTAAATAAAGCTTTAATAATTAATTTATTATTTTGGTATTGCTATCTTTTTTACGCGACGCTCATGGCGTCCGCCTTCAAATGTTGTTTTGAAAAATTCATCTAAAATAGTTTCAGCTGTTTTGTTATCGATAAAACGACCAGGAAGTACAATAACATTTGCATTATTATGCTGACGAATCAATTGAGCTATTTCTTTATTCCAAACAAGTCCGGCACGTACACCTTGATGCTTGTTAAGAGTAATTGCCATACCCTCACCACTTCCACAAATACCGATACCTGGATAAACTTCTCCACTTTCAATAGCCTCTGCTAATGGGTGTGCAAAATCAGGATAGTCAACGCTCTCATCACTATATGTTCCAAAATCTTTCACAGCGTATCCTTTTTTATCAAGATACTCTAAAACAAATTGTTTCAAAGGGAAACCTGCGTGATCGCAAGCTATTCCAACAGTTTTAACTTCCATAGGCATATAAATTTAAGATGTTAAAGGGGAACGACTGAATTACAGTCACTCCCCAAATATGTTAACTATTACTTTTCTGCAAGTAGTTCCTTAACCTGATTGTACACATTTTGACCTGTGTAACCAAGTTTCTCATCAAGTACTTTGTATGGTGCAGAGAAGCCAAAGCTTTCCATACCCCAAACCTTACCGTAAGCACCTACTAAACCTTCAAGTGTTACAGGCAATCCTGCTGTCATACCGAATACCTTGGCGTTTCTTGGTAGAATGCTCTCTTGATATTCCTTAGGTTGACTTCTGAACAAGCCTTCTGAAGGTACGCTTAATATACGAACTTTGATGCCATCATTATTAAGTAACTTTTTACCAGCCTCAAGGGTAGAAACCTCTGAACCAGATGCAAGTAAAATTACATCGAAGTCTTCATCTGAACCAGCAACAATGTATGCGCCCTTTTCAGCTTGATTGTAGTCGTTACCCTCTGGAAGCATTTCGATATTTTGTCTAGAGAAAATAAGTGCTGTTGGTGTAGAAGTATTTTCCATAGCCATTCTCCAGCATACAGTTGTTTCTTCTGCATCAGCAGGACGTAGAACCCTTACACTGTCTTTGCCATGGTGATTCTTCAACTTCTCCATAAGTCTGATCTGAGCTTCCTGCTCAACTGGCTCATGTGTAGGTCCGTCTTCACCAACGCGGAATGCATCGTGGGTCCAAATAAATTTAATAGGAACTTCCATTAATGCAGCCATACGAACTGCTGGTTTCATGTAATCAGAGAATACAAAGAATGTACCACATGCTGGGATAACGCCACCGTGAAGTGACATACCAATACAGCAGCAAGCCATTGTAAGTTCTGAAACACCTGCCTGGAAGAATGCGCCGCTGAAATCACCACGCTCCAAGTTATGTGTCTTCTTCAGGAATCCGTCTGTCTTATCAGAATTTGAAAGGTCAGCTGAAGCACAGATCATATTAGGAACTTGCTCTGCAAGTACACTAAGAATAGTAGCAGATGCACCACGTGTAGCGGCACCAGCCTTCTGTTCAACCTTTGACCAATCAATCTTAGGAGCTTTACCGCTAAACCATACTTTCAAGAGTTCTGCCTTTTCAGGATTAGCCTTAGACCAACTCTCTTTTTCAGCATAACGTTTAGCAACAATATTTTTAAGTTCAGCAAGACGATCAGCATAAAGTTTCTGAACATCAGGGAAAATCTTGAATGGATCTGTTGGATCGCCACCAAGGTTCTTTACTGTATTAACAAATGCATCACCACCTAAAGGTGCACCATGTGTCTTGCAGTTATGCTCATAGCTAGAACCATCATCCTTACGAGCGCCTTTACCCATAACGCAATGACCTATAATAAGGGTAGGGCGTTCTGTTTCGGCTTTAGCCTCGTTTATTGCTTTGCGGATTTGTTCGCAATCGTTGCCATCAATCTTAATAACTTTCCATCCCCAAGCTTCGTACTTCTTGGCTGTATCTTCTATTGTAACAACCTTAGTTTCTGTAGAAAGCTGAATGTCATTAGCATCATAGAACATGATTAGATTGTCTAGTCCTAATGTTCCGGCTATACGACCAGCACCTTGAGAAATTTCTTCTTGCACACCACCATCTGATATATATGTATAAATCGTCTGATTCATAACATCTCCAAGACGTGCTTTCAAGAATTTTGCAGCGATAGCAGCACCTACAGCAAAGGTGTGTCCCTGTCCTAAAGGTCCTGATGTGTTTTCTATTCCACGTGCAATTTCACGCTCTGGGTGACCAGGAGTTACTGAACCCCATTGACGAAGTTGTTGTAGATCCTCTAATGTGAATTTTCCGATTAATGCAAGTTGTGAATAAAGCATTGGAGCCATATGACCAGGATCCAAGAAGAAACGGTCACGTCCTTCCCATGAAGGATTTTCAGGATCAAATACTAGAAATTCTGAAAAAAGTACATTAATGAAATCTGCACCACCCATAGCACCTCCAGGATGACCAGAATTGGCTTTCTCTACCATTGAAGCAGCAAGAATACGAATGTTGTCAGCTGCGTGGTTCATTACTTTAATATCGTTCATTGTTGTATTATTGATTTTACAAATATACTATTTAATATTTAAAACTACAATTGATTTAGCTGGAATTTTAACTTTTAAAGTGTTTCTCTTGATCTTAACATCCTTGAAAGCAGTTGGTTTTACCACATCAGGATTGTTGAAATCATTATAGTCACTTATATTCTTACTTGTAAGAATTTCTCCAGTAATATTTTTAATACCAGCATCCTCGATGTCAACATCAATATTCTGTGCTTTATCAAGACTTACGTTTGCTAGCGAGATTACAATGTTACCATCTTTAGTCTTAGCTGCACTTGCTGATACCATAGGAATAGTTCTGTTATCACGAACTTTCATAGAATCACACTTTATATCAAGTGGAAGGTATGTAGCATCCTGGAATGGCTGATACATTCTGAAAACATGATATGTAGGAGTAAGTACCATGTGCCCATTACCAGTTGTGTCAGTAAGAATCATGCTCTGTAGAACGTTTGCTATTTGAGCTATATTAGCCATACGTACTCTGTCGGAATGACGATGGAAAACGTTTAGAGATAGGGCTGCAACAAAGGCATCACGCATTGTATTCTGTTGGAATAGGTGTCCTTTAATTGTCCCTGGTTCTTCGTCCCACCAAGTACCCCATTCATCAACAAGAAGTCCGATATGCTGTTTTGGATCTTTTTCATCCATAATTGCACTATGTTTCTTTATGACGTCTTCTATTTCGAGGCACTTGCCTAAAGTCCAATAATAATCATCATTAGAGAATTTAGTAGCAGATCCTTTGCTTCCATTCCAACCTGTTACAGTGTAATAATGTAATGACAAGCCATTCATACGGTTGCCAACATTATTCATCAACACTTTCGTCCAATCATAATCATAATCGCTTGCACCAGATGCAATCTTAAACAATTTATGATTGTCGTAATTTCTGCAGTAAGTAGAATATCTACGGAACAAATCGCTGTAATATTCAGGTCTCATGTTTCCACCACAACCCCAGCTTTCGTTTCCTACACCAAGATATTTAACGTTCCAGGATTTCTCACGTCCATTTTTACGACGTAGGTTAGCCATAGGAGTGTCACCATCACTGGTCATATATTCAACCCATTTTGCAAGTTCTTCAACAGAACCAGAACCAACGTTACCACTAATGTATGGTTCTGCACCTATTTTTTCGCAAAGATTTAAGAATTCATGTGTACCAAAAGAGTTATCCTCAATAGTGCCACCCCAGTTGTTATTCTGCATTTTTGGTCGCTTGTTTCTAGGTCCAATACCATCCATCCAATGATATTCGTCAGCAAAGCAACCTCCAGGCCATCTAAGTACTGGGACTTTTAAATCTATCAATGCCTTTAGTACGTCATTGCGGTATCCATCGGTATTTGGTATATTTGATTGTGGACCTACCCAAAGACCACCATAGATACATGAGCCGAGATGTTCAGCAAATTGCCCATATATTTCTTTATTAATTTTGTTCTTACCTTGATTGGCATGAATCGTTACTGTTGTATTCTGTGCTGATGCCATAAATACGCATGCGGCAGAAAAAACAGTTGAGATAATAAGTTTTTTCATTACTGTTACTTTTGGTGATTAGCAGTTTACTTTATATATAATACGATTGCGCAGGGAAATCCCCCACGCAATACATATTATAAAATAGGCGTTTAATCCTTATATAGTTCAGTTTCAGTGAATTTACCCAATTTGATATATGATTTGTAAATTTCACTGTAAGCTTCTACATTTTCAGGATTAGGTACATATGTCTTTGCGAATCCGCTATTCATTGCTGCGATAGCATCTTCTACTTTGCCATACACTCCAGCTGCTGTAGCTGCAAACATTGCTGCACCAAGAGCACATGCCTGATCAGTCTTGCAAACCTTTATTGGTTTGTTGATTACATCACACATTGTTTGCATAACGAAAGGTGATTTAAGTGCAATTCCACCAATACCGATAACATCGTCAATGCGTACACCTTCGTTTTCAAAACGGTCTACGATTGCTTTTGTTCCATAAGCTGTTGCTTCAACAAGAGCACGGAATACCTGTGGAGCAGTAGTGCCCAAAGTAAAACCGGCAATCGTTCCCTTCAACAATTGGTTTGCATCAGGAGTACGACGACCATTAATCCAGTCTGTTGCAAGAACAGTAGACTCAGATACAGGTATCTTCTCAGCTTCTTTTGTTAGTTCAGGAATTATCTTGTCACAAGCTGCATCAATAGCATCTTGATTGTGCTCTCCAGGTATCAATGTACGCAATGGCCACTCCAATATTCTACGGAACATTGCATATACGTCACCAAATGAAGATTGACCTGCTTCGAGTCCAACCATTCCTGGTATAACGCTTCCATCAACCTGACCACAAATACCTTTAATGCACTTGTCACCAACTTCATTGTAGTTCGCTACCATTACATCACAAGTAGATGTACCGATAACTCTAACCAATGTATGAGGAGTAACACCTGCACCTACAGCACCCATGTGGCAATCGTAAGCACCACCAGCAACAACTACATTTTCAGATAGTCCAAGTTTCTCAGCCCATTCTTTACACAAATGACCGATTGGCTTTTCTGCTGTTTCTGCATTGTTACCAAGATGTTCGCGAACACTCTTAAGTTTTGGTTCAAGACGCTCAATGAAGTCAACAGGTGGTAAACCTCCCCATTCTTCATTCCACATAGCCTTGTGACCTTCTGCACAACGAGAGCGAACTAGTTTGTCAAGTCCGGTAGTTCCTGTCAGTACAGCTGGCAACCATTCGCAATATTCAACGATAGAATATGCTTTCTTTGCAACTTCAGCATCCTGACGGATTACGTGCATTGCTTTTGCCCAGAACCATTCTGCAGAATAGATACCACCTTCATATTTAATATAATTAGTTGGTTCTAATGCAACTTTTTGGTTCACTTCTTCAGCTTCCTTTATTGCAGTGTGGTCTTTCCACAATACAAACATTGCATTTGGGTTTTCCTCAAATTCAGGAAGCATAGCAAGTGGTGTTCCGTTTTCGTCTGTAAATGCAGGCGTAGAACCAGTTGTGTCGAAGGCGATACCAACAACATTCTTGGCTACTTCTTTATCGCATTTAGACAATGCTTCTTTTACAGAATTCTCTAGGACCTCAAGATAATCTTTTGGATGCTGTCTCCATTGGTTAATCTTAGGATTACAATATAATCCTTCTTTCCAGCGAGGATAATACTTAACACTTGTAGCAAGTGTTTCTCCGTTTTCAGCATTAACGATCAACGCGCGTGCTGAATCAGATCCATAATCAAGTCCGATTACGTATTTTGCCATAATTATCTAAGTGCCTTATTCAACATGTAATAAATCTCATTAACTCTAAGATCCTGACGGAAACGCTCAATATCAGTATCTTTGTTGATGATGCAGCACTCGATATCAGCGATTTCTGCATAATCACGCCAGTACTCATCTGTCAAGCCAAAGCTGAAGCAAGAGTGGTGTGTACCACCTGCGTTCATCCAGCAACCAACACCAACCTCAAATGTAGGCTCTGGTATCCATAATGCTGATGCAACTGGCAACTTTGGAAGTGGCTTACTCTTAATCAAGTTAACATCGTTTGCGATAAGACGGAAACGGTTACCCATATCAACAACAGTAGCAGTAATACCATGACCCTGTTTTGTTGTGAATACCAAGCGAGCTGTCTCTGACTTACGAATACCTATACCGAGGAAGTGAACCTCAAGACGTGGCTTCTCTTCAGCGATGTCTGGGCAAACCTCAAGCATATGTGATTCAAGAATAGATGTATTCTCGCCATCAAAGTTCAATGTGTAGTCCTCAAGGAAAGATGTACCACCTTCAAGTCCCTGACTCATGAACCATACTGTACGATATAAAGCTGCGCTCTTCCAGTCACCTTCAGCACCGAATCCGAATCCGTCATGCATCATGCGCTGTGAAGCCAAACCAGGGATCTGATCGAAACCTCTGCCTGTCTCTTCAACGTTTACGTCGCCAAGATCATCAAAGTTTGTTGTGAATGCCTTAGCACCCTTAGCCTTCATTACAGCACGAAGTGTAAGTTCTGCTTTTGCAGCATTCCATACTTTCTTATATGCTTCTGATTTTTCATCCTTAATTGTGGCATCAACCTGATAATCGTTGAAATATGTATTCTTAACCAATGCTGTTACTTCCTCATCTTTGATAGCGTCAAAGAAAGGCATAACCTCTGAGAAAGGCATGTAGTCTACGTGATAGCCAAGAACTTGCTCTGCAGCAACCTTGTCACCATCAGTTACAGCAACATTGTTCATCTGGTCGCCAAAGCGAAGGATAAGCATGTCCTGAGAGTCTGCCCAACCAGCACATACTCTTTCCCAAACTGCGATATGGCCCTGAGTCTTCTCGTCTTTCCAATAACCGATAACGGTCTTACGTGGCTTACGTAAACGAGAAAGAATGTGAGCATATTCGCGGTCACCATGAGCACTCTGGTTAAGATTCATGAAATCCATATCCATTGTGTCGTAAGGAATCTGCTGATTATATTGTGTATGAAGGTGGAGTAGAGGCTTTCTTAGAATCTGAAGTCCGTGAATCCACATCTTTGCAGGTGAGAATGTATGCATCCAAGTGATTACACCGATACATTTCTTGTCATTATTAGCTTTAGCCATAACGTCAGCAACTTCTGCAGAACTGTTAGCTGTGCCCTTATAAACAACTTTTACAGGAAGGTTACCAGAATTGTTAAGTCCTTCAACCATTTCCTTTGAGTGACCGTCTACCTGAACAACTGCATCACCTCCATAAAGAAGTTGTGCACCTGTTACAAACCATACTTCGAAATTTTCAAATGCTTTGATCATAGTTTTATGTTTTTAATTATTATTTAAATATAGTTATTTCTTTTTTTGTCCGTAATAAGCGTTAGGACCGTGTTTACGGTTGAAGTGCTTTTCTACTAGTAAAGGATTCATTTTTGTTTGTGGATTAACGCTGAATGAAATAAATGCCATCTTGGCTACTTGTTCCATCACCACGGCGTTATATACAGCATTATCTGCATCCTTACCCCAAGAGAAAGGTCCATGATTCTTTACTAGTACACCTGGAGTGTGAACATAGTTGATATTGTTCTTTTTGAATTTGTCTACTATTACTACACCAGTGTTCAACTCATATTCAGCCATTTGTGATTCTACCATGTCATCTGTACATGGAATAGCATCATGGAAATAATCAGCATGAGTAGTACCGATATTTGGAATATCGCATCCAGCCTGTGCCCAAGCTGTAGCATAAGTAGAATGTGTATGTACCACTCCGCCTATTTCTGGGAAATTGCGATACAGTTCCAAATGTGTAGGAGTATCTGATGATGGATTCAAGTCACCTTCTACAACTTTGCCAGTTGTCAAATCAACTACTACCATATCAGAAGCCTTCATGTTATCATAGCTAACACCTGATGGCTTGATAACAACTAATCCCTTTTCGCGATCTATACCTGAAACATTGCCCCAAGTAAAGATAACAAGATTATGTTTTACAAGATCAATATTAGCCTTGAATACTTTTTCCTTTAATTCTTCCAGCATAATTATGTTTGTTGTTTATAGTTTGAAATTAGGATCATCCTCGTAAGCGCGTTTGTTGAATCTGAAAAGAGCAGCTCCACGCTTAGATGTAATTTTATCTACAAGTTCAGTCTTTTCAATAAAATCTATAGTCTTTATGCGTTTTCTAAAGTTACGCTTGTCTATTTCTTCTCCAAGTATTGCTTCGTAAACATGTTGTAACTGAGTAAGTGTAAACAAGTCTGGTAGCAGATTGAAGCTTAAAGGCTCCGTGTTAATACGTCTACGCAACATATTTATGGCTTTACTAACCATTATGTTATGGTCAGAATATAACTGCGGCATATCTTCCAAGTTAACCCATTCCAAACCATGTTGTTTTCTTATATTATCATCGTAATCCTTGACGTTTATCAGTGCGCAATATGCGATTGATATAACTCGTTCTCCTGGGTCACGGTCAATATTTCCAAATGCACCAACTTGCTTAATGTATAATTTGTCCAATCCGGTCAAATCTCTCAGCACTCTGTTTGCTGCATCAGGAAGACTTTCGTCTATGCCGACGAATCCACCATATAGTGAAAACTCTCCACGTCCTGGATCCATTTTTCGTTTACCGATAAGTAATTTCAGCTTATCTTCCTCAAATCCAAATACGATACAGTCCACAGAAACCAACAGCCTTGTGTGTTCGCCATAAAATTGTGTCATAGTTTATATATGTTATATGCTTTCAATATGTAATGTGGAGAGCTTCATTTTGATTGATGAAACTCTCCAACATATTTTACCAGAAGTAGATATAGAATGCTGCGCAGAGTGCTACAACTCCTAGAGTTGCAACAATATCCCATATATTGAAGCTTTCTTTTATTTGCTTCTTATAGTCGCCTGTAAATGTGATAGCTTCAACTTGTTCCTTGCTTGGTGCAGGAGTGAAGATTGATACAACAATCATCATGGCAATGATGAATACTAAGAGCCAGCACTCGAAAATTAGCCAGTTTGTCTGCCAGAACCATGCTGTTGAATTCCAGAATGAACCATTCATTACTGAATTTCCAGAATCTGTTATGACGTTTGTCAACAGTCTGAGCATACCAATGATGAAACCACCGATAAGTCCCCATTCTCCAGCTTTAGGAGTGATTTTCTTTGAGAATATACCCAATGTAAATACAGCAACCATAGAAGGAGCAAGTAATGACTGGATTCCTTGTAGATAGCTATATAGGTTACCCATGTTCATCATTACAGGAAGCCAAAGTAGGCCGAGAAGAACAACAACAACTGTTGCAACACGACCAACAAATACATAATGAGACTCGCTCATACCTTTTTTCATTGGCTTGTAGAAGTCTTCTGTAAATAGGGTAGCACAACTGTTGAAGAATGCTGCTAGTGATGTTACAAGTGCACAAACGAAACCGATTGTTACAAATCCCTTAACACCGACAGGAAGAATGTTCTTTACCATCATAGCAAATGCTCCGTCTGTATCATGCTGGTTTGTTATATCCATAGTGATACCACTTCCTGTTTTACTAGAAAGTGCAATTGCAATCATACCAGGGATAAGGAACATGAATACAGGAAGAAGTTTGAAATAACCTGCTGCGATAGTTCCACGACGTGCGCGCTTCATGACAGTTACATTGTCTTCTCCACGAGTCTGACCAAGTACACGTTGAACAATGTGTTGGTCAGTACACCAATACCAGAAGCCGATAATAGAAGCACCAAGGAATACTACGAATCCTGGATATTCATGATACATAGGATCACCTGTTTTCAAGTGGAACATGTGAGTAGTTCCATATCCGTTATGCAGATGTCCGCAATATGTCATCATGTTAGACCAACCAGCAGTTATGCTTCCGTCACCAAGTGCTGAAAGTCCTAGAAATAAAACTAAGAATGAACCGATAATTAGTATAGGGGTCTGGATTGCAGACATTGTCATTACACCCTTCATACCACCGAATACAGTGAATATCGCAGTGATAGCAATAAGACCTAGTGCACCATACCAGAAAGGTAGTCCCAACAGATACTCAAAGAATATACCACCTGTAAATGCTGTTACGCTTACTTTAGTTAGTATATAGGCAATTAATGTAATGATACTTAGCCATGAACCTGTTCTTTTTGTATATCTATATTTCAGGAAGTCAGGCATGGTTATAATCTTGCCCAGTTTATTATTCAGTAGCTGATAGAAAGGTACGAAAAGCCAACCTAATAGCAAAATCATCCATCCTTGCATCTCCCAGTGAGCCATTCCGACACCGTCTTTGGCACCTGTACCTGCTAGACCAACAAGATGTTCTGAACCGATATTCGCTGCAAAGATAGCTGCACCGATAATATACCAAGGTTCGCCCTTGCCAAACAGATAGTCTTGACTATCTGCGCCTTTCATTTTTTCCTTATCTTTCTTTAAAGTACGCCAAACGTACCATACGATGAGTACGAAGCCAACTGCTAGGATAGACCAGTCTTGCCATACGAATTCATGTGCATTCCAATTCATTTTGTTAATAGTTTTATATGTTTTGATTAAGTTTAATTACTTCTTTACTGAGAATTTGTAAGCAAGATGGCTATAATATTTCTCACCTGGTTTAAGATATGGGTTAGATATTTCCCATCCCTTTGTCTTTGCAACAAATTTTGTTGGTGAATCTGGATATTTCTGGCTCTCAAAACATACGCTAACATGTTTTGGATACTTTATACCATGCTTGCAGCTGATACCAGTTCCTTGGAAATTACCAGTATATACTTGAATGCCTGGCTCGTTTGTAAATACTTCCATGAAGATTCCTGTCTTTGGAGAATACAAACTTGCAGCAACAGTCTTGTCATCACCCTTACCATCCTTGAATGTATTAAGACACCAGTTATGATCATAACCTGTAGCATTCTTTATCTGATCGTAAGATGGATCATATTTGTTTGCAATAGCTGTTGCTACACGGAAATCCATTGGAGTTCCTGCAACGTCCTTTATTTCGCCTGTTGGAATATAGAATCTATCGCTAGGGGTAAATTTGTCTGCATTAACATACATCACCTGATCGTAACCTTGTTTTGAAGGATCTCCATTCAAATTAAAGTAAGAGTGGTTTGTCATATTAATGACAGTTTCCTTATCTGTTGTTGCTTGGAAAACAATATCAAGAGTATTATTGCTCTTTACTGTATATGTAGCAGTTGCTTTTACAGTTCCTGGGAAACCGTTTTCGCCGTCTTTAGCAGTAATTGCAAATACAACAGATGAATCATTCTTTGATTTCACGTCATATATCTTGTGCAACCAACCTGTATTGCCACCACCATGAAGGCAGTTCATCATATCGTTAGCTCTCAATTTGTAAGTTTTGCCTTCTACATTTATTGTAGCATTCTTAATTCTGTTAGCATAACGGCCAACAGAAGAACCGTAATCTGACGGAGTTCTTGCTGTATCAGCATATTGTGAGATATTGTCATATCCTAGAACGACATCCGTAGGCTTGCCGCTCTTGTCAGGTACAGATAGAGAAACAACGCGGCCACCATAGTTGGTCAAGCATACTTCCATACCTGCATGATTTTTGATAGTAATCAACTCTGTCTTTTTTCCACCAATGATTGAATCGAAGTTAGTAGGTTTAAGACCAGATACTGTCATTTGTGCACCTTTGTTTGTGCCACAAGCTGAGAGAAGAATGCTCGCCATTCCTGCTCCCAATAAAATTCCTTTTAGGGTTCTCATAACTGAGTGATTATTAGGTAAATTAATATTATGGGTGTAAATTTACTACTTTTTGTAATAACTCGTATCGTTTGCGGACTCTTTTTTTTAGCTAAAGTGTAAAATTAACACTTTTAAGCAGTTGATTTATGTCAATCAACATATAAACGCTAAATACTTTACAATACTTCGTGAATTACAAGTGGAGTAAACCTATAAAATATATCCCCATAATCAGTATTTCTCAGCTGATTATGGGGAATATGTATTATCTATTCTATGTCAGAATATTAGCAAACC
Source organism: Segatella paludivivens DSM 17968 = JCM 13650 (assembly GCF_000373185.1). Classification (GTDB taxonomy): domain Bacteria; phylum Bacteroidota; class Bacteroidia; order Bacteroidales; family Bacteroidaceae; genus Prevotella; species Prevotella paludivivens. The sequence goes on from NZ_KB890684.1 coordinate 103,453, forward strand.
TTGTGTGAACCCTCACTGATAACTACAGGATAAACCTCAGGTTCATGACCGTATTTAGCGGCAAACTTAACTTTTGCGTCGGCAATGAATTTGTTATAAATCTCATCTTTAACGAGGTTTATTGTACATCCACCAAAGCCACCGCCCATGATACGGCTACCTGTTACACCATTGATGCGTGCTATATAATTCAAGAAGTCAAGTTCTTCACATGAAACTTCATATTCCTTGCTTAGACCTTCGTGAGTCTCAAACATCTTCTGTCCAACAGTCTCGTAGTCGCCCTTTTCCAAAGCGTCACAAACTGCAAGTACACGATCTTTCTCTCCAAGAACGAAGTGAGCTCTGTTATAATCTTCTTCGCCAACGATTGCCTTAACTTCTTCAAGTTCTTCCCATGTGCAATCACGAAGAGTCTCATATTTATTTTCAGGATGTTTTGCTGCAATCTGCTTAACAACATTCTCGCAACTATTACGACGGTCGTTGTATGGGCTACCAGCTAACTCATGCTTAACTTTTGAATTTATAAGAACCAATTTATATCCTTCTGGATTAAATGGGAAATAAGCAAATTCGCGGCTACGGCAATCAAGGCGCATCAATTTGCCTTCCTGACCGAAAACACTTGCGAACTGATCCATTATACCACAGTTTACACCAATATACTTATGTTCTGTTGCCTGACCTGCAAGAACAAGATCCCATTTAGCAACCTTATTGTCACCAAACAAATCGTTGATTGCAAAAGCGAAACAACTTTCCAAAGCAGCACTTGAAGACATACCTGCTCCCAATGGAACATCGCCATAGAATGCAGCATTAAATCCTTTTACATCTACTCCTAAAGCCTTCATCTCTTTGGCTACACCATATACATAGCGTGCCCAGCTAGCCTTAGGACCTTCTGGATCATCAATGTCAAATTCAACGCGATCCTTTAAGTCGATAGAGTATAGTTGTATTGTATTGGTATCGTTAGGGCGGATTTCTGCCATAATACCCTTATCTACAGCACCTGGGAAAACAAAACCACCGTTGTAGTCTGTGTGTTCACCAATCAAATTTATACGTCCAGGAGACATATATACGTTACCTGTTTGTCCGTCGAAATGTTTAATGAAACGGCTTCTTACTTTTTCAATATCCATAGTCTTGATAGTTATAAATGTTGTTATTATGTATAAAAAAGCTCCTTCCTTATCCAGGTTGGAGCTTATTTATTTAGGTTTTAATCAATAGGAATATCCTTGTTTACATTCTTACTTCCAAATAGTGCGTAGTATAACATGAACGCTATAGCCAACAATGGAACAATATATGAAACCATATAATTAGAGTGGTCAGCAATGAAATTCTGTACCAATGGAAGAAGGCCTCCACCAACAACCATCATCATGAAAATTCCTGATGCTGCTGCTGAATATTTACCTAATCCTTCTGTTGCAAGATTAAAAATACTACTCCACATAATTGAAGTACATAGACCACAAAGAACGAGCAATAATGCTGCGATAGGAACAGTTACCAATGTGAATGAAGAACCAGTGAATACAGGCATTGATACGGTTGTTGTCTTACCAAGAATCATAGCTGCGATGATAAGTACCATACCTAGAGTTGTTGTACCAATCATCATAGAGCGACTTGATACGTTTCCACCAATAAAACTTCCGATGAAACGACCAACAAGCATCAACAACCAATATGTACCAGCAACGAAACCACCAACAGCAGCTGCGTTACCAACTAAGCCTGCACCTTTTGCTGAAGCGTCAGAAATATAGAAATTCAATGTTCCTGGAATACCAACCTCAACACCAACATATACGAAGATTGCTATTGTACCCAAAACAAAGTGGCGGAAAGCCCAAGGACTATGTTCAAATACAGTATTACTTGTTGTCTTACCCATTTCTGGGTCAGCAATAGGGATGAACAGCAATACGATGAATGCCATTGCAAATACGCCCAAAGCGATGAAAAGAACAAGGTTGATATCTGCCATCTTTGTGTTAGCAGTTACAGTTCCAATCAATGCACCAACAAGCATAGGAGTCAATGTACCTGAAAGTGAGTTAAGAGTACCACCAATCAAATTAAGCTGGTTACCTCTGTTACCACCGCCACCAAGAAGGTTAAGCATTGGGTTTACAACAGTATTCAAAATACAAACAGCGAAACCGCTGATGAATGCACCAAATAAATATATAGCGAATCCACTGATGTCAGCGCCGAATCTTCCTGAAACAAACTGGATGAAAACACCTACAAAACCTGTAGCGATACCAGCAAGAGCAGTTTTCTTATAACCAATCTTTGTGAGTAGTTTTCCAGCAGGGATGCCCATAAACAAATATGCAAGGAAGTTCATTGCATTACCAAGCATACCAATCATGTTAGCACTACCTGTGCCATTGAATACATTTTTCCAGATTACGCCGATAGGTGCTGCTAAGTTGGTTACGAAAGAGATCATTGCAAACAAGAACATCATTGTTATGATTGCAATGATATTCCCGTGTTGTGTATTGTTATTTTCCATTTTTTATAGTTATTTTTTTACTCCAAATTTATAAATTGTTTCTTGTTTGTACTGTTCACCAGGATTTAATATTACCGATGGGAAGTAAGATCTGTTCGGACTGTCAGGGAAGTGCTGTGCCTCAAAGCATATTGCACTTCTACGAGGGAATGTCGCCCCGTTTTGTCCCTTATATCCGTCAGCCCAGTTGTCTGAATATACCTGAACTCCTGGTTCTGTGGTATAAACTTCCATTGTTCTACCGCTTACTGGCTCTTCAATTCTGGCTGCAAAACTTAGTTCGGCTTCTTCCTTTTTATTAAGTACAAAGCAATGGTCATATCCTGCACCGTTCTTTATTTGCTCATTGTCTGCGTTAATATCCTTACCAACAGCTTTTGGAGTACGGAAATCAAAAGGTGTGTTATCTACCTTCAAAATTTCACCTGTAGGAATGCTTGTATTATCAACAGGTATATAATAATCAGCATTGATTTCGCAAATAATATTGTCTATTGTTGGGGTTGGGTTGGCGATACCTGCCAAAGAGAAAAAACCGTGATTTGTAAGATTGATAATGGTCTTTTTGTTAGTGCATGCTAAATAGTCAATTACTAACTCGTCATTATTGTTAAATGTATAAATTACGGTTGTTTTCAGTTCTCCAGAGAAACCTTCTTCACCATATGCGCTTACATAGTGTAGAACAAGGCTCTGACTATTCATCAACTGTGCGTCCCAGACTCTTGCGTGAAAACCTGTTGGTCCTCCATGAAGAGCATTTGGCCCGTTGTTGATTGCCAACTGGTACTCTTTTCCATGTAACTGGAATTTACCTTTGTTAATACGATTGCCGTATCTACCGATAAGAGTACTTAGATAAGGTTCCGGAGAGTTAATTACATCCTGAATGTTATCGTGTCCTTGAATTACATTGGCATGATTGCCATTTTTGTCAGGAACCATAATAGCAACGATAGCACCACCATAATTTGTTATGGCTACTTCATTTCCATTAGCATTCTTTAGGATGAACAAGTCAGTTTCCTTTCCATTGATTGTGGCTTGAAAGTTTTCACGCTTTAAGCCACAGACGTTTTCATTTGGATCTGAGTTCATAATATGTTTTAAGTTTTTAGTTACAATATTTATATTGCAAAGTAACTGAAAAAAAATGAATAACCCAAATTATACACCAAAAAAGTTCATCCGTATTAAGTTTTTTATGCAATGTATAAACCTAACTTAACAGGTCGGCAACGATATAACTTGATCCTCCCACGAAAATAAAGTCATCTTTGCCTGATTCAGATAGTGCATTTTTATATGCCTCTTTTACATTATTATATATATTACCGTTTAAATGATGGATAAGAGCTTTTTTCGCAACAGTCTCAACAGGTATAGCTCTTTTGTTTTTTGTCTGCGTCCAATAGTATACAGCGTTTTGTGGCAGCATATCCATTACGCTGTCAATATCCTTGTCGTCAACCATTCCAAACACTATTCTCAATTTGTCACATTTCTGCGCTTTGATTTGCTTAGAGAGATATTGCCATCCACCTACATTATGCCCTGTATCGCATATTGCACACGGCTCCTTGTTTATCTCCATCCATCTACCAATAAGACCTGTAGATTCAACAATATTATCTAGAGCTTTAATGCAGTCTGTTATATCCAATCCGTTATTTTTCAATATGTTAATAGCGTTAAGAATGGTATTCATATTACTGACCTGATAGTCACCGCCGAGTTCGCTATGAAAAGTTCCAAAATGCTTTGTTACATATATTCTTCCACCCAATTCGTCGGCTTCACTTGATATAATCTCATTTGATTTCTGTGCAAATGTTATTGGAGAATTGTTTTCAGCAGCCTTCTTCTCAAATACAGGATACGTTTCGGGCACATCTTCTCCAATTACAACAGGAGTATTCGGCTTTATTATTCCTGCTTTTTCTCCTGCTATCTTAGCCAATGTGTTTCCAAGAAATTGCGTATGATCCAAACTTATGTTTGTAATTATCGACAATATCGGATTGATAATGTTTGTACAGTCAAGTCTTCCTCCCAGTCCAACTTCAATTACAGCGATGTCTACATTTTGCTGTGCAAAGTATTTGAAAGCCATCGCTGTTGTGAGTTCAAAGAAACTAGGGTGGAGTGGCTCGAAGAATGAACGTTCATTCTCTACAAAGTCAATCACGTATTCTTCGCTGACACATTCTCCGTTAACCTTTATGCGCTCACGAAAGTCAACAATATGTGGTGATGTGTAAAGTCCAACTTTATACCCCTTATATTGCAGCATTGCAGCCAATGAATGTGAGCAAGAGCCTTTACCATTTGTTCCAGCTATATGAATAGTCTTGAATTTCTTGTGAGGATGTCCGAAATGTTCATCCAGCGCAATAGTATTATACAGGCCTTCCTTATAAGCAGAAGCACCCACATGTTCAAAAACAGGGGTGCTATCAAATAGGTAATTTACAGTTTCTTTATAATTCATAATCAATTGAAATAGTTTTTAAACTTTTGGAAGATAGTTTGCTTTGTGCTAGCATCACCCTTAAAGTTATCACTATCCTTGAATTTTTCTATTTCTTTTCTTTCTTCTTTTTCAAGAGTCTTAGGGACATATACACTTATATTGACTACCAAGTCTCCCATGCCGCTGCCATATCCTTGTACAGCTGGCAAACCTTTTCCTCTTAATCTAAGAGTCTTTCCTGGTTGTGTTCCAGCGTCAATCTTCACTTTAACATTTGTTCCCTGAATGGTAGGAATGTCAACTTCACCTCCAAGTGCTGCCGTAGGGAAGTCAAGCAACAAGTTGTATATCAAGTCTTTATCGTCACGAATAAATATATCGTTATCTTGTTCCTCTATATATACTTGAATATTTCCGTTTACTCCGTTGCGAGGACCGGCATTTCCCTTGCCAGGTACATTTACTACCATACCCTGAGCTACGCCTGCTGGAATTTGTATTTCAACAACTTCTTCACCTTTTACAACGCCAGAACCGCCACACTCTTTACATTTGTTCTTTATAACAGTGCCTTCTCCGTGACATTCAGGACATTCAGTCTGTGTCTGCATCATACCTAGCATTGTGCGTACAGTCTTCATAACGACTCCACGTCCACCACAAGTCTTACAAGTCTCGCTTGAACTTCCGTTTTCAGCACCTGTACCATGGCAATGGCTGCATTCTACATCCTTTCTTAGCTTGAATTTCTTAGTTACACCTGTAGCTATTTCCTGAAGAGAAAGAGTTACTTTCAATCTCAAGTCGTTACCACGATATTGTCTTGTGTGACCTTGCTGACCTCCTCCAAAGCCACCAAAACCTCCGAATCCACCGCCGTGTCCACCGAATATGTCACCAAACATAGAGAATATATCGTCCATGTCCATGCCTCCGCCACTGAATCCACCTCCAAATCCACCAGCTCCTTGTGGACCGTCGAAACCGAATTGGTCGTAAGAAGAACGCTTCTGCTGGTCATGAAGTATATCATAAGCCTCGGCTGCCTCTTTGAACTTTTCTTCAGCCTCTTTATTTCCCGGATTTCTGTCTGGGTGATATTTGATAGCAATCTTTCGATATGCCTTTTTTATTTCATCATCTGTGGCAGTTTTTTGAACGCCAAGAACTTCGTAATAATCTCTTTTTTGTGCCATTGATTATTTCTGTTTATATGTTACTGTCCTACGGCTACTTTAGCATGTCTGATAACTTCGTCATTCATTGTATATCCACTTTGAACGCAGTCAATGACTTTACCTTTCTTGTCATCACCCATTCCTGGAACCATAGCAATAGCTTCATGAAAATCAGTGTTGAAATCAGCATCCTCTGTTTCAATCTTCTTTACGCCTAAACTTTCAAGAGTTTTAATGAATTTATTATCTATCATTTTTACGCCTTCCTTTATGGCAGTAGGATCCTCGCTCTTATCCATAGCAGCGCGCTCTAAGTCGTCAACTACAGTAAGAATTTCTTTTATCACTCTTTTACCACCATTAAGTATCAGCTCTGACTTTTCTTTTGCTGTACGCTTTCTAAAGTTATCAAATTCAGCAATAGTGCGTAATAATTGATCTTTAAGTTTTGCGTTTTCCTCTTTAAGAAGCTCTACAGGATCTTTTTCCTCAACAGTTTCTGTTTCTTCTTCTTTGTCATTATCTTCTGCGCAATCTGCATTTTTGTCAGTCTCTTTGGCAGTATCGTTGTCAGTTTGTGTGTTACAAGCCGTATTACCGTCAAGAGTTTCTTTGTCCAAATTCTCTGTATTTACGTTATTTTCTTGTTTTGCCATAATAATAATATTTTTTTATATGGTATGTGCAATAATCATGCCATAGGAAAAGGTCTTCTCTATTTTTAAATGGGAGAAGACCTTTAGCTTATTTCATGTTTGCAATATTTTTATTGCTCACCATACATTTTTAATCTCTGTTCCTTGATACCTTCGTCATGAATAAACTCATCATAAGGCATCAACTTGTCGATGGTTCCGTTTGGTGTCAATTCTATTATTCTATCAGCCACAGTCTCAATGAATTCGTGGTCATGACTTGAGAATAAAATGTTGCCTTGGAATTGTACAAGATTATTGTTGAATGCTTGGATACTTTCAAGGTCCAAATGGTTTGTAGGAGTGTCAAGGATAAGACAGTTTGCATTTTGAAGTTGCATTCTTGCAATCATACATCTCATTTTTTCACCTCCTGAAAGAATGTTCACCTTCTTAAGAACTTCCTCACCACTGAACAACATTCTACCAAGATATCCTTTCATCATAACCTCATTGCCTGTACCATATTTTCCTAGCCAGTCAACAAGATTTTCGTCACTCTTGAAGAAGTCTGTATTGTCAAGTGGGAGATAGGCTGTAGTGATTGTCACGCCCCATTTATATTCTCCAGCATCAGCCTTGCGATTACCATTGATAATATCAAACAATGCAGTCATTGCTTTAGGGTTGTGGCTCAAGAATACAACTTTCTGTCCCTTCTCGATATTAAAGTTTATGTCATCAAACAGAACTGTTCCGTCTGGATCTTGTGCTTTTAGCTTTTCAACTCCCAAAATCTGGTTACCCGGTTCACGTTCCATCTGGAAGATAATTCCTGGATATTTACGGCTTGATGGGCGTATTTCCTCAACATTCAACTTGTTAAGCATTTTCTTTCTTGAGGTTGTCTGCTTGCTCTTTGCTACATTGGCAGAGAATCTGCGAATGAACTCTTCCAATTGCTTACGCTTTTCATCAGCTTTCATCTTCTGGTTCTGTGCCTGACGTAATGCAAGCTGTGAACTTTCGTACCAGAAAGAGTAGTTACCAGAGAACACTGTTACCTTTCCGAAGTCTATATCTATAGTCTGAGTTGAAACAGAGTCAAGGAAGTGACGGTCGTGACTTACAACAAGTACAGTCTGACTTTCATCTATCTCTCCAAGATAATCCTCCAACCATTCTACTGTGTCCAAGTCCAAGTCATTGGTAGGCTCATCAAGTAGGAGGTTGTCTGGCTTTCCAAACAAAGCTTTGGCAAGCATTACGCGTACCTTTTCATTATTGCTAAGTTCAGACATCATCTTCTGATGCATTTTATCAGGAATGCCAAGATTCTGCAATAGCTGTGCGGCATTACTTTCAGCCTCCCAACCATTCATTTCTGCGAATTTTTCTTCAAGCTCAGCTGCACGGTTACCGTCTTCTTCGGTCATTTCAGCCTTTGAGTACAAGCGGTCACGCTCGTTCATATTATCCCACAAAGGCTCATGTCCCATTAGTACAGTGTCTATAACACGAAATTCATCGTATTTGAAGTGATCCTGTTCCAATACAGACAAACGCTCGCCAGGGCCTAACTCAATGGTGCCGTGATTTGGTTCCAAGTCACCGCTTATTGCACGTAGCAATGTGGATTTTCCAGCACCGTTGGCACCGATAACTCCATAAATATTACCGCGTGTAAACTTAATGTTTACGTCCTTGTAAAGCACTCTCTTTCCGAATTGGATCGCAAGATTTGTAACTGTTATCATTTCTTATTTTCCTCTTTTTATAATACGGGTGCAAAGGTAAGTAAAATAATTCGTATTATTAAATTTTTAGCGGAAATTATCCTAAAAGCGGTTGACTTACAGTATTTTCTCTTTCTATTTAAGGTTGATGCTACTCAATAAAATCTTATCTTAGGTAGCTTGTGATAATTGCATGTAGATTGCGTTTGTTGATAAAACGCTCAACCGTTAAACAGTTTAAAAAACACTATATATTTTTACATATTAATAAATTATATTTTTATGTTTCATATTTTTTTAGTACTTTTGTACATGCAAACTAAACAGTCAGTAAAATATGATTAATAGCACAACAAAAACTTATGAAAGATTATACTTACCCCTACTGCAAAAGGTAGGGGTAAAGATAATGAATAGAAATATAGCGATGCTTGAAGTATCAAAACAAAAATAAACCACGACTTAGTTATTTACCGCTTTCTAATGACTTGCAATTAATCACTACAGCGGTTGCTTCGCCTTTTTAAGAAAATAAGATGACACTAAAAACAAGAAGAGACGAGTTACTTTTAAAGTACTTTTCTCATCATATAACGATGCTTTCAGATACTACTGCCAACCACACGACTGACAATATGCCTGATCAAACACTGATTAACAATTTCAATATTTCACGTAAAATCATCCTTGAACCGTTGCACCACCTATTTGATGCAATATCCGGATTTAGTTGCCGAGCTGTTCGCTACGTTACTGTTACTTTATCGCTTAACGTGACACGAAAACGTGACGATGTGAATCAAAACATTTTATTGAAAGAATATTATACAAACCATTAAATAAGACCAACTATGTGTTATTCAACCAAACTAACTCAGAATTCGCCATTCATCAAAGTACGACGTAATATCACAACACTGCCAGAAACAGCTGATTTACTCGCTGAAGAGGGTAGTACCGGCTTCGGAACTTACATCATGATTTTGCTTTATCTCACAGAGTGTCCCGACTGTGTGGGGCGTTACAGCAAAGATAAACTACGCGTGTTGTCAGCTCAAGCCCACAAGTCTTCAAGTTATATCAGTAAGATTATCAACAACTATGGTTTGTTTGTTGTAGAGGGAAACAGATTTTTTAGTACGCAACTTTGCGAGAGTATGCACATTGATTATTCTGTGGCTGCCGAGTCGACAGAAGACGATTCTGAGCCTAACTCAAAATCAACGCAAAATGATTCTAAAATGAATCACAAATCAATTAGAAATGAATCTAAATTGAATCATGAATCATTTCAAAATCAACGAAACGCTAATATGCATAATACGTACACGCATGCGCAACCGCGCGAAGATATAGATAAAGATATAGATAAAGATAACGACAGTGAAACTACTGCTACCGCTGTAGTAAAGGCAGCAGCACCATCAGTCTTTCTGACGAAGATGAATTCTATTTTCGATGATGAAAACTGGTTGAAAACATTGGAAGGGCAGACTGGGGTTAAACTGTTTTCTGACATGAATATACGCAAGCAACTCATTAGTTGGTTTGACAAACGGCTTATCATGAGCGCATGCGATGAAGAGCAGGGCTATAAGCCTCGTGACGCCAAGAAATATCTTCGCAATCTGTTGCTGCCGGGACGCAAGACGCTGAATGAATTTAATGATCTCGTGAGGCGTCATGCTGAATGGGTCAAGCGAAAACAACTGATGAATCCGCAAGAAGAACAGACTTCGGGACCAAGTGAATATGAGACGGTTGTAAATGGTGTGCGCTATGCTCGACGCAAAGAATCCGTTCCCATGTCTGCACCCCCACAGGAGACTGTATTTAGGCGTTGGAGCTGTATCCGCAATAAATGGGTAGCTCCTGATTGTTGGGATTTTGAAGAGGAAATGCTTGCACGCAGACGTCTTGGGATGCCTGATAGACTGCTGATACAGTGAGTTCGCAAATGCAAGGTGGTTTCAATAAATGACTCGGAGGCATTAAGCTGCGGAGACTAGACTGGCGAAGTCTGTGTGTTCACATCGCAAAGAACATGAAAACTCTACATAGGGTTTGCAAATATACTTGTGTCGAAGTGTCTATCTACTGGCTATCAATACGTTAGATGCAGTTTTTTCAAAAACATAGTGTCGGCATAATGTCAATTTGTATTTGCGTTTCTATATAGAAATGCAAACTTTACATCGTAGAAATGGAAACTTTACATCGTAGGAATAGAAACGTTTCCACGTAATAACGCAAACGTTTTATCGTAGAAACGCAAATAATCATCAAAAATGCGGATTTAATGCCATTTTAATGGACTTTCGGTGAGGTGAAAATGAAAGAGTGGATATAATTATCCAAAAGCATGGTTTTGTACAAGACAAAAAAGGGAAATTTAGTGCAAAAATAGCAGTATAATGAAGTCATGTTTTTCGATCTTTGACAATATTGATACAAAGCGATACAGCTAAAGCATGTGGTTAATGCTTATTCGCCGCATTACGTGCCGATGGTGAGCGCAAAGATACGTATGTGGTATTCTTACTTAGGTCAAATTATACGTGCACAGAACGGCTGCAAATAGGCGTAACGTTGTTAGTGCCACTTTGTATGATAAGCAGGCGTTATCTCGTTGTATGCTTGGGCGAAATATGCAGTAAGATACCCATGCAGTGGGTGGAGATAGGGGAAGCACCGCTAGCGTTAATAAAACAAATAGCTACGCAGCTACGTCTCTTGTTATCTGCAAGTATATCAAGCTTTACAAACTCGTTTTGCATATTCTAGCTGCGTTAAGCTACGTATTCACTACGTCTTTTCTTGCGTTTTACGAAGGAATGCAATGCAAAGTGGTGAAAATTGGAGTGCATAACGATTGGACCGTATTTGGATAACATTGAAAAGTATATTGCTCATTTTTTGTACATTACAGTTGAAAATGGGACCAGTTTATAGTTAATATTTACAGTCTATTTTCGCCTATTTGCACTTTGACGTATCGTAAAACGTGAAAAAAGACGTAGTGCATACGTAGCTTACCGGAGCTAAAGAAACAGTCTTGTTGTGCATTAATCCCTTTACTTAAAGGCATTTCAGCAACACCGTAGATAACGTAGCTTAAAAAACAAATTCTCCTGTAGAGCCAAAGATGATATGATAAATGATAACACATACATTTTTCACAAAACTATTTGTCTATTCAAATCAAAAGTGTATCTTTGTAAAATTAAATAGATTTTGTAGTTTCCATGATGAAAACACATTTTAAGTTTAACGTAATATATTTAATGATGAAAAAACCACTTAAAAGTATTTTAAGGCTATAGCCAAAAGCTAGAGTTTAATGGTTCAATTATTTATCGTTGTCCGATTTTGCGTGCTGCATACTTAGATGCATAAACGTGCATAAAGTCATGGATCAGTCAAAGTAAATATGATAAATAAAGACCAAACAGCAATATTGCAAATACAATAAACAAAGTAATAATTCTAAATTAAGCACACATGGAAATAGTATTTTCGGTTTTAGAGGTCGCATTATTAGCCTATCTAACTTGGAGTTTAGGAAAGATATTTTTGCATATCGTTAGTTCAATTAAAGCTAAAGACAAAATATCAATACTCGTTAATTCACTGATATTTATACTATGCGTCTTATTCTTTTTTCTGGTACTTGATCCAATAGGACACATTGGTAGTATATATCAAGAAATAGCTAAATCATTTTAAATTTTAAGCATCATGATAAGGAATACGTTAGATATTTTATCTACCTTTACAGCTGTCTATTTACAAATAGCATGTTTAAATTAAGTAAGCAATGAATAATTGGACCGAAAAAGAGACGATTGTAGCCTTTAATCTATATTGCAAGTTACCTTTTGGAAAATTAAATCAAAATAATCCAGAGATAATACATTTAGCACATTTACTTGGAAGAAAGCCTTCTGCAGTAAGTATGAAGTTATGTAATATAGCTCGTTTAGATCCATCATTACAAGCAAGGGGAGTAAGTGGCTTGTCGCATGGTGCTACACTTGAACAGACAGTATGGAATAAGTTTGTAGATAATCCAGATAATCTTGCATTTGAAAGTGAAAAGCTGATAGCAGAGTTTTCTCATAGAAATATTGAAGAAATAGCAGGTTTAGATATTCAAAATTTTCCAGAAGGAAAGGATAGGGAATCAACAGTAAAAGTAAGGGTTAATCAATCTTTCTTTAGAGATGTTGTTTTAAATTCATATAATCATAACTGTTGCATATCAGGCATAGAAAATGATAAGCTATTAGAGGCATGTCATATTGTAGACTGGTCTGATGATGTTAAGAATAGGACAAACCCATGTAATGGCTTATGCTTAAATGTATTCTTTCATAAGGCTTATGATCAATTGCTAATTGCCATCAATCCAGATTTAAAAATTTCTATATCTGAAGAACTTTTAGTAACAACGCATGATGAGAAATTCCAAAAGTATTTATCTCTTATTGATGGTCAGACTATTATAGCTCCTTCAAAGTTTGCTCCTAACAGAGATTTCCTTGATGCTCATTATCAGAAATACTTAAATAAGTAGTAATAAAAGAGAATCACTATGTTTTTATGATAGCATTTTTGCTGTATCTTTTCGTCTTGGGTAATGAAGAAATAAACAACACTGCATCGACACTTTGTTTTTGTGATTTAGAGTCCTACTAGTTTGATAATCAGTGCAAAGACACTTTGACGCTAGTATTTTTCAAAAACCTATAGCGTGTGTGCGCGTGATTATATAATAAAGAAAATAATACTTATATGATTTTGGCTAACAGGTGGTAATGTATTTAATTGCGTGAATAAAGAACTTAATGTAACTTTGCATCACATTTGTTACACTAAGCAAATCCATTCAAGCTAGCCCTATGCTTTTGCTGTTGTGTGCAGAAGCGTTCTTTGACATGAATAAAAAGCAATGGAATGAATTTTGTAACATAAAAAATAAGATTTCTAATATATAATCATAAAGTATCATTTTTATCAGAGGCAATATGAATTTTAAATAATATGCAAAAAGAGAGAACGATACGAACATATTTTGGAATTAAGCTGAAAAGCTTCTCGCTTAAAATATCGCTTTTTTCTATTATAGAGGAATTGTATGTGATTATAATTATAATGTTTTTGTAAGAATATTGATGATTACAAGTTTTTTATTACTTTTGTAATTATATTAATTAAAAAATTTGTTTATGAGTAATAAACTTATATATATAAAGGCTTCACTTATAGCATTGCTACTAGTTGTTCCTTCCGCTTGGACCCCAATGTTTCTAACATGGGTCGCAAATATTGTGTGTGAATATTTCATAGGTAGATATCTTGACACGAAACTTGGTAAAAAGGATAGGGATGTTATTTCTTTGGCATATAAAAAGGCATCCAAACGTTTTTCAAAAGAATTTAAATCAAAACTTATTTCTGATAAAAGTAGTATTAAGCATAATTTAGAGGATATTATAAATGCAATAAAAAAAGGCGAATTAGACTTAGATTCTTCCGATGATATGAATACATTCAATGATTTATTCAAGAAAGAAATGAATAAGTTTGAAAGAGGCAGAAATATTGTAAATTCATATTTGATACCAGCGATTGATAAAAGAACAAAAACGATAGAGGAGAAAATTGATATGCTGCAGGATAAACTATCTTCTCAAGTTAATTCCATTTTGTTAGAATTTATTAAAAAATATGAGGACAATGTTTTTAGGTTAAAGATTAAATCAGCTCTTGATGTTCTTAAGAAATTAGAGGATGTATTAAATGAAAATCCAGAGGCGAAGAAATGTTATGGCTTATTTACTTTGATTAAATTGGAAAAAGGAAAGTGCGAACTTTATTTCGTACCAAAAGACGCATATCAAGATTTAAAATACGTCAGAAAGTCTATGTCAACTGATAAGACTTATGAATACTTCTTGCAAGCAGCTTTTTATTCAAAGAATATTGATGATGAAGTTATTGCTTATGCTCAACAGACAATAGATGAAGAACGCAGTTTGCCTATAGCATACTTTATAATATGCTGTTATACGGGTAATATAGAAGAAAATATAAAAAAGATACCTAAAGATATACTTTCTAATATTAATTTTAAAAGTTATATATATCAATGGTTCGTAGATCATTATGATAAGTCAGAAGTCATAAAGAAGTATGTGCCGTTTAAGTACGATAATATTCCTGATGATTTGAACTTTAATAATCTTGAAGAATGGAAGTTTATAGTATCATTGTTAATGACGGAAAAATTACAGTGCGAGGATTTTGATAACGATGGTTATCCTTTTATTCCTGAAATTATTAATAATCATATTGCTATTCTAGAAAAATTCGAACAGCTAGTTCAGAAAACAGAAATAAGCAATAGGCTTAATCAAGTAAACGTTTACTATAAGTATTTGATGTTTATAACCACTAGAGATAATAAGTGGTTTAATGAAATTATTAAAATTAAGCTGCAAGATGACTTTACTAATAGGCTTAAGGCTAATGCTTATTATATTTCAGGGGATGCAGAACAAGCGTATAATCTGATTTCTCAAGATAAGGATGAATGCTCCATGCGTCATAAAGTATGGTTTGCGATTAAGTGGAATAATGAGAATAGAATTAAAGATGCTATTAAACAATTTGCCTCTGTAATAGGTTTTAAACAAGATCAAGATATCTATATAGTATTTAATGCACTTAGAAAATACTCTTTCCTTGCAAAGGATAATGATGTTTCAGATGTTATTATAGAAGCCTATTATAAGGAAGGATATAAGGCTATTATTCTTTCAGAACTAATAAAACTATTGAAGGGTAATATTATTGACATTGAGAAACTTAAAAAAATGTGTGATAATATTAGCGGTCTTTCTTTGGCGATAACTTGCCATTTATTATCATTGGCAAACGAGACTGAATTTGCTCTGGATACTTTATCAAAGCACATAAATAAAGACAAACCAAGTCCAACACTAACTATTTATTTATATATATTAGCAGAAACCAAAACTCATAAAGATGAATTTAGGAAAATTTGTAAGAACCTCCGTGATAAATATAATTTTGTCAATTTCGCGTTTCTAGATCTTGAGGGTTTATATGCATTGGAAATTCAAGAATATAATGAAGCGATAGAAGTATATGAGATTTTCAAAAAAGCATTTCCGCTTGGAGAATATATGATGGCTAGGTATGTTCATGCCTTAGCGTTTGGCAATAGAAGAGATGATATTGAAGCCCAAATAAAAGACATTATTTCAATAAATTATACAAATAATGTTGTGCTGATTTATGTTGCAAATTCATTATTAAAACAAAGATTCTATCAAGAAGCTCTGGATCTTGTTTATAGGTATGCAATTGATAGGAAGAACGTAGCAGTCAGAAGTTTTTATTTTCAAATGAGATTAGATTATGTCGAAGAAAATAATCTTATTTTTATTGAACCTCTAAAAGTAGAAGAAGGTTTTATTGTTAGGTGTAAGTATGGTAAAGAAGCTGTGGAATTTATTGCTGCCATGGATTCAAAATATGAGAATGCTATTGGAAAGTCAAAAGGAGAAACCTTTATAGATTCTGAAAAAACATTACTTACAATATCACTAATTGGCAATAAGTATTGTGCATTGTATCAGGAAATATCAGATGAAAGTTTAAAAAACAACAATCCTTATAAAGACTTTAAGGTGATGGACGTAAAAGACTTAGGTGGAACAGCCATACTGGATATGATCGAAAAGGAGACCGAACAGTATAATGTTGATGCAAAAATTGGTTTTACAACTCTTGTAGGAGATTACAAAAGAAGAAAACTACCACTCCTAATTTTGATGAATAATGATGTAGTTATGTCGGCACATGATTTGCTATTTTCTAAGTTTAGAATTTATGTGGATCCAATAGAAAAATATAAGCAGTTATTGGATGAGTACTATCAGGAGCACAAAGTTACTCATTTTGTACTTGATATAATGAGCATGTGGCTTTTTGCTTATTTATCAAAAAAACATGGTATAAAGTTTTCAAATAAGTTTGTGATTTCTAAGAGGCAGGCAGAGTGCATAAAATACTCTCTAGAGGAATTACAAGTTACAGCATCATCTGTAAATCATCTATACTTCTATTCTATATTTAGTCAAGATTATGTTGATACTATTGGTAGTACTTATCAAGAAAGTTTGAGATATTTAAACGATTGGGTTAATGTCAATTGTGAAATTCTGCCTGTTGAGGAAAAGCTTCTGGTTGCTCAAGATGTAAACGGTGATATAAAAACTGAGATTTTTGCAGATTGTGTTTTATTAGCTTGCAGGGATGGGTATATATTGATATCGGATGATTGGAATCTTTCATTCCAGACATGCTCTAATCTAAAAATAATCACAAGTGAAACATTTTTAAAAGTTATTGAAAATAATGGTGATAATATTAATGATATATATCACAAGTTACAATATGTGGGGATAAAATTTAATGCTACTCAGATGTATTCTGAATATCAAAAGTATCGAGTGGGTAATGAGAATATTTTCGAGTGTTGTTTAGAAACAATTCAGAATAATCCCATGATATGGCAGGATGTTATAGATTTGTGCCATCTAATAACAATAAATAAATTCCAATTGCCATCAGATATGCAAAGTGTTACAACTATCTTTACTAGGATGTTAACAAATATGGATTTGGATACAACAATGGAAATACGAGCATTTATCGTAAATAAATATAAAATTGAAGTGCTGGCAAGACGTTACATGCTAGAAAGTTTTGATAATGCTAGGCTAATAATTCAATCATAGTTATCTTTATGATTTAGCTCTCTGTTTAGGAAGTAGCTTCGCATCTTGCAGTTTTCGTCCAAGTACATCATCTTTGGCTAAAGCAAGAATATCAGGATCAAGTCCTAATGCAATGAGTACTCTAAAGTAGCTACCCATGGCAACAGATTCATCGCCAGCTTCAATCTTAACGATTGTATTGCGTCCAAGTGAAGTGCGTTGCGCCATCTCTTGTGATGTGATATTACGACGAAGACGAGCTAACCTAATTTGGTTTCCCATCTCTTGCAATGATCTTTCTTGTTTTGGTAATAACGGACGTTTCATATCGAATAATGTTTATTATTGTGTGCAAATATAGTTATATTGTTTGAAATATCAAACATTATTGATATTTGTTTTGTTTTAATAAAGAAAAATATACCTTGCATACTTATCTACACAATAGGCACGCATAGCTCGCATAAGTGCTTTCTAATCATTTTCATAGCATATCGCTCAATGATCGGTCTTGAAAAATCTAGAGTATATCCAAGTGTTGATATTTCCGTAAACATTGTCGACCAAGCCTGTTGTATGGATTTAGTGGTATGAGCAACAGTAAATACACAATATTTGCCACCATTAAGTTTCCTGGTAAGAACACCGTTATCATCTGTATGAAAATCATTTGAAACAACTAAACAGGCATCATAACGACAACTTTCAGGTGCAGTTACTTCAGGATTGTCTAGGGCGATGCCTAATATAATAGAATCGTCGTTTAGGCAGTTTGTTTGTTTTGCCCATGACTTCAATTGTTCCATCACAGCTTTGCATTCTATGCCGTAAGCTCCGGTTCTTCTCATATAAGCTATTGTGCAAGGCTGCATTGTTTCAGTTCTTGTATCCATTTTAATTTATCTATAATTATTTCTGCAAATGTATAACATAATATTATCTGCGCAAAATGAATTTTAAAATAATTTAAATAGTATCGACGAATCAGTACCACTGTATCACTTGAATCTGTATCAACGTTCATTTTGCTTCTATCCATTCAGTTAAACTACTTATCATTGCACAGAGTAAGGCAGAACTAAACAGTATGGTACTGATATAGCGCTATCGTCAAAAAATGTGTCAATTACGTGAAAAATTCCTCCAAAAGAGGTATGTTTTCAGATTTTGTTGCTACTTTTGCTATGTCAGTAGTTTGCTATATTAGTTTATTTCGCAGCACTAAGATAGATGAAATTTCTGGCATGATCAAGTGTAAGTAAACTTTTGTATATCAAACACTTGCGCTATTTATAAATAAAAACACTGCGGAATTAAGGATAAATATGAAAGCAATAGAGAATAGAAGAAGCATAAGAAAATACAAAGACCAACCAATTGATGAAAAATTGCTTCTTGAGATAATTAGAAATGCATCACTCGCACCTTCAGGAAATAATACACAACCTTGGAATTATATTATTGTTGATAATCTTGAAACGAGAAAGGAAATATCTATTGTTTGTCATAATCAAAAATGGATGAATACTGCGCCTGTTTTTATTGTATGTGTTGCAGACATTAAGTGTAGAGTAAAAGAAACTGAGAAAATAAATTTGGATGAGGAAACAAGTATTTTTGAATTAAAACAAATAATTAGAGATACAGCAATATCTATAGAACATTTAGTTATAGAGGCAACAGAGCAAGGCTTAGGGACTTGTTGGGTAGCATGGTATGAGCAAAAAGAAATAAGACCATTATTAGGAATACCAAATGATAAATTTGTTGTTGGAATAATAACGATTGGGTATTCAGATGAGCATCCAAAACAAAGACCTAGAAGGAATATAGAGGATATAATACATAGAAATAGATGGTAGGGTTTCTTGCCTTATACTAACAAATAGGAGGGGAGTGAAGCGCAAAGATTATATTGTTGATTTCACTTGATTGACTTTCAACAGCAAGTATTCCTGGTAACCGTATGTTTGTTTAATAATATATCATTTCGGGTATATTGTTATGAAATATATAATAAAATATACCCATTGTGGTATAAAATCAAAAATAACTTGTATATTTGTACCCGAAATGATATAATATATGGTTATGAATAATTTATCACCTATAGTAAAATCACTGCGTAAGCAGTATAACATAACACAGGAAGAACTTTCGTTGAAGTCGGGTGTTGGTTTACGCTTTGTTCGAGATTTAGAACAGGGTAAAGAATCGTTGCGTTTGGATAAAGTTAATCAGTTGCTTAATTTCTTCAACTACGAAGTAACAGCAACTCCAAAAGTAAAGCCATAGAATTATGAGACAAGCCAATGTATATTATAAAAATATGCTGTCAGGGGTCTTGACAGAAAGCGATGAAGGTTATGAATTCTGTTACCTTTCAGACTATTTGTCGTTGGAAAATGCTAAACCAGTGAGTTTGACATTACCTTTGCAAGAACAGACCTTTAAAAGTAGTGTGTTGTTTCCATTCTTTGACGGATTGATACCTGAAGGATGGTTGCTTGATATTGCTACTCGTAACATGGACATTAGCATATTGGATCGTATGTCTCTCTTATTGGTTTGTTGTAAGGATTGTATCGGAGCAGTAAGCATTGAAGCTATTCAAGAAAAGGAGGAAGGTCATGTGTAAATGTTTGTATTGTTATAAGCCACTTAAGAAAGGCGAAAAAGATATGCATCCTGGTTGTATAGCAAAGTTTTTCGGAACTACTGTTATGCCAACTTTGGATTATACAACTGAGCATTTGGAAGAACTTGCAAAACAGGTGATACAAGACCAAACATCTCTTACGGGTGTTCAGTCTAAGTTATCTTTGAATTTAAATGAGCATGAGGGTAGTAACAGATTGACTATTGTGGGGTTATGGGGCGGATATATCTGTAAACCACAGACAACAACCTATGAACAAATGCCAGAAGTAGAGGATCTAACAATGCACCTTGCAGAGTTGGCCAAGATTCAAGTAGTACCTCATACATTGATGCGAATGGCAGACAGATCTATCTGTTATTTTACGCGACGTATTGACAGAACTTCGGATGGTGAAAAGTTGGCTATGGAAGATATGTGTCAACTCACGGAGAGACAAACTGAGCATAAGTATAAGAGTAGTTATGAACGCATTGGAAAAGCTGTGATTCAGTATTCATCTGTTCCTATCATGGATGTAACCAATTTCTTTGAAATAGTATTATTCTCATGGCTGGTTGGTAATAACGATATGCATCTAAAGAATTTTTCGCTGTATGAACCAGAAGAGAATGTAATTCGTTTAACACCAGCTTATGATTTGCTTAATGCAATAATTGTCAATCCAAAGGATGATGAAGAGATGGCCTTGACTTTGAACGGGAAAAAGAAAAAACTGAAGAAAGACGATTTTATAAAATTCGCAGAAAGTCTAGGCATAGAAAAAATTATAGCAGGACGCCTTATCAATAAATATATAAAGCTTTTGCCTAAGTTTAAAGATCTTATTTTTGATTCTTTTTTGAATGAAGAATTGCAAAAGGACTATTTTAAGTTGCTGAACGAAAGACTAGATAGGCTTAGATTGAAATAATGATATTATTGAATACATAAAAAAATAAGCGTCACAGATAATCTGCAACGCTTATTTTTATTTTGTTTCTATTTCTTCTTTCATATCAATGAACTCGCCCTTGCTATCATAAAATTCATATTGCAAGAAAGCCAGTTTTTGAGAAGGAATGATATGCACACCAAATCCATATTTTAATTGCCATTTACGTTTCAAGGAAATTAATCCCTTGTCAATATATGCAGCAACATACGGATGAACATGCAAATAGAATTTAGAGACGCCAATCTTGTTGATTAGGTTGTCTATTTTTCTCTCAAGTTGATCTGTAAATAAAATGCTAGACTTTATTTTACCTGATCCATTACATGTAGGACAAGTCTCGTCAACATTAACGTCCATTGCTGGACGTACTCGCTGACGCGTAATCTGCATTAAACCAAATTTACTTAGTGGCAGAATATTGTGCCTTGCTCTATCTTTCTGCATATTTTTACACATGCGTTCATAAAGCATTTGTCTGTCTTCAGCCAAGTTCATGTCAATAAAATCGACGACTATGATTCCTCCCATATCTCTTAGTCTCAATTGTCTTGCCAATTCATCGGCTGCACCAAGGTTTACATCCAAGGCATTCGCTTCCTGTCCATTTTCAGATCTTGAACGATTTCCACTATTTACATCTACAACATGCAATGCCTCAGTATGCTCAATAATTAGATAAGCGCCATGCTTATAATTTATTGTCTTACCAAAGCTTGACTTAATCTGTTTTGTAACGTTGAAGTTGTCGAAGATTGGAACTTTACCTGTGTAAAGTTTAACAATACTAGCCTTATCAGGTGAGATAAGGGTTACGTAATGTTTTAGCTCTTCAAATACATCTTCGTCGTTAACATAAATATTTTCGAAACTAGGATTAAACAAGTCGCGTATCATCGCAATGGCTCTTCCTGTTTCTTCAAATGCTAATTGTGGTCGCTTTTGATTTTTTTGAACTTTTGCAATAGCGTCCTCCCAACGTTTTGCAAGCACTTTAAGTTCTGTATCAAGTTCAGCAACCCTTTTGCCTTCAGCTACGGTCCTAACGATAACACCGCAGTTTTTAGGCTTAATGCTGTAGATGAGCTGTTTTAGTCTGGCACGCTCTTCACCACTTTTAATTTTTGACGATACAGAAACCTTATCTCCAAATGGAATAAGAACTAAAAATCTTCCAGCAAAAGACAATTCTCCTGTGAGTCTTGGTCCCTTTGTCGAAATAGGTTCTTTAACAATTTGTACTAAAACATCTTGTCCAACAGTTAATGTCTGTTGAATGCTACCATCTTTTTTTAGATCAGGTTGCTTTGATGCTTTATTGAATAGAAAAGGTTTTCTTCTGTCACTGTCTACCTGTTTAAGGTATTTACTATAAGAGTTAAATTGACTACCTAAGTCAAGATAATGAAGAAAAGCGTCGCGTTCATAACCTACATCTACAAAGCAAGCGTTAAGTCCCGGCATGAGTTTCTTAACTTTTGCAGCATAAATGTTACCTACAGAAAAAGATGCCTGTCTTGGCTCATTCTGATACTCTACAAGGTTTTTGTCCTCCAGCAGAGCAATCGAAATCTCTTTTTCTCTAACGTCAATTACAACTTCGCTGGTCATTTTTTCTGTTAATCTTTTCTTAAGTTATACAAAGAGGGCATGTCACAGCTTCCTGGTGGATGCATTGACATGCCCCTAAGTCCCTAATAGGCTGCCGAGCGCTTATTTGCTCTTATGTCTATTCTTACGTAATCTTTTTTTACGCTTGTGAGTAGCCATCTTGTGGCCCTTCTTCTTCTTTCCGTTTGGCATAATTTTAAATTTTTTAAAATATAATGATTTAATTATTCATTCTTCATTAACTCAACAAATGACTTCGCTGGCTTAAAGCTTGGTAGATCATGAGCATCTATAGTCATGGTGGTATTCTTAAGAATATTGCGAGCGGTCTTGGCTGCTCTGTGCTTTATGACAAAACTACCGAACCCACGCAGGTATACATTTTCTTTTTTTTCAAGTAAACTGTTTTTGATAGTCTCCATGAAACCTTCAACAACAGCTGTAACATCTTTTTTCTGTACGCCTGTTGCTAAAGTGATTTCGTTAATGATATCCGATTTAGTCATTTGTATATCTGTATTTATTATTATTTTGTTGTATATTTTTATATGCTTTACCTTTTCAGGTTTGCAAATATACTAGTTTTTCGTTTCATATAAAAATTTATTGCTACTTTTTTGCGAATTCCAACACTCTTTTTTTTCAGAAGTGTTTAATTTTCATGCATTTAGCAATTCATTTCTATCAAAAAGTATATTGAATATTTCTTTGCAGCGTTGAATATATGTAAATATTTACGAATAATGTGATTCTATTAACCACATATAGACTTATAAATGCAAGTTTCGCATCGACTCTGATCTTCGGTTGGCAAAAAAGGTTTTGATGAATCAAAAATCTCTTCTGTCAATTGTTTCAGTCCGGCAACAAAATCTTCTTTAAATAGGGCTATATCCATAATTTTTTCTTTATTAAGAAGTAATGTAGGATCGTAATCCTTTGCAAGACTATGTTGAATAAAAAGCAAGGCAGGGCTTACTCTTATATTTTCAGGATTAATTTCCTTTTTATCCCTTATTATCAATGCATATAGCATAGATTGCAAGAAATAGCTAGTATGGTTACCAATTTTAGAAGGATCAAAAATGTCATCAATAGAGTTTACTATAGCTCTGTTGTTATTTCCTGTTTTATAATCAATTATTCTTATTCTATTATTTCCACCTTCATCAATTTCATCAATTCTATCGATATTACCATATAGTTCTATAGTCTTTTGCTCGTTGTCTGCATTTACGGTTAAATTCATACTAACCTTTTTTTCCAGTCCTAAAATTCTGAAAGGTGCTAATTTTATGTCTATTCTAATCATCTGTTTGAGATAATCAAGAATAACTTGTCTATTGATTATTTGAAGTCCATTATAATCAATTCTGATATTTTTAGGAATCTTGAAGAGTTCATCTTTGAATGCATCGTCGATTATTCTACTAAGTAGCCCCTCATTTTTCACATCATCCTCTAAGTCACTCTGATGAACAACAGAACTGTTTATATATTTCTGATAGAACAATTCTGCTGCCTTATGAAAAATATTACCGAATATGCGGTTATCAATTTCGTCATCTTCATTATCTGGTTGCTTTATTCCTGCTATGTATCTATAATAATATTGCAGCTGGCATCTCAAATAAACAGAAAAGGCAGTAGGCGACATCTTTTCTATAGATCTTATGACAGTCATCACCTTATCGTCTTTGATAATAGGTTCCTTTTTAGGGTTAAGGGGATTTTGATTTGCATTAACATTCACCTTTTGTATCTCATGATTACCTTCTACCATAAGCTGCATCATAAAGCGGCTCATTTCGCCCGTATTGGTATTACTTGTAGATTTATTGTACATTAGAGTAATATCAGTTGCCCTTTGCAGCAGACTATGAAAATAATATGAGTAGATGGCTACTTTATTGTCTATGGTGGTAAGTCCATAAGCCTTTCTGATAGAATAGGGGATAAAAGAGGAATCATTTACACCTTTAGGCATATTTCCCTCATTGCATGACAATACCAAAACATGGTCAAAATCAAGATTACGAGTTTCAAGTACTCCCATTATCTGAATACCAACCACTGGTTCTCCATGGAAAGGTATGCTTGTTGTTGATATAAGTTGATTTATTAGTTTGGTATATGTTTTTATATCTGCTTCAAGATCACCAGACTTTATTAAATCTCCCAATCTATTAAGCAATGTATACATTCTGAACAGTGATTCTTGCATTAAAGGATCGGATTCATTTTCTTGTGAAAAATTATTGCCGACAAGTTGTAATACTTCGGTTAACCAGATATTTAGAGAAAGAATATTCAGATTATCTTCTTTGAAAATCAAAGAAAGTCCTTCGTCTTTAGACAAATCAACTGAGGACTGATAAAATGTGCGCAGTTGTTTGTAATCATCCAGTATGTTTTGAGCTTTATCTGACACATATTTTATATAAGGATGTCGTAGCAACGTTTCAACCCATTTCATTCTGTATTTTCCATTGTCAGAGCGGTATCCCATTGTTCTTAGCGATATAAGCATCTTTACAAAAGAAGATACAGGAGACTGCTGTAGCGGATAACCTGTTGTAATATTAACATTTTCCACTTCAGAAGGGATACAATGTATGACTGTCTGTAAGAGTTTTTCGTCAGCTAATACAATGGCTGTTAGTTTACTATCTTTATACCTGTCGTTATCAGTCAACCATTTTGATATATATCTGGCTTGTATGTTTTCTGTAGTAGCACTAAGATATTTGATATCTTTTTTACCGTCCAAGTTATGATATATCTCAGAATTAGAAATATCAAGTTCGTTAGGGAAGTATTTTAGATACTGCCTAATATATGTACCGGCTTCATGATTGACAATACCACGTGATTTCATGAAATAGTCATCAAAATCCCAATAGAATTTTGCACGTCCCAACTTCATCAGTCTACTACACATTTCTTGTTCAACCTTTTGCATCATGTTGAAACCAACAAACAGGTAATTATCATATTTAAAGTCCAGAGATTCAGTTTCAACTACTTCACGATATAATGCGCCTTCATAGGCAATGTTTTGTGCTGCAAGTCGCTCTTTATAACTGTTATAAATATGGTCGAAATTACTCCATAGAGTTAGAAACTTACGTTTAATCTCAGAGTCTTGTTCTTCGCTAAAGTTACTAAAGAACTGTTTTAATATATCTTTCTGTGAATCTGTAAGATATGATAGATCATCAAACTCATGAATGTCCTTCAGATTGGCAAAGACTTTTTGCGAATCTGCCATATTCTTATCTATATCATCAAAATCAGCTAGCATCAATTGTCCCCAACCATAGAACATATCTAGGGTTTCATTCATCCCTGTGCATTCATTATATGTTTTATGCAAATCACAGATAAGTTTTATCTGTTCACCAACAGTCTTATCTGAATGATTACGGAACAAATCGCTAATTGTAATATAAGTAGGACTCCATATCGGCTTGTCAACCAATCTAGCCAGTTCCTCGTTAAGAAACAAAGCAGCACGTTTGTTTGGAAATACAACAGCTATACGAGATAGGTTGGTTCCATATTTCTTTATGATGTCTTCTGCAACGAAGTGTAAAAATGTTCTCATTTTATTTCAATTATATTTTTAGAGTAAATATACCACAAGTAACCATTTACATCTGAATATCCCATATCATGTAATAGTTGCATGTATTCCTTGACTTGAACCTTGTGTTCTTCTCTAGGTGCGGCAAACTTAAAATCGACAACAATCATCTTTTTGCCATCTGTCATAACTCTATCTGGACGCTTTGTCTCAACTTTGTTATTTTCAGGATTTACTTTTAATATAGCACATTCATTAAATACTTGCCATTTATCAGAAAACCACTCTTTAACTAATTTATTGTCAAAGCTATCACGAAGCATTTTCTGTAATTTATCTGAAGTTATATTATTGTCATAAACAACGCCTTCTTCTTCCAACTTTCTTAAAGAATAATCTATATCTTTTTCTGTCTTTATTTCAGAGAGAATTGAATGCATCACGTTACCGACATTTATAAATTCTTTTTTCTGTATAGCTTGTTCGTCTTCTATGCCAGCTTTAACAAATTCATCGCTCTTATTACTTTGTCTGAATTTTACATTGTTTCTATGGCTAGTGATACTTAACGTTTCGTTTTTTGAAACGCCTCTAAATATATTACCGTCATTAGCCTTTTCTTTTACAGACAAGTCTTGTGGTAATTCACCAAATTCAAACTCTATAGATTGTTGATAATCGTTGTAATCGCCAACAACCTGAGTCCCAAGGATCTTGCCAATATTACCTAAACATTCTTCTATAATAGCAGATCTAGTTGTGCCGTTTTTATCACGTTTGCCATATATATATAGCCCCATTTCTGCTCTTGTAAAAGCAACATATAGTAAATTTAGATTGTCTACCATATTCTGCAAGTGCTCATGCGCATAGTCTGCTTCATAAATAGATCCCATCATTTGTTTCTTACTGAAATCAATTGGAACGACAGGCAGCTCATTATATGGTGAAAGATTAGGCTGGCACCAAATCACATTATTCTTTTCAAGTTTCCAATCGCAAAACGGCATAATAACAAATCTAAATTCCAATCCCTTACTTTTATGAATTGTAATTAACCTAATACCATTTTCATCACTGCTTTGTATTGAACAATTGTGAATATTATCATCCCATTTAATTAAGAAATCTCTCAAATCGGGAATTCCGTCTTGCATATACTCACTAAGTTTATCATAGAAAGCACAAACGTAT
Organism: Segatella paludivivens DSM 17968 = JCM 13650; assembly: GCF_000373185.1. Taxonomy (GTDB): domain Bacteria; phylum Bacteroidota; class Bacteroidia; order Bacteroidales; family Bacteroidaceae; genus Prevotella; species Prevotella paludivivens. The sequence continues at coordinate 130,814 of NZ_KB890684.1, forward strand.
GCATTCTGGCTATCAAGAATACTTAAGTCAAAAATAGAGAATAGTTCCTCAGCTAAGTCCATCAATGGCAATCCCAATAGGGCATCCTTATTACTAAGAAATGTTTTTGGTAAAAGCGATTCTGAATATTCTGTTCCTTGAAATATATCATTATCTTTTAGTGTATTACCCTTAATTGATTTAATATATACTTTAACTAATGATGCTAATGCAATTTCATCATCCGGCATAGCCAGAACTTTCATTGCATAGACCATAATATTAACAGCCTGAGAAGCATCCAAATGAAAAGCCTCGTCAGATACCAATTGAACCTCAGGCATATTTTGCATGAAATAGTCACCAACAAGTCTTATAAGAGGATTGGTTCTTACTAGAATTGCAATATCCTTATCAGCTACACCTAAAGTTTTCAGCTCTCTCACTTTTTCTAGTGTTTGAGCAAGCATACTTTCAGTATAGTCCTCATCTGGTAATAACTTAATTTCAACTTTACCGATATTTTCTTTATCTTTATTTTCAGGAATTTGCTGTTCTACATCAGCATAAGCCTTTTTCATCTGTTCGGCTTCTTGCCCACAAATGTCTGATAACTCATTATATTCTACCTCACTAGCATATTTGAAAAATTCATTATTGAACTTTACTATATTTTTTGATGAACGATAGTTTGTTGCCAGGCTACATTCTGAGACTTCACCCTCACTGAATTGTTTGTCAATATCGTTTAGAAGTCTCCAATCTCCAGAACGCCATCGGTAAATGCTTTGCTTTACATCTCCAACGATAAGATTCTTACCTTGACGGCTCATCGTTTCTTTCAACAACACCTTGAAGTTTTCCCATTGTACAGTGCTGGTATCCTGGAACTCATCAATCATTATATTTTCAAGCTGTGCACCTATTTTTTCAAAGATAAATGGTGAATCAGAATCTTCTATCATCGAACTGAGCAATGTTTGTGTGTCGCTAAGCATAAAACGATTCACCTCATTATTCAATTCGGTTACTTTGTCACCTATACATCCCAAAAGACGCAACTGGCTGAGATGGCGTAGCGTAAGGTCTGCACTCTTATATAATTTAGCTTGCTTTATCCTTATGTTTTCTGCAGTATTAAGCATCTGCATCAATGTGTCGCATACTAAATCGTAAATAGGTTCACCTGGTTTAGCTAATTTTTTAACTACCCATTTCTCCGGAACAGATACTGCTTCTTGTGCTGTCTTATTAAATATTTTTTCATCATCAACAAAATCACCGCTTTTCAATTTAATGAAATATCCACAAGGACCTGAAGACTTGCGTGAAAAGTCATCTACAGAAAAGCCATTTGCCTCAAGAGTATCAAAGAAATTATCAGCAACCTCAGCCAGTTGTGTCTTTGCCTTATTTCTTATGCTCCTTAACTTTTGACTATAGTTCTTAAAGAAATCTTTTTGTTCAAGGATTTGTGAAAGTTCTTTCTGATTTTTCTTATAGTAGTCTTTGAATATATTTAAGCCGAAATTTTTGATCTGAGATATTACATTCCACGATTTGTCATCTTCTATATTTTCATGAATATAATCAAGTATCCAATATAATAGAAGCGAAGTTTCATCAAGACTTTCTATGAGTTCGTCAACAGCTTGTTGTTCAACTTGTGCATCATTAAGTTCAATCTTAAGATTAGCAGAAAGATCAAGTTCTTTTGCTAGATTTCTCAATACTGTCTGAAAAAACGCATCAATTGTCTCAACACGGAAATAATTGTAATTGTGTATTAGCAGTTGTAATGAAAACCATGCACGATCACGTATTTGCTGTTCGCTGAAAACAGATGTCTCTTTTATCTTTTCTAATAAAGTATCAGAGTTCTTCAATCCTTTTGCAATACCATACAAATCACTTAGGATTCGCATTTTCATCTCTTCTGTAGCCTTGTTAGTAAAAGTTACAGCAAGCGTTTGCCTAAAAGATTGAGGATTTTCCACTAATAGTTTGATATATTCTAAAGCTAAAGTGAAAGTCTTTCCTGAGCCAGCACTGGCTCTATATACTGTTAAATTTTTCATTACCAATGTCTAAATAGTTCAAAACCGAATTTACACCCAAACTCTTTTACTTGACCACTATCATTGCTGAGAAATACTCCCATAGAAAAGAGTCGGGTAGTAAACCCATATCCCAATTCTATATATGGTTTGCAATCTTGTGAACCAAGGATGCTGGCATAAACTCTTTCCATCTCTATAAAATGTCCAAGAATAGGAATATGTGCGCAAAATAGCAACTGATTCTCATACGTTATATTTGCGCGTGTATACCATTTGGAATCGTTATATTTATTTGAGTTAAGAAGTTCAAATTCTCCACTCCAATCATCATTCCAACCACCAGGGATATGATTTTCTCTGAAATTACTATAATCAAGGAAGTAAGTGTGTTCGCTTTTCAAAGTATAGAAACCACTTCCTAATCTCATTTGCAGGGATTCAAGTCGTTTTAATTTTAACTTCCATTGTGCGTCAAATTCCATTCTCTCGTAATTGATGTTACCACCAAGAAATCCTTTTATTCCACGTTCGTAGTCTACAGCTACACTCGGACCATTCCAACCGATAGGGCGGTATTGTAATTCCAGGAGTGGTGCTACAGAAATATATCCTTCAGGCATTCCTGCAAGTTTGTATCCTAGTTTATCAACCGCCAATCTGTTATGAAATATAACTCCTGCCTGTAAACCTATATAGTCATTAAAATCATAATTGTTCACAAACTTAAAGTATCTATCCTTGAAATAAATCATGTTTTCATGATTATTTATGATGGAATCTCCTAATATTTGTTGCGCCTTATCAAGCACTTTACTATTGCTTATCCAGTTGCCGTTTCCGAATTCAAATTCTAAGAAACCGTTTTTTCTCTTGTTATACCAAAAAATAGTAGGAATTGTATAATACAATTGCTTTTGCTTAAATGAATAACCGGCTCTAAAGCGTGTTGACAACAAGCTGTTAGGTGTAAACATATAGTTTAGTCTGACATCAACTCTATAAGTCAATCCACGCCGATGGTCGTACCCCATATAAAGAGGATTTAGAATAGGATTAATTTTTAGATAACCTTCATTATTCTTGCCGAAATTACTTTTTATTCTATTTACAACATTATCACCAACAATATCCCAGAGAACCTTTCTTATTTTATTCTCATTACTATTTACGTCAGCGGAATCAACAGAATCTTTCCTAGCATTTGTTACATCATCGATCTTGTAAAGTAATGATTCTTCAGAAGTAAGCGGCACGGGACGTACATGTGCAAGAATATCCTTTTGGTTTTTTATGCTATCTGATAGCAATTGCGGTAAACCATAAAAAGCTTGAAATTGTCCTTCGGTTACATTACCCAAGAATCGGAATCTGCATAAGAGTTTAACATCAGTTGGAAGTAATGACTTGATTCCGTCTTCACCCATGTTTATATCGAGAGAGAAATTAACCATATCATATTCCCCTTTCATGTTTGCACTAATAATTCTTCCAGAACTATAATCAACCAATGCCTGCCCCTTAATAAGTTGGGTGTTATTCATCTTTGGCTTAAAGTCAATTTTTGCAGTGCCATTAAGTAAAAAGGTAACAAGATATTTATAATAAATTCTGTTTGCAGAATTAAATGGTGATAATATATCTCCATTGAATATAGTTGAGCTATATATTTCTGGTGTAAGATACTTCAATACGGTGGTCATGGTATTCCTATTATGTGGAATAGTTGACAACTCCGTAATTTTTTCTACGTCATAATTATTAAATCCTTTGAAATTTATCTTTTCATAAGTTTCACCTAGATATCTGCGCTTTCCTCCATGGGCAACCGACCACATAGTAGGAACAGCAAGCAAAGTTATGTTACGTTTCTTTACGAACAGTGAGTATTTGGTATAAGAATATGCGCTATATTTGGGTATATTGACGGTGTCAATACTACTTTCGTATTTGAAAATTCGATTAAGCAACATTTTATCAGGACGAGTTTTGTCGCTCGCCTTGACACTTGTTGTACTATACAGTATAATCAATATTACCGTAAAACATCTGATATATATGTTAGATAATCGTGTTTTCATTTTATCTTAGGGACAAAATTATAAAAAAGGCTTTAAAACACCAAATTTATGCATCTTTTTAATGAAGTTAGTTAGTATTCTTTCTTTTTTTAGTATTTTTGCATTTATAAAAATTATAATTATATAATGAATCGCAGATTACTATTTGTTTTTTTATTATCAGTGTTAAATATATCCGTGTTTCACGCTCAACAGAAAAGAGAATTCCGTGCAGCATGGATACAGTGCGTAAACGGACAATTTATAGGGCTTGGCACAGAAGGTATGCAACAAACACTAAGAAGTCAACTTGACGAGATGCAACGTGACGGTGTTAATGCAGTTATATTTCAGGTGAGGGCAGAATGTGATGCCCTATATCAAAGTAATTACGAGCCTTGGAGTAGATTTCTTACGGGGCAGCAGGGTGTTGCCCCACAACCATATTGGGATCCTTTGAAGTGGATGATAGACGAATGTCATAAAAGGGGTATGGAACTTCATGCATGGATAAATCCTTATCGTGCAAAGACAAAGACAACATCTGTTTTAGCATCCAGTCATATTGCAAATACAAATCCAGAACGTGTATTTCAATATGATAATCAATATATTTTAAATCCAGGACAACCAGAAAACAGAGAATATATTTGTAAGATAGCTACTGATATTACCCGAAGATATGATATAGACGGTTTTCACATTGATGATTACTTCTATCCATATCCAGCACCTGGGCAGACTATTCCAGATGATAAAGAGTTCCAAAAATATAATAATGGAATTAAAGATAGAGGAGATTGGAGACGATACAACGTTAATCTTTTTGTGAAACAATTGTCTGACAGCATACATGCCGTAAAACCTTGGGTTAAATTTGGAGTTTCTCCTTTCGGTATTTATAGAAACAAGAAAAGTTCTCCTATAGGTAGTCAAACAAGCGGACTGCAAAACTATGATGATTTGTATGCTGATGTTTTATTATGGGTAAATAATGGGTGGGTTGACTATTGCGTTCCACAATTATATTGGCAAGTAGGGCATAGCTCTGCCGATTATGAAGAACTAATTAAATGGTGGAACAAATATGCAAGTAACAGACCATTATATATTGGTGAAGACGTAGAAAGAACGGTTAAATTTGCAGATCCACAAAACCCACAGAGCAATCAATTGCCATATAAGAGACGTCTTCACGATGAGATGAAAAATGTAGATGGAACTGTGTTATGGTATGCAAAGTCATTTGTAGACAATATAGGTAATTATGCAACTACCATGCGTACAACATATTGGCGCAATCCTGCATTACAACCTCTTATGCCATTTATTGATTCAAAAGCTCCTAAAAAGCCTCGCGGGGTTAAACCTGTTTGGACAAAGGATGGTTATGTGCTTTTCTGGCGTGCTCCAAAAGGAAAGAATTGGGATGATGTAGCTTCTAAATATGTTGTATACAGATTTAATAATGGTGAAGATATTGATATATCTAATCCGTCAAAAATAGTAAGTATTACACCTGAAACTTTCTACAAACTGCCATATGAAGATGGTAAAACAAAATATACATATATTGTTACTGCTCTTGATAAAATGAGTAATGAAAGTAAGATAGTAAAGAAGAAAATCAAATTGTAAAGATGATAAAAAACAATTATAATCGCCCGGGTGAATACGACTATTATGTCGTTGAACATAAAGGGATGTTGTTGGAATGGCTCTTGGAAAATGTCAAAGGAATGAGTAAGTCTAAAATAAAGTCTACTCTTCAAGGTCGTGGCATAAAAGTTGAGAAAAAGATAGTTACTAGATTTGACTATCCTTTAACTGAGGGTATGAAGATAACTGTAAGTAAGACAAAACAAAATAATAATACTTTTAAAAGCCGATATCTTAAGATCGTATATGAAGATCAATATCTTGTCGTTATAGAAAAGAATATTGGTATATTATCAATGGCAGCTGGTCACTCATCACTAAATGTTAAAACAGTCCTTGATGATTATTTCAAAAGAAGTAATCAAAAATGTAGTGCTCATATTGTTCATCGTCTAGATCGTGACACGAGTGGACTGATGATATATGCTAAAGATAAGGAAACAGAAATGCTGCTTGAAGAAGATTGGCATAACATTGTGTTTGATAGAAGATATGTAGCCGTGGTATCTGGAGAAATGGAACAGAATGAAGGCACTATTGCTAGCTGGTTAAAAGATAATAGTGCATACGTAACATATTCTTCTCCGGTAGATAATGGTGGAAAATATGCTGTTACACATTTTCACGTGTTAAACAGAACTACAGATCATTCACTTGTTGAATATAAACTGGAAACTGGTAGAAAAAATCAGATTAGAGTACATTCAGCCGATATGGGTCATCCTGTATGTGGAGATATAAAATATGGTAATGGAGATAATCCTATAAAAAGATTATGTCTACATGCTTATGTGTTATCATTTTATCATCCAGTAACGCATGAACCTATGAATTTTGAAACTCCTATTCCCCCACATTTTCGTCACATTTTTAAATAGCATATATGGTACATAATTTTGGATATTTTATCTTTATACTTATTGCGATAGTAGTAGGAATAATTACGATTAAAAAGGTTACAGGTTGCCTTATAAAAGGCATTATTGGCGTTGTATTAATTGCAATATTAGCCCTGTTATACTTTTTATATTTCAGTTAAAACTCAAATGTAATTTTTGTATTAAGTAATCTACCTGAAAGGTAATTTGGTACAGCATATTGCTGGTTAGTGACATCTGTTATCCAGTAATAACTGTTGACATTATTTATTCCAAAAAGATTAAGACACTCTATACCAAGCCAAATGTTTTTAAAGACATTTGGCTTTTCTTTGTTTATATTAGATAGAAGTCTGTAACTCATACCAATATCGGCTCGTTTATATGCAGGAGCTCTAAACGAACTGCGGCCATATTCATTATGTGGAGTAGAAAAAGGCAAACCATCAGCGTAACTCAATGATAGCGACATCTTCCATTTATCCGTTCCTGGGAAGTAGTCGGTATAAAACAAATTGATTGCGTATCGTTGGTCTGTAGGTAAGGGGATGCTATAACCCTGAAGATTCATTTTGGTATCCATCAATGATAGCGTAATCCATGAATTAGTATTTGGTACGAATTCACCATATAGTTTGAAGTCTATGCCTGCAGCGTGTCCTGAAGCCTCATTACGTCCATCATATACCACCTTTACATTATTCACCGAGTAGGGGATAAGATTGCTTAGTATCTTGTAATAAGCATCAGCACTAAACTTGAATGGTCTATTAGCAACATTGAAGCGGTAATCCATTCCTGCAATAATATGTATAGACTTCTGACTTTTAATTTTGTTATTCAACGAAACTGTAGTTATTCCGTTAGTGCTTGTTGTGTCGCGTAGTTCCTTGAAGAAGGGGGCTTGATAATACACGCCAGTTGCTAGTCGTAATGTAATGTTCTTGTTAAAAGATGGGATTACTATCAATGATAGTCTTGGAGAGAATATTGTTTCTTTATTATAATTCCAATGACTTATTCTAGCACCATAATTTAGTGTAAAGAAGGTATTTTCATTGGCACTAGAGAACTTCCATGTATCTTGAATATAACTTTCAGTACGTTGTGAATTAATCTTATTGTTTGCGTTTAAAGAGTAAATCATATTTAGGTCGGTTCCCGTATGTGGTATGCTGTAACCACTTGAATCCCTCATTTCATACTCATTACTGTATTCTTTGATGTGTTCATCCTTTAATGTTATTCCTGCCTCAATATTGTGTTTCTCAATATGATGTTTGAATATTAACTTAAGCATATTAACATTAGCCTTTAAATAGTTCCTTGCATGCTCAAAAAAAGTACCGACTCCTAGATTCTCCTGACTTTCGGTTTGTGTAAGCCAATATTGACTTTGTATATCATATTGCTCCTTTTCATTTGATGTGAATGATGAAGCTATTAATGAAATACTGCTAGTAGGGGAGAATTGCCTCGTTATTCCAAATGTAGCGCTAGTAGTTTTAAATATATCATTCTCCTGACCGTCAAAATACACATTAAATGATTTCACATTATCCATTGTGCCGAATGTAGTCTCACGGGTCTTGGGATAAAAATTATAATGGTTGCTATTATAGTTTCCTATGATATCAAAGCTCCATTTTGAATTCGGTCTATAAGAAAAATATGTTTGATAATCTGTGAAATTCGGTCTATATTCACCTGATGTTTGAAGTGAATTAAGTAAAAAGCGATTATTATTATATCTAAAGCTGTTTGTCCATGAAAATTTCTTATTACCGAATCCAATATATGCATCGGCAGACATTAGACTTGCGGATACAACAGATTCAAATTTCTCAGGCTTTTTATAGGTTATATCAAGAACTGAAGACATCTTATCACCATACTTTGCTGTAAAACCACCATTTGAGAAGTCTATATTCTCAACCATATATGGACTAATCACCGATAAGCCTTCTTGCTGTCCACTTTTTATAAGGAAGGGACGATATATTTCATTGCCATTAATATAAATACTATTCTCATCAAAGGAGCCACCTCTTACGTTATATTGTGATGAAAATTCACTGTGTGTTGATACACCTGATTGTAATTGAACAAGTTTTTCAACAGTATTTGAATTGGCGCCAGAATTAAGATTCTGCAAATCGGTTTTCTTTAGATTCTGTAATGAACCAGATTGTATTTTCTGCCCTGTAACTTCGACGGTTTCTAATGTGTTGTCATTTGGATACATAGTAACCAACAATGTTTGTTTCCCTCTAGGTCTGATTAAAACTTTTGTCTTGGTCTTATATCCAATCATAGAAAACTTAACACTTACACTATCAGCAGAAGATAATGAAATAGAAAATTCTCCTTTAGAAGAAGTCAAAGCTAATTTACCCTGATTCACTACTGAAACAGACGCAAATTCTATTGGATTATTGGCTGCGTCAAGAACTCTTCCATGAAGAAGAAAACTTTGCGCGTCAATATTCAGCACAAATCCAATTGATATTATAAGTAGGAATAACTTTAACCTCATATACTATATACAAACGAAAATCACATTCGATTATTGTATATGGGGTAGTAATGGTGATAACATCAACTCTACCAGTAAGAGCTGTTTGATGTCACTTACAATATAATGTAGCAAACTCTTTATTTATACTTATGCTTGATTGAAGAAAAGGCAAAATTTATATCGAACAATCAAAATGCTAGTTTAGGCTCGTAAATGATTTGCCAAGCCGGTAGTCTCTCTGTTAAAATGGAAATTTGTTCGTTTGGATGTTCTTACATCTAATATACCTGCTTATAAAATTTACAAACATATTCGTTTTGAGTATTATGGCAAACAATATATATATTATGGTGGTCAGGTTAAGGAGACTGTTATGAATTATCGCCAGGCATTGATTGCCGACGTGATTAATATGAATTAATACTTCTTCAGATTAAGAACTTTGAGCTGCTTACTTGTGGTCTAAAGGAGTTAGTGTATATTTTCTTAGAGAAACTAGAAACTAAGAAATAATACGATAAACTTTTTTAAGATCTCCTGATAAGAACTATTTTGCTTTATTTGTCTGTGTCATCACTTTTATTGACCGCAAGAAGGCACTGCAGATATATAAGAATTTTATCAAGAGGTATGACCCCACATCAACTAAAGCTACTCTACGTAAGAGCATCCATTATTACGTGGACACGAATGGCGACATTGAAACTCGTAACTTTCTATAATTCCCACTGAAAGAAATCAAGTGCCGCAACATCTTTGGCGATTAGTTCAATGATTTACGATAATTTGTGCAGATGGTCAATGAAATGATTCTGACATAGGTATAAGCCATATTATAATATAGCTTATAAGGAAAAATTTAAATTTTTCTTTTTAAATTGTGTAGAATGACCGCATGTTTTGTATTATATTTGTATCGCAATGCAAATACTACGAAAGATGAATAAGCTGTTGATGACAGAAAACTGACATATTGACAGAACTAATTAACTGTTATCTGTTTGTCGAAAATTTAACTCATAATAATTTAATTATTATAAGGTGTAATTGAAGATAAATCATGACACATGTGTCATTGAAAAGGCGACATAGGCTTGTTTAAAGCATAATTTATGATGTTATTACTGTTTCTTAGAAATGGCACAGTCCTTGCCTATGTAATATAAGTTGATCTAATTCTCATAATCCACCACTAAAAAATGAGAATTCCTCTTGAAGCTTCTTAAATGAAACACAGAATTTATTGTTAATTGCCATGTTAACTCATGACTATATTTTTACTTAAAATTTAAATGCATATGGCAAAAAATCAGCCAATTGGGGACGGACATAGAATAGGAGCCGTCAAAAACAGAACACAGGTTTATAACCAAACTACTGACCTTTGGATAAAGAGAGGTCCTGATGGTAGGTTTATGGATTGTAAAACCAGTTGTGGCAAATTCAAAGGCGTTAGAAGAGAGAATAATTGCTAGTCTAATATCTTAAAATTTTTATTATGTCAAATATAAATTATACAAATCATATCACTCGAATTAATAGTCGCTATAATCCCGATAATAATCGTATCGTAGAGAATCGCACCTTTAGTGCGACGTCTGATGATCCAATAGAGGCTGCAAAATATGTTCATATGGCTATGCGCGAAGTCGATGAAACTTATACTCGTATAACTAGGGATGCAGGAGATGCAGTAAAAAAAATCCTAAGTGCTAAACTATCTGATGTGGATTTTGAGTATCAAGGTTCAGTTATGACAGATACCCACATTAAAGGATACAGTGATATCGACTTACTTACAATATGTAATAGGTTTAATCATACAGAGATTTCCAAGGTGAGAGAGGCTATAAACAATTCATGGCATTATAATATATCACAACTTGATAATTTGAAAAATTATAATAACAGCTTTTATCCGTATCAAGGCAATGCTCGAGCTGATTTAAGGAAACTCAGGTTAGATAACGAAAGCCTCCTTAATAGTACTTATACAATTTGTGATACAACAAAGCCTAAGGCTATAAAAATTACAAATCAGCATTTGCACCGAGATGTTGATATCGTAACGTCAACATGGTACGACTCTTTAGAATATGTTCTCAGTGGAAATGATCAAAAGCATCGTGGAATTAAGATATACCAAAAGGATACTGATTCTGAAACAGAACCAGATTACCCATTCTTGGGTATATCAATGATAAATGAGCGTAGCTCATTTACTAATGGTAGATTAAAACGTATGATTCGTTTTTTGAAGAACGTACGCAGTGATGCAGATGCTGAAATAAAACTTACAAGTTTCGATATTAATGCCATCTGTTATAATATTTCTCCGAAAGAGTATCTATTAATGGATTATAAACAACTAGTATTTCTTTTATGGAACAAAATGTATCACTTATGTAATAATGAAGAAATTGATGATTTAAAATCTGTTGTAGGTACTGAATATGTTTTCCGCAATAAACCTGAAAAAGTAAGTGCACTCAGACTCTTAGAAAATGAGGTATGGGAGATTTATAACGAAATAAAATAATTATGAAACCTAGAATTTTTATTGGTTCCTCTTCTGAGGGATTGAGCGTTGTTAAATTAGTAAAAGACTTCTTTGAGCCAGATTACGAGTGTGTCGTTTGGAATGAAGATGTTTTCAAGGAAAATGAAAACTTTCTAGAGACTCTTTTAAAGTCAGCTAGTCTATTCGATTTTGGTTTCATGATTTTTACGGCTGATGATTTATCGGAAGTTAGAACTGAGATATTTGAAGTTCCTAGGGATAATGTTCTTTTTGAATATGGTCTTTTCCTTGGTCGCTTAGGGGCAAATAAAGCTTTCATTATTCAAGATCGTAACATAAAACTCCCTTCAGACTTGTTAGGAATCACTATTTCTAATTATCAGACTATAAAGGATGCTGATGGTAAAAATGTGCCAGATTGGGATAATTTGCATGGAGCTTTAGACCGTTTGAAAAAACGTTTAGACGAGAGTCTTCGTTTAGGAACTCTAGGAATGTTACCATCAACTGTAGTGGCAATTTCTTATTTTGAGAATTTTGTTACGCTGGTCGCTGAATGGATTAAAAATTATGAGCCAAAAATTGAAATTAATGGTGTTGTGTATAAATCTGCAAAGCTAAAAATTGTTATTCCATCAAATTTGGATGCAGATATAAAGAAACGTGCAACTATTTTTTACAAGAAGAAAGGGCTTGAGGATAGCGAAATGGAAACTGTTCACCGATTATTTCCAATCCATGTAAGTTCAAAGGGAGATGGTGACCAACTGGTTATCTACGATATGCCAACTATTCTTAATGGTATCGATAAAGCCATTAACATGTATTTTAGGGTTGGCCATATAGGGAAGAGCTCGGAACAACAACTTACAGAAGAACACGAATTAAATAACTTCGTAAGAGTGCTTAGATTGTTGATCGAACAAGATGCTTTCTGCAAAGAATGTGTTGAAATCGGAATAGAAGAATAAGATTCATCCGATATTTTGAGTGATGGAGGATGTCATTTCAACTGTGTCATGAGTTAATACAATAAAAAGTATTAATCGCTGTTTTTACAGTATAATAATGTTATCAAAATGACACAAGAAGAGTATTCTGAGATGTTATCTCAGGCAAAAGATCAGTTTAAGAGTGGCACCGCCTTGTTTGGTAAAGATGGTGCTTTTCACCGTGTATTGGAAGATTTTCTTAATGCCGCTCTTGAAGGAGAGTTGGATAATCATCTTGAGGCAACCAAGCCTTTGAATAAAACCAATCGTCGTA
>NZ_KB890685.1 GCF_000373185.1 Segatella paludivivens DSM 17968 = JCM 13650
ATAGTATTAATAATTAAAAAGAAATAAGATTATGAGAATTAAAACCATCATGACCGCCTGCCTTGCAGTGCCTGCATTGTCAGTGCTGTGCCTAATGTCCTCATGTTCAAGTGAGGAGCTTCCTACAACAGAGAAGCCTTCAACGGGTCCTCAGACCTTAACCCTGAACTTAAAGGCTGCCGGTACCCGTGCCGCCGTCTACACCGATCCGGGTACGACAGCAGAGAACACCATCAATATCGTGACCATCGGTATCTTTGGCAGTGATAATAATGTAAAGACAATCCAGGAGGTAACCACCAATGCCGCCAATCCTTCCATTACGACCAGTCAGCTTGTGGCAGGTGATCAGGTCCTTGTGGCTGTAAATGCCAAGGCTGGAACTTTTACAGGTGCCAAGACTGTTACTGACTTTGAGAACAAGACGCTCGCCATCGACGACGCCCTTGCAAGCAGTAATGGCTCTGCCACAACAGTTGCCAGCAGCAATCTTCCAATGTTCGGTACAGGTGTTGTTGCGGGATCATCACCGACCTTTACATCTATTGTAGACGTCTACCACATGGTATCAAAGATTACTCTTAGAACCCTGAACGTGAACTTCCTTGCTACGGGTGCCTATTCGGCTGCAAAGTTCACGCCTACTGCTGTTTTCCTGTCAAACGTTCCTGATAAACTTGATTTCTATCCAGCAAACACAATGACAAGCTACTCAACCTTTGCCACCGCCGGAACCCTTCAGCAGGGAGAAGCTGGAGTTTCTTCAAACCTCAAGTCTTATCTTGGCACAGCTTCACCCATAGGCTTCACTCCTGTGAATGCTACACTGAGCGGCGTGACTACAGGTAGCACTTATAACTGGGGAACAGTGTCACCGTCAGTGGCCAACATTCTCTACCTTTATACGATGCCTAGCAGTGCTGCTAACTCAACCCGCCTTGTCATCAGAGGTGATTTCGATCCTGACGGCACAGGTGCTAATAAAGTTCAGGTCTACTATCCTGTTAACATCAACTACAATTCAACAGGTAGCACCATTCCTGACGGCGGTACAGTTGCAAAGCAGATCTATCCAAACAAGAACTATATCATAGATGTGACAATTCAGGGCAAGGGTTCATCAAGCCCTACAGTAGCTATCGATCCTCAGACTGCAACGGCTAATATCACAGTGAAGGATTTCACATCTGCCAATCAGAGCAACGTGTTCAATTAAAACGGTAAATAAGAATTACAGTAGTAAGAACAACTGTAATAAGAACAATAGTAATAACAATAAAACTAAGGTCCAATGAAAATTAGGCAAATACTTATCACCTGCATCCTTCTGGCTATGCTTCCGCCCCTTATTAGTAGCTGCATCAACGACGACGAGAGCCTTCGCGTGCAGTACAATGTCGGCGTTCGCCTTACCACGAGGACAGGCGANGTACTGCCTGATTCTGTGGCAGGTAGCGTACATGCCTATATGTTCATCGGTGGTCGCTACTCCCATGAGGTATCCAGGGAGCCGGACGGTCGTTACTATCTCTGCTTCGACAACCGCAAGACGATGCGTCTTGTTGCAGTGGGTTTAGGCAGTGGCGACAGCGTTCAGCTCGTTCCTCCCGTTTTGGGCGATTCTCTTGGCAGCGTCTGCGCAAGGCTTCGCCGTCTCGGTGACTCCCGCTCTGCTACAAGAGCAGCTGATGCCATCACCGAGATCACTCCGATGAGCTATATCTGCTATGGCGACTTCAGCTATACGCCCGGTGATGCACTGCGTGACTCCAGCTTTGCCACCCTCACGATGACGAATAAGAATGTGCGCATCCATATCGTGATTCGTAACCTTCTCAGTCAGATGGGTGCAGGCAACTACACCGTAAAGCTTCAAGGCTTCCGCAGTGCCCTTGCCTTCGACGGCAGTATCAAGGGCGACAGCGTGGTCTATGAGCCACATGGGGGCTTCAACAGTAATGGTGTGTTCTCTACGGATATCATCAATGCCCTTCCCACGGCTAATGGAGAGAACGTGACTTTCACCCTTTACAAAAACGACAATCCGATATTCAAAAGCACCACGGACTCATCAGGAACCCCGATAACCCTTTCTCCTGAAGATGACAAGGCAATCGTTGTAGATGTTGGTAAGATGGGTGTTAATATTCATGTGATGCCTTGGAGCGATGTAAGCAATGGCACCATCTTCTACTAGATCATAAAGTGGTTTTGTAATCCAATACATACCTCACAGTTAAGCTAAGAAACATAATGAACAAATATCACACTCTATATTCCCTTTCAGTTCCAGTACTGCTACTGTCTCTGTGTCTTTTCCTTTCATCCTGTGCAGGCGAGGATATTACGTCGACTTCACAGAATAGCGGAGACAAAACGATGGTTAAGCTTAGTTTCTGCATCAGTGACGGCAACCAGACGCGTGCCATCACTTCAGTCAATGAGAATATCGTGAGCGATATCACAGTGTTGATCTTTGATTCCAATAATTCATTGATTGGTAGCCAATATCTGTCTTCTGTATCAGCGGGCACAGTTTCTGTGCCTGTAACCACACGCTCAGCTACAGGATGCACGATCTACGCCATTGCCAATACAGGTTCATCAAGCTATTTTGCGGGTGTGAATACAATCGCAAAGCTGAATACCATGTACACTACCATAGCCAGTGCCGATGCGCTGGAAAGCAATGGCAGCACAGCTGGCAGTACAGGTGCTCTGATGATAGGTAAGGCATTTGCCGATATCACAACAGGTGGAGCGAACCAGTTCTCAATTTCTTTATATCACCAATGCGGCAAGTTTACCTTCAACATCAATCCAGGCAGTGGAGTAACCGTTACGGGGTATCAGCTATGTAATGTTCCTTTGAGCAGCTATATCACTGACAGTCATGTTCCCACATTAGCCTCTACCGTAGTAGGTCCTCCTGCAGGTTCTGGTAGCTATGGAAGCTTTGCCGCTGTGAGCGGTTTAACCAATACTGCTTCTTTTTCAAAGACTTACTATATCTACGAGAATTTATGCGGAAGTAACATCAATGCTACTAGCGAAGCACTTCGTAACAGCAGCAATGCTCCTGTGTCAAGTTCAGCCAGTGCAAGTTATCTTCTGATCAATGCCAAGGGTAACGGCTGGAGTTCAACGTATAGAGTTTATCTGGGAGGAATGACTAATGCTACTACTCCAGCAACAGACCTTACCAACTTCAATGTTTATCGCAATTTGAATTACAATTGCATAATCACCCTTGGTCCAAGTGGAGGCGATGGAGATACAAGGGTAGTCTATCAAGTAATAAGCAACAGAAGTAATATGTATATGGGTGATGCAACTGTGGGTAACTATCTTTATAACGACGGGACAAATGGAACTACGTTCAAGTCTGGTCAGACGGTAGGTATCATCTATTCAAGTGAACTGACTCAGACACAGTACAATGCAGGTTGCCGTCATGGAAGGGTTATGGCGCTTAAAAATGCAAATGGTGGAAATTCTAATTACTGGAGTAGTAACTACAATTCTCCTTATATAAATCATAGCAGTACAGGTCATCCTTATACGACAGATTTCAAGACAAGTTATGGGGATGTAAGTAGTGGATATGATGCCATGAGTGCTAGCAGAAGCTATGTTGGTACCAGTAGTAATTATGCTTGGTATTACTGTAAGAACTATAATGACGGCATTCCTTCAAAGAGCTTTGTCAATGCTCCCAATAATGTCGGCGTCTGGTATCTTCCCAGTGCTGGGGACTGGTGGGATATTATGGAGAATTTAGGCACTTGGACAGCTGCACAAAAAACAACAATCATAAGTCTGCGTAGTAGTAGTCTTGCATCTGTTGGAAATCATATACTAGAAAGTCTTAATGGTACATACTTTAGTACCTTAAATTCAAAATTAAGCGCAGCAGGTGGAGATGTGATAGTTCCAAGTAGTGGTGCCTATTATTTTTGGACTTCCTCAGAGAATAGTAGTAGCAGCGCAGAGAGGCCTCACTTCACCGCAGAGATCATCTATTGGGAAGGCTATGATAAGATGATAACCAATGGCTACCTTCGTTCTGTCCTCGCTTTTTAACGATTTATCTATTTTAAATATATATTATGTGTATACCGCATCTTAAAAACCGCCTGTGGTGGTAGACCCCCTAAAAATATAAACCCTCTATGGTATTATCTCATGACTTACCGATCTAACGTGATACAATGACGTTGCTGAGCTTGACAATAGAAAAAGCTAAATGTTACCTTCGTTTCTACCGCTATACGGTAGGAGAAAATGGTGAATATCAATCTGGAACTATTGTCTCTAATCTATAGAGCAAACAGTCGTTATGAAACAAGCATGATGTTTGAACTTCTAATTAAATATAATAAGGATGCTTAATAGCATGGTATAAAAAGTATATAACTCAATTCGGATGCCTGTCAATGATGCAGCAATCGCTGCATCATGAAGAAAAAAGATTCGTGAGAACCGAAGGCGTCTAATAATTATCACTATAATTAGATAGAATACTTTATTCTATCTTTCCCCGGATTAATGACAAATTGATCTGAGGAATTCACACAAGCGTGTGTGTCTTTCGAAAGCCTTTCCCCGTGAGGGGAGGGGCCTTTTCTTTAATTAATAGGAGTCTAACTACCTATAGATGTTTTATAAAGCTTATTGTAGCTAATGGTTATAGTGACTTAATACAGAAAAGGTGTTGTTGATATCTTTTATTGATGACAACATAGTTATTTATTTAACGAAGTGTTGTAAAGAGGACTGTCTATTAAAAGATTAATTTATAGCCCACACCTCTTACATTAATAATTCTGATATTATTATCTTTAGATAACTTGTGACGAAGTTTGGTTATAAAAACCTGAAGACTACGGGTATTAAAAAAACTGTCATCCCCCCACAGCTGAAGAAGAATATCTTTAGTCTCAACAACAGTGTCTTTATTTTCCGCCAACATACGTAGGATTTCTGTTTCTCGATGAGACAATTCCTCGGAACAGTTATCATATATTAGCTTTTCTGTCTTTGTATTCAACTGATATTGTCCAATGGTTATCTCTTTATTCAGATCTGTAGAATGATTAATAGTTTGATAAAGACTTGTAAGTTTAGCAAGAGCCTTAATTCGTACTATCAGTTCCTGCATGCCAAAAGGCTTTTTTAGATAATCATTTGCCCCCAATTCAAAACCTTTAACAACATCATTTATCGCAGAGCGAGCCGTAAGGAACAAAACGGGTGTTATTTTTTCTGTTTTACGTATTCTACGTACCATTTCGAAACCATCAATCTTTGGCATCATAACATCAGCAACAACTACATCGGGTTTTGATTCCTTAAATAGTTTTAGTCCTTCTTCTCCATCTGCTGCTAATGTGATTTCAAAGCCTTGTGCATCTAGCGTATCCTTGATAATCATTGCCAAGGTCGTCTCATCTTCAACCAATAATACTCTTAAGTTATTCATAGAATCTTAGTTTAAATGTCGTAAATTTAGAAGGCTCGCTTTCAACTTCAATTGAACCATGAAATTTGTCCATGATGCCCTTTACGTAGTAGAGTCCAAGTCCATAACCCTTAACGTTTTGGATATTTCCATGAGGTACCCTATAGAATTTATCAAATATATATTTCAGATTGTTTTGTTCTATACCAATACCATGATCAGTAATGTCTATCTCTATAAAATCGTCATATTGATTAGCTGTTATCTTAATAATAGCTTCCTCTTTTGAATATTTTATTGCATTATCTAATAGATTACTAATTATATTTGAAAAATGAGACCGATCAACTTTTATGGTTAAGTCATCTTTAATATTAGTAGTTATATCTACAGGCTTATCCGCCTTCAGTTTTTGCTGTGCAACAATATAACGAACAACAGACATGATATTTACTTCCTCAATCTTTAAACTCATGGTTTTTCGTCTTTCCATACTCATTGATAGAATCTGCTCTACTAGATTGGAAAGTCGTTTTAATTGCTCTTGGGTGATAGAAAGATACTTTTTGGTTTTCTCTGTATCATTGGTGCCATTAAAGTTGAGCAGAACATCATTTGCTGCATAAGCTACAGCTATGGGAGTCTTGAGTTCATGAGTCATATTATTTGTAAAGTCGCTTTTCATCTCATCAAGAGTCTTTTGTTTCATGATCGTATGTATCAGATAATAAAAAACGAATATCAAAATAATAAGGATGATGAGTGACGTTACCAATATTCCACTCATCTGGCGTAGAGCCACAGTTGTGGTTGGTGGTAGTAATAATACATATGAATAAGTATGCTCTGGGTTTATAGATAATTTTAAAGTGTCTGTGTATTTATAGTTTGATTCGCCAAAAGAGGCAATCGTCTTTTCCTGAAACTTTTTTTCTCCATCTTTCTTATAATAGTGAATATATAATAACCGGTGTGGGCTATTAATACCAAGAGAGTCAAGTCGTCTGTTCAATAATTTATTAAAGTATCCTACATTTATATTTTTCATGAGGTCAAGCCCTGAATGGATGCCCTGTTGCATATAAACTTCAAACTGTAATATGCCCTTAGGATTACGTAACATACTGGAAAAATCAATATCAGGAATTTCTGTGCTAGTTGCATATTTGCTCTCTTCAGTATGATCTTTCAGGTGTGATTGATTTTTTACTGTTGCAGAATGATCATTAGCGTTTATTTCCACATTAATGTCCATGCGTCCATGTTTTCGTTTCTTCTCTTTGCGCAATATTGCTATACGATGGAACACTTCGTCATAATCAGATAGTCTGACGACCTCTTTGATGTCACTTTTTATCTTACTTTGCATCGTGGTATAAAGTCCCGTAAGCCAATAAGCCTGATAAGCAAATATTATTGTTAAGGCAACAATAACCAAAATTACGATATGTTTCAATGATAGTTTCATGATTGCAAAGATAAACATTTTTAGTATAGTAAGGTTAAAGTGATAAGACTAAATAACTTTTCTTTTAAGACTAGATAAGCCTAAATTCTTTGATTGCATATTTAATCACTGTAACTTTGCAGCATTAAATACAAATTTAAAAGATTATGAGAAATGCTTTATTATTAACAGTCTTATCAATGGCATTAACAGCCAATGCACAGTCTGTTGATTCGTTACGTATGGATAGTATTATGCACCAATTGCCTGACGTAGTTATTAAGGGGGAACGACCTATTGCTAAGGTTAAGGGCAGTTCTATTATATACGATTTGCCAAGGTTGATAGAAAAGAAGTCTGTTGATAATATATATGATGCTGTTAAAGAGCTTCCAGGTGTTATTGAGCAAAACGACAAAATAACACTAGGAGGGTTGCCTACAACAGTCATATTAGATGGAAAGGTTACTATGATGAATTCAACAGAATTGTATTCTCTTTTGAGGAGTCTTCCTGCGAATAGTATCGCTAAAGCCGAAGTAATGTATAATGCACCGGCAAAAATGCAGTTACGTGGCGCTGTAATCAATATTGAACTTAAGCATCATACTGATGGAAATGCTCCGCTGCAAGGAGAAGTTAATATGGCATTGAATCAAAAGCATGATGCCAGATTCGGCGAACGAGCCTCTTTGTTGTATAGCAAAGGAAAACTGTCTATTGATGGAATGTATCTGCATAGTCACGGCAGGGATTATTCATGGACAGACGAGGCCAGTCATCATAGTCTTGACAACGGTTCGGTACATGATATTATTTCAAATGAGATCTCACGAGACACAGAATATGGCGATAAGTTCCGTTTTGGGCTGGATTATCGTTTTGCAGATAATAATGTACTTAGCTTCATCTATAATGGTGCATATAATCACAAACATGGCTCTCAGGATATGTCAGGTAACATATTCGGTCAGACAGACATAATTAGTCATAACTGGCTTCACAATCTACGAATGGACTATAAAGCTCCCTTTGGTATGAAGGTTGGAGCAGAAATGACATATTATCATAATCCTGAGACTCAATTTCTAAACAGCAGTCTGCCTACAGGAAAACTTTCTTATAATGTTGATAATAATCAGAAAGTAAATAGATGGAAGTTCTTTCTTTCACAAGAACATCATTTAGGCAATGAATGGAATCTTAATTATGGCGTAGTTTATACCACTAGTATTAATAATAGTTCGCAACATTATATCGATGCCAATTCAACAACAGGTGAAGAGCCAACAAATAGCTATACTCACCAGTCAGAAAACGACGTAAATCTCTATGCAGGTTTTGATAAAAGTTTCGGAAGTAAGTTGACTACAGAGGCATCTGTTGCTGCAGAGTACTATCATTCTCCCAATTGGCATCATTGGGATTTCTTTCCTACCTTTAATATTACTTATATGCCAAAGCAGGGGCATGTGTTACAGGTTGGGCTGAGCTACGACCGTACCTATCCAGAATATTGGGCTATGACAAACTTTACAACTTTCAGCAATGGCGGATATAATGAAATTACAGGTAATCCTAATTTGAAACCTGCTGATGAGTATCAGTTTCAGACAGTATATGTCATGAAAAGTAAATATCAATTAATAGGATGGTTTAACTACACCAACAATTATTTTGTGCAGTCACCTTATCAGCGTCATGATCGATTAGCAATCAGTTATCAGTCGCAAAACTTTAATTTCCAGGAACAAGGTGGTTTACAGGCTATTGTTCCTTTTAAAGTATCACAATTGCTAGATAGTAGATTTACATTGATGGGTGTATGGCAGCGTGAGAAAGATGATCATTTTTATGATATTAGTTTTGACCGTCATATCTTTTATGTTATGGCAAATCTCAACAACAATATCACACTTTCTACAAGCCCAGATATAACTTTGTCTGTTGATGGTATGATTCGTTCTAAAGCTATTCAGGCTACTTATGATTTGCCTGCTTCTGGTGATGTAAATCTTAGTGCTAGATGGTTATTCATGAAAAAACATGCCATCGTTCGCGTGTTCTGCAATGACATTTTCCAGACTTCGGTCATCAATCCACGTATCAATTACGATCGACAAAATCTTAGCATGGATTTCTCTTGTTATCGTGAATTTGGCGTTTCTTTTACGTATAAATTTGGAGGGTATAAAGAGAAAACAAATCATACCGTTGATACATCAAGATTTAAACAGTAATAATCTAAATGAGTCACTTATTATCAAAGTAAGTGGCTCATTTTGTTAAGGATAGATATATTAAAACTAGATTAAGACTAAATTAACTTAAGTAATTTTGTTCAAAGAAACTTTTTCTTACATGAATATAATTAATGGTTATAGTCAGGCAAATTACAATATAATCTCTGAGTAAATATTTAGGTTGTTCCACATTTTATTTATATCTTTGCATATGATACAGCTGCAATAGGCATCACATTCAGATAAACTTGATTGTTCTGCTATCGTTTGCAGCATCTTTACAATAAGGAAAAAGATAACATTATGAATGTAGAAAAACAAAAAGAAATATTGCTAAAAGATGATGGGTTGTCTAACACCCTCGGTATGGAATTTATTTCTACTCCAGAGCCAGATACTTGTATGGCTAAAATGAAGGTTGATGAACGTAATCGTCAACCATTTGGCTTTCTTAGTGGAGGTGCTTCTCTAGCATTGGCAGAGAACTTGGCAGGCGTTGGTAGTTTGGCTTTATGTCCTGGAAAAATATGTGTAGGAATTAATGTAAGTGGAAATCATGTTCGTGCTGTACTTGAAGGCGATACAGTAACTGCTTATGGTAAACTGCAATTCAAGGGTAATACTTTGCATGAATGGCAAATAGACATAAAAAACAGTGATGGAAACTTGATTTCTACAGTTCATGTCACTAATTATATAATGAGATCTACTGCGCCGAAAAATAAGAATGATTAGTTTTGCAATTTATCGTTTGCCTGACACAGATACCTGTGTGAAGATTTCTTCGGATTCTATGCCGAAGCGTCTTTCTTCGTATGCTGAACTGGAAAATAAAAGTGGTTTTGTATTTGCCCCTTTCTGCCTGGATAATGATAGCTTATTGCTGATTTCTCCAGATAAAATAGAAGTAATGAAGTGCGAAGACACGCAAGGCGTTGATGAGGAAACTGAATTAGATGTGTCTTTTGATCGGGATGCGTATAGAGAAGATTTTGAGTGTTTCCATTCTAATCTGCTT
The DNA here is from genome assembly GCF_000373185.1 of Segatella paludivivens DSM 17968 = JCM 13650. Taxonomy (GTDB): domain Bacteria; phylum Bacteroidota; class Bacteroidia; order Bacteroidales; family Bacteroidaceae; genus Prevotella; species Prevotella paludivivens. The sequence goes on from NZ_KB890685.1 coordinate 10,170, forward strand.
GATCGTAGTTTTGATAAACTAGTCCTTTCTCGTACAATCATTGTAGATAGCAGTATTGAGAAACGGGCAATATCGCTATTTGTGAAAGCGTGCAAGATGTATCCTCACCAGTTTGTCTCTCTTGTGTCAACTCCCGAAAGTGGAACGTGGCTTATGTCTACCCCTGAAGTGTTGTTAGAGAAAGGCTCTGATACATCAAAATGGCATACTATGGCTTTGGCTGGAACAATGAAAACTCCAGGACCTTGGAGTGAGAAGAATGTAAAAGAACAGAAATATGTTTCTGACTATATAAGAACATGCCTAGATATGTTTTCATCAGATATAGAGATGTCTGACCCACATATAACAACAGCCGCAAATTTATATCACTTGCGTACAGATTTCAATTTCTCTATGCGTGATGACAAACAGGTAGGTAAACTGATAGATGAACTGCATCCAACTCCTGCTGTATGCGGTATTCCGAAGGAGGCAGCACGTTCATTCATCCTTTCAAACGAACACGGACAACGTCATTATTATAGTGGATTCTGTGGTCCGATGAATTATTTAGGAACAACACATCTTTATGTTTCATTACGCTGTATGCAGATAGAAGGAAAGCATTACAGGCTTTATGCTGGTGGAGGTTTACTTCCTGACAGTGATGAAGCACATGAATGGTTAGAGACGGAATATAAACTAAATACAATGCTTGATGTACTCAGATAAGGAAAACGTAAATATTCTCACTTCACTCCTTGTTAATCATGGTGTGAATAAAGCTATTGTCTGTCCAGGTAGCAGAAATGCTCCGATAGTACACAACCTCAATGAATGTCCGGATATACAATGTTATCCAGTCACTGATGAGCGTAGTGCTGGCTTTTATGCGTTGGGTATGGCACAGGCTACAGATAGTCCTGTCGTTGTGTGTGTGACATCAGGAACAGCATTACTTAATCTATTACCCGCAGTTGCAGAGGCGTTTTATCAACATATTCCACTAATCGTTGTTTCGGCAGATCGTCCTGCTCAATGGATTAATCAACTCGACGGACAGACAATACCGCAAAATGGGGCTTTGAGCAGCTTTGTAAAAAAGTCTATAAATATCCCTGAATTTCATGATGAAGAAGAAAGATGGTATTGTAATCGCATGATTAATGAGGCTTTGATTTCATGTTCATGTGGTGCTTGTGGTCCGGTACATATTAATGTGCCAATTACCGAACCGCTTTATGAGTTTACTAAAACAAAATTACCGGTTGAAAGAAAAATAGAATTTGTATCGGCTAGTGTTGATACAACAAAAGCAAGAGCGTTGATGCTTGATAGATTTAAGCATGCAAGCAGACCGATGATCGTTATAGGACAAACTAAAGAGAAGATTATAAATGAAAGATTATCAGCTTATTTGCAATCTAACGCTGTAGTATTAATAGAACCGCTAAGTGCTGGTGGGCAGCAGCTATATATGGATGAGATTGTGAGATGTGTTGAGAATGACGAACGCTATCTTCCTGATTTTATTTTATATATTGGTGAGTGCATCGTAAGTAAGTCTATTAAAAAGTTTTTGCGTAAGGCAGCACATACAGCCGAGGTATGGATGGCAAGTGAAGACGGCAAGATTGCTGATACATTGATGAATGCAGTTGGCGTGATAGAAGGTAATGTTTCTGAATTGCTTGATAATATAGTATTTGATAAGTCAGAGGCATATTATCATCTTTGGCATGATTCATCTTTGGCAAAGAATATTGTGGAAAGATGTCGTTCGTTCGTTCCTGAATACTCTCAAATGTATGCAGTTAAATCTTTCGAAGAAGCTATTTCACATTATGATATTATAAGGCATTATGCCAATAGTATGTCAGTACGTCTTGGGTGTATCTATTCAAAAGGTTATATGCATGTGAATCGTGGTATAAACGGTATCGAAGGTTCTCTTTCTACAGCTGCTGGATATTCTTTGGCTAGTGACAGAGATGTATATTGCGTGATTGGTGATTTAAGTTTCTTCTATGATCAGAATGCTCTATGGAATAGAAATATAGGTGGAAACTTTAAAATATTACTGCTTAATAATCGTGGTGGTGCGATATTCGGAAAGTTTGAAGGACTAAAAGATAGCAATGCACGTGACAATCTTGTAATGGCAAAGCATAATACAAGTGCAGCGGGAATATGTAGTGCAAACCATATAAATTATATTGTGGCATCAAATGCAGAGGAACTAAAGGCTGGACTTGACAAATTCATTAATATGAAGTCAGATAGTCCAACCGTATTAGAAGTTTTCACTGATGCTGAAAATGATATGAATGTGATAAAAGAATATTATACAAAGATATGACAAGAGAATGGAAAAAAATAGAAGGGTTTGATTTCAAGGAAATCCTCTTCGAGGAATATAATCATATTGCAAAGATTACGATAAACAGAGAGCGTTATCGCAATGCTTTCACACCATTGACAACATGGGAAATGAGCCTGGCATTTAATTATTGTCGTGAATGCACTGACGTTCGTGTAGTGATATTAACAGGAGCTGGTGATAAGGCATTCTGTTCAGGTGGCGATATGCACGTGAAGGGACGAGGCGGATATGTTGGTAATGATGGTGTGCCACGTCTTAACGTACTTGATGTTCAGATGCAAATACGTCGTTTGCCAAAGCCGGTTATTGCTATGGTAAACGGTTATGCGATTGGCGGAGGACATGTGCTTCATGTGATGTGCGACCTTACAATAGCCTCAGAGAATGCAATCTTCGGACAGACTGGTCCTAAAGTTGGAAGTTTCGATGCTGGTTTCGGCGCAAGTTATCTTGCACGTATGGTAGGACAGAAGAAGGCTCGTGAAATTTGGTTCTTATGTAAGCAGTATTCTGCAAAGGAGGCTGAAGAAATGGGAATGGTAAACAAAGTCGTTCCTTTTGATCAGCTAGAAGATACATGCGTGGAATGGGGCGAGATTATGATGGAGCGCAGTCCGCTTGCTTTGAGAATGATTAAAGCAGGATTGAATGCTGAACTTGACGGTCAGGCTGGTATACAAGAATTAGCAGGCGATGCAACGATGTTGTATTATACGATGGATGAGGCTCAAGAGGGAGGAAAGGCTTTCCTTGAAAAGCGCAAGCCAGACTTTGATAAATATCCTCAATTCCCTTGATTTAAAGAGTATATCGCAATAGTATTATATTGATTAGAGTCTTTTAGAATATGAAACATATTGAAATTTCAGAACGAACATTGCATTTTAAGCAACCTGCTGGTACTTCGCGTGGTGTTTATACCACGCGCAAAAGTTATTATCTTACGATAACTGATGATGACCGTCCAGGCATAAAGGGTGTAGGAGAATGTGCAACTTTGCCGGACCTTTCATGCGATGCCGTTCCTGAATATTTCAAGATTCTAAGTGATGTATGTCGGATGGTAGAACAGACCGGCAATATACCTTATGATATACTTCGTCCTTATCCTTCGATATTGTTTGGACTAGAAACAGCTTTTGCACAGTTGGAAGCAAACGGTTCTACACGACTTTATAACACCCCTTTCGGACGTGGAGAGGAAGGAATAACTATTAACGGACTTGTCTGGATGGGAACATTTGAGGAAATGTATTCACGTTTGGAAACAAAGTTAAAGGCTGGATTTCATTGCGTTAAATTAAAAATTGGTGCAATCAATTTTGATAAGGAACTTGATTTGATAAAGCATATTCGCGAGGCCTTTGACAAGAATACGATAGAGTTGAGAGTTGATGCAAATGGTGGATTCTCTCCTGATAACGCTATGGAACGTCTTGAGGCGTTAGCAAAATATGATATTCATTCTATAGAACAACCGATTAAGCAACATCAGTGGAGTGAAATGGCACGTTTGTGTAAAGAAACTCCATTACCAATAGCTTTGGATGAAGAACTTATTGGTGTGAATGTGAAGAGTATGAAAGAATATCTTTTAGATTCTATACGTCCACAGTATATAATTCTCAAGCCAAGTCTACATGGTGGTATGTATGGTTGTGACGAATGGATTCAACTGGCTAAAGAACGAGGTATCGGCAGTTGGATAACAAGTGCTTTGGAAAGTAATGTAGGACTGAATGCGATAGCTCATTATTGTGCGAAGACTTACGGTCCTTCTGTTTCTATGCCACAGGGACTTGGTACAGGACAACTGTTTACGGATAACATAGATATGCCATTGGTGATAGATGGAGATAAAATTTGGTACAGAGAATGACGCTGGATGAATTTTTGACCGAATGGAACAATGATTCTGATACAATTCTTGTTCATACTAGTGGCTCTACAGGAAAGCCCAAACCAATGTATGTGGATAAGAAACGTATGTTGAACTCGGCAAGAATCACATGTGACTTTCTTGGTTTACGCTCTGGTGACATGGCTTTTTTGTGTATGTCTTTAGATTATATCGCCGGAAAGATGTTGGTTGTGCGTAGCATTGAGCGCAAACTTAATCTAGTGAGTGTAACTCCAAGCGGTCATCCGTTGAAGGATATATCTTTGTCTTTTGATAAACCTTCTTTAGCTGCAATGGTTCCTTTGCAAGTCTATAATTCATTGAATGTTGCTGCTGAAGCAGAGAAATTACGTAGTTTCACTCATCTTATCATTGGTGGGGGAGCTATAGATGATGAACTGGCAGAGGCATTACGCAGTTTCCCAAATAATGTTTGGAGTACTTATGGTATGACGGAAACGCTTTCGCATATAGCTCTTCGTAGGTTGAATGGTGATCATGCTTCAGAATGGTATACTCCTTTTGATCGTGTGAAAGTTTCGCAAAACGAAGTTGGATGTTTGGTTATCGATGCCCCTTTGGTGCATGATGGCAAACTTGTAACCAATGACATTGTGGAAATTAAAAATGGACAATTCAGAATATTGGGCAGGAAAGATAATGTGATATGTAGTGGTGGAATAAAAATTCAGATGGAAGAAGTTGAGCGGGCTCTTAGACCTTATATAGAGTCGCCTTTTATGATAACAAAACGTAGTGATAAGAAATTCGGCGAGATTGTGGTCCTCATTACAGAAAACAACAATATCGCCGAAGTAAAAGCTATATGTAAGCGAGTATTACCTAAATATTGGTGTCCTCACGATTATCTTCATGTCGAGAGTATTCCTCTCACTGAAACTGGTAAACCAGCACGTGCTGAAGCATTATCCCTCGCGGAAGAAGTCTAAAGTGTCTTTTATTTCCTCGATAGTAGCAGTTTGGTTTATCTTTATCTTACCTACATTTTCAAGTAGTGTGAAATTGATTATTCCAGCTTTGTTTTTCTTATCGTGAGTCATCAGCTCTATAAGTTCGTCATAATCATCACACGTTATTCCTAATGTGCCATAGTTCTCACGTATAAAATTAACTGTCTGTCGCATCTTGTCGGTAGGGAATCCTGCCTTTACGCTACTCATAAACAATTCGCATATAAGTCCGTATGCAACCGCATAACCATGAAGTATAGGTTTACGCTTTAGTGACCAGCTTTCAAAAGCATGTCCGAAAGTGTGCCCTAAATTCAAAGCTTTTCTTATGCCATTTTCATAAGGATCTTTTTTAACTATATTCTTTTTCACCTCTACTGAGTCGGCAACCATATCCTGTAAAACTGAAAAATCAGGATTGCTGATTTCAAAATTAACCAACTGTGCCCACATCTTATCGTTTGATATAAGACCGTGTTTAAGCATTTCGGCATATCCTGAAAGAATATTCTCACAGTCAAGAGTCTTTAGAAACTCTGTGTCGAGGATAACAAACTTACTATCGTTGAATACTCCAACCTCATTTTTTAATCCATTAAAGTTAATGCCAGTCTTTCCACCTACAGAAGCATCAACCATAGCGAGAAGGGTAGTAGGGATATTAATGAAATCTATACCTCTTTTAAATGTAGAGGCTGCAAAACCGCCAAGGTCTGTAACCATGCCACCACCTAGATTAATCATACATGAATGTCTAGTTGCACCTCCTTCGCCCAGTTCATGCCATACTTGGGCGAGAGAATCAATGTCCTTATGTGAGTCAGTAGCCTTTATCGTGATGACTTTGGCATTCTTCATTCTTATAAGTTTGCCAATGGTGGGCCAGCATTTTTCATGCGTAGTTTCATCAGTAAGTACAAAAAGTTTATCATGCTCACATTCAGAAATAGCCTTAGCTAGTTCCTCTCCAATATTTTTGGATATTATTATTCTCTGTTCCATATAAACGTTATAACGTAAGTTTCCTATGCAAAAATATATCATTTTGGTTTAATATCAAAATTTTAACTCATATTTTGACATTTTTGATTAAACTTGTTACAAAAAATGGAGTCTAACCTTCATAAATAAATTATTCATTAGATGAAAAAATCTTTAATACTATTTCTTATGGCGTTTTTTGCTGTTGCCTCGTATGCGCAAAATCGTCTCATCACCGGAAGTTTATCCGATCGTGATACCAAAGATCCACTAACGCAGACAACAGTGCAATTGCTACGTGCGAAAGATAGTACTTTTGTTGCCGGTACAATTTCTAATAACGAAGGCAAATTCTCTGTTAAAGCAAATGATGACGGACGTTATATAGTCCGTATAACTAGTATTGGTTATAAGACGGTTGTAAAGCGTTTAAATATAACGAACTCAGGTAATGTTGATCTTGGTAAAATTATTCTTGGATCAGATGCTGTTATGTTGAAAGGAGCGACTGTAGTTGGACAAGCCGCAAAGGTGACGTTGAAGGAAGATACATTTGTTTATAATTCCTCTGCATATCGTACTCCTGAAGGTTCTACTATTGAAGAGTTGGTGAAACGACTTCCTGGAGCACAGATTGCAGACGACGGTACAATTACTATTAATGGTAAGCAAGTCAAGAAAATTCTTGTTGAAGGAAAAGAGTTTATGACCGGTGACACCAAAACCGCGTTGAAGAATATTCCTACATCAGTGATTAATAAGATTAAGGCTTATGACCAGAAAAGTGACTTAGCAAAGGTTACTGGTATTGATGACGGTGAAGAGCAAACGGTATTAGACTTTGGCATGAAGCCTGGAATGAATAAAGGTATGTTTAGTAACATAGATCTTTCAGCAGGTACTAAAGATCGTTATTCTGACAGGGCTATGGGAGCTTATTTTAATGATAAAAATAGGTTGATGGTTTTTGCCAATGCTAATAACACCAATGATAAAGGATTCCCTGGTGGTGGTGGCTATGGTAGCTTCGGTGTTGGACAGCAAGGACTGAATGCATCTAAAATGCTAGGCTTGAATTATAATTTTGAACAGAAAGATAAACTCCAAATTGATGCTTCTGTACGTTGGCAACATGCTGATGGTGATGTAAACACGACGAGTTCTGTTGAAAATTTCGTAAGTACTAAGGGCGCTTTTTCAAATAGTATTAATCAGAGTTTTAGTAGAAGTGACAGTTGGGATGCAAGAATGAGATTGGAATGGAATCCTGATTCTATGACAGATATCATGTTCCGTCCTGCATTCACATATTCTAATAATGATGGTGTAAGCAAGAGTACGTCTGGTTCTTATAATGCAGATCCTTATTCGTATGTTTTAGATCCTTTATCAAAGGAATCAATAAATAAACTTGCTTCGGATAATCTGATGGTTAATACTCGTGATAACAGCGGTATTAGCAATGGCAACAATAAGAATGTTAGCGCTATGTTGCAATATAATAGAAAATTTGGAACTAAAGGGCGCAACTTAACATTGAAGGGGGATGTAAGTTATGGTAAGAGTGACAGCAAGAGTTTGTCATTAAGCAATGTGCATCTATATCAAATCATGAACTCAAGTAATGCGGATTCAACCTATCAGACGAATAGATGGAATGTTACTCCTACAACAAACTCTGGGTATGATTTACAGTTCACATATAGCGAACCAATCATGAGGGCTACCTACCTTCAGTTTAGTTATAAATTCGAATATAAATACAGCAAGAGCGATCGCTCAACTTACGATTTCAGTAATCTTGGCGAAGACTATTTTGCAGGACTACCTTTGCTGTATGGCGGTTGGAACCCTTATCTTTCGAGATTAGCAAATCCTGTTGAATCATATCTTGATGCAAATCTTAGCCGTTATTCTGCCTATAAGAATTATATTCATGATATAGAATTGATGTTGAGAATAATCCGTACTAAATATACGTTTAACATGGGTGTTATGGTTGAACCTCAGAAGTCAAGTTATATGCAGGATTATCAAGGTGTGCATGTTGACACAACCCGTAATGTTACTAACGTAACTCCAACATTGGATTTCCGTTATCGTTTCAGTAAGGTTAGCAATCTTCGTGTTGACTACCGTGGAACAACATCACAACCTAGTATGACCCAATTACTTGATATAACTGATGATAGTGATCCATTGAACATTTCAAAGGGTAACCCAGGCTTGAAGCCATCGTTTACAAATAATTTACGAATATTCTATAATAATTATATTGAGAAGAAACAGCGTGCAATAATGACATTCATAAATTATACTAATACCAGCAATGATATAAGTAGTATGGTTACCTATAATGAGGCTACTGGTGGGCGCATTACTCGTCCTGAAAACATTAACGGTAACTGGAATGTAAGAGGTGCATTTATGTTTAATACAGCTATTGACTCAGCTGGCGTTTTCAATGTGAACACATTCACAAATGTGAACTATAATAATTATGTTGCGTTTAACTTCTTGAATAATGAATCAACAAAGACAACTACTCGTTCTTCATCTCTAGGTGAAAGAATCGAGACAAGTTATCGTAATAGTTGGTTGGAATTTGCTGTTGACGGATCGTTGAATTATACTCATAGCCGTAATGGACTATCAACAAGTAATAATCTCGATACATGGCAGTTTGCTTATGGTAGTTCTATCAATATAACTTTACCTTGGGGTACAAGTTTGGCTACTGACCTTCATAATAATAGTCGTAGGGGATATAATGATAAAGCTATGAATACGAATGAACTTGTATGGAATGCTCAGTTATCACAAAGCTTCCTTAAAGGTAGTCCACTTACAGTGAGCTTGCAATTTTATGATATTCTACACAATCAGAGTAATTTCAGTCGTACTATAAGTGCTATACAGCGTAGTGATACACAATATAATAGCATAAACAGTTATGCAATGTTGCATGTTATCTATCGTCTTAACATCTTTGGTGGAAAAGATGCACGTATGAATATGCATGGTCCTGACGGTGATGGTCCTGGAAGAGGTGAACGTCGTGGTGGCATGCCACGTGGCGGTATGGGAGGCGGAGGACACCGTGGAGGTTTCGGCGGTGGACGTCCTTTCTAATGAAATGATTTAATCATATATTTATAAATGAGCCCCGAAAGTTATAGCAACTTTCGGGGCTCACTTTTTTATATAGATATTAGAAGATACCCAATCTCCCAAATATGATTAATGTTCCTAAACCAAGAACCAAGGTGACGATACCTACTGATAGTCCAACTTTTACCATATCGTTTTGCTTAATCAAACCTGTGGAGAATGCAATAGCGTTTGGAGGTGTACTTATTGGTAAACACATCGCAGCGCTTGCTGCAATAGCGATACCTACAAGAACGGTTACTGTTCCGCCGATAGATCCAAGACTGTTACCCATTCCTTTACAAACGACCGCCAAGATAGGGAGCAAAAGTGCAGCAGTTGCCGTGTTGCTGATGAAGTTGCTCAGACCATAGCATATCAGACAAGCTGTGATGAGGATAACAAACGGATTCCATTGACCGAAAGGAATACTGTTTATTGCATTCTCTGCAAGTCCTGTTCCATTCATAGCCATACCTAAGGCGAAACCTCCTGCAACCATCCATATTACCGACCAGTCTATATCTTGTAAGTCTTTTGCTGTGATAACACCTGTCAGAGCAAATACAGCTATAGGTAACATTGAGGCGGTATTTGCGTTTATTCCGAAAAGTTCTTTGCCAAAAATCCACAGAAATAATGTTGACATGATTGTAATCGCCACAACTACAGTGCGCCAGTTGTGTGATACTTCACCGTTTATTTTAAGTTCAATAGTCCTCTGTGTGAAAGGGAAAAAATAAAGAATCAATCTCCATGCAATTATGATAAGTATAATTACTAATGGAATCATTACAATCATCCATTGAGTGAATGTAATACCAAGGTTTATACCAGTAGGGTCATTTAGATATTTTAGTGCGAATAAATTAGGAGGGGTTCCGATCGGGGTTCCCATACCACCAAGGTTAGCACCTATAGGAATAGCCATGGTCAACGCCATACGCCCTTTACCGTTTTCGGGTAAAGCCTTAAATACAGGAGTAAGGAATGTAAGCATCATCGCTGCTGTAGCCGTGTTTGAAATAAACATAGAGAAGATGCCCGTTATGAGCAGAAAACCTAATAAAACGTTTTCGCTTTTTTTACCGAACGGCTTCATAAGAGTTCTTGCCATCAGTACGTCAAGTCCACTTTTAGTAGCGGCAATAGCTATGATAAATCCACCAAGAAACAGGATTATTGTTGGGTCAGCAAAACATGCCATGACACCAACATGATCAAGAAGTTTGCCATATTGCCCTTCTGTTCCCTGAAGAAAAGAGAACGAGGAGTCGCTGACACAGAACAGTAGTACGAAGATTATTGTAACGGATGTTGCCCAAGCCGGTATGGCTTCGGTAATCCATAAAAGCACAGCCATTAAAAATATGGCGATGACACGCTGTTGCACGATAGTCAAACCATCAATGCCGAACATGTAAATAGGGAGATTCCAAACTATTAATGTAATAAGCATAGTAATAGCAAACATCAGGAATTTCTTTTTGTTAAAATCTCCCGATAAAACTTTTTTTAATGAATCTTGCATAATATATGTTTTTATGGTTAAAGCGATGTTAGACATTGGCAAATATACAATTTAAATATATTGGCATCAAGTGAAATAACTGTTTTTTTAATTAAAAAGTTTCTTTTGCTTGCATATCTCATCGTTTTATAGTAAATTCGCCAACGCAAATGGTTCAAAAGAATGATTAAAAGGGAATAAGGTGAAAATCCTTAACAGTCCCGCTGCTGTAAGCGACGTTGATGAATAAGCTTATGCCACTGGTTTCATACCGGGAAGGTGCTTGTTTTAAGTCGTGTAGTCAGAAGACCTGCCTTTGTAATTTAATATTTTCCAATTCTCGAGGAAGAATGAGAAAGATCTTATTGTGTATTATATTATGTTTGACTTATGACAGTTCTGTCATGGCTCAAAGTGACTCTATATTACTTGATGATGTAGAGGTTATAGCTAGTGCCCATAAAAGTAGTGTGCTTTCAACGGCTCCTGTGCAATACCTTGGAAGCAATGACTTATTGAAGTTCGGTGTTACAGATATTTCAGATGCTCTTCATCGTCTTGCTGGTATTAATATTCTTGATTATGGAGGTACGGGAGGGATGAAAACTGTTTCTGTGAGGGGATTGGGAAGTCAGCATACCGGTGTTTCTTATGACGGTATTACATTGAGTGAATGTCAGAATGGTGAAATAGATTTATCCCGTTACACATTGAATAATGTAGGGGGCGTGAGTCTTGCAATCGGTGACAATGATGATATCTTTATTCCTGCTCGTCAAGCTGCTTATCCGGCAGTTCTTTCTATAGAAACTCTTAAAACGTTACCGTTGGATTATCGTGCTCACTTGCTTACTGAAATAAAAACAGGTTCGTTTGGATTGTTTAATCCTTTTGTGAAATATACTCAAAGATATAGTAATTCTTTCGTCGCGAGTGTTTCTTCTGAATATACTCATGCAGATAATAACTTCCCCTTTACGCTTAAAAATATAAGTCTGATTACTCACGAGAAACGTACCCATAACAAGATGGATAGTTATCATGGAGAGGTAGACTTGAGGTGGAGTATCAATAGATTGTCTAACCTATGGACAAAAGTATATTATTACGATAACAACAGACTATTGCCGGGACAGGTAGTTTATTATACGAATATCAGTGGTCAGAGCTTGCATGATAAAAATGCTTTTTTGCAGACACTGTTCACAACACGAAGTAATAATGGAAACCTTAGTTTAAAGGTAAATGCTAAAGTTAACTGGGCTGCTTCTATCTATAAAGATGCTGTTTACCCCGGTGGAATTAAGGATGCAAGCTATTGGCAACGTGAATATTATACCAGTGCTAGTCTATTGTATACACCAGTGGAGCATATAGCTTTTGACTATTCTTTGGATTACGCATATAATAATCTTAATAGCAGTCTTGCTACAGATACACGACCATATCGTAATACAATCTTGCAGAGTCTCACTGCAAAATATTCAGTGAACAGATTTACTGCTGTTGCACGTATTCTTCATTCAGTCTACCTCAATGGTGAAAAGGATGGTGAGGGTAGTAAGGATATGAGAAGATTGTCACCGAGTTTCTCACTTGCATATAAATTACTTGAAAATCAAGATTTGTTTGTAAGAGCTTCTTACAAGAGCATTTTCAGAGCTCCAACGTTTACGGAGAGTTACTATTACTTATATGGAAGTAGAGATCTCAAACCTGAAATAACAACTCAATTTAATGTGGGTATTACGTGGAAACAAAATCTATCAAATAGAATGGACTTTGCTGCAACACTTGATGCATATATTAATAATGTGAAGGATAAAATTGTAGCCGTACCTTATAATATGTTTGTATGGACTCATATTAACGTAGGGAAGGTTCTTGTACATGGAATTGATGCATCTCTTATAGCTTCCTATCATTTTGATTCGCAACAGACTCTTTCGTTGTCTGGAAATTATACGTATAACAAATGCGAAAACCGAACAATGAAGACTTCTGAATATTATCGTAATCAGTTAGCTTATATGCCTGTTCATTCAGGAAGTGCATCGTTGAGTTATGAGAATCCTTGGGTTAACATGAGCATTCATGGAACAGGAATGAGCATGCGTTGGGCAAATAATGAACATTATGAAGGATGTAATATTCCTGGATATCTGGAGGCAGGAATTTCTATATACAAAACAATTGATATAGGAGGAAAACTTACTTTGCGTGGTGATATTCTGAATATATTTAATAAACAATATAACATCATTTATATGTATCCAATGCCTGGAAGAAGTTTCACAATGTCGGCTACATATAGTTTTTAAGTATAATAATTAATAAAATAAAGATGAATAAAAGATTTTTAAATGTTTTGTTACTTGCCATAGCTGTTATTGGTTTGGCATCTTGTGGAGACGATGATAAGTATCAGGGTGAAGGGTTAAAAACTGTCAGCAATGGTGCTTGTGTTGTCGGTTACGGTACAAGTTCTATTCCTGGTAATCTTTCGTATATTGATTATACCAGTGGAGAGTCAACAACAAATGTATTTGCAAAAGCAAATGGTAGTTCTCTTGGAACAGGAGCCAATGATGGACTAGTTTATGGCAGCAAAATGTATATCGTAGTTGATGGTTCTGCAACAATAGAAGTTGTGGATAGAAATACGATGAAGAGTATTAAGCAGATTAAAACGACAGATTTACTAGGTACAAGTTTAGGTACAAATCCTCGTCATATCATAGCAGGAAACGGAAAAATTTACTTCACTACTTATCATGGTATTGTTGCAGCAGTAGATACAGCGTCATACGCACTTACAAATAAATACACTGTTGGCTCTTATCCAGAAGGTTTGGTAGGCGTAGGCAATTATATTTATGTAGCCAATTCTGATTATGGTATGGGCAAGGGTTCTATTTCTGCAATCAATCTAACGGATGGTAGTGTTGAGACTGAGACTATTTCTGGTGTAGTTAATCCAGTTAAGTTGTTTTATGCAAACAACAGTTTGTATGTATTGGATAATGGTTCTTATGATGCAAGCTATAACCAAGTTGGAGCTGGCTTGAAACAGATTATTGGTACATCATCAACAACTTTGTTTAACGCAACGATAGCCGATTTGTATCAAGGTAATTTCTATTTTGTGAATGCTGCTTATGGTGCTAAAGATGATAAAGGTAATGCTCTTGTTACTTATGGTATCTATACGCTTACAACTGGAACAAAAACTGCTTTTGCAGGATCCGTAGACAGTCCTGCACAGATAGCTGTTGACCCAATAAATGGTCGCGTGTTTATTGCCTCAAACAGCATGAATGCTGATAATTCTTATCCTGATTATAATAAAAATGGATACGTAAGAGAGTTTACTTCTATGGGAACAAAAGTTAAAGATTATGTTTGTGGCTCAAGTCCATCAGCAATATTCTTCAACTATGGTTATGAAAAAGTAAATTAATGAAGAAATATATATTAATATTTATTTCATTTCTAGTATGTGCCTTCTCCTCATGCAATAGTGGTAAAACAGACCACTTTGCAAAGGGAGGAGATACATTACATTTCAAGTATGCCAGAAATATAGAGGCTGTAAAATATGATGGATATAGTGTTGTAAAACTTAAAGATCCATGGAAACCTTCTCGTATATTGCATACTTATGTGCTTGCTGAAAATAAAGCATTGGCTTCTGCTGCTGTTAAAGGTTTGAAATCAGAAGGTGCTTCTGTTGTGAATATACCTGTTAAGCGTAGTGTTATTTTTTCAACTGTACATTGTGCTCTTCTCTACGACTTGAATTGCGAGAAGTCAATAACTGGAGTCTGTGATCTTAAATACATTAATATTCCTGATGTTCACAAACGAATAGGTAAAGATATCGCTGATTGTGGAAACGGTATGAGTGCTGATGTAGAGAAAGTTATAGACAGTAAACCGCAGGCTATTATCATATCTCCGTTTGAAAATAGTGGTGGTTACGGTAAACTTGAGGATATAAATATCCCAATTGTTGAGGCTGCTGACTATATGGAACCCACAGCATTGGGTAGGGCAGAGTGGATGATATTCTATGGTATGCTGTATGGTAAGGAAAAAGAAGCTACAAATTTATTTAGGTCAATAGACAATAATTATAAGGCTTTAAAGGCAGAGGCAATAAAATCAAGGATCAGACGTTCTGTTATTACGGAACTTAAAACAGGTAGTGTGTGGTATGTTCCTGGAGGAAAGAGTACCATAGCCCAGATGATTACTGATGCAAACGGCAAGTATGTATATGCTGCCGATAAGAGTTCTGGTTCTTTGAGTTTGCCTTTTGAAAGGGTAATTGATGAGGCTGGTAATGCTGATGTGTGGATGTACAAATATGATTATCATCCATCTACTCTTGGCGAACTAAAGGCCGATTATATCGGATATGGCGAGATGAAGGCTTTTAAAACGAATGAAGTGTACGGTGCTGACTGTACCTTGACGAGATATTATGAGGAAGCTAGTTTTCATCCAGACAGATTATTAAAGGATATGATTATCATACTTCATCCAGATTTAAAACTAGGTATGTTGAGATATTATCATAAGTTAGGATATTGATATGGCAAAAGGTGCAATATACCTTATATGGTTATCTTTGGGCATTGTGTTGATGTTTATAGCTAACATTGTAATAGGATCTGTAAAAATTCCTATTAAGGCTATTGTTACTATATTGTCAGGAGGTGATTGCTTACGGGAGTCTTGGAAATTTATTGTTTTGCAGTCAAGACTTCCGCAAGCTATAACGGCACTTCTTTCTGGAGCTTCTTTGGCTACATGCGGCTTGATGTTGCAGACAACATTCCGTAATCCATTGGCTGGTCCTGATGTCTTTGGTATTAATAGTGGTGCTGGATTGGGAGTAGCTTTTGTCATGTTGGCTTTTGGTGGCAATATGTCTGCAAGTATGTTCTCTGTTTCAGGATTCATAGCTATATTGTTAGCAGCTTTCGTAGGAGCAATGATAGTTACGGTTATCGTCTTTGGCTTTTCATCAATGGTTCGCAATAATGTGATGTTGCTTATTATAGGATTGATGATAGGTTATCTGGCTAATTCTGCAATATCACTTCTTAATTTCTTTGCCACAGAGCAAGGAGTGAAGAGTTATATGGTATGGGGAATGGGAAACTTTGGTGGAGTGACAATGGATAATATTCCGTTATTTTCTGTTATAACATTAGTAGGACTTGTTGCCTCGCTGATGATGATAAAACCTCTAAATGCGATGTTGCTAGGGGAACAATATGCTGAAAACTTAGGAATAAATGTAAGGCAGACAAGGAATATATTATTGATAATCACTGGTTTGCTGACAGCTATAGTAACTGCTTTTTGCGGACCAGTTGCTTTTATCGGTTTGGCAGTTCCTCATATAGCGAGACTTCTTTTAAAGACCGATAACCATAGAATGCTTTTGCCAGCAACAATGTTGTGCGGAGCATTGATAGCTCTTGTTTGTAATGTGTTGTGCTATTTGCCTTCTAATGGAGGAATGATACCACTTAATGCTGTTACGCCAGTAATGGGTGCTCCTGTGATAATATATGTTATATTAAAGAAACGATAAAATTAAATGCGATGAAAATATATACAAAGGCTGGTGACAAAGGATTTACATCATTGAAAGGTGAGGCTCATGTTGAAAAAGATGATGTAAGAATTGAGGCTAACGGTGCTCTTGATGAATTAAATGCGTCGTTGGGTCTTGTCAAGGTTTATATTGATGATAGTGATTCAAAGCTGAAAATAGAGTTGTTTCAGAATATTATCATGCGTATAATGGGAGTTGTAGCTGGAGGAAGCATGGATCCAAAATTTGATTTGGATAGTATTACATTACAGTTGGAGCGTGATATAGATGAAAATAAGAATGATGGTAAATTCTGTTTCGTTACGCCAGGTGAAAACCTCCTCAATGCTTATCTTCATATAACGAGAACAAAATGTCGTACCGCAGAACGCAGATTGGTAACCATGCGTCGCCATTATGAAATAGCAGATAATATCATGGCTTTCATGAATCGTCTCAGTGACTGGTTGTTTGTAGAGGCGACAAAAGAATAAAGATACGTAACGTAGTATTTTTTAGCGCTAATCTATACAAAATAAAAAAGGTTGAAAGAATAACTTTCAACCTTTATCTATATATTTATATCTGATTAATTTGCAGACTCAAATTCTTTGAGGAAGCGAGTGTCGTTTTCAGAGAACATACGTAAGTCACTAACTCTGTATTTCAAATTTGTTATTCGCTCAACGCCCATACCAAATGCATAACCAGAGTATACCTTGCTATCTATGCCACATGCTTCAAGAACGTTTGGATCTACCATTCCGCAACCTAGGATTTCAACCCAACCGGTATGCTTGCAGAAACCACAACCTTTACCACCACAAATATGACAAGAAATATCCATTTCGGCACTAGGCTCTGTAAATGGGAAATAGCTTGGACGAAGGCGGATTTTGGTATCAGGACCAAACATCTCGCGTGCGAAAGTAAGTAATACTTGCTTTAAATCGGTAAAGTTAACATTCTTGTCAACATAAAGACCTTCAACCTGATGGAAGAAACAATGTGCTCTGGCACTTATAGCTTCGTTACGATATACACGTCCTGGGCATAAAATTCGGAAAGGTGGCTCGTGTTTTTCCATAAAGTGGCTTTGGTCACCAGATGTGTGTGAACGCAAAAGAATATTCTTTGTCACGTCGTTAGGGTTGCTTTGCTCGATGAAGAATGTATCTTGCATATCTCTTGCTGGATGATCAGCTGCGAAGTTAAGCATAGTAAATACATGCTTGTCATCGTCAATTTCAGGACCGTCAGCAAGAACAAATCCCATACGTTGAAAAATATCTATTATCTCATTTTTTACGATAGACAAAGGATGGCGTGTACCTAATTTAATAGGGTAGGCAGTACGTGTCAAATCAATATCGTCGCTTTGGCTTTCAGCTTCTGTAAGCTGTTCACGTAGGCTGTTGATTTTTTCCGTTGCAGTCTGCTTAAGTTCGTTAATCTTGACACCAATAGTTTTCTTTTGTTCAGCGGCGATATCGCGGAAATCAGACATAAGTGCGTTGATTTCTCCTTTTTTGCTTAAATATTTTAGACGAAGCTGTTCCACTTCATCTGCATTCTTTGCAGAAAGGCTACTGACTTCATTAAGAAGTGATTCGATTTTCTCTAATAGCATATTTAAAAACGTTTTTATTCTTTTTGAATGCTTAATCAAATATGCCATCCAGATAATTTGGCGTAGCATACATGTTAACTAGTTTGCAAAGTTACGTAATTTTATTGGAAATAGAAAATAGAGAAATAATAAATTTATAAGGTATCTATATTTTTCTCACACTTTATTGCGCCAATCGAAATAAAGTTGTATTTTTGCATGAAAATTTGAGAGTCTTTAGTTAGGAAAAAAGAATTAATGATGAGAAAATTAATATTATCTTTCATTGTTGTAATAATAATATGTGTTGCTGTCTTTTCTACGACAGGTTGCACTGATAAAAAGTCTACATCCGCTGACAGTGCGGCTGTAAACAAAGGGGAGGCTGACAGTACGTCTGCTGATACTTTGAATAACATCATTTCTGATACTCCTATGCCAAAGGCTGCAGATGAACTTTTTGATGATTTTTTCTTTAATTTCGCTGCTAATCGTAAGTTGCAACGTAAACGAATTCACTACCCACTACCTGTATATAGAGATGGCAAGGTGACGAAATATATACAGAAGGGACAATGGAAGATTGATAACTTCTTTATGCGTCAGGATTTTTATACATTAATCTTTGATAACATAAAGCAGATGCAGGTTGTGAAAGATACTTCTATAGACCATGTTATCGTAGAGAAGGTGTATTTTAAGAAAGAGGTTGTAAAGCAATATCTGTTTAATAGAATCAAGGGTCAATGGATTATGACTTCAATAAATTATAAGCCATTGTATCAAAATATGAATGCGTCTTTCTTAAAGTTCTATCAGAATTTTGTGGCTGATTCAGCATATCAGGTTCAT
The DNA here is from genome assembly GCF_000373185.1 of Segatella paludivivens DSM 17968 = JCM 13650. GTDB lineage: Bacteria > Bacteroidota > Bacteroidia > Bacteroidales > Bacteroidaceae > Prevotella > Prevotella paludivivens. Next base: position 29,119 of record NZ_KB890685.1, read on the forward strand.
AGTGTAAATGATCCTCTTATGTTTACAGGACCAGATCCTGATGATGATTTTGGTACGATGACTGGTACTTTAGCACCAGAGCAATGGCCGTCTTTTGCTCCCCAACTGCCAAGAGGACTGATATATAATATAATTTACGGTCAGAAATATACAGAAAGTAGTCAGAAGATTTTTGTAGTAAGAGGTATTGCTAATGGTCTTGAGACGGAACTGACATTTAAGAAACGTGGTGGAAAGTGGAAACTTACAAAACTTTCTATGTAAATTGCTTATGAAAGATTATAAAGACTACAGCTTGCTGAATCATAATACTTTTGGTATTGATGCCAAATGCAATAGATTTATAGAATATTCATCTATTGATGAAGCCCAAAAAGTATCTGGAATAATATCAAATGATAATTTACCATTCCTTATTATAGGAAGTGGAAGCAATCTTTTGCTTAAAGCTGATTATAAAGGTAACGTGGTTCATTCAGACATTCATGGTATAGAAGCTAGTTGCGTAAATGGTGAACATCTTTTGCGTTGCGGTTCGGGCGAAGTTTTTGATGATGTTGTGGCTTATTGTGTGGAATATGGATATTATGGAGCTGAAAATCTATCACTTATACCTGGTGAGGTAGGAGCGAGTGCAATTCAGAATATTGGTGCATACGGAGCAGAAGCAAAGGATATTATTGCCAAAATAGAAGCTGTTGAAATAGCTACTGGTGATGTTGTTGAATTTGATAATTCTGACTGTGAATATAAATATAGACAGAGCAAATTCAAGAATGAGTGGAAAGATAAGTATCTTATGACTTATGTCACTTATAAATTGGACAGTACTTTTAAGCCAAAACTTGATTATGGCAATATAAGAGTTAAACTAGCAGAAAGAAACATATCTGAGCCTTCAGCTAAAGAACTTAGGGAGATTATTATAGAAATACGTAACGCAAAGTTGCCTGATCCAAAGGTTACTGGAAATGCGGGAAGTTTCTTTATGAATCCTATAGTTGGGGCTGATAAGTTTAAAAAATTGAATGCTGAATATCCTAATATGCCTTATTATGAAGTCTCAAAGACTTCGTATAAGGTACCTGCTGGTTGGATGATTGAGCAGTGCGGTTGGAAAGGTAAGCGACTTGGCAATGCTGGAGTACATGATAAACAAGCTTTGGTACTCATAAATTGTGGTGGAGCTACTGGACAGGATATTATAAAACTTTGCGAGACTATCAGACATGATGTGTTTGATAAGTTTGGTATAGAAATTAATCCGGAGGTGAATATACGATGAAAATAACGTTACTTGGGACTGGAACATCACAAGGTGTACCTGTACTAGGGTGTTCTTGCGAAGTATGTAAAAGCAATGATAGTCATGATAAACGTTTGCGAACATCTGCATTGGTAGAAACAGAATCTACAAGAGTTTTGATAGATTGTGGTCCTGATTTTCGTGAACAGATGCTAAAACAACCTTTCCGCAAGATTGACGGAGTGCTACTTACTCATATTCATTACGATCATGTAGCTGGACTTGATGATTTGCGCCCTTATTGCCAATTTGGTGATATCGATATATATTGTGAGGAAGATGTCGCTAAAGGGTTGCGTAATAATATGCCGTATTGTTTTCCTGATGATAATGAGAATAAACTTTATCCGGGTGTTCCAAAGTTAAATCTTAATACTATTCATGTGCATAACACATTTAGAATAGGGGATTTAGATATATTGCCAATAAGAATTAAACATGACACTATGTCTATTCTAGGATTTAGAATAGGAAAATTAGCCTATATAACAGATATGAAAAGCATTGATGATGAAGAATTGGAATACTTAAAAGGGATTGAAATTCTGGTTGTTAATGCATTGAGATGGGACAGACCACATCATAGTCATCAGTTGGTCGGTGACGCCATTGCTTTCTCAGAAAAAGTAGGTGCAAAAAAAACATATCTCACACATCTTACTCATTCAATAGGACTTGACAAAATCGCAAATAAACGTTTGCCTAAAGATGTTAAGTTCGGGTTTGACGGAGAAATTATTATACTATAAATTCTAGAGTCAAACCTGAACTTATTTTCTGAATTTACGGTATAATTTCCAACCGAGTATTGCTCCGTCAAAAAGTGCGGCACTAGTATTTATTAATCCGGTAATACGTTTTGAAGGAGACGCACTTTTAGAAAACAAATCAGATGGACGTGACATTTCATCCCATAGATTTTTAATCTTCTTGTCGTCCTCCAGAAGTTCTTGGCGTAATGCCTCCTTGCGCCTTCTGATGTCATCAAGTGATTTATATTCAAAAATTTTCTCCATTATTTACTTAAAAATAAGTTTGCCAAAAATTTAACAAGCGGTTTTTCAATCCATTTGTGGCGGAAGCTAACACATAAAATAAGTGCTACAACATATCCACCGCCTACAATAGTGAAAGCTATTACATTTCCTACTATAGTGGCTAGAGCAAACGCACATGCAAAACTAAGATATATTAATGCTAACATCAACAATACCACAAATATTGCAGATATCGTTAAGGCAGTTAGCAATCGGACAATTTTATCAACTACATCGAGTTTCATATATTCTTTTTGAAGCCCGATGTAGTGTTTGATAATTTCTACTAATTGTCCAATCGTTTCTATATTTCTGTCGTTTGAAAACATAAATATTTATTCTGCGTTTTCAGGAGCAGCGTCCTTGATGTCATCAACAAGATCGTCAACTTCTTTGCGAGTAAGTTTGATGTTGTGTTTCTTGCAAAAATCATCAACGGCGTCTGTGATTTTACAACGAGTTTCTGTTCCTTTTTCAGGAGCAACCAAAAGACCGATAGCAGCACCAGCGATAGCACCACCAAGGAATGCTCCGATATAACCTAATGTTTTCATAATCTTGTAATTTTTATTGTTAAACAATCAATGTGATAAATTTATTTTGTTATATTTATCTTAAGGGCAAATATAATAAATCTTTTGTTAGTATGCAATAGAATTTATATCATTTTTTGTTAAATCACGCGTATTTGTTTGATTTAACAAACTTTATGCGGTTTGTTGAATCGTTTTTGTGATATATTTTGTAATTTCGCACGATATATTAATGTATAAAGGTCTAATTTCAATAAACAAAAAGATTATGAAAAAAAGTTTGATTTTATGCGCAGGATTGTGTATCGCATTTGCGTTTACAAGTTGTAAATCAAGTGAAAGCGCTTATAAAAAAGCTTATGAAAAAGCAAAGGCTCAGGAACAGGCTCAGGAGCAGCCACAGACAACTGCGCCAGTCGTTACTCCATTGGAGCAGAAGCCAGCTACTCAGACAACTGTTGTTGATAATGCCGATAATGCAGTCGTTCGCCAAGAGAGTGTAACTGTTGTAAGTGGTCCTGCATTGAAGAACTTTGGTGTTGTTGTTGGTTCTTTCTCATTGAAAGCAAATGCAGAAGGTTTGCAGGGAACTCTTAAGAGTGCTGGTTATGATCCTTCTATTGTTTATAACAGTGAAAGAAATATGTATCGTGTAGTTGCAGCTTCTTTTGACGCAAAGACTGATGCTGTGAAGGGCCGCAATACTCTTCGTGCAATGTATGCAGATGCTTGGTTGCTTTTCAATAAATAATTATTTGCTCTTTAATGGGCTTTAATAAATATTTATGGCACGTATTCTTTCTATAGATTACGGTAAGAAGCGTACTGGACTAGCAGTGACTGATCCATTGCAGATTATCGCTAATGGACTAGTCACTGTTTCTACTTCTCAATTGTTTGATTTTCTTAAAGACTATACTTCAAAGGAAACTGTTGAGTGCATAGTAATAGGTAAACCGACACAACCAAATGGGCAGCCAAGTGAAAATTTGGCTAGAGTTGAGCAGTTTGTGAATAGATGGCGTAAGGCTATGCCTGAAATTCCGATAGAGTATTATGATGAGCGTTTCACTTCTGTTCTGGCACATAAAGTTATATTAGACTGCGGTGTTAAGAAGAAGGCTCGTCGAGAAAATAAAGGGCTAGTGGATGAAATATCCGCAACAATCATTTTGCAGGATTACATGCAATTTAGACGCTCTTCATTAAATGTATAACTTAAATTTTCGCGAAGCGAATGATTTTACCTATTTATATATATGGTCAACCTGTATTGAGAAAGGTTGCTCAGGATATAACCCCGGATTACCCGGAATTGAAAGAACTTATAAGTGATATGTTTGAGTCGCTTACAGCAAGCGACGGTGTTGGATTAGCAGCACCACAGATTGGCAAGGACATAAGGGTTGTTGTCATTGATTTGGATGTGTTGGGTGATGACTTTCCTGATTATAAGGATTTCAGGAAGGCTTATATTAATCCTCATATTTTGGAATATGATGAGAATGCTCCAAAGGAAACTATGGAGGAGGGATGCTTGTCATTACCAGGTATTCACGAGAATGTAACTCGTCCTACTCGTATACATGTAGTGTACAAGGATGATGAGTTTAATGATCATGATGAGTGGGTGGATGGATATTTGGCTAGAGTCATGCAGCATGAGTTTGACCACCTTGAAGGGAAAATGTTTATTGACAGAATGCCTCCTTTCCGCAAGCAATTGATATTTGGAAAATTGAAAGCTCTTCTTAAAGGGAAGGTCCGTTGTGGATATAGAACTAAAATAGCACATAAATAATAATATTATGTTGAAGAGGCTGCTTATATTTGTTGTTATATTTGTATTTGCAGGAAGCAATTCTTTTGCTCAGTATAATACAGACAGACTGCTTCAGTCTGGAGAGTTAGCTCTTGAAAATAATGATTATGTAGTAGCAATACAACATTGTAATAATGTTATTTCAAATAAGCCGTACCTCTATAAACCATGGTTTTATAGAGGTATAGCTAAGAAAAGCCTTGGTGATTATATAGGTGCTGAGGATGATTTTGATCAGGCTGTGAGATTAAACCCCTATGTGCATGAATTGTTTGCAGAAAGGGCTGGTAATAGATTAAATCTTAGAAGATATTCTGATGCCATTGATGATTATACAAAGGCATTGAGTTTAAATCCTGATGAAAAAGGATACTGGTTTAATAGGGCTTGGGCTAGATTTCAAAGTAAAGATGTAAAGCAGACTAGGCTAGATCTTGAATATATTATAAAAAGATGGCCTGATTTATCAAACTCTTATGGCTTGATGACTGAGACTTATATAAATGCTAATGACACTGCGTCTGCTTCGAGATGGCTTGAACGAACATTGAGAGTCAACCCTTATGACGGTAATTCCTGGTCGATATTGGGTAGACTTAATCTTCAGCGAAAGAATTGGAGAAAGGCTGATGAAGCTTTTTCAAAGGCTATTCATTATTCTCCAAAAGTAGTTAATAACTACACATATAGAGCTATGGCTCGCGTAAACCTTAATAGACTTCGTTATGCGATGGAGGATTACGATAAGGCTATAGACATGGATCCGAATAATTTTATATCTCATTATAACCGAGGCTTGTTAAGACAGACCTTGGGTGATGATAATAGGGCAATACAAGATTTCAGTTTCGTGTTGAGACTGGAACCTAATAATTTGCTCGCTTTATATAATAGAGCAATTTTGCTTGATAAAATAGGCAATTATCGCACTGCAATTTTAGATTATACAAGAGTTATAAATAAATTTCCTAATTTCTGGTCAGGTTTATTAAGTCGTGCCAAATGTTATCGCAGACTTGGTATGAATGCCAAGGCAGAACTTGATGAGTTTAGAGTATTTAAGGCTCAGATGAATAAGCATCTTGGTGTCCAGCAGAGATGGAGTAGAGCTAAGCTGCGCTTAGTAAGAAAACTCAGTGATATTGATGTTGAAAAATATGATCAATGGGTTGTGCAGGATTCTGAAGTTACAACTCCTGAATATAAGAATGAATATCGTGGTTACGTTCAAAACAGAGAAGTGACAACTAAGTTTATGCCAATGTTTATTTTATCATATCAAAAATATACTAATGGAATAAACGATTATCAGCTGATAGATAAGGATGTTGAAGCTTTTAATTCAAAAGTCAATCCTGCTCACACGGTATATATCACGTGTCGTCCGGATGCCATTTCAGAAACAGATACAAAAGATTATTTCACAACAATTCAGGAGTTAACTGATAAGGTAAAGATGACTAATGACATGACTGTTGCTTCGCAAATTTTACTGCAGAGGGCAGTTGCATATTCAACAATATATAATTACGAAGAGGCGATAAATGATTTGAATGATTATTTAAGTATTGACAGTATGTCTGAACTTGCTTACTGGCAGCGTGCAGCGTGCTTATCTCTTGTGAGAAATAATGATTCTCAGAATAATTCAGGAACTAATATGATGTTGGCAAAGTCAATAAGTGATTTTAAAAAAGCTATTGGCATAGATAAGGATAATGCATATTTGTATTATGATTTAGCGAATGTATATTCGACAACAAAAGATTATAAAAACGCAATAATCAATTATGATATGTCAATTGAACTAAATTCAAGATTGGCAGAAGCATATTATAATCGTGGTATTGCCAAAATATTTGTTAGTGACATACGTGGAGGATTGAAAGATTTGGGCAAAGCGGGTGAGTTGGGTATTTATGATGCCTATGCTTTGATGAAAAAGTATTCTGTTGCGAAATAGCCAAATTATGTCGTTTATAATTTTGTTATTTCATTGATTTGAATTACCTTTGCGTCAACTTTGATTTATAAAACTAATTTGTAATATGGTTAAAATCACATTTCCAGACGGATCTGTTCGTGAGTATGAACAGGGCGTAACTGGCTTTCAAATCGCGGAGAGTATATCACCAGCTCTCGCTCGCAACGTTGTATCTTGCGGGGTTAACGGTGAGATTGTGGAATTGAATCGCCCTATTAATGAGGATTCTTCAATTGCACTTTATAAGTTTGAAGATGAAGAAGGAAAGCATACTTTCTGGCACACCTCTGCACATCTTCTTGCTGAAGCACTAAAAGAATTGTATCCTGGTATACAGTTTGGCTTCGGTCCAGCTATTGAAAATGGATTCTTCTATGATGTAATGCCTGCAGAAGGACAAGTTATCTCAGAAAACGACTTTGCTAAAATTGAAGCAAAAATGTTGGAACTTGCCAAGAAGGACGAGGCTGTTGTTCGTAAGGATGTAACCAAAGCTGATGCTCTAAATGAATTTAAGGCAGACGGTCAGGTATACAAGTGCGAACATATCGAACAGGATCTTGAGGATGGAACAATATCTACATACACTCAAGGAAATTTCACTGATCTTTGCCGTGGTCCACATCTTGTTTCAACAGGATTAATAAAGGCCGTAAAAATTACAAGTGTTGCTGGTGCTTTCTGGCGCGGTGACGCTAAGCGCGAGCAGATGACTCGTATATATGGTATCTCTTTCCCAAAGAAGAAGTTGCTTGATGAGTATCTTGTGATGCTTGAAGAAGCTAAGAAACGAGATCATCGTAAGATTGGTAAGGAGATGGAACTATTCATGTTCTCAGAACGTGTAGGTAAGGGCTTACCAATATGGTTGCCGAAGGGAACACAGCTTCGTCTTCGTTTGCAGGAAATGCTTCGTGGACTTCTTCGCCCATATAATTATCAGGAAGTTATAACTCCGGGTATTGGTAGTAAGAGCCTTTATGTGACATCTGGTCACTATGCTCATTATGGTAAGGATGCTTTCCAACCTATTCATACTCCTGAAGAGGATGAGGAATATATGTTGAAGCCAATGAACTGTCCTCATCACTGTGAGGTATATGCACGTAAACCTCGTTCATATAAAGATTTACCTCTTCGTATTGCTGAATTCGGAACTGTATTCCGTTATGAGAAGAGTGGTGAATTACATGGATTGACTCGTGTACGTACATTCACACAGGATGATGCACATATCTTTGTTCGCACAGATCAAGTAAAGGCTGAATTTGAGAATGTAATTGATATTATTCTTAAAGTTTTCAAAACTTTCCATTTTGATAATTATGAAGCACAGATCTCACTTCGTGATCCTAGCGACAAAGAAAAATATATCGGTTCTGATGAAGTTTGGGAAGAGAGTGAGAATGCTATTAAAGAAGCTTGCAAAGAAAAGGGGCTTAATGCTCATTGTGAGGTAGGCGAAGCTGCTTTCTATGGTCCTAAACTTGACTTCATGGTAAGAGATGCTATCGGACGTAGATGGCAGTTGGGTACTATTCAGGTAGATTATAATCTTCCTGCACGTTTCAAATTGGAATATACAGCAGAGGATAATACAAAGAAAACTCCTGTAATGATTCATCGCGCTCCATTTGGTAGTCTTGAGCGTTTCACAGCTGTTCTTATCGAGCATACAGCAGGACATTTCCCATTGTGGCTTACACCTGATCAGGTTGCTATTTTACCTATTTCAGAAAAGTATAATGACTACGCAAAGAAGGTTGGCCAATATTTTGATTCTGTAGGTGTTAGAGCAACTATTGATGACCGTAATGAGAAGATTGGACGTAAGATTCGTGATAACGAGTTGAAGCGTGTTCCTTATATGGTTATTGTAGGAGAGAATGAAAGCGCAGAAGGTCTTGTCAGCATGCGTAAGCAGGGCGGTGGCGAACAGGCAACTATGAAAATGGAAGAGTTCGCACAGCGTATAAATGCAGAAGTAAAAGAAATGCTTTCTGCCGTTAACGAGTAATTATATATAATATATAAGAATAATAAAATAAAAAAGTCGGGATTTATTTTGGTATTTCCCGACTTTTTTAGTAATTTTGCACCCGTTTAGTGTATAAACGAACATAAAATAGTTTAATGAAGAATGACAAATTGAAAAATCAGTACCGTGCGAATGAACAGATACGTGTACGTGAAGTCCGAATTGTAGGAGAGGACGAGTCAGAAGTGGTTCCTACACGAAAAGCTTTAGATATGGCGCGCCAACAGGGTTTAGATCTTGTTGAGATATCTCCTAATGCGCAGCCTCCTGTTTGTCGTCTCGTAGACTATTCTAAATTCCTGTATCAGCAGAAGAAACATCAGAAAGAGATGAAACAGAAGCAGATAAAGGTTGAGGTGAAAGAAATTCGTTTCGGACCTCAGACTGATGAGCATGACTATCAATTTAAGTTGAAGCATGCACAGGAATTCCTAAATGAAGGTAATAAGGTTCGTGCTTATGTGTTCTTCCGTGGTCGTTCTATCCTTTTCAAGGAACAAGGTGAGGTTTTGTTGCTCCGCTTTGCTAATGATCTTGAAGGATTTGGTAAGGTTGAACAGATGCCTAAACTAGAAGGTAAGAAAATGTTCCTATATATTGCACCAAAGAAAATTGGTGTTGTAAAGAAGAGCCAACAAAAGTTGGATAGGGAGAAGCGTGAGACTGGGGCTAATTCAGCTGAAAAAGTTGAAAATCTTACAGAAGATAATAACGAAAACAACGATTAATTCACAAATGTGAAGGATTGTGTGGATGTTTTTAGTAAACTGAAAGAAGACGAAAGCTCAGATGATTAAGGAAAAAATAAGTGCGTAACGCCGGGTATATGCGTTGCCACTCATAGATAACAATTTAAAAATAAAAAAAAATGCCAAAAGTTAAGACAAATTCCGGTGCGAAGAAAAGATTTACTTTCACCGGTACTGGTAAGATTAAAAGACATCATGCTTACCACAGTCACATTCTGACTAAGAAAACAAAGAAGCAGAAGAGAAATCTTGTTCACCAGACAATGGTTGACCAAACTAACATGAAGCAGGTTCGTGACTTGCTCTGCCTCCGTTAATTTAACTTAGTAGAACATTTAAAGAAGAAAGAAAACTATGCCAAGATCAGTAAATCACGTTGCTTCAAAAGCAAAGAGAAATAGAATTCTTAAGCTCACTAAAGGTTATTATGGAGCTAGAAAGAATGTTTGGACGGTAGCTAAAAATACCTGGGAAAAAGGTCTTACTTACGCTTACCGCGATCGTAGAAACAAGAAGCGCAACTTCCGCGCATTGTGGATTCAGCGTATCAACGCTGCCGCTCGTCTTGAGAACATGAGCTACTCTACACTTATGGGTGCTCTCCACAAGGCTGGTATTGAAATTAACCGTAAGGTCCTTGCTGACCTCGCTGTTAACAATCCAGAGGCTTTCAAGGCTATTGTTGATAAGGTTAAGTAAATTATCTTATTACATATTAAAAGTCGCATTAGTTTGTTCTAATGCGACTTTTTTTTGTTGTTTATAGTTTCATGCTAAGACTTATTCTATTTCTTTTTCTGTCGACTTCAATAACCTTAACCTTTACCTGTTGATGGAGTTTCACAATTTCATTTGGATCTTTAATATATCTGTCTGCCAATTGGGAGATGTGTACTAATCCGTCTTGATGAACCCCTACATCAACAAATGCACCGAAATTTGTAATATTGGTTACTATTCCAGGAAGTTCCATACCAATTATTAAATCTTCAACTGATTTTACGTCTTTGGCAAATTCGAAAGTCTCAATTTGATCTCTTGGATCCAATCCTGGTTTTTCCAATTCTTTCAGTATGTCCTGTAGTGTAGGCAGTCCAATACTGTCGGTGATATAATTTGATAGCTTTATGCTTTTTAAAATCTCCTTATTATTTATAAGTTCTTTTACCTTACAGTTGTTATCTTTTGCCATTTTCTCAACAACTTTGTAACTCTCAGGATGCACAGCACTATTGTCTAGGGGATTCTTTGCATCTGGTATGCGAAGAAATCCTGCGCATTGTTCAAAGGCATTTGTACCAAGGCGGGCAATTTTTTTAAGTTGATTTCTGCTTTCAAAAGCTCCATTCTCTTTTCTGTAATCAACAATATTTTGTGCAATGGTAGGACCAAGTCCGCTCACGTATGTAAGCAGATGTTTACTTGCTGTATTAAGATTTACGCCAACTGTATTTACACAACTTTCTATAACAGTATCAAGAGTTTTCTTTAGTTTTGTTTGGTTTACATCATGTTGATATTGTCCAACTCCTATGCTTTTGGGGTCTAGTTTCACAAGTTCTGCTAGTGGATCCATAAGTCTTCTTCCAATAGAAACAGCTCCACGTACAGTTAGATCATATTCTGGAAATTCATCTCTGGCAATTTTTGATGCCGAATATATAGAAGCACCATCTTCACTAACAACATAAGTTGGTATATTTTCAATTTTTCTAAGTATGTCTGAAGTTTCTCGGCTTGCTGTTCCGTTACCTACAGCAATAGCTTCGATGTTATAGTCTTTTACGATCTTGTTGAATTTACTTAAAGCGTTACTACTAGCTTTGTCGCCAACAGCAAATACTACATCATGATAAATGAGTTCTCCTTGAGCGTCAAGACATACAACTTTGCATCCAGTTCTTATACCTGGATCAACTCCCATAACTCTTTTTTGGCCTAATGGTGCAGCCAATAGTAATTGTCTCAGATTGTCAGCAAAAACTTTTATAGCTTCATCATCAGCTAATTCCTTACTATAGTTAGCAAATTCAGTTTCAATAGATGGTTTTATCAATCTTTTGAAAGAATCGTCAATAGCTTCGCCAATAAGTTGCTGACATTTCCCATATCCATGAATGTAATGTCTCTTTATATTATCTATACACTCATCTTCGTCTGTATTAATGCTAATGCGTAAGATTCCTTCGTTTTCACCTCTTCTCATAGCTAATAATCTATGACTGCTGCAACGCTTTAATGGCTCTTGAAAATCGAAATAGTCTGAAAATTTTTGTGCTTGTTCATCATCGCTCTTGTTCTTTATTACTTTAGAGACAATCATGGCATCTCTTTTAAAGGACTTTCTTACAGATAGTCTTGATTGTTCATCCTCACTAATTGTTTCAGCGATAATGTCTTTTGCTCCGTCAAGTGCTTCTTCAATGTTATTGACATCATTGTGCACGAATCTTTCTGCAACCTTTTGTGGGTTTTGCTCACATTGCATCATTATGATAACAGAAAGTGGTTCAAGTCCTTTTTCCCTTGCAATCTGTGCTCTAGTCCTTCTTTTAGGCTTGTATGGTAAGTATATGTCTTCCAGTTCGTTAGCATTCCAACACTCATCTATTTTTTTTGATAGCTCAGGTGTCAATTTATCTTGTTCTCCAATGGTCTTTACAACGGTCTCTTTTCTTTTTATAAGCTCTTTCAGTTTATCATACATCACACTAATATCTGTGATCTGTACTTCATCTAAAGACCCTGTACGTTCTTTTCTGTATCTAGAAATGAAAGGAATGGTACATCCTTCATCAAGCAACAGTATTGTATTTGAAACTCCAGTAATAGGAATGCTCAAATTCTTTGATATGATATCATTTACGTTTGTCATATTTCTTTTTTAGTTTATACTTGGTATGCAAAGATAATACTTTTATTAAATTTATAGAATTAATTTTGTAATATTATTGATAATGTCTACCTTTGTAAACAATAATAAAATAGTAAAATAAATGATCTCAGTAGAAGGTTTGAAGGTTGAATTTGGTGTGAAACCATTGTTCACGGATGTTAGTTTTGTTGTGAATGATCGTGATCGCATTGCGCTTGTAGGAAAAAATGGTGCGGGAAAGTCAACTATGCTTAAGATATTATGTGGTTTACAGAAACCGACAGCAGGTAATATTGCTATCCCTAATGATTCTACTATAGGATATCTTCCACAGGTAATGAAGCTTCAGGATGATACTACAGTAAAGGAAGAGACAAGAAAGGCTTTTGCAAATAATACAAAACTCAAGCTGCATCTAGAAAAGATGCAGCAAGAAATGACCGATCGTACAGATTACGAGAGTGATTCTTATGCAGACTTGGTTGATAGGTTCACTCAGGAACATGAGCGTTATATGATGCTTGGTGGTGAAAGTTACGAGGCTGAGATAGAAAAAACTCTTCTTGGGCTTGGTTTTTCCCGTGAGGATTTTGATCGCCCAACTAAAGAATTTTCTGGTGGTTGGCGTATGCGTATAGAACTAGCTAAGATATTGCTTCAGAAACCTGACGTACTTCTTTTGGATGAGCCAACCAACCATTTGGATATTGAGAGTATTCAATGGCTGGAACAATTCCTTACGCAAAGTTCAAGCGCTGTTCTCTTGGTCAGTCATGATAGAGCTTTTATAAACAACGTTACTAATCGCACGTTGGAATTAACATGTAGACACGTAGAGGATTATAAGGTTAAGTATAATCAGTATCTTGTGTTACGTGCAGAACGTCGTGAACAGCAGTTACGTGCTTATGAAAACCAGCAAAGAGAAATGGCTGATATTAAATCTTTTGTAGATAGATTCAGATATCAGGCATCGAAGGCTGTGCAGGTACAACAGAGAATAAGACAACTCGAAAAAATTGTGCCTATTGAAGTTGATGATGTTGATAACAGTAGAATGCATCTGAAGTTTCCTCCATGCCTTAGAAGTGGTGATTATCCTGTTATATGTGAGGATTTGAGGAAGGATTATGGAGATCATACTATTTTCTCAGATGTGAATCTTACAATAAAGCGTGGTGAAAAAATTGCATTTGTAGGTAAGAATGGTGAAGGTAAATCAACTCTCGTAAAATGTATCATGAATCAAATTTCATATACTGGTAAACTGAAAGTTGGTCATAATATACAGATAGGATATTTTGCTCAGAATCAGGCACAGTTACTTGATGAGAACCTTAGCATATATGATACAATAGATGAAGTCGCTACAGGTGATATGCGTCTTAGAATTAATGATTTGCTAGGTGCATTCATGTTTGGTGGTGAAATTTCTGATAAAAAAGTAAAGGTCCTAAGTGGTGGAGAACGCAGTAGATTGGCAATGATAAAACTATTGTTGGAACCTGTAAATCTACTAATCCTTGATGAGCCTACAAACCATTTGGACTTGCCATCAAAAGATGTCTTGAAAGAAGCCATAAAAGCTTTTGATGGAACAGCTATTATCGTGAGCCATGACCGTGAATTCCTTGATGGACTTGTGGATAAAGTTTATGAGTTTGGTGGTGGTAAAGTCATCGAGCATCTTGGCGGTATCTATGATTACCTTCATGCACATAATGCAGAAACAATACATGAGGCTATAACTAATGCTACCGTTCAATTTGATGCTTCTAGCAAAACAGTTGAATCTCCTGCTAGTAAAATGTCTTATGCAGAACATAAAGAGCAGCAGAAAAAGCTAAAGAAGGCTGAAAAGAAAGTCAAAGACTGCGAGACAAAAATTGCAACGATGGAGAAGAGAATAAAAGAACTTGATACTTTATTGATGAATCCTAAGAATTCTACGAATATGAAGCTTGTAACAGAATACAAGTCAATAAAGGATTCTTTAGATAAGGAAAATGAAGAATGGTTCATTTTATCTGATGCTTTAAGTGAATTACAGAAATAGTAATAATATAAACATAAACTATTTAGATGATGAAAATGAAAAGTTTATTTCCGATTATGATGTTTGCTGCAGCACCTATGGTTGGTGTAGCACAGAATAATTCGGGACTTGTGGAGAAAAACTTCGACAAGTCTGTTCGTCCCCAGGACAATTTCTACCAGTTTGCTACTGGCGGTTGGCAGAAAAATAATCCACTGCCAGCTGCATATAGCCGTTTTGGTAGTTTTGATCAGTTACAGGAAGACAACAACAAGCGTATTAACAGCATCCTTAGTGACCTTCAGAAAAAGAAGTTCAAAAAGGGTTCAATTGAGCAGAAACTTTCTGATTTCTACAAGCAGTCTCTTAATGTAGATGCACGTAACAAAGCTGGAATAGCTCCAGTTAAATCAATGCTTGCTGAAATCGAAGCTGCTAAGACTGTTAATGATTTGCGCGCTATCCAAATCAAATATGCTGCACAGGGCTATGGTCTTCAGTTTGGTTCATATTTCAGTGCAGATGAGAAAGATGTAAAAAACAATATATTGTCAATTACTCAGAGTGGTCTTACATTAGGACAGAAAGATTATTACGTAAATAATGATTCTGCTACTGTTGCTATTCGCGAGGCTTATAAAAAGCATATTGCACGTCTCTTTAAGCTTTATGGCTTTGACGAGGCTGCTGCTCAGGCAAAGAGTGCTGATATCTTCCGTCAGGAGACATTGGTTGCTCTTATTTCAAAGAGCATGACAGAACTTCGTGATCCTCAGGCTAATTACAACAAGATGACTCTTGCTGAGTTTAAGTCTGATTATCCAAATATTCCTTTAGAGCAATTGGCTAATTCAGAGGGAATAAAGAGTGAATACATTCAGTCAATGGTTGTTGGTCAGCCTGCATTTATGACTGGTCTTGACAAGTTGATGTCTTTGCAGACAGCCGACGAGATCAAGGCTCTTATGGAGTGGGATGTTATTCAGAATAGTGCTAGCTATCTTTCTGATGAAATCCGTGAAGCAAACTTCGATTTCTTTGGTAAGACAATGAGTGGCCGTAAAGAGGATTATCCTCTTTGGAAGCGTGCTACAAATCAGGTAGAAGCACAGATGGGCGAAGCTCTTGGTCGTATGTATTCAAAGCGTTTCTTCCCAGAGTCTTCTAAGAAGATGATGACTGAGCTCGTAAAGAATCTTCAGTTAAGTCTTGGAGAGCGTATTGATGCTCAAACATGGATGAGTGATACAACTAAAGCAAATGCACATAAGAAGTTAGACAAATTCTATGTTAAGATAGGTTATCCTAACAAGTGGACTGATTATAGCAAACTTACTATAGATCCATCTAAGAGTTATTACGAGAATGTAATGGCATGTCGCAAATTTGCTAATGATAAGAGCATTGCCGATAAGGCTGGTAAGCCTGTTGATAAGGATGAGTGGCTTATGACACCTCAGACTGTTAATGCTTATTACAACCCTACAACAAACGAGATTTGTTTCCCTGCAGGTATTCTTCAGTATCCTTTCTTTGATCCTAAGGCTGATGCAGCATTCAATTATGGTGCTATCGGTGTTGTCATTGGACATGAGATGACTCACGGATTTGATGATCAAGGTCGTCAATATGATTCTGATGGTAATATGAAAGATTGGTGGACTGCCAGTGATGCAAAGGGATTTGATAGCCGTGCTAAGATGTATGCTGACTATTTTGATGGAATAGAGGTTCTTCCTGGACTCCATTCAAATGGTAAGTTTACATTGGGTGAGAACCTTGCAGACCACGGAGGTTTGATGGTTGCTTACAATGCATTGATGAAGGCTACTGCAAATAAGGCTTTGAAAGATAAGGATGGTTTTACTCCTGCTCAGCGTTTCTTCCTTGCTTATGCTGGTGTTTGGGGACAAAATATCACAGAAAAAGAAATACGCAATCGTGTAAAGCGTGATCCTCATTCTCTTGGTGAATGGCGTGTTAACGGTGCACTTCCTCATGTTGCAGCTTTCTATAAGGCATGGAACATAAAGAAGGGTGATAAGATGTATTTGCCAGAAAGTGAGCGTTTGCAACTTTGGTAAAAAGCTATTTTTAATAATTATAATTGGTGCTGGAAACATATTTCCAGCACCTTTTTTTGTACAAAGATAAGCTACCTTTTAAAGATAAGATAGAAAGAATTCTTTTTGTATTGTATACTATTTCCGTTATCTTTGGATAAGATAAGCTGCATCTCAACAATAAAAAAGAAAGAATTCTTTTTGTATTGTATTCTATTTGCGTTATCTTTGAATAAGATAAGCTGCATCTCAACAATAAAAAAGAATGAATTCTTTTTGTATTGTATTCTATTTGCGTTATCTTTGCATATAATTTTATAAGTGAAAGGATAAACTATGCCGTTAAGATTGCCGGATAAATTGCCGGCTATTGAAATTCTGAAGAAAGAAAATATATTTGTAATGGACGAAACCCGTGCTCACAGCCAGGAAATTCGCCCGTTGAAAATCGTTGTCTTAAATCTTATGCCATTGAAGATAACGACAGAGACTGACTTGGTGCGCTTACTTTCAAACACACCGTTACAGGTAGAAATATATTTTATGAAACTGAAAAGTCATACTCCCAAGAACACACCTATTGAGCATATGATGATGTTTTATAAGGATTTTGACGAACTCAGCAAGCAGAAGTTTGACGGAATGATAATCACAGGTGCTCCGATAGAGACAATGGATTATGAAGATGTTCAATATTGGCCCGAGATAACAAATATTTTTGATTGGGCGCGTACGCATGTCACCAGTACAATGTATCTTTGTTGGGGTGCAATGGCTGCACTTTATCATTTCTACGACATACCAAAATATTCATTATCAAAGAAAATGTTTGGAATCTTTGGACAATATCCTTTAGAACCTACATTGCCAATATTCCGTGGTTTTGACGACTTGTTCAATATGCCACAGAGTCGTCACACAGAAGTTCATCGTGACGATATTGAGAAGGTTGATGATTTAAAGATAATCGCTGAATCTCCTGATAGTGGTGTTAGTATGGTCATGGCACGTGGTGGTAGAGAATTCTTCATTACTGGTCATCTTGAATATGCCCCTGATACTCTTGATAAAGAATATAAGCGAGATCTTGGCACAAGAGACGATGTTGAATTGCCTTTTAATTATTATAGAGATAACAATCCTGATAATGATCCTCTTGTTACTTGGCGTGCGCATGCTAACCTTTTATATAGCAATTGGATTAATTACTATGTATATCAGGAAACTCCATATAACATTGATGATATTCGTTAATAAGTAACTGTAAATAAAGAAATTAGATATAATGCGTTCACTTGAATTATTAGCTCCGGCAAAAAATATTGAATGTGGAATGGCTGCAATCAGTCATGGTGCTGATGCCGTCTATATAGGAGCATCACGTTTTAGTGCACGTGCTGCTGCTGGAAATTCTGTTGAAGACATAAAGACGTTGTGTGATTATGCTCATCAGTTTGGTGCAAAGGTGTATGTAACTGTCAATACGATTATATATGATAACGAAATTGATGATACACGCAAACTACTTTTACAGTTAAACGAAATAGGAGTTGATGCTTTGCTTGTTCAGGATATGGGTGTTCTGAAACTTGTTGAAGAACTGAAAGAAAAAGATGGCTTTAGCATAGAACTTCATGCCTCTACTCAAACAGATAATCGCAGTTCTAATAAAGTTGAATATCTTCGTGAACTTGGTTTCAAACGTGCAGTACTCGCACGTGAATTGTCTGCTGAAGAAATAGCAGCAATACATCAGAATGTTCCAAACATTGAATTGGAGGTATTTGTTCATGGTGCCCTCTGTGTTAGTTATTCAGGTGTATGTTATGCTTCTCAATATTGTTTTAATCGTAGTGCTAATAGGGGAAAGTGTGCCCAATTCTGTCGCATGAAATTTGATCTTGTAGATTCAGAAGACCATGAGATAGAGCATCAGCGTCACCTGTTGTCATTGCGTGATATGTGCCAGATTGATAATTTGGAACTGCTTGCTGAAAGTGGAGCTTGTTCTTTCAAGATAGAAGGTAGACTTAAAGATGTTGATTATGTAAAGAATGTTGTTGCAGCTTATAGTTCACAGCTTGACAAAATCATCAAGAAGCATCCTACAGTCTATCGTCGTGCTTCTTTCGGAAAAGTGGAATATGCCTTTGAACCTAATCTCAAAAAAACTTTCAATAGAGGTTTTACAACCTATTTCCTTAATGGTCGCCAACCTGATATCGCTAGTTTCGATACTCCAAAGGCAATGGGCGAATATGTAGGTAAGGTGAAGGAAATTAGTTCTAATTCATTTAATGTTGCCGGCACAGCTATGTTTGCAAATGGTGATGGATTGTGCTTTATCAATGGTGAACACGAATTAGAAGGTTTCCGCGTAAATAAAGCTGTTGGTAATAGATTGTTCCCATTCAAGATGCCTGAGCATTTAAAACCGGGAACAGTTCTTTATCGTAATAATGATGTAGCTTTTAATAAGCTGTTGACCGGTGATACTGCAGAGCGAAAGATAGCTATTAAAATGTTTTTTGAAGCTATTGATGGAGGCTTTTCTTTAAGGATATTCAATGACGAGTTGAACTTCTCTGCAACATCAACGATAGTGTTTGAACATCAGACAGCCAATAAGCCACAACATGATAATATTGTAAGACAACTTGGTAAATTGGGAAATACGGTTTATCATTGTTCAGATATAATCATTGCTGAAGGTGCTGATCAGTATTTCATTCCATCAAGTCTGTTGTCTGATCTGCGTCGTGATGTAATAGAAAAACTTGCAATGGTAGGAGTTGTCACAACAAATATCGAATATAGCTCTTTGCCTGAAAGTTCTATTAAAGAAAATACATTCCCAAAAGAGTATGGCAAACATCCATACCTATATAATATATCAAATGAACTTGCACGTGATTTTTATGAGAATAAGGGATTGATTAAATATCAGCCAGCCTATGAGCTTTCACCGGTAAAGCAACCTCTCATCATGCAGTGCAGGCATTGTCTTCGTTATACTTTTGGATATTGTGTGAAACGTGGTGGACAGAAACCTCAATGGAGCGAACCTTTATATCTTCGACTATATGATGGTAGAAAGTTTAGATTGGAATTTAATTGTGCTGAATGTCAGATGAATGTCTATGCAGAATAATAAGATCAACAATAATATTTTTTGGTTGGTGAGCTTGATGGTCACAGTTCTCCTACTGTTTTCTTCTTGTTATCATCACAAGCCTGTAACTCATGGTGCTATGGTAACATATAGTGCAAAACAGAAAGACTCTTTGTCTTTTGAAAGTAATCATTATTATACCAAGAATTATAATTTTATTGTTAAGTCTGATTCTCTGGCTCTTATCAGACAGCAGCCAGAGGAAGTTTCTGCATATCTGCCTACTGACACTATATATCTGCACAAGCACGATCATCTAGTTGTTGCTGATATAAGAATTATACCTACAGATTCAATTGATTCTGTATGGGTACAGGTAGCACGTGATCAGTCTACATTCGGTTGGCAACGTGAGTCAATATTATTACCAAAAGTGGTTCCTGACGATCCCATCTCACAATTCATTTCAATATTCTCCGATGCCCACTTGTTGATATTCCTTGTTGTATTGGCATTAATAGCATTCAGTTATCTTATTCGTACTATTATGCGTAAAAATGCCAAGATAGTACATTTCCGTGATATAGATTCGTTTTATCCAACTCTCTTGGCTATCATCGTTGCATGTTCTGCTACTTTTTATGCCAGTATTCAGAATTTTGTTCCTGATGTTTGGCGTCATTTTTATTTTCACCCTACATTGAATCCATATTCAGTAGCTCCATTGTTGTCTATATTCTTGGTTTCAGTATGGGCTATTCTTATTGTTGCAATAGCAGCCGTTGATGATGCACTTCATAAACTACCATTCTCAGAAGCTGTGCTTTATCTTGGTGGTTTGGCTGGGGTATGTGCTGTAAATTATATATTGTTTAGCATCACAACTTTATATTATATAGGATATATATTCTTGGTAGCTTATGTCTTTTTTGCATTGTATAGATTCATTTCAACTAATCGTACAACGTATATATGTGGAAATTGTGGAGCATCTATGCGTCATAAGGGACATTGTCCTGTTTGTGGTGCCGAAAATTCATAATAAATAAGGATTTCATAATACTATTTAAATCGTTATCTTTGCATCCGTAAATTATTACGGAATATGAATAAGAATATATCTCTGGCAATTATATTTGCCGCGGCTTCTCTTGGTAGTTCAATGGCAGGAACATTGCGTAATCCTTTTGCCAACATCAGTCTCCTTGACTCATCACGTGTTCATGACTTGGATGAGGTTGTTGTCATCAGTCAGCCGAAAGAATTTCAAAGACTTCGTCAGCAATCTTTAAGCAGTAGTGTATTTTCAAGTAAGGAAATATATAGTTTAGGTGTTCGCGATATTCGCGAGTTGTCTGTATATGTTCCTTCTTTTGCTATGCCTAATTATGGTTCACGCATCACTTCTTCAATGTATATGCGTGGTATAGGCAGTAGAGTAAATAGTCCGGCAGTTGGATTCTATCTTGATGGAATGCCACTTATAAGCAAGAGTGCATTTAATTTCCATACCTATCAGCTTGATTGTGTTGATGTATTGCGTGGTCCTCAGGGAACTCTTTATGGACAGAATACCGAAGGTGGACTAGTAAGACTTTATACCAAGAACCCTCTTAATTATCAGGGTACAGATGTCAATCTGGGTATCGGCTCACGTCTTTATCGCAATGTTGAGTTTGCTAATTATTCAAAGTTTAGCGATAAGTTTGGTATGTCATTGGCTGGTTTCTATAATGGACAGAATGGCTTTTTCCGTAATACTTATTCTGGTGAACATGCTGATAAATATAACGAAGCTGGTGGACGTCTGCGATTAGTAGCTGAACCTACCGACAGAATCAGTCTTAACTTCCTTGCTGATTATCAATATGTAAATCAGAATGGTTTTCCTTATGGAATGTTGAATGCAGAAACTGGTTCTACAGCGATGCCAAATACTAATAGACAGTCTGGTTATCGTCGTAATATGTTGAACACTGCATTTACCTTTGGTTTCAAGGCTAATTATTTTGATTTCACAAGTACTACAAGTTATCAGTATCTTCGTGATAACATGCTTATGGATCAAGACTACCTTCCTCAGGATTATATGCACTTGGAGCAGCGTCAATTCCAGAATGCTATTACTCAGGAGTTTGCCCTTAAAGGCAACCATGCTGTAGGTGGTTTCTGGCATTGGACTTTTGGAACATATTTCTCCTCACAATGGTTGAAAACTGATTCTCCTGTATATTTTGACGACGATATGAATAAGATGTTGTCTAATAGTATCACTGCTTATGCCTATAATGGTATGCTTCAGGCAATGGCTAAGCGCATGGGGGAGCAGGCTGCCGCTGCGCTTATTCAGCGTATGGGTGGATGTAAAATCAATATGACGATGTCTACTGTTCCTGGATTGTTCCACACACCAACAACAAACTTAGCTTTTTATCATGAGTCTGCTTTTGATATAACAAAACGTCTAACTGCCACATTGGGTTTACGCTATGATTATTCTCATGTTGCTATTGATTACGCTACCAGTGCATCTGTAAAATTATCAGAAGATGTAATGGGACAGCATGTTGACGCACTTGTTTCTACATATCTTACTAATAAAAATCATGATAATTTTGATCAATTATTACCAAAGTTTGGTTTGAACTATCGCATTAGTGATGATGGTAGCAACGTTTATGCTACTGTTAGCAAGGGATATCGTGCTGGTGGTTTCAATATGCAGATGTTCTCCGACGTGCTTCAGACAGAACTTTCAGCAAGTGCTCAGTCTGCACATGGAAACATGGTATTGCAGCATGATGCTCAATATTATGATAATATATCAAAGACAATATCATATAAGCCAGAGACCAGTTGGAACTATGAGGCTGGAACTCATATGAACTTATTCAATAATTCTATCCACTTTGATTTTTCTGCCTATTACATGCAGATTAATAATCAACAACTTTCTGTTATGGCTGGAAATTACGGATTTGGTCGTATGATGACTAATGCTGGCAAGAGTTATAGCTGCGGTATTGAGGCTTGTCTTCGTGGTAATGCGTTCAATGATCATATGACTTGGGGCGTAAGCTATGGTTTGACACATGCTGCTTTCAAAGATTATATTGATGGTGAGGGTGCTAAGGCCGTTGATTATTCAGGAAAATATGTTCCTTTTGTACCAATGCATACCATCGGTGCTTACACAGATTATCGTTTTGATATGTCATGTGGCATGCTCAAAAGTATCACTTTGGGTGCTAATGTCAATGCTCAGGGCAAGACATATTGGGATGAAGCAAATACTTATTCTCAAAACTTGTATGCTGTGCTAGGTGCTCATGCAGATGCAGACTTTGGTAAAGTTATCGTTAGTTTCTGGGGACGTAATTTGACTGACACAAAATATAATACCTTCGCAGTTCAGACAGCTGCTACAGGAGTAAATTATACTTTCGCCCAATTGGGAAATCCTTTCCAATGTGGTGTAGATGTAAGATTGCATTTTTAAGAAATATATAACTGTTAGTGAAAGCCGCCCAATGGATGATTCTGTTGGACGGTTTTTCGATTATATACCTAGCCTTATTCATTTGTCATGCAACACACACACATTAATTTATTCTGGAGATACAGTTTGCCACAAATGTGTTGTAATGCATGATTGTTAATATTGGTAATTCTAGGTTAACGATAGCTTTTTATAGCATAAAGGCATCTGCCTTGTAAAAAAAATACTTTAAGTTTGCAATTACAATACAACCTGAATAAATAATACATTAGACTGATGCAATGAAAAAAGTTGGAATTATATTATTATTGTTAATAAGTAATCTATGCCTCACAGCCCAAACAAGAATGATTGTCATGTCAGATATTGGTGGTTCTGACCCTGATGACACACAATCATTAGTGCATTTATTTGTTTCATTAGACCAAGTTGAGTTAGAAGGCTTTATATCTCAGCATGCCTGGGTTCCTTATGGCCATGGAGCAATACAACTCATCAATAATATGATTAACAGTTACGAAGCTGTTCTGCCTAATTTAAGGGTGCATAGTGCGGCATATCCTTCTGCTGCATATCTTCGGTCTATCGTTAAGCAAGGACAACCAGAAGCTGCCATGCATGGAGTAGGTGAAGGCAAAGACAGTGAGGGGTCTGAATGGATTATTAAAATTGTAGATCAAGACGATCCACGACCAGTATGGATATCAGCATGGTCAGGACTTAGCACGCTTGCACAAGCGCTTTGGAAAGTTAGTCACATAAGAACAAAGAGTCAGGTTGATGCGTTTGTTCGCAAGATTCGCGTGTATGATGTCTTAGGACAAGACGATGCTGGAGCTTGGATCGTAAAGAATTTCCCTAATATTATTTATATCCGAAACAAGGAAATATATGGTTGGGCACCATCCGACCAATGGACAAAAGATAAAATACAAGATGTAGGTCAGTTAGGTGCTATTTATCCAAATAGAATTTGGGCTATAGAGGGAGACTCTCCATCATTTATGTATTGTCTAAATAATGGGCTTAACGTCCCTGAACATGCCGAATATGGTGGATGGGGTGGTAGATTTGCTACCAAACGTATTGCAGACATTCGAGGTATGGACTGGGTGAAGAAGAATGGTCTCGACGAAACACAATATGACCCTTACTACATGATACCTTCTGCTTCAGAAGGCGCAAATGCCATACTAAGATGGAAGAATGATATCTACAATGACTTTGCTGCTAGGATGCAGTGGACCGTATGTTCCAACTTTAAGGATGCTAACCATCATCCTGTTGTCGTAATAGGTAATAATAACGGTAAAGAAATCCTTGTGTTGAAAGTAAAAGCAGGGCAGAAGGTCGTTTTAAACGCAGCGAAATCGTATGATCCAGATCATAACAAGTTGACCTATGATTGGAACTATTATAAAGAACCTTCCACCTATAAGGGCGATGTAGATTTGAATATTTCTCAATATGCTGTGTGTAGCTTCATTGTCCCCAAGAATGCAGCCAATCGCACGATACATATCATTCTCAGAGTCGTTGACAATGGTGTTCCTATGTTGACATCTTATAGGCGAATCCTCTTGAATGTTTTACCACTTTAATACTATGAAAAGTAGCCGAGAATAAAAAAACAAAATATTTTATGGTTTTGTGTGGGGGAATTTGATTTCTATTCGTTTTATATATAGACATGATATAACTATCGAAATTTTAATAACATGAATAAAAGATATTTATTAGGCTTTGATGTAGGCAGTAGTTCAGTAAAAGCATCTCTTGTAGATGTTGAAACTGGTGAAATATCTGCAACAGCCTTTTACCCTGAAAAAGAAGCACCTATTATAGCTGTAAAGGCTGGATGGGCTGAACAGAATCCACAAATGTGGTGGGACAACGCTAAATTATCCCTTAAAAAGATAATGGCAGAGACTAATGCTAAAGGCGAGGATATTCTTGCTATTGGTATTTCTTATCAGATGCATGGTCTTGTATGTGTTGATAAAAATAAAGAAGTGTTGCGCCCAAGTATTATTTGGTGTGACTCTCGCGCTGTTCCTTATGGCGAGCGTGCATTTAAAGAACTTGGTTCTGAAAAGTGTCTTGGTCATCTGCTTAACTCTCCAGGTAATTTCACCGCTGCTAAGTTAGCATGGGTTAAAGAAAATGAACCTGAATTGTTTGCTAAGATAGACAAGATAATGTTGCCCGGTGACTATATTGCTATGAAGTTGTGTGGCGATATCCGTACAACAATAAGCGGTTTGTCTGAAGGAATGATGTGGGACTTCAAAGCTAAGAAGCCTGCAAAGTTCTTGCTTGATTACTTTGGCTTTGATGAAAGCATGCTTGCAGACATCGTACCAACATTCTCTGTTCAGGGTGAAGTTTCTCTTGAAGCTGCTAAAGAATTAGGACTCAAGGAAGGCACACCTATCAGCTATCGTGCTGGTGATCAGCCTAACAATGCTGTCAGCCTCAATGTGTTTAATCCTGGCGAGATTGCAAGTACTGCTGGAACATCTGGTGTAGTATATGGTGTGCTCGGTGATGTTAACTATGATCCAAAGAGTCGTGTAAACACATTCGCACATGCCAACTATACAACAGAACTTGATCGTCTAGGCGTATTGCTTTGCATCAATGGTACAGGTATATTGAATGCATGGGTACATAGAAATATCACTCCAAACTATAGCTATAACGAAATGAATGATCTTGCATTGTCTGTACCTATTGGCAGTGAAGGTGTTAAGATTATACCATTTGGAAATGGTGCAGAGAGAGTACTTGAAAACAAGGAAGTAGGCTGCTCTGTTCAAGGATTGAGTTTCAACAAGCATAATCAGGCACATCTCGTTCGTGCAGCACAAGAAGGTATCGTCTTCAGTTTCTGTTATGGTATGGAAGTGATGCAGCACATGGGAATGAATATTAATGACATTCATGCTGGCAAGGCAAATATGTTCCTTAGCCCAATGTTCAGGGATACGCTTGCTGGTGTTAGCGGTGCAACAATTGAATTATATGATACAGACGGCAGTGTTGGTGCTGCTAAGGGTGCTGGTATGGGTGCCGGTATCTATAAAGATAATGTAGAAGCATTCTCAACATTGAAGAAATTGGATGTAATAGAACCTGACGAAACAAAACGTGATGCATATCTCAGTGCTTATGCAGAATGGAAAGAAGCTTTGGCAGCGTCTATTAATAAATAAACCTAAGATAAATTTGATTTAAAAACCTAAATATTTAAAATTATGGCAAAAGAGTATTTTCCACAGATTGGTAAGATTCCTTTTGAAGGAACAAAAAGTAAGAACCCTATGGCTTTCCACTATTATGATTCAGAAAAGGTCGTAATGGGTAAGAAAATGAAGGATTGGTTGAAGTTCGCTATGGCTTGGTGGCATACACTGGGTGGAGCTAGTGGAGACCAGTTTGGTGGACAGACTCGTTCTTATGAATGGGATAAGGCTGCAGACGCTGTACAGCGTGCTAAAGATAAGGCAGATGCAGGTTTCGAGATTATGGACAAGTTGGGTATCAACTATTTCTGTTTCCATGACATCGACTTAGTAGACGAAGGTAAGGATGTTGAAGAGTATGAGGCTCGTATGGTAGCTGTTACAGACTACTTGAAAGAGAAACTTGCTCAGAATCCTGACAAGCATCTTCTTTGGGGTACTGCAAACGTATTCAGTAACAAGCGTTACATGAATGGTGCTTCTACAAACCCTGACTTTGACGTTGTTGCACGTGCTATCGTACAGATAAAGAACGCTATCGACGCAACTATTAAGTTGGGCGGTACAAACTATGTATTCTGGGGTGGACGTGAAGGTTATATGAGCCTTCTTAACACAGATCAGAAGCGTGAAAAAGAGCACATGGCACAGATGCTTACTGCTGCTCGTGACTATGCTCGTTCTAAGGGCTTTACAGGTACATTCTTGATTGAGCCAAAACCAATGGAGCCAACAAAGCATCAGTATGATGTAGATACAGAGACTGTAGTAGGTTTCTTGAAAGCTCATAATCTTGACAAGGACTTCAAGGTAAATATCGAGGTTAACCACGCAACTCTTGCTGGTCATACTTTCGAGCATGAACTTGCTGTTGCTGTTGACAATGGTATGCTCGGTTCTATCGATGCTAACCGTGGTGACGCTCAGAACGGATGGGATACAGACCAGTTCCCAATCGATAATTATGAGATGACACAGGCTATGCTTGAGATTATCCGCAACGGTGGTCTTGGCAATGGTGGTACAAACTTCGATGCTAAGCTTCGTCGTAACTCAACTGATCAGGATGATCTATTTATCGCTCATATCAGCGGTATGGATACTATGGCTCGTGCTTTGGAGAATGCAGCTGCAATCTTGGAAGAAAGTGCACTTCCTAAGATGAAGAAGGAGCGTTATGCTAGCTTCGACAAAGGTCTTGGTAAAGACTTCGAAGCAGGTAAACTTTCTTTCGAGCAGGTTTACGAATATGGTAAGAAGGTTGAAGAGCCAAAGCAGACTTCAGGTAAGCAGGAACTCTATGAGACTATTGTTGCTTTGTATGCAAAATAATTGATTATATACCGAGATGTTAAGGTTTCAACTCGGTTTATTATATGGAAAGGGCAGATTTTATCTGCCCTTTCTTTGTATATAGGAAAAAAATGTTTAACTTTGAAGCATCTTTAAAAAACTATAATATAGATATGGCAGATAAGAATAACCATTTAGTTATAATGGCTGGTGGAGTTGGGAGCAGATTCTGGCCGATGAGTACTCAGGAATGCCCTAAACAATTTATTGATGTTCTTGGAGTAGGCAAGTCGTTGCTTCAGCTAACAAGGGATCGTTTCAAAGATATTTGCGACCCTGAAAATGTGTGGATTGTTACTAACAAGAAATATTTTGATAAATGCCACGAGCAACTGCCTGAGGTACCATTAAAGAATATCCTTCTTGAACCATGTCGCAGAAACACTGCTCCATGTATAGCTTATGTTAGCTGGAAGATAAAGTCTGTAGATCCTAAAGCTAATATTGTTGTCAGTCCAAGTGATCATATTGTTACAGATACTGCCGAGTTTGCGCGAGTAGTGAAGTCTTGCATGAAATTCACAGGTGAGACAGATTCTATTGTCACCCTTGGCATGAAACCTAATAGACCTGAGACAGGGTATGGTTATATTCAAGCAGACCTGTCAGTGCATTCCCCTCGCAACAAAGAGATATTTCGTGTTGATTCATTCCGTGAAAAGCCAGATTTGAATACAGCCGAACAGTATATTCGCAAAAATAATTATTTTTGGAATGCTGGTATCTTCATTTGGAATGTCAGTACTATTGTGAATGCTTTCAGAGTTTATCAGCCTTCAATGGCGAAGTTGTTTGAAAGCATGCTTAGTATTTATGGGACTCCACAAGAGCAGGAAATGATAGATAAATATTATTGTGAGTGCGATAATATCTCTGTCGACTATGCAATAATGGAAAAAGCAGAAGAGATCTTTGTCTGTCCAGCTAATTTCGGATGGAGTGATCTTGGTACATGGGGAAGTCTGCTTATGCAAAATCGCAAGGACCTTTATGGAAATAGTATTATTGGTGATAACATATCTTTATTTGATACCCATAACACCATTGTTCATGCACTGAAAGAGAAAAAAGTGGTAATCCAGGGACTTGATGGATATATTGTTGCGGAAAGTGATGGTAAGTTGTTGATTTGTAAACTTAGCGAGGAACAGCGTATTAAGCAGTTTGCAGAAGATCAGGAAAAATAAACAATAAAACTTTATTTATAATAAAGGAGAAAAAAGAATATAAATATTTCATGGAAAAGAAAGTTGCTTTAATTACCGGTATTACTGGACAGGATGGTTCTTATCTTGCAGAATTTTTGCTTGATAAGGGTTATGATGTACATGGTACAATCCGTCGTTCATCAGTAGATTACCGCGAACGTATCGCGCATTTGGAGGGGAAACCAAATTTCCATCTTCATTATGCTGACCTTGGTGATTCAATGAGTATGTTGGGTGTTATTGGGAAAGTTTGCCCAACAGAAATATATAATCTTGCCGCACAGAGTCATGTTCAGGTAAGTTTTGACTCTCCTGAGTTTACTGCTGATGTTGATGCAGTTGGTGTATTGCGTGTCTTAGAGTCTGTTCGCCAGTTGGGCATGACTGATACATGTAGAATTTATCAGGCATCAACGTCAGAATTGTATGGAAAGGTTGAGGAAGTTCCTCAGAATGAGAATACACCATTCCATCCATACAGTCCTTATGCCGTAGCTAAGCAATATGGCTTTTGGATTGTAAGAGAATATCGTGAGGCTTATAACATGTTTTGCTGCTCAGGTATATTGTTTAACCATGAGAGTGAACGCAGAGGAGAGACTTTCGTAACAAGAAAGATTACTCTTGCTGTAGCTCGCATCAAACAGGGCAAGCAAGAAAAACTGTTCCTTGGTAACTTGGGTTCACTTCGTGACTGGGGATATGCAAAGGATTATGTTGAATGTATGTGGCTGATTCTTCAGCACAAGAAACCTGAGGACTTTGTTATAGCTACCGGTGTTCAGCATAGTGTACGCGAATTCTGCTATCATGCTTTCAAGCGTGTTGGTATAGAACTTGAATTCAAGGGCGAAGGAATGGATGAGAAGGGTATTGATAAGGCTACAGGAAAAGTACTTATTGAGGTTAGCCCAGACTTCTATCGTCCAACAGATGTTGTTAATCTTTGGGGTGACCCAACAAAGGCTAAGGCTGAGCTTGGTTGGAATCCAAGTAGGACAAGTTTCGAGGAACTTGTAAATATCATGGTAGACAGTGATATGGCAAAGGTCGCTTCGGATGGTGCGGCAGAACATGTGAGAACTAATTTGGCAGAATATCTTGAGAAAGGTATTGTGAAATAATAATTATGTTAGATAAGAATAGTAAGATATATGTTGCCGGTCATCACGGTCTTGTAGGATCGGCAATTTGGAACAACCTTAAATCAAGAGGTTATAATAATCTGATTGGTCGTGGGCATCATGAACTCGACCTGACTGATCAGTATGCTGTAAAGAAATTCTTTGATGAAGAGCGTCCTGATGCAGTGGTTCTTGCTGCCGCATTTGTTGGTGGTATCATCGCCAACTCTCTTTATCGTGCTGATTTCATTATGCAGAATATGAAGATTCAGTGTAATGTAATCAGTAATGCATATTCACATGGAGTGAAAAAACTGTTGTTTTTGGGTAGTACTTGTATTTATCCTAAGAATGCTCCGCAGCCAATGAAGGAAGAGGCTTTGCTTACTTCTCCGTTAGAATATACTAATGAAGAGTATGCAATAGCAAAGATTGCCGGACTTAAAATGTGTGAGAGCTATAACTTGCAGTATGGTACAAACTATATCGCCGTTATGCCTACCAACCTTTATGGTCCTAATGATAATTTCCATTTGGAGAATAGCCATGTCATGCCGGCTATGATGCGTAAGATTTATTTGGCAAAACTTATTCATGATAATGATTGGGATGAAATTCGTGTGGATATGGACAAGCGTCCTATCAATCCTACAGATAAGTTATGCGCTATTATTGGTGAAGGCAATGTCGACGGAAAGAATGATAAGGAACGTATTCTCAAGGCTCTTGCATTCTATGGTATAGAAGACAACAAGGTTACCCTTTGGGGTGACGGAAGTCCGCTACGTGAGTTTCTTTGGAGCGAAGACATGGCAGATGCCAGTGTTCACGTATTACTAAATGTTGATTTCAAAGATATCATAGGTATTGAGAAATATTCAAGTGTCTTCTATGGTGCCAAGATCAACGGCGCAGTAGACCGCAACAACAGTGAAGGTCGTGGTGGAGCTTTGCCAAAGTTAGGCGAGATTCGCAACTGTCACATCAATGTTGGTACAGGCAAGGAACTTACGATTAAGGAACTTGCAAACCTAGTTGTAAGAACTGTTGGTTTTGAAGGCAATGTTATCTGGGATGACAGCAAACCGAATGGTACTCCACGCAAGTTGATAGATGTAGATAAACTTCATCGTCTTGGTTGGACTCACAAGGTTGAGATTGAGGCAGGTGTTGAGCGTCTTTATGAATGGTATAGAGATTCATTGAAGAAATAATCATCTCAAAATATTGGTATGCACTAATAGTGCATCATTCAAAGAGGCGGTTTACCGCCTCTTTTTTTTGTATTTAGATTTACTCTTTTGTTAGATATTTTCTAAACAGAATTTAGCAAGTATGATGTATAGAATAAATCGTCAAGTTCACGAGTTGAGCAAATAAAACTACTAAATTAAGTAGTGAGGATAAATATTTTAAAATTTTGAAAACTGTACATAGGTTTTATAAATAAACAAGTGTCGTAATGTCTATTCACTGTATATCAATACGTTAGATGCACTTTTTTCAAAAGTAAACTGTCGGTAAACTGTCAAATGAGATTTTCGTTTCTATATAGAAACGAAAACTTTATATCGTAGAAATGGAAACTTTATGTCGTAGAAACAAAAACGTTTCCACGTAATAATGCAAACTTTACATCGTAGAAACGCATAAATGATGTCTCAAAATTGTATTTTAGATAACAAAAAATAAAAATTCAGAATGATAATAGCAAAAACTATGTTTTGTATAAAACAAAAAAGATAAAAAGAAGAGTTTTATGACATATCATTCAAAGTGATTTTACCTATTTTCTAAAGAAGATAATAAATTGCAATTAACGACACAAACTTGTCACTTCAATAATGAAAATTTGAAACGTATTATGTTGATAATCAATGTAAAGACACTTCGACGCTAGTATTTTTCAAAAACCCTATGTACGCGCGCGCGAAACTGTTTGAAATAATGTAACACACCACCGAGGTAACTTTGGCTAACATGCTCAGTTGTATTTCATTGCATCAACGAATAAATATAATTACCTTTGCAACCATATCCATAAATTATATAACTAGAAGTCAAGATAAAAAAGTACATATTCTATAGCAGATGATGCCGATCTACGCTGAGAAAAAACGTTTAATGAAATATATCTGTTGACAATATGTCATGGTAATGGTTGCCGAGATAAAATTGTCACGAATTGTTTAGTAAGTTAACAAGTGCAAGAGATAGTAAATCATGGTTAAATAAATATTAAGTTATGACTTTGTTAAATTAATGTTTTGTAAATTTGTAATTATAAAAGAATTTATTTCGATAGCTAAACCAACTAAAGAATTAAATGTCATAACTAAATTAACGTCGTAAACTAAAAAATACATGTCTATCATGAAACAAATAATAATTATTGTATTGGCTGTGATGTCATTAAATATCCATGCGCAAGACAACATAAGTAATGAACTTTCGCTAAGTGGAGGATTAATGACGGGTAGTGCATGCGATATGCGATTGTCATATATCCATTATATTAATAAATATGTAGGTTATGGTACTGCATTTGGTATCTACAAACAATGGCATAATGATTACTTACCACAAGGTGACATGGAATCTGAAAAGTGGAGTTCTTGGAATTTGAATAAAAGTGACAATAAAATGGAAAAATTATATATTGAACCAACTTTGTCGTTCAAAACTCCTGCATTGTTACATTTTGGGTCTTGGGAGATGGGACTTCAAGCAGAGCCAGGCATTATGATACAGATTCCTTATACTTTTGTACATATAGATTATATTGATAGAAACACTTATGAATCGTATGAAAAAGGAAGGTCAGCACATGCCTCGGATTGGTGCTTCTGGGATTTAAGAACCATGCTAAGGTTCAGTTTTAATGATGCTTTTTTTGCTGTTGGTTATGGTATATCTAATTTAGATGTCTATTCCCCTTGCAGATCAATGAGTGTAGAAGGGACAAGCTTCAATAGTGTTTATCCATCCAAAAAATTAAACCATTCCATATTTATAAAAGTTGGTGCTACTATTTGACGCTATTATATTATTTGAGTTTTCATTTATCTTATTTTACATATTAGTTTTATCTGTTTTGATGATGAAAATTTTAAGAGAAAATTTGCTATAATTGATAATATAAGAGTAATTTTATATAAAATACATATTGGATATTATTTTTTGTAATCTAAAAAAAAACACTTAAATTTGTACTGTTTGTGAATGTAGTATCAAATAGTACAGAAAGAGTTACTATTAATATTGCTAAGCTAAATCTATTGGAATATATAAAAACAGAGATATGAAATATAAACATCTATTATTTGATATTGACGGTACATTGGTTGACAATGAAAGTGCCGTAATAAATACATGGCAACAGACAATACAAGAACTTGTTGGGAGACATTTTGAGAAAGATGAACTTACCTTTGTATTAGGAATTCCTGGTGTTACAACCATGAAGAAGTTGGGAATAGAAAATTCGGAAGAAGCTTTTGCACGTTGGAGTGAACTATTTCAGGAACATAGAAACGAAATATCTCTGTTTGATGGGATTGAAGAAATGATTAATGAGCTAAAGAATAAACAGTATAAACTGGGACTGATTACTTCACGAACACGTGACGAGTTAAGCAACGATGATGCTTTATGTAAGATATTTCATCTTTTTGATATTGCTATCTGCGTTACTGATACTGCTCATCCCAAACCTTCAGCAGATCCAATACTCGCTTACTTTGAAAAGACAGGAGCTACGCCTGCGGAAACTCTTTATGTCGGTGATGCTGCTTATGACAGCCAATGTGCAGTCAATGCTAATGTAGACTTTGCACTAGCTACTTGGGGAAATGCAAAGAAAGGCATATCATGTAAATATCAATTTGATATGCCACACGATTTAATAGAACTGTTGTTGTAACAGGGTGCATTATCGTAATCGAATTCTGATGTTTTTTCTTGACTGAAAACGAGGATACGTCATGCATCGACATATCCTCGTATCTAATTAGTTATAAGCTTATTATAACTTTTTACCTATATAAAACATGTAACCGTAATATGCTTTGTATTTATCGTATAATTCTGCTTCATATCGCTGCGATGCAATAAATTCTTCAGCAGTTTTGTTTCCCTCATATTTTTTCAGGAAAGACACACCGTTGGCTGCTTGCATTTTATAGTAATCGGTCCATATAGTTTCTGGTAACATATATGTTGCAACAGGTAGATAACCAGCCTTTTGCATCTGGGCTACCTTGGTGGGAATGGTATCAATCTGTGGATAAGCTTCTTGCCAGAAATTCTTTATTTCTTGAGGTTGCTCCTCACGAAACCATGTGTTTTCTGTGATAGCGATATATCCGCCAGGTTTTAAGAACTTTCTCCATTCCTCTAATCCGCGTTCGAATCCGATGTTGTATATTGAACCCTCTGACCAGATAAGATCTAGTTCCTCTTCATGAAAGGGAAGGTGCTCCATATCTCCAACAATACCTTTAACTTTGTGTTGAAGGTTTAGATCCTTAGACTTCTGATTGAATTTATGGATAAAATTCTCCCAGATATCAACGCCGATAATTTCGCAAGATGTATGTGTGCCCAACGTCATCGTTTGACCACCAGTACCACATCCAATATCTGCAATTTTGGAGTTGTCTGTGAGACCATCAATAAAGCTTAGTGCTTTTATTGTTTCTCGAGAGTTTCCAGGTCCCTGTCTCTCTGTATTTGAAAAATATTCGTAAATGATGTTTAAGTCAAAATCATGAATTGATAGTTTGTTATTACTCATGTCATTAAAATTTGTGCATACAAAAAAGCATGTTTTTACTTTCTATTTTGTATGCAATTGATATTATATTATTTACAATAAATTATCTTCTCGAAAATAAATTTCCGAGAAAAAAGCAGGGATAATTTGTGTAAAAACTACACAAATTATTTACAATACAATATCCATGTAATGACTTAACATGCCACAAAGATATTAAATATACTTCAAATTACCAAAAAACACAGAATAAAAATATTTTGGTTTTTGCCGATGATGCGATTTCTCAGCCTAATATGAAAAAGACCATTGTTCAGCAGATGTAAGTGCTGAATCATTAATGGTTTAGTATATGATAAATAAAATAAAAAATGTGGATCTGATGACTATCTCATCTGTAGTTGCAAAATAGCATTAGTAACATTAAAAAAAAACTTTATAACGTTTTAAAGTCTGATGACAACGTTATAAAGCTTTTTGTTTATTGTGTAAATGTAAATTCTAAAATGATGAGCTTTATTTAGCTTCGTTCATCATACCTTCTATATAAAGGCGTGTCATTTCTGTCTTACCGTTAGTACGTATTGTGATGCTTTTTTTGAATCTACCAGGAAATTTGCCAGCACCATTATAAGTAACCTTTATTTCACCTTTCTGTCCTGGCATTATTGGTGCCTTTGGATAAGAAGGAACAGTGCATCCACAGCTTGCTACAGCCTGATTGATAACAAGAGGACCATCACCAATATTTGTAAAAGTGAATGTTGTTTTTTGAACAGGATCTTTTTCAGAAAAAGTCCCAAGATCAACAGTCACCTTGTCAAATCGGATATCAGCTTCTTTTTGTGCAGAAGCCATTGTAAAAAATGCCATAAGCATCATTGCTATTGTAATAATCTTTTTCATTGTCTCTAATTTTTCTAAATATGATTAATGTTATCGCAAAAGTAATAAAGATTTTGAATACTTATATGATAAAATCAGTTTTTTATAAAATATTAAACGTTCAATAAATTATGATGTTCTGATAAATATATACTTATGTATAATCAAATCATAAAAATAAATCCCTTCATCAATAAAGAGAAGGGATTTAATTATGTATTCTTTAATTACTATTATTAGTAACTTCTTGCTATAATTACACGACATTTTGCAGGCTTGCCTGATACCATGTCAATGCCTTCTGTTTGCTCGTAAGCAAATGGCACACATCTTATAGTAGCCTGAGTGTCTTCTTTAATCTTTGCTTCAGTTTCTTCTGTGCCATCCCAGTGACATAGATAGAAGCCTCCGCCTTTAACACGTTCTTTGAATTCATCATAGTTGTCACATTCGTAAATATGAGCATCACGATATTTTCTTGCTTTCTCAAACATATTGTTCTGAATATCATCAAGCAAGTCTTTAACTCGCTCAACAATTCCGTCAAAGCTAACGTTCTCTTTTTCCAAAGTGTCACGTCGCATGATTTCGATCGTGTTGTTTTCCAAATCACGTCCACCCATTACTAGACGTACAGGAATACCTTTCAGTTCATAGTCAGCAAATTTGAATCCTGGTCTCTTGTTGTCAGAATCATCATATTTAACGCTTACTCCAAGTTCCTGTAGCTTGTCTATTACAGGTTGTAGTTTTGCTGAAATAGCATTGTGCTGCTCGTCACCCTTGAAAATAGGTACTATTACTACCTCAATAGGAGCTAGCTTTGGAGGAAGAACAAGTCCGTTGTCATCGCTATGAACCATTATGAGTGCACCCATAAGGCGTGTGCTCACTCCCCATGATGTTGCCCATACATATTCAGGCTTGTTTTCTTTGTTTAAGAATGTAACGTCGAAACTCTTTGCGAAGTTTTGTCCCAAGAAGTGACTTGTTCCGCTTTGTAGGGCCTTACCGTCCTGCATCATAGCTTCAATAGTATATGTGTCAAGTGCACCGGCAAAACGTTCAGTTTCGCTCTTAACACCTTGCAGTACAGGTACAGCCATCCAATTTTCAGCAAAGTCGGCATACACTTTAAGCATTTTCTGTGCTTCTGCTTCAGCCTCTTCGCGAGTAGCGTGTGCAGTATGGCCTTCTTGCCACAGAAATTCTGATGTGCGAAGGAAAGGACGTGTGCGCATTTCCCAACGCATAACGTTACACCACTGGTTGCACATTAGAGGAAGATCCCTCCAAGAATGTATCCATCCTCTATATGTATTCCATATAATAGTTTCAGAAGTAGGACGGATTATCAGTTCTTCATCAAGTTTAGCAGCTGGATCAACAACAACAGTCTTTCCATCCTCACTTGATTTTAGTCTGTAATGAGTTACAACAGCACATTCCTTGGCAAATCCTTTTACGTGTTCAGCTTCTTTACTAAGGAAACTCTTTGGAATTAAGAGAGGAAAGTATGCATTTTGCACACCTGTTTTTTTGAATTCTTTGTCAAGTTGCTCCTTCATTTTTTCCCAAATAGCGAAACCGTATGGTTTAATTACCATACAACCACGGACAGGTGCTTGTTCTGCTAGGTCTGCCTTTGATACCAAGTCGTTATACCACTGGCTATAGTTGTCAGCTCGCTTGGTAAGTTCTTTAAGTTCTTTTGCCATTATATTAAGTTCTTATATTTTAATTTGTTTGCAAAATTACAAAAAAATGTTGGTAACCATCGTGTACAAATTAAAAAAAACATTATTTATTTTATTCTTACTCACAAACTTAGGTGAATATTGAATAATATAAGCTGTGCTTGGAAATATAAAATTTAAACAAGTTTTATTTTGATTTTTCACTCATTTACTTTATCTTTGCAGTCAGATTACGTGTAACATAAATTATTAGAGATTATGAAAAAATTAAAGATTGCCACATTAGGACTTTGTTTCCTAACAGTTTTTAGTTGCGCAACAAAGCAAGGTACAGGAGCTCTTATCGGCACAGGTGGTGGTGCTGTTCTAGGCGCAATTATTGGAAGAATTGCTGGTAACACAGCTGTTGGTGCTGCTATTGGTGGTGCTGTTGGTGCAGGAACTGGTGCCATTATTGGACATCATATGGATAAAGTTGCTGCAGAGGCTGCAAAGGTTAATAATGCAAAGGTTGAAGAGGTTACAGATGCTAATGGTCTGAAGGCTGTTAAAGTAACATTTGACAGTGGTATTTTGTTTGCTACAAACAAGGCAATTTTGAATTCAGGTTCAAAGAATGACCTTTCTAAATTCTCTTCTGTATTAAAGAATAATTCTGACTGCCACGTAGATATCTATGGCCATACTGATAACACAGGTAATGATGGTATCAATATTCCATTGAGCAACAATCGTGCACAGAGTGTTGTAGATTACCTTAAGAGCTGTGGGGTATCACCTTATCAGTTCCAAAAGGTAGAAGGTAAGGGAAGTTCTTCTCCTGTTGCTGACAACACAACTGCTGCGGGACGTCAGCAGAACCGTAGAGTAGAAGTTTATCTGTATGCTAGTCCAGCTATGGTAAATGCTGCAAACAACGGAACTCTTTCAGAATAAATTAAGTTAAACAAATTTTAATATTGGGGAGCATACTGTTTTGGTGTGCCCCTATTTTTTTAGTAAATGAAAACTAAAGTCTGGAAAATCGTTAGATGGGGAGTATCCTTGTTTTTTGCTTCAAGCATTTTGGCTGTAGTTGTGCTTCGTTTTATTCCCGTTTATTTCACGCCCTTAATGTTTATCAGATGTTTTCAGCAAGTAACCGAAGGTAAGAGCATGACGCTTCATCATCATTGGGTTCCGATAGATGAGATATCTGATCATCTTCCTGTTGCTGTAATGGCAAGTGAAGATCAACGATTCTTGCTACATCATGGTTTTGATTATGATGCTATTGAAAAGGCTGCTAAAAGAAATATTGAGGGAGGAAAGCGCAAATTGGGAGCAAGTACAATTAGTCAGCAAACTGCTAAAAATGTATTTTTGTGGCCAGGCCGTTCATGGGTGCGCAAGGGATTTGAAGTTTATTTCACAGCCCTTACTGAATTATTGTGGAGCAAGCAGCGTATAATGGAAGTGTATCTCAATTCTATTGAGATGGGTGATGGCATATATGGTGCAGATGCTGTTGCCGAATATAATTTCGGTAAAAAGGCTGAAGATCTGAGTCGTTCTGATTGTGCGCTCATTGCAGCAACATTGCCTAATCCTCGTAAGTTCAGCAGTAAGAATCCTGGACGTTACACGCGTAAACGCCAAAGACAAATATTGAGTAATATGAAATTTATTCCAAGTTTCCCTAAAGAGGGTGAGGACTATAATCCTTCAACTTCAGCTGGTGGTGTTTACTCAAGATAAAAAAGTTTTTATATTTTTATAATGCTCCTTGATGAATTAAATAGCGGACAGCGTGCCGCAGTAGAATTTTGTTCTGGTCCGCAGTTGGTAATTGCCGGCGCTGGATCGGGAAAAACACGTGTGCTGACATATAAGATAGCTTACCTGCTTGATGAGTTGAACTATATGCCATGGAATATATTGGCACTAACCTTTACGAATAAGGCTGCTGCGGAAATGAAAATTCGTATAGGTGGACTTGTAGGGCTTGAGAGGGCTCGTAGTTTGTATATGGGAACTTTTCATAGCATCTTCTCACGTATTTTGCGTTTTGAGGCTGAAAAGATTGGATATAATTCTGCTTTTACCATATATGACGAAGCTGATAGCAGATCGCTTATCAAGAGTATCGTAAAAGAAATGGGCTTGGATGATAAGGCTTATAAACCAGCAAGTGTTCATTCGCGTATCAGCATGGCTAAAAACCATTTAGTGATGGCAGGGCAATATGCGAATGATAGAGAAGTGCTAGAACGTGACCGAAATTCAAAGTTACCTGAAATTTATAAAATATACTTAGCTTATCAACAACGTTGTCAGAATGCTAACGCAATGGATTTTGATGATCTGCTTGTGATGACTTGGCGATTGTTTAAGGAGCATGAGGATATAAGAAAAAAATATTCTGAGCGTTTTAAGTATGTTCTTGTAGACGAGTATCAGGATACGAACTACGTGCAGCAGTGTATTGTGCAGCAACTTACCCAAGATAATAGACTCGTTTGCGTTGTAGGGGATGATGCACAGAGTATTTATGGATTTCGTGGAGCTAATATAGATAATATACTTGATTTTCAGAAAATATATCCTGAAAGTAAATTATTTAAGCTAGAACAGAATTATCGTTCAACGCAGCGGATCGTTCAGGCAGCAAATAGTCTTA
Organism: Segatella paludivivens DSM 17968 = JCM 13650; assembly: GCF_000373185.1. Lineage (GTDB taxonomy): Bacteria > Bacteroidota > Bacteroidia > Bacteroidales > Bacteroidaceae > Prevotella > Prevotella paludivivens. The sequence continues at coordinate 69,117 of NZ_KB890685.1, forward strand.
TAAGTCATAATCAGCGTCAGATTCATAAAGATGTGTTCAGTGATAATGAGGAAGGCGAAAAAATACTTTATAAGCCAGTCTACAGTGATAAGGAAGAAGCTGCCGTAGTATGCCGAGATATTAAACGAATTAAACGTAATGACTGTTGCGAATATAGTGATATCGCTATATTGTATCGTACAAATTCACAAAGCAGGAGCTTTGAGGAAGAGATGCGTAAACAGGGAATACCTTATCGTATATTTGGTGGACTGAGTTTTTATCAGCGAAAGGAGATAAAAGATGTTCTGGCTTATTTTCGCGTTATCGTAAATCCAGATGATGAGGAGGCTATAAAGAGAATTATCAATTATCCTGCAAGGGGAATAGGAAGCACAACAATAACAAAGATTGCATCTTGTGCACAGCAAAATGCAATTAGTTTTTGGGAAGTTATTTGTCATCCTGTTAAGTATGGACTTTCTGTGAATAACGGAGCGATAACGAAACTCTCAAACTTTGCAGAACTGATTAACGCTTTTATAGGTCGCTTAAATATAGATAATGCCTCAGATCTTGGTACCGATATTATAAAACAAAGCGGAATGAGTGGCGATATATTCGGTTCTAATGATCCTGAAAGTCTTTCTCGTCAGGAAAACTTATCTGAATTTGCCAATGGACTTAAAGATTTCGTGGATATACGAATGGAAGAAGGTGATGTGGAACATCTCGGACTGATAGATTTTATACAGGAAGTTGCGCTTCTTACAGATTTGGATAGTGATGACGGAGAAGGTAGCCGTGTTAGTTTGATGACAATTCACGCAGCAAAAGGACTTGAATTCCCGACTGTATTCATTGTTGGAATGGAAGAAAATATTTTTCCAAGTCAGATGAGCCTCAATAGTATGAGGGAACTTGAAGAAGAACGAAGATTGTTTTATGTGGCAATAACTCGTGCTGAAAAGCATTGCATTCTTACAAGTGCTAAAAATAGGTGGAGATATGGTAAGATGGAGTTTGACACTCCTAGTAGATTTTTGAAAGATATTGATCCAAAATACATTGATGTTGAAGATGAAAGTTTGGATTTCGGTGGACTTAACACATTTGAACGTCCAAGGCAGACTCGTAAGATAGATACTTTCAAAAGCATATCTAATAAACCACAAAATGCCGAAGATAATATTCTGCGGACGACTCTGCAGCCTTTGAAAAAACAAATAGAGCCTACTACTACTAAACCTATGGAGCTGCCTAAAGGTTTGCATTTAGGTAGTGTCATAGAGCATCAGAGATTTGGAGTGGGTACAGTTGATAAATTGGAAGGAGAGGGTGAAAATCTTAAAGCTACAGTAAGTTTCAAAAATACTGGAACAAAAATGCTTCTTCTTAAATTCGCCCGTTTCACAATATTGAGTTAGAAGAATGAAAAGCTAGCTGCCTTTCATTCTTTTTCTTTCACTTTATTTTCCCTATATTGAGTAGGAGTTTTCCCTTTTTTCTGTTTAAATAAACGAGTGAAATAAACAGGGTCATTGAATCCTGTGCGATATGCAACTTCGGCAATAGTGCAGGAGTCATTTTCTAAATACATGCATGCTTTTTTCAACCTGAATTCACTAACGAACTCTTTCGGTGACATGCCCGTCAACGTCTTTAATTGAGTATAGAAAGCAGTGCGAGACATATTAGTTTTGTGTACAATATCTCCAATCTTAATGTTGGGATCTGCATAGTGTAATTCAAGCCAGTCTTGTAGACTCTTTACAAAATTAAAGTCTTCATTATTCAAAAATGCTATTTCTTCGGGGCCAACTTTTAAAACCCTCATGTTGTTTTTTGCATTATCGTTTATGTTCTTTCTCCATAATATGGCACCTAACAAGCCTACTATGAATAAAATCGAATATACCCATAATGCTGTTGTTGACATAAAAGCATAAGGAGGAACAATAATCTTTATCTTTCGCTCGTCATATTTGTTAGGGTTTTCAAGTAGAAAAGCCTTTACTCTAAAAGTGTACTCACCAGCCGGAATATCACTATAACTTACTGTTCTTGTGTCGTTGGCGTTTATCCATTGGTCATCATAATTCTCAAGCATATACATGTAGTGAACACGATGTTGTAACTGATAATTCAGAGATGCAAATTTTATTGCAAATACACTTGAACGTGATGGTAATTTAACTTCGGCGCTATCAGGAATATAATAATCATAAGTTTTACTACTACGTGGTGTCATCAATTTATCATTAACGTAAAAGTCTGTTATTGCAAGTTTAAAGTCAGAACCGTTTGTTGTAGTAAGTAATCTCTTGTTGACAATATAATATCCGTTTAAAGTACCAAACAACATCCTATTATCGGGCAACGTGTAAGCTGAGCATTCTGAACATGCTATATCTCCAAGACCATCTTGGATGGAGAATGTTGTGAACAATTGTTTTTGTGGATCGTACGAACAGATTATTTGGTCACACGAAAACCATACTTGTCCTTCCTTAGTAAAGGTTATTCCGCGTAGTTCTTCACTAGGCAAACCGTTTGAAAGTCCAAAGTTCTGAAACCGCCATCTTTTTTCTTTATCCTTACCTATAGATTTTATTAGACCTCCACCGTTTGTGGCTATCCACATGTCTCCATTTGGTGATTTTTTTATCTCAACTATATCATTGTTAGCCATTTGTTCATCTGCGTTTTTTGTTTGTTTCAACGTATAAGCTTCAAAGGCTTTTTTTGAATTATTAAATTTAATAAGTATTATTCCATCAGATGTTCCAGCCCAGACGACACCTTCATCGTCTATTTCAATAGTTCTAACTTTTAAGAATTGTTCTTTGCCATAGTCTTTAATGTTTTTGGGAGTAATAAGCGCATAATGACCATTACCATTATTCTTTAGTATATTTACGCCTCCGTTATATGTTGCAACCCAGATGTTGCCATACTTGTCTTCTTTAGTTTTGTATATATTTTGAGACGTGAAAGGGTATTTTACTTTTATAGGAGAACTTTGTCCATATTTAAGTATGTATAGTCCATTTCCCTTTGTACTTATCCAAATATTTCCAAGATGGTCCTCCATCATGCCATATATTCTGCCCTTTATCTTGAAAATAGGAGTTTTACTAGCAAGATTTAAATCTTTACCTTGTAGCTTATAAACTTCCCCTGCTTTGTTAGAAATGAGTATTCGATTAGATTTTTTGTCATAAATAATAGCTCTTATTTCATTAACTCCGTATTCGTTACTTTCTGGTAATGGGACTACAAGCTTAATCTTTTTGTTAACAATAGATAGTTTTTCTAGTCCGCGTCTTATAGTTGACATCCATACCACTCCTTCGTTCAGTGCCATATATGTAGTTACGGTATTGCTCAGATTCCAAGTGTCTTTTGGGCTGTTATAGAAATAATTCATTTGTCCAGTTACTCTATCGTATACTCCAAATCCGCCATGATTCATTCTTGCCCATAACACATCGCCAGTTTCAAAAATAGTGCAGCCATTTATGTCGTTCTCGGGTATGCTTACTTTCTGTGTAAAGGCTTTTACTTCTTTAGTTTTAGTGTTAAGCATTGATATGCCTTGCTTGTTAGTGGTGAACCATACTAATCCTTTGGAGTCAACATGCAAGGATGTAATAGAAGAGTGGTCAGTGTTTTTTATGTCAAGATATCTGCTTATACATTTTTTAGTATCACGTATTATTATTTTTCCGCTTTGAGTACCTAGATATAAATCTGAGCCAACAAATCCCATTGTGTTATAATGTTCACCCGGAACCATTAATTTACCAATTGTTCTGCCTGTTCTCTTGTCAACCATGATAAGACCTTTTCTTGTTCCAAGCCATAAATTGCCGTCAGCATCGCATGTCATATTGTAAATGTGTCTTCTGTCATTAAAAATCTTTTTGATCGAATGTACGTTTCTGTTGACATAAATTTGGTAAATTCCTTTCTTTGGTATTATAATGTATACATTACCATCTGGTGATATGGTTAAAGCATTGCTGATTTTATATTTATTCTCGGTAAGTGTATCGTATATTTTCATGTTGTCGCAATCTTCAATACCCTTAAACGCATTTGTTATGCAATCTGTATGGCGATTGAGTACAAAGACTCTATTGTCATACATTATCATCCATATATTTCCCTGAAGATCTGTTTCTAAATCAAGTATTCTGTTGTGTAGATTCTTTATACCGCTGGCTTTGCCTGTAGCGTAGTTTTGAAAATTATATCCATCAAATCTGCTTAAACCATTCCAGGTAGCAATCCACATATAACCAAACTTGTCTTGTATGATATCGCTGATGGAATTACTAGGAAGGCCATCTGTTGTTGAATAATGGTCAAGGTGCGCTTGCATCTGTTGTGCATTGATATTGCAGACAAATGTTGAAATAAAGAGTATCAGTAAGAGTGCTTTTTTCATCGTAAAATAGTTACACGTGTTAATCGTTTGCTAAATTACAAAAAAAAGTGACATTATGCAAGTCATTCTTTCATATATTGGCATGCCTGTAATATTTTATAGCTTTATTTATCTGTTATAATGTCATCATTGAACGTGTTAACATCTTTTTATAGTAAAACGATATATTAATATTATGTAATACCATAAAAAAATTGTAACTTTGCAAGTCAGAAAAGAATAATAAACATACATATTATGTATAGAAGTAACACATGTGGAGAGCTAAGACTCTCTGACACTGGCAAGGATGTTACTCTTGCCGGTTGGGTGCAGCGCTCAAGAAAAATGGGTGGTATGACATTTGTCGATTTGCGTGATCGATATGGTATAACTCAGTTAGTGTTTAACGAGGCAGATGATAAAACTCTTTGTGATGAGGCTAACAAATTGGGTCGTGAATTTTGCATTCAAGTCAAAGGTGTTGTCAGTGAACGTCAGAGTAAAAACTCAAAGATAGAAACTGGTGATATAGAGATTCTTGTTAAAGAATTGAATGTGCTTTCACCAAGTCTGACCCCTCCTTTTACTATCGAAGACAATACAGATGGTGGTGATGATATTCGAATGAGATATCGTTATCTTGATCTTAGACGTGCAGTTGTACGCAAAAATTTGGAATTGCGCCATCGTATGACAATCCTGATACGTAATTTCTTGGACAGTCAGAACTTTATGGAGGTTGAAACTCCTATTCTTATTGGTAGTACTCCAGAAGGAGCTCGCGACTTTGTAGTTCCTAGTCGTATGAATCCAGGACAGTTCTATGCTCTTCCACAAAGTCCGCAGACATTGAAACAGCTTTTAATGGTAGCTGGCTTTGATCGTTATTTCCAAATTGCAAAGTGTTTCCGTGACGAGGACCTACGTGCTGATCGTCAACCAGAGTTTACGCAGATTGACTGTGAAATGAGCTTTGTTGATCAAGATGATGTTATCAACTTGTTTGAGGAAATGGCCCGTAATTTGTTTAAAGAAATTCGTGGTGTTGAAATTCCAAAACTCGAACAGATGACTTGGCATGAAGCTATGCGTCGTTATGGTAGTGACAAGCCTGATATCAGATTTGGAATGGAATTTGTAGAACTTAAGGATGCTTTTACTGGCAAGGGTGACTTCTTTGTTTTCAATGAAGCTAAATATATTGGTGGTATTTGTGTTCCTGGTTGTGCAGACTATAGCCGTAAGCAGTTGAACGAACTTACTGATTTCGTAAAGAAACCTCAGGTTGGTGCAAAGGGACTCGTATTTATTAAATATAACTCTGACGGTAGCATAAAGAGTAGCATTGATAAGTTCTATTCAGTAGAGGAACTTAACGAGATTAAGACTGTAATGGGAGCCAAGGATGGTGATCTAGTTCTAATCTTGAGTGGTGACAATGCTAATAAGACACGTGTTCAGTTGTGCTCTCTTCGTTTGGAGATGGGTGATCTTCTTGGACTTAAAGACAAGAACGTGTTTAAGTGTCTTTGGATCGTTGACTTCCCTCTATTCGAGTGGAGTGAAGAGGAACAGAGACTAATGGCAACTCATCATCCGTTTACTATGCCTAACCCTGATGATATTCCTTTGTTGGATGAACATCCAGAGCAGGTACGTGCTAAGGCTTATGACTTTGTATGTAATGGTATAGAAGTTGGTGGTGGTTCTTTAAGAATTCATGACACCAAACTACAGGAGAGAATGTTTGAGGTTCTTGGTTTTACACCAGAACGTGCTGAGGCTCAGTTTGGCTTCTTAATGAATGCATTTAAGTATGGAGCACCTCCTCATGCAGGTCTTGCTTTCGGTTTAGATAGATTCGTCAGTATCTTAGCTGGTCTTGATTCAATTCGTGACTGTATTGCTTTCCCTAAGAACAATAGTGGTCGTGATGTAATGCTTGATGCTCCTGGTGAAATAGATGCTAAGCAACTTGATGAACTTCAGATAAAGCTCGATTTGAAGGCATAAGGTTGACTTAAGTCAAGAAAATCAAGTTGCTAAATGCTAAAATGTAAGTTTTATAGAAATAAACTATGCAAATTGAAAATTATTAAGTAATTTTGTAGCATCAAATTTAACGATATATATTTAATTTGATGTGGATTTAATTATTTATTAAATTATGGCAGAAAAGAAAGCAACAACAAAAGCTGCTACAGCAAAGAAAGCGACAGCTACAAAAAAGGCAGTGGCAAAGGATGCGGTATTGTATGTTAATGCAGAGAGCGTAGGCTTTCGTGCAGGTGATGTTTATCAGGCACTTGCCGCAGCTGATAAGGCACTAAGCATTGCTGAAATTGCGAAAGATGCAAACATTAGCGCAGAAGAAGCTTATCTCGGTATTGGCTGGCTCTTCAAAGAGGGTAAGGTTAAGGACGAGGACAACTTGATTACACTTGCATAATATTCCAAGTAGGATATTTGATAAAGGAAGGGGGCTGAGAATTTTATTTATCAGCCCCCTTCTTTTTGTTTATTAATAACGAAATGAATTACGATCAAGAGATATTGCGCTTTTTGTTGGAAGCTGGTGATGAAGGAATTGCTGTGAAGAAATTGGCACTACATGTTCAAAATGCTTGTAACAATTTGTTTAATGTTGTCAACTTTGACGATGTCTATATTTATGTTAGGCAATATCTTATGCGTAATTCAAAGAATCCGAACTCTGCTATTGAGCGTACAGATTCCCGTGGAATCTATCGTATTAATACGAATGTCAGTGAAGGACAGCAACTGATGTTACATTTCGGTAGAAAAATTGATGAAGAGTTAGAAGAAGATGAAAATGTGGATATAGATCAATCGTTGAGTTTGTTTTGATATACCATTGATTATAATCATATAGTTCTGATAACTTGAGTAATATGATAAAAAAAGGCATGAATGAAATCATTCATGCCTTTTATATTCGAGTATATTTTATTAAATATTGCGTCCGTGGCAATTCTTGAATTTCTTGCCTGAACCACATGGACATGGATCGTTTGGACGTGGAGTCTTGTCAGCAACATACGGAGTGTGATTTACTTCACCACCTTCGCGTGTGTCTCTATTAGCTGCAGCATGCTGTGCTGCACGCATTTCCTCTTCAGCTGAAGCCTTCTGTTCAACAAATCTTTGTGAATGTTGTTCTGGTGCAGCCTCATGAAGTTCATTTTGTACAACTGGCAACTGGCAACGCATTAATACGCTAGAGATGCGGTTGTTCATATCGTCAATCATATTATCCCAAAGTTTTACGCTTTCGAGTTTGAAAATCAACAATGGATCTTTCTGTTCGTATGATGCATTCTGAACACTGTGGCGGAGTTCGTCAAGCTGTCTTAGATTCTCTTTCCAGTTGTCGTCGATAATTCTAAGCATTACAGTCTTCTCGAATTCCTTTACGACACTTGCACCTTCAGTCTTATAAGCATTCTTAAGGTTACAAGGTATCTGATACATGTTTCTTCCGTCTGTAATAGGAACAAGTATGCGTTCAAACATTGTACCTTGAGTTTCCTCAACCTGCTTAATAATAGGGTAGGCGTCAGCCTGTATTCTTTCAGTATGGCGCTTGAATGCAGCCATAGCGTATTGGAATGCACGCTCTTCAAGAGCATCTTTAGTGCTGTTCTCGTATTCATCTTGATCAAAAGGAATTTCCATAGCAAGAACCTTCATGAATTCTTCTTTGGCTTCTTCATAATCGTTTTTACCAACAATACCGACAACACGGTCCCAGATAACGTTAGTGATATCCATTCCGATACGTTCACCCATGAGAGCATGGCGACGTTTCTCGTAGATTACAGTACGCTGTTTGTTCATAACATCATCATATTCAAGAAGATGTTTACGAATACCGAAGTTGTTTTCCTCAACCTTCTTCTGTGCACGTTCAATGCTCTTTGAAATCATTGGACTTTCAATACGTTCTCCGTCTTCAAATCCAAGTCTGTCCATAACCTTAGCGATTCTTTCTGAAGCGAAAAGACGCATAAGCTTATCTTCAAGACTTACGTAGAATACAGAAGAACCAGGATCTCCCTGACGACCGGCACGACCACGCAACTGACGGTCTACACGACGGCTTTCATGACGTTCTGTACCGATAATTGCAAGACCACCTGCAGCCTTAACTTCTTCTGTAAGTTTAATATCGGTACCACGACCAGCCATATTAGTAGCAATGGTTACCGCACCTAGTCCGTTTTCTGAGCGACCAGCCTCAGTAATAATTTGAGCCTCCTTTTGGTGGAGTTTTGCATTAAGTACGTTGTGAGGAATCTTACGCATGTTAAGCATCTTACTCAACAATTCACTGATTTCAACAGATGTTGTACCTACAAGAACAGGACGACCTGTATTTCTCATCTCTTCAATTTCGTCAATTACGGCAGAATATTTCTCGCGTGCTGTCTTGTAAACTCTATCTTGAAGGTCATGGCGTGATATAGGACGGTTTGTTGGAATCTCAACAACATCAAGTTTGTAAATATCCCAAAGCTCACCTGCTTCAGTACTTGCAGTACCGGTCATACCTGAAAGTTTGTGGTACATACGGAAGTAGTTCTGCAATGTAATAGTTGCGAAAGTCTGTGTAGCTGCTTCAACCTTAACATGCTCCTTAGCCTCAATAGCCTGATGAAGTCCATCGCTCCAACGTCGGCCATCCATTATACGACCAGTCTGCTCATCTACAATCTTAACCTCACCGTCCATAACAACGTATTCGTCATCTTTATTGAACATTGTGTAAGCCTTAAGAAGTTGCTGAAGAGTATGAACGCGCTCACTCTGTACGCCATAGTGTGCCATGAGTTCGTCTTTCTTGTCAACACGTTCTTGATCAGATAAAGAATCTTCATTCTCAAGTGCAGAAAGCTGTGAAGTTATATCAGGTAATACGAATAGGTATTCGTTACCTGTCTGCTTTGCAAGCCATTCTGTACCCTTATCAGTAAGATCTGCGCTATTAAGCTTTTCATCAACCACGAAAAACAAAGGTGCAATAGCCTTTGGCATTTCACGGTTGTTGTTTGCCATGTATGTTTCCTCGGTTCTAAGCATTCCTGCTTTTATACCATCTTCAGAAAGATACTTGATAAGTGGCTTGTTCTTAGGAAGAGCCTTATATGATCTGTAAAGGGCAAGGAAACCTTCTTCAAGAAGTTGCTTGTCATTTTTATTCTGTCCATCAGTAATCTTTTGCTTTGCTTCAGCAAGAAGTTCTGTTGCTTGTTTGCGCTGTACCTCATAAAGTTTCTCAACAAGTGGCTGATACTCTTCAAACATCTGATCGTCACCCTTTGGAATAGGACCTGATATAATAAGAGGTGTACGAGCATCATCAATAAGCACAGAGTCAACCTCATCCACGATAGCATAATTATGCTTGCGCTGTACAAGGTCGCTTGGGTTTAATGCCATGTTGTCGCGAAGGTAGTCGAAACCAAACTCGTTGTTTGTTCCGAAAGTGATGTCTGCTTGATAAGCCTTACGACGAGCTTCTGAGTTTGGCTGGTGTTTGTCAATACAGTCAACAGAAAGACCGTTGAACATGTAGAGAGGGCCCATCCATTCAGAGTCACGTTTAGCAAGATAATCATTTACTGTGACCATGTGTACACCATTACCTGTAAGTGCATTCAAGAATACTGGCAGGGTAGCAACAAGAGTCTTACCTTCACCAGTTGCCATTTCGGCAATCTTACCTTGATGAAGTGCTATACCACCAAACAACTGTACATCATAGTGTACCATGTTCCATTTGATTTTCGTGCCACCGGCAGTCCATTCATTATGGTAAATAGCCTTGTCTCCGTTAATTGTAACGAAATCATTTGCTGGATTTGATGCAAGCTCACGGTCAAAGTCTGTAGCTGTAACAACAGTCTCCTCGTTTTCAGAGAAACGACGTGCTGTATCTTTAATGATGTTGAAAGCTATAGGCATAACCTCGTTTAATGCCTTCTCGTATATTTCAAGAATCTCGTTTTCCAACTTATCTATCTGATTGAAGATATCTTCACGTTGGTCAATAGGAGTCTCTTCAATCTTGTCTTTTAGTTCGGTAATTTGTTTTACCTGTTCTTCTGCAGAATTCTGTACGTAGTGCTGTAGTTCTTTTGTCTTAGCACGCAATTCGTCGTTTGTCAGTTTCTGTATTTCTGGATAACTCTCTTTCACCTTCTCAACTAGAGGTTGAATGAGCTTCATATCACGAACAGATTTATCGCCAAACAATGACTTTAAAAATTTGTTGAAATTCATATTCTATTTTGTTTTATTATTTTTTATGATATATTCGGTGCAAAATTACTAAAATTAATCAGTAATCTGCATATTATTTATGAAAACTTTGGATACGATCCATTATCCTTTATTCTGAAATTGTCAGAATAAAGGTATGCTTTCACATGCGTTTGGTGCTCTGATGCGAATACTTTTTGCAATGGTAGGCGCAATTCTGTCTACCGTTACGGGTGTTGTAATGCGTTCAGCTTTTATGCCCATTCCGTATATAATGATAGGGAAGGGGATAACAGCCAGACGACTAGTATATGTCTCTTGTGTATTTTCGTTTAGAAGTTTCCAGCCTGGTGTCACATCTATGACAATGTCTCCGCTTATGTTCGGGCTGAATGCGTTGCGTGTTTTCTTTATGTCATCATTTCCTCCGGCAAGTAGTTGCTCACTAGTGTATACATTTGAGACTCCTGCACTTTGGGAAATTATTTCTTTGCATCTATTTTCAACATCATGAAGGCTCAGGCGCTTCTGTTCTATTAGTTTATGATTAAGAAATATCTGATTGCCGAATACAGCTTCTACATAATTTCCTTGACCATAAATTGCGCTAATATAAACATTTAGAAGATTGGCGGTTCTGTTTATATAGAATGTTCCTGTAGGAACTCTATATAAAGCATAATTGTTGTCTTCGTCAGTCTCGGCTCCAGTACTTGTAATTACAAATATAACATGTTCCTTGCCTATTGTCTTTTCTATTGATTTAACAAGGTTACCAAGTGTGTTATCCAGTTTGGTATAAACACTTTGCATCCTGTTTTGCCAATTACCTACTGCGTCATCAGATGATGTTGCTGATAAGGTTACTGAAAGCATATCTGTGATATCGTCAGTTCCCATAGAGGTCTTGTTGACAATTTCACTAGCTTTTGTCGCAATGTCATCGTTATTTATATCGTGTGAAAATATTCCATTGTTTAGCCATCTTGGCGATGCACCGTAATATGGACTGGTCTGCCATTTTCTTCTTGTACTGTCAAACCATATTGCGTTGTCAGCTGCATGCCCTGCTGACAGTATGGCAGAACTCTTATCGGCTGCAATACTATAGACAATACTTGAACCTGCTGATGAAATCTTCATTTCATCGCTTACTGTAGATGTCTTTAGATTTGCGGGTGAATCTCCGTATCGATTGTCATCAACACAATATATCTGTCTTAGTGTATTTCTGTCAAGCCACTGCGGTGAAACTATTCCGTGGTAATATGGAATTGATCCAGTTGCTATTGTTGCTATTGCCGCTGGCTGTGTAACGGGCTTGAATGGATATGATGCCGTTTCGTAAACTTTGCCTTCTTGCATAAGTTTTCGAAAGCCATCTTGATTGAATAGTGGTGAGAAAGCCTCTACATAGTCAGAGCGTAGTTGGTCAATAGTAATATTGACCACAAGGCGTGGTGCAAGCTGGAAAGCCTGCATTTCTGCTGATGTGAGCGCTGCTATTAGTATGGCTATATATCTGTTCACTATAGTTGTTTCTTATTTTTTAATAATTGTGATAATAAATCATGTTGGGATACAATAAGCAAAATAAATGCCAAATATTCCAAACCGTCAGCATAGCTCTGTATAATCCCTCCGAAAATGAACAACACCAAACAAGTAAGTATTGTCAAATTATACTTTTTATTGCGGGCCAATGCAGGAACAAGCATTCCTAGGTTGAGAGGATTAAGAAGTAATATCTGTAAATTCAGACTCACCGTTGGGTGCTGGCTGAATATCATTGCTGTTATTATTATTCCACATAGTCCTGTTATAAGCCATACACCCCACATTACTATTTTATATAGAATAGGATATTTTGTCTTTTTCCAGCTTGTTAGTAGCATAATCACTATGATTACACCTATAAGAGAATATGGATTAAAAATGTTTGAGCCTACTGTATTATAATCAGCAAAAGATGTGTTCTTTCCAATTAGATAATGTTCGTTGCTAATGAAACGGTAAACCTTTCCATCTGCATATTTTATTTTTGCAGTTTTCCAGTCTTTACTAAGATTATCTGGAAGAAATTGTTGTTTTTTTCCATTAATACTTCTATCTGCATTCACTCCAAGTAGCAAATCGTTTCCCCAACGTGCCCAACAGTGATCTCCATTCCATTTGTGAATTTCTTTGCGGTAAGAACTGTTAACTTTCTGATTTACTTGTGTTTCTACTTTCTCGCTAATGTTGTTGATTAAAATATCACGAGCTCTGGTAGTACAATTATCATAGAAATAGTTATATCTGTAAGTTCTATTTTCGGGTAAGTTATTCTTTTCTAATGCCATTGCAATTCTCATTTTGTCTTGCAATGGGATATTCAGAATCTGTTCTTTTACCCATCTTCCTTCGCTACTATATTCTTCCATGAAAGCATCAAAAGGCATTATGCCCATTTCATAATCTGTAAGTCCGAATACGAAACGAAGAATGAAAAATCTTTGACTAAAAGAAAACATACCATAGTTAATCACTAGATCCTGATTATTCTTTAAGTCATGAAACCTTATAGCTGTGTGTCCGTAGAGAGAATAAACTTCCTCACCTGGTCCACAAGTCAATAGACTTATTTGTATAGAGTCGTTTTTATTGTTATTAGAATATTGCTGTGCTTTAACATTACTTGTTAAAGACAGTAAAAAAACAACCAATGAGCTTATAAAAATATATTTAAAACGTTTCACGATGCAAAAATAACTTATATTTCTGACTTAACGTGCATTTATTTCTATTTTTTTTGATAATTTTGCAAGCGATTATTTAGAAAAATATGAAAAAACTAATATTGTGCGCTGCTTTGATGGCTTTATTTTCATCAACAGCTTTAGCCCAAAGTGGCACGAATTCACCATATAGCCAGTATGGTCTTGGTGTTTTATCTGATAATGGAACTGGGTTCAGCCGAAGTATGAGCGGTCTGGGCTTAGGTTTTCATGAGCATAATCAGATAAATACTCTTAACCCAGCTTCATATGCGTCAATAGATTCCTTATCTTTCGTTTTTGATGTGGGATTCTCTGGACAAGTAACTAATTTCCAGGAAAATGGAGTTAAGAAGAACGCCAGCAATGCTGATCTTGACTATGTCGTTGCAGGATTCCATCTTGCAAAGTGTTTGGGTGTTAGCTTTGGTGTTCTGCCTTATACTAATATTGGCTACAATTATTCTTCTACGGGTAAACTAGATGCATCTTCAAGCCCAACAACATATACAAACACATATAGTGGAACAGGTGGTCTTCATCAGGTATATGTTGGTGCAGGCTGGGAACCTCTGAAGGGATTGTCTTTTGGTTTTAATATTGGCTATCTGTGGGGAAATTACGATCGTTCTGTTATTAATTCATATAGCAATGCTTATATCAATACTCTTTCTAAATATTATACTGCCACAGTCAATAATTACAAACTGGACTTAGGCTTACAATATACAGCAAAGATAAGCCATAATGATAATTTAACTCTAGGTCTTACTTATGGATATGGTCATAAGCTGAGTGTTAATCCTAAATGTCAGATCATTTCTCGAAATTCTAGTACTGGTGTGTCTGATACTACAGCAATATCAATTTCTAACGGACTTTCAATACCTTCTACATACGGAGCAGGCTTGATGTACAATCATGCTAACAAACTTAAGTTGGGGGTAGATTATTCTCTTATGAAATATACTGGTATAGGTTATCCTATGTCTACACTTACTACTGATGGTAAGCAAAACTATGAACTAGTTAATGGTGTTTATAAGAACCGTCAAAAATTTACGGTTGGAGCTACTTACTGTCCTAATGAAAATGGACGCCATTTTATGGATCATGTAAGATACAATATCGGTGCATCTTATGCTACACCTTATTATAAGATTAATGGACAGGATGGTCCTAAAGAATACGGAGTGAGTGCTGGTTTCGGAATTCCTATTATCAATGGATGGAACAATCGTTCTTATCTTAATATTAGCGGTTCTTGGACAAGACAGGAAGCTGTTGGACTCATAAAGGAAAATACGTTTCGTATTAATATAGGATTAACCTTTAACGAGCGTTGGTTTGCTAAGTGGAAGGTTCAGTAAAATTCCATACACACAATTGAAATCAATATCATCAATTATATTATTGTCGGCATTACTGTTCTTCGTTTCATGCGAGGAGCAGCATGAGCATACAGCACCGGCTATTCATGCACGTGATTCTGTAGCTGTTATGACAAGTTATGGAGTTAATACCCTTATTTCTGATTCGGGAGTCGCAAAATATAGAATTATAACAGAGGAGTGGGAGATAAATACAAATCTTCATCCGTCACGCTGGTTGTTCAAGAAGGGTGTCTTTCTTGAGCAGTTTGACGAGAAATTTCATGTTCAGTCTTATATACAGTGTGATACGGCCTATTATTATGATCAGATAAAACTATGGGAACTCCGTTCACGAGTCAGAATATTGACTAAAGACGGAATACGTTTCTCAAGTCAGCAGCTCTTCTGGGATGAAAATAAGCATGAACTTTATTCTTACGTATTCTCAAAACTCATAACAAAGGAACGTACTCTGCAGGGAAACTTCTTCCGCAGTGACGAGAAGATGACAAAATATATTGTTACAAATACAAAGGGTTCATTCGTGAAAAATGATTTCAGTAATGATGGAAGTGCTACACCTGGAGCTAATACAGATTCAGCACGTAAAGCACAGGATTCAATAATGAAGGCACAGCATCCGCTTGCAACACCGCAACGTAGAAATACGTCAATACCTTTGATGCATTAAATAATGGCAGAAAATGTAGACATATTGCTAATAATGGGCATCTTTATAACGATGCTCTTATCTGCATTCTTCTCAGGCATGGAGATTGCCTTTATATCAGGCAATCGAATGTTGTTTGAGATGGATAAGGAGAAAAATGACCTATCTACTCGCATTATAGATTTATTTTATAGGCATCCTAACGACTTTGTCAGTACGATGCTTGTCGGCAATAATATTGTTCTAGTTGTGTATGGTATAATGATAGCCAAGCTATTTAATACAACGATATTTGCTGGAATGGATACAACTTTCACTGTTACTGCCGATACAGTGTTGTCAACTCTTATAGTTTTGTTTACTGGAGAGTTTCTTCCAAAGACTCTTTTTAAAAGTAATCCAAACAGATTGTTGAAATTCTTCTCACCTTTAGCTTATTTATTTTATGTGTTGCTTTGGCCTATAAGTCGTTTTACTACATTTCTGTCAAAAGCTATTTTACATGCTTTGGGAGTAAAACTTAAAAAAGAGCAGGGTGGAGATGAATTTTCCAAGGTTGATCTTGATTACCTTGTTCAGTCAAGTATAGACAATGCAAAGAATGATGATGATGTTGAAGACGAGGTAAAGATATTTCAGAATGCATTGGAATTCTCCGATACTAAGGTCAGAGATTGTATGATTCCACGAACAGAAATCAATGCCGTGGAATACGATAGTTCTAAAGAAGATTTGATGCAGAAATTCATAGAGAGTGGCAATAGTAAAATTATTGTCTATCATGATGATATCGACCACATAGAAGGTTACATACATTCATCTGAAATGTTTCGAAACACCACAGCTGATTGGCATACGTCAATATGCAAAATGCCATTTGTGCCAGAAACAATGACTGCCCGAAAATTAATGAAAATTTTCCTTCATGATAAGAGAAGTCTTGGAATTGTTGTTGATGAATTTGGTGGAACAAGTGGTATTGTGTCGCTTGAAGATATTGTTGAAGAAATTTTCGGAGATATCGAGGACGAACATGATAGTAATAAATATATTGCACAAAAGATAACTGAAAACGAATATGTGCTTTCTGCAAGGCTTGAGATTGAAAAAGTTAACGAGATGTTTGACTTAAAAATACCCGAAAATGAGGAATATAAAACCGTTGGTGGTTTTATTCTATATCATTATCAGAGCTTCCCCAAACTTAATGAAGTGGTGAAAATTGGGGAATTCTCTTTTAAAATCGTAAAGGGTACTATGACAAAGATTGAACTCGTTAGGCTGAATATCAATAGATAACACTGTGAAAAAGCGCCTTAATCTACAAATTTTACATGAAAAATTGGGTCGTTTGCTATTTTATTGTTATTTTTGTAGGCACTTTGAGTATAAAGTAAAGAAAATAAAATAACTAAAAATAAAAACAAATTTAAAGTAATGGCAGCATTAGGAAAAATTAGAAGCAGAGGCGTCATACTGATGTGTATCATCGGTTTCGGTCTTTTTGCATTCATCGCCGAAGAGGCTTTCCGTTCTTGTGAGTCTTCTCGCAACAACGACCGCCAGCAGGTTGGTGAAGTCCTGGGAGAAAAAGTTAATGTTAACGACTTCCAGAAACTCGTTGATGAGTACAGCGATGTTATTAAGATGCAACAAGGCACACAGTCTCTTAACGACGAACAACTGAATCAGGTTAAAGACATGGTTTGGAATACTTACGTTCAGTCAAAACTTGTAGAGAATGAAGCTAAGAAGCTTGGACTTAAGGTTACTGATGCAGAAATGCAGAATATTCTTAAGGAGGGTACAAACCCAATGCTTCTTCAGACTCCTTTCGTAAATCAGCAGACAGGACGTTTCGATGTAAATGCATTGCAGAAGTTCCTTGCTGAGTACGATTCTCAGAAGAATACAAACCCACAGGCTGTAGAGCAGTATCAGACAATCTACAAGTATTGGACTTTCATTGAGAAGACACTTCGTCAGCAGACTCTTGCTCAGAAGTATCAAGGTCTTCTTTCTCATTGTTTCCTTTCTAATCCTGTTGAGGCAAAGATGGCTTTCAAGGATGAAAATGTAGAAAGCCAGATTCAGCTTGCAGCTTTCTCTTATAGTACTATTCAGGACGATAAGGTTAAGATTACAGATGATGATTTGAAGGCTAAATACAATGAATTGAAACCTCGTTTCCAACAGTATGTTGAGAGCCGAGATATCAAGTATGTTGATGTTCAGGTTAAGGCTTCTGCTGCAGATCGTATGGCTTTGCAGAATCAGTTTACTGGTTATGCTAAGGAATTGGCTACAGCCACAGATCCTGCTGTTGTAGTTCGCAAGAGCACTTCTTCTATCAATTATTTGGGTATTCCTGTTGGTAAAACAGCGTTCCCATCTGATATCGCAGCTAAACTAGCAACTATGACTGTTGGTCAGACAACAGGTGTATTTGAGGATAAGACAGACAACTCTCTTAATATTGTTCGTCTTATGGCTAAGCAGCAGCTTCCTGATTCAATTCAGTTCAGACAGATTCAGATTGGTGGTGCTACTCCTGCAGCAGCTCACAAGACAGCTGATTCTATTTATACAGCTTTGAAGAACGGTGCTGATTTTGAGGCTATCGCTAAGAAATATCGTCAGCAAGGTCAGAAAACATGGATGACTACTCAGCAGTATCAGAGTGCTCCTTCTATGGACAATGATACAAAGAACTATATCAATAGTCTTAACACGATGGCCGCAAACGATACGAAGAACATTGCTCTTTCTCAGGGCAATATTATTCTTCAGGTTTTGGACCGTAAGGGAATGACTGATAAGTATACAGCTGCCGTGATCAAAAAGAATATTGAATTCTCAAGAGATTCTTACGGTTCTGCATATAATAAGTTTGCTTCTTTTGTTAGTGCAAACCAGAAATCAGGTGACATTCTTAAGAATGCTGCAAAATATGGTTATAGAGTTCAGGAAGCTTCAGATGTAACAACATCAACTCACTATCTTGCTAACATTCACGGAACACGTGATGCTTTGAAGTGGTTGTTTGATGCTAAGGAAGGTGCTATTTCTCCAATGTATGAGTGTGGTGACAATGATCATTTGCTTATCATCGCTCTAACAAAGATTCATGAAATTGGTTACCGCTCACTTGACGATCCTCATGTAAAGGAGATGGTTAAGGCTGAAGTTCTGAAGGATAAAAAAGCTGAGATGCTTATGGCTAAGGCAAATGGAGTAAAGAATATTAGTGCTGCAACGGCTAAGGGTGCACGTGTTGCTACTGTAAGTCAGGTTACTTTCGCCGCTCCTGTATTTGTTTCTTTGACTGGTGCAAGTGAACCTGCTGTAAGTGGCGCTGTTGCTGCTACTGCAAAAGGTAAGTTCTCTAGTAAGCCTGTTAAGGGTAATGCCGGTGTTTATGTATTCCAGGTTGTAAACAGAGTCAATCGTGCTGCTAAGTTCGATGATAAGACAATGGAGCAGAAACTGCGTCAGAAGACAATGCAGTATGCTGGAAACTTCATGAACGAGCTTTACATCAAGGCAAACGTTGTAGACAATAGATATTTATTCTTCTAAATTATTGAAGGATATACAGTTTAGTCCCATCTGATTTGTTTCAGATGGGGCTTTTTTTATAGTTAAACCATTGGTTGAATAAAGCATAGTGTTTACTATAAGCGTTGTTTTTGATTATGCCATATACTTAGTTCTAGGTTATTGAATTAAGTAGATTTAGGCTGTCTATTATGCATTTTTTATTTAGCAACGAAACTTCTACGATATCTTCAAAAAAATCATAAACGGAGACCTTGACAAAACGTGGCTTGCAGGATTTAGCTACATTAAGCTACGTTATTTTGTGTCTTTAAGGATAGAAAGTAAATTTGTCAAAGAACTGTTGACGGCATTAGAGGGACTGAGGATGTGTAAATGCATACAGTAAACAGAATCAGAATTTTCAAGTTTGTTTAAAAGTTCTGTAGAATTCCGCTGAATTCTCGGCAAAGATACTGCAAAATTTTTGTCCATGCAATCAGGTTTAGGTTAGACTGTTAGCCAAAGTTATTATTACTCTAGCGGCACATGATCGTACATGTACGCACGCGCACTCTGACTTTTTCGTAAAAACAAGTGTCGAAGTGTCTATCTATTGAGCATCAACTTATTAGAACTCTTTTTCGTGTAGAATAAAGTGAAGGTTATTCGTCGGTAAAATATGGGTGAAAATTTTCATCGTATTGTATTGCACTTTACGAAGTAATTTGATGTTTTTTTTGGTGTTTTGCAGTGTTTTCTATAATGAAATGCAGTGTGTTTTACGAAGCTGTAGGAGGTAAAACATCGTAGAAAAGTTTGCGTTTCTGTATAGAAAGAGTTACGTTTCTATATAGAAACGCATGCAAAACTTGAAATTTGACTGTCAGATCACCGTCACTTTGATCAGTCAAATTCGTCGATAAAATATTGATATCCATTAAGTTGACACTTCGACACTTATATTTTTTAAAACCCTAGGTGCGCGCGTACCTGCGCGTACATTATATAAGTAGAAATAGATAACGTAGCTAAAAATACCAAAAAATGCAGGGAAGGCACTCTAAATATTGAAAAATTAAATCCTCATGGAGAAATCTAAGCTCCAAACATTTAATTTATCATACGCAATACTAAATATTAATCATATATTGGACTTTACTTAAAATCACGGCACAAAAAAAGAGTTCATTTAATAATGAACTCTTTTTGATTATATAATATTTATTTAAAAATCTTCATCATCAGTTACTTCTGTTGCCTCAAGGTCTAGTCCTTCTGGATCAGCATCATAAGTTGTGCGATAACTTTCTTCTGTAAGTTTGTCCTCATCAAAGAGATCATCTTCCTCGTCAGGATCATTATAATGGTCTTCAACTACAACATCCTCATCTTCGTTTTCGTTCTCTTCTTCAATTTCTAACTCTTCTTCTTCCTTTTCAAGATCGTCTTCTGAATCAAACTTAGTCTTAGGCTTTTCAAACTCAGGTTTTTCCTTAGCAAAAATAGCTTCTACCCAGTTTCCTTTTGGAATTTCAAGCACTTCAAATCCGTCTTTCGTTTTCTTGTCATACATTCCGCCGACTTTCTTAAGTCTGTCTTTTGGCAATGTAGTGGTGCTGATATCAAAACCACTTTCTATAATATCTTGAATGCTTTGTGAAAGGCTATCCCAGCCACCGCCGAAGTTACGGTCGATGACCTCTAGTAGCTTTGTTGCTGAAATGTGGCGAATGTTTTCATAGGTCAGGTCAGTGACTCTCATTATTGGACGCTTTTTTATAGCCCATTTCATTTTTGTGTTTTCGTCAACCTTTACATAACCTATTCTAAATCCACGTTCCTCATATTTTGAAATAACGATTGGATTATCTGTTTTAATTTCTTCAATTTCGAATGCGCTTCTGATAATGTCAGTATATCTGCGCACATTATCCTTTAGGTCTGCTTCTTTTTCTGCAGCTTCCCACATCCTATAGACATCATTCTCCTGTATATCCCAAACGTTGCTCTTATTTAGAGTCTTGAAAGTTAGAACTTTTTGCTGTTTCATAAGTGTAATTTATCTTTGCTGCAAAAGTAAATACTTTGCATCATATTCACAAATTTTTAGCATAGATTTTTTTGTTATATTCAACTAATTCCTTATTTTTGCATATAATTATGAGTGAACCATTAGCAGAAAGAATGCGTCCACGCTCTCTTGACGACTATGTTGGACAAGAACATTTGGTAGGAGAGGGTGCTGTTTTGCGCAAGATGATAGATTCTGGAAGAATATCATCGTTTATATTATGGGGACCGCCTGGTGTGGGTAAAACTACTCTTGCGCAGATTATTGCCCACAAACTCGATACGCCATTTTATACCCTTAGTGCGGTTACTAGTGGTGTGAAGGATGTTCGTGAGGTTATTGATAAAGCTAAAAACGGGAGGTTCTTCAGTTCTGCTTCTCCTATATTATTTATTGATGAAATACATCGTTTCAGTAAGTCGCAACAGGATTCTCTTCTTGGTGCGGTTGAACGTGGAATAGTTACGCTTATAGGCGCTACTACGGAAAATCCATCGTTTGAGGTTATCCGTCCTTTGCTATCTCGCTGTCAGATGTATGTATTGAAGCCGCTTGAAAAAGATGATTTATTGAATCTAGTTCAAAGGGCGATAAATGATGATGTTGAACTTTGTAAGCGAAAGATAACACTTACAGAGAGTGGCGCTCTACTTAGATACAGTGGAGGTGATGCTCGTAAACTTCTTAATATTCTAGAGCTCGTTGTTGACTCGGGCGATGATACTGATATTGAAATTACCGATGCTCTTGTAGAGAGCAGACTGCAATCTAATCCGCTTGCTTATGATAAGGATGGAGAGATGCACTACGATATTATATCGGCTTTCATAAAAAGTATTCGTGGAAGTGATCCTGATGCAGCATTGTATTGGTTGGCAAGAATGATAGAGGGAGGAGAAGATCCACAGTTTATTGCCAGAAGACTTGTGATAAGTGCTGCTGAGGATATTGGACTCGCAAATCCAAATGCACTTCTTCTTGCCAATGCCGCTTTTGACGCTGTTATGAAGATTGGTTGGCCTGAAGGACGTATTCCGCTTGCCGAAGCAACTGTTTATCTTGCTACAAGTCAGAAGAGTAATTCTGCCTACCTTGGTGTGGATGCTGCTTTGGCGAAAGTTAGGCAGACAGGTAATCTTCCTGTGCCCTTGCATTTGCGCAATGCGCCTACGAAACTTATGGCAGAACTAGGTTATCATGATGGTTATAAATATCCTCATGATTATCCTGGTCATTTTACAGAACAGCAGTATCTTCCTGATGATTTGAAGAATGATAGCTTCTGGAAAGGACAACATAGTCCGGCTGAAGAAAAACTCAACAATTGGATGAACCAATGTTGGGATGATAGATTTAAATAAGATGTAGTTTACATTTATATATTGAAAAAATGAAAATAGTAGAGTTAGATGGATATGGAGTAAATCCTGGCGATTTGAGTTGGGATGCAATAAGCAAACTTGGAGAATTCAAGCTTTATGACCGAACTTCACAGGAAGATGTTGTGTCTAGAGCCAAAGAAGCAGAGGTAATACTTATTAATAAGGTAAATATTACAGATGAAATAATGGGGCAATTGCCAAAATTGAAATATATAGGAGTTCTTGCCACTGGCTACAATGTTGTGGATATTGAGGCGGCGAGCAGACGTGGCGTGTTGGTTTCAAACATTCCTGCATACAGTACGGACAGTGTCGCACAGATGACATTTGCCCACATCCTTAATATGGTGAATAGAGTGGAACATTATGCCGATCTTAATCGCATGGGACGCTGGAGTAACAATCCTGATTTTTGTTATTGGGATACTCCGCTAATGGAAATAAGCGGAAAGACCATCGGTATTTTGGGATTGGGAAGTATTGGCAGCAAGGTTGCACGTATTGCCCAAGATTTCGGTATGGATGTGTATGCTTTTACTAGTAAAAGTTCAAGTGAACTTCCTGCTGGTATACAGAAGACCGCTATAGATGGACTTCTTTCAGTGAGTGACATACTAACACTTCACTGTCCTTTAACTTCAGAAACAAGAGAACTTATTAATAAGGAATCTCTTAAGAAAATGAAGCATGGAGCATTGCTTATTAACACAGGTCGTGGACAATTAGTGAACGAACAGGATGTTGCAGAAGCCTTAAATAGTGGCCAGCTTGGTGGATATGGTGCTGACGTGATGTGTGAAGAACCTCCATTGGCTGACAATCCTTTGTTTGCTCAGCCCAATGCGTTTATTACTCCACATGTAGCTTGGGCTACCATTGACGCACGCACTAGACTTATGAATATATTAGAGGAAAACTTGAAGTCATATATTGACGGAAGTCCTAAGAATATTGTAAATAAAACAAAATAATGATAGGTCCTAATCCCGAAGTTGCACGCACCGTGCAGCATATAATAGAGTTTGTAGGAACTTTTACCTTTGCCATTTCAGGAATACGAATGGCGGCTGCTAAGCATTTTGATTGGTTTGGCGGTTTTGTGTGTGGCTTTGCGGTTGCAATTGGCGGTGGAACAATTCGTGACGTTATGCTTGGGACAACTCCTTTTTGGATGACCTCAACCATTTATGTAACATGTACTGTGATAGCATTACTTGTTTATGTTCTGTTTGCAAAGTCGCTAAATAGACTTGAAAATGTGTGGTTGATATTTGATACATTGGGACTTGCGCTCTTTACGATAGCAGGAATTCAGAAAACGCTTCAATTCGACTATCCTTTTTGGGTGGCAATAATTATGGGTTGCATAACGGGGGCAGCAGGTGGAGTAATTCGTGACGTATTGCTTAATAAAGAACCTGTTGTTTTTCAGAAGGATATTTATGCTATGGCTAGTGTCGCCGGAGGATTGGTGTATTGGCTCATGATGACGCTAGGTCTTAATGTGGGACTAACTGCAATTGGAACTTTCCTAGTGATATGTATAATACGATTTATTGCAGTTAAATTTCATATATCGCTTCCAACACTCAGGAATGAACAATAAAAAAATATTTTTAAATGTAAAAGGGCAGTATAATCTATACTGCCCTTTTCTTGTAAATGTTATTTGTTATTTTGAATTATTTTTCAACCAATCATCGATAATCATGCGTGCAATACTTAATTTTTCAGGTGTTGTTGGTAGATTGTTTTTTTTGAACCAGCGACCGTTAGCTAGTTCTTCGTGCTGTAAATGGAGTTCGCCTTCAACATAATCGGCATTGTATCCAACCATTAATCCGCTAGGATATGGCCATGGTTGACTTCCAAAATATTTTATGTTGTCGATAGTAAGTCCTGTTTCCTCAAGTACTTCTCTGTTAACAGCTTCCTCTAAAGTTTCACCAGTCTCAACAAATCCAGAAACAAGTCCGTAAAATTCTCCTCTGAAAGTTTTTGCGTTAACCAATAAAACCTCGTCTCCCTTATGAATTAGTACTATAATTGCAGTAGCCAATGATGGCCACACCTCTTTACCACAATTAGTGCATCGCTTGCTGATGTCGGTATGCATCTTCATTGGAGCTCCGCATACACCACAGAATTTGGTGTTTTGATCCCAATAAAGCAATTCGTGACATTTACCAGCTTTATCATAAAGTGACTTAGGAAGTTTATAAAAACTTTTCCTAAGTCCACACATTTCAAATTTTTCGTTGTTGGTAACTGGACTGTCAATATAAAACGTCTTCACATCGTCTTCATCAGCAAAAGCCACGTTCATTATGTGAGTCCATACTTTCGTCGCAACTGGTGGTTCTTCGCTTTCTGGAATAGAAAATGTTCCATCTCCGTGCTTTTCTAGCACGACTTCATCTTTACAGAATATAAACCAAAGTTTCTTCATTTTTTATTTCTCATCTTTAGCATCTGCTTTTTGTTTGAATAGAATCAAACTATCACGTTTTGCAGCAGGAACAGTCCATTCCTCAGGAATGAATTTCCAATTATTGTTTGGCTTTGCATCAACGGTTCCCATTTTTTCTATTTCCTGCATCAAGTAATAGCGTTGATCACGTGGACTACGATAAATGATTCTGCTGTCTAAACTGTCTTTTGGTATGCCTGCACCCTTAGTGAGCAATTCTCCGCCACCGTTTCCGCGGTAACTGTTAAGTGCTACTTTATACCATTTCTTCTCATCGAAATGCCTACCGTTGCTCATGCACATAATTTTTACCTTCTCACCATCGGGTTTGGTTACATCAACTACATAATCAATGCCTGCGGCTGAATCAAAATTGAATGTGAAATTCTTGAAACCAAGTCTTTGTGCGTCTCCACGAGTATCAGACAGTAATAGTAGATGATCATTAGCACTCTTCATTGTGTTTACCCACAAGTCATAGCTCATTTCAAGATGCTTCCTTATTTCTTCACCTGTCATCCTCATTACATAGAGTTGGTTTTCAAATCTGTAGAGATTGAACATGTCTGCAACTCTTACGGGTCCTGCTTTTATAGATGCATCAAACTGGAGTGGGGCATTAAAGGCTATGTCGGCATTAGTGATTTGTAGCTGAAGGTTTAGTATGAAGTCATTGAATGCAGATGAACCAAAATAACAATCGCGTGTAGAAATAGTGTTACTGAAATTTCCAATCACTCTGTCCACATAGTTATTTACCTTCTCAATTTGTGGCTTGAAGTGATCCATGTATGCAGAGTCTACATCTTCCTTTGTTACATCAACAAGATTTCCTGTGATACTCTTACTTATAATTTTTCCGTTTTTGTATGTAAGTTCAATTTGAGCTTCTGCCACGGTAAGAGCATTGTTAGCAGGATCAATGCAAAGAACATTTTCTCCAGCAACATTCTTTATCATCTCATTGTCTCGAGTATGATCATGTCCAAACATCACTACATCGAATCCTGGTACCTGAGTAGCAACTTTTAAACTTGCATCTTCTTCATATTCAGAAGTCGTTATTCCACCAGACTTTCCACTGTGGAAGAGACCGATGATTAGGTCAGGATGTTCTGTCTGCTTGATAACGCTCATCCATTTCTTTGCGGCAGTCACCATGTTTTCAAATCTTAAACCTTGCCAAAGATCCTTTGTAAGCCAGTTTGGTATTGCAGGAGTAAGCATTCCCATTACCGCAATCTTAACTCCGTTGCGGTAGATTATAGTATATGGCTTAACATATGGCTTGCCGGTCTTAGCGTTTACAACATTACAGGCAATCATAGGACATTTCACTTCTTTAATCCATTTGTCATAAACTGCGTGTCCAGGTTCTACGTCATGGTTTCCTAAAGTTTCTGCATCATATTTCATGTAGTTTATCACATTGGCAGCAATGTTACTGTCGTTGGTAGCCACATAATTATAGAAATAGCTAGTAGGTTGTCCCTGTAAGATATCTCCATTGTCTAGCAATACTACGTCTCCAGCATTGCGCTGTCTTTTAACATAACTGCTGACACGTGCCATAGAACCTTGTCTAGGCTGTCTGTTAGCAAAGTCGTAAGGGAAGAAACTACCGTGAACGTCACTTGTTTCGATAATTTTGAGGCTAATGGTCTTTTGCTTAGCAAAGGCGCTGCCACACATCAATAATGCGATAATAGCAAGAGTTATATTTCTCATAAATCTATTGTTTTATATTTTGCAAAGTTAGCACATTTTTTTCCATTAAACGTGAAATACATAAAACAAAAATAGGAGAAAAAACATAATGTTCTTTCTCCTATTTGATTTGCAGATAGTTATCTATCTGATGATTTTAATATCTTCTGCGGTTGTAACCACCATCGTTATTACCACCAAAACCACCTCCACGGTTGTTACCGAAAGAACGACGCTCTGGACGATCTTCTTTAGGACGTGCAACGTTAACACCGATAGTTCTTCCGTCGAAATCAGTCTCATTAAGGGCATCTATAGCTGCTTGACCTTCTTCATCATTAGCCATTTCAACGAATCCGAAACCACGTGAGCGGCCAGTCTCTCTGTCTGTAACGATTTTAGCAGACGTAACTTCGCCAAACTTTGTAAATAAATCTGATAAGCTTTCACTCGTGGTGTTCCAGCTCAAATGTGAAACATAAATGTTCATTTTCTTTTCTTTATATTAATTAATTATTGATACAACGCCAATGACGCATGTACCTTCTCTTTTTTTGTTGTATATCAATATGTAAAGTTTACAATCACAATATCAATATTTGGTAACAGCTTGTTGCTGTTTTTTCGAGAAAAGACGGGAAATAGATTTTTTATCATAATTGACCGCTAACTCTCCATTAACATCGGAGCGAATAATGATGTCGATTCGGAATAGAATTAACCGCAATATGAAATAGCGAAAAACTCAAACTCAAATAATATCCAGTATAAACTCTGTTGTTTATGGGGTCAAAGTTACTTTCTTTTTTTCAATTATCAAAATTTGAAGCAAAAAAAATCACTTGAAATTATATTTTTTTTGCTTTTTTGGGCAAAAAGTACACATTTGTGCCTAAATATGATAGTTTTTCTAACTATTTTGAATGATATAATTTATTCTTAATCTGTTTTATAGCTTGTGTAATCATATCTTTTTTAATTGGTTCTTACGATTTTCTAGCTTGGATTATCTTTTTACTGGCGTAGGGCAATTCTAGCACATTTGTTAGTATAGTGTAGCTTT
This sequence comes from Segatella paludivivens DSM 17968 = JCM 13650, assembly GCF_000373185.1. GTDB lineage: Bacteria > Bacteroidota > Bacteroidia > Bacteroidales > Bacteroidaceae > Prevotella > Prevotella paludivivens. The sequence goes on from NZ_KB890685.1 coordinate 96,845, forward strand.
TTAAAAAAGAGCTATAAAACAGTGAGCTTTAGAATTTAATGTTATTTTTAGTCAGATGATGTTATTAGTCAATCCTTTATAAAATAAGGAGTTTTGACGTTATGGGATTAGTGACATTTAAAAAACTTTTTTCTGAGAATACTTAATATTTAGATTCATGCCACATACTCTATTTAATTATGTGTAAAGTGCCTCTTGAGAAAGTTGTCGAAAGAAAGTTTTGCGATTTAATTTATTATTCATATATTTGTGCTATGAATTCATTTAAGCATCATACAAAAGAAGAAAAAATGCAGGCTTTTGGTCGCCTGCTTGACGTACAGGACAGATTGAGAAAAGAATGTCCATGGGATAGGAAACAAACGAATGAAAGTCTGCGACCTAATACTATAGAGGAGGTATATGAACTATGTGACGCATTGATGAAATGTGATGATAAGGAAATATGCAAAGAACTTGGCGATGTAATGGAACATGTAGTTTTTTATGCATTGCTTGGGGCTGAGAAAGAAAGTTTTGACATTGCAGATGTTTGCGATAAGCTTAGTCATAAATTAATGTTTCGCCATTCTTTTATAGATTGGACCGGATGGGAAGGTGATCCTAAATCAGAATTAGCTGATACTCCTAGTGATTCTACTGAGGTGGAAATGACATGGGAGCAGATGAAGCAAAAAGAAACAGATGGAAATAAAACAGTTCTTTCTGGAGTTCCTGCTGCTCTACCTTCTTTGATTAAAGCTTATAGGATACAAGATAAGGCTCGTAATGTAGGCTTTGACTGGAAACATAAGGAAGATGTTTGGGATAAGGTGCGCGAAGAACTTGGTGAGTTGGAAGTTGAATTAAATAAGGAGGATGTAGAAAATTCTACACGCGAATTGGGCGATTTCATTTTTAGCGTAATTAATGCAGCACGTCTATATCATCTAAATCCAGACAATGCATTGGAATTGACTAACCAAAAGTTTATAAGTCGTTTTGGATACGTTGAAAGCAAATGCAAGGAAATGGAAAAGAAATTGAAAGATCTTACTCTTGAAGATATGGATAAACTTTGGAACGAGGCCAAGAAATTTGATAGATAATAAACATTATTGATGATATGAAAAAAATATTTTATGTTTCTTTTATGATGATAGCTATCCTTTCAATGATAGGATGCAATAGTAAAGGAAAGAAGGGCGCACAGTTAAACGATAAAGATACCGTTGTGGCTAAAGTTGCAGCTGATACGACTGTTTATGGAGTATGTGGCGAAGGTACTGCAATGCACAGTCTAGAACTTATTACTGATGGTGGAGACACGATAAACTATACTATTATGGATGATGGAGCAGACTCTGCCAGTGTGCTTGGTGGACTTTTAGTTGGTGACAGATTGGCTGTTATCGGACATAAAGTGGATAAAGAAAATTATGCAACGACAGTTTTAAATATAACAACTCTTCAAGGAAACTGGACAAGTATAGACCGCAATTTCGAAATATTGGAAGGTGGAGTTGTAAAGAGTCATTTGCAGGCAGAGACAAATCCATGGACAGAATGGAAAATATGGAATGGTAAGTTATTGCTTAATAAAGATACTTTCGCTATTAATAATCTTGGTGCGGACTCTCTTTATCTTGAAAACAAAGATGGTATCTTTGCCTATAAGCGTCAGAAATAAGTTGGATCGTAAATATGCAACCATTTAAAATCCATATTTTAGGCTGTGGGTCAGCCTTGCCGACAATGAGACATTACGCTTCATCGCAAGTTGTAGAGATAAGAGGGAAACTGTTTATGATTGATTGTGGTGAGGGAACACAGATGCAGTTGCGTAGAAGTAAAATAAGATTCACCAAAATTCAAGCTGTGTTCATCTCTCATTTGCATGGTGATCACTGCTTTGGACTTATTGGTATGATAAGTACTTTTGGCATGCTTGGTCGCGTGGCAACACTACACGTTTATGCACCTGCAGAACTAGGAGAAATACTTCAAAATCAGATAAACTTTTTTTGTCAAGGACTTGAATTTAATGTTGAGTTTCATTCAGTAGATACAACTAAGAAAGCTGTTATATATGAAGATAGGAGTCTTGTTGTTGAGACGATTCCATTGCAACATCGTGTACCAACTTGTGGCTATTTGTTTCGCGAAAAAGAGGGCTGTAGGCATATAGACAGGGATATGATGAACTGCTATAATATACCGATAAGCCAAATAAATAACATTAAGGCTGGGGCAGACTGGACTGATGAAGATGGAAAAGTAATTCCAAATAAAAAATTGACACAGCCAGCTGATAAGGCACGTTCTTATGCTTATTGTAGTGATACTAAGTATATTCCAAATCTTTATAAAAGTTTGGAGAATGTAGATGTGCTTTATCATGAAAGTACTTATGCAAAAGATAATGAAGGTCGTGCTAAATTGTATTATCATTCAACTGCAGAGCAAGCTGCTCATGTAGCTAAAGATGCAGGAGTTGGTAAATTACTTCTTGGACATTTCAGTGCTCGTTATGAGAATGAAAGCTGCTTACTTGATGAGGCAAAAAGTATATTTGCAAATAGTTTCCTTACAAATGAGGGAATGGTTTTTGATGTTTGAAATCGTAAATATTGTTAATAATATAATATTTTCCTATTTGAGTAGTTGTACTGTGTCTGTAAAAAGATTACCTTTGTCTGGATATTAATGTATGCACTATGTTTTTATAATGTGATAAAAAGCGTCAGAGACATTGCATATATTATTTCTTTTAATACGGAATCAATTTCAAAAACAAGATGGCAAGACATTGGTATTATATATTTATCTTGGTGATAGCATTCAGTGCTTTGTCAACTCCGTTGCTGGCAAGTAATACGAGTGGAATAGAGCAAATTGCTGAGTTTAATGATATAAATATCTATTTTGAGCAGAACAACTTGCGAGTCACAGGTGGTGAAGGGCTAAAATTACAAATATTCAATGTTACTGGGATCTTGGTGGTTAGTCAAAATATAGATAGTACCGACAAACGATTTGGTCTTGACTTGCCCCGAGGGTGCTATATCGTTAAGGTTGGAAAGTTAGTGAAAAAGATTTCAGTAAAATAATATTTTTATAAAAACTGAGTTTTGAGAGTATTCAAGATAAAATTGTGTCTTTTTCTTTCGGTAATTATTATCTTTTGCATGTTTTCATGTAGAGAGAAAACCACAAATCCAAATATTAATTTGACTTTGTCTGACTTTGCTAAGTTGGACACTTCTGCTTATGCACTTAATTCTCATCGGATTAGAGCATATCTTGATATGATGATAAATGCAGATAATGATTCTATGGCTGCGGATGCTCATCTTAAAGGATATTACTCAAATAAAGGTAGTTTCTTGTGGATAGACCGTTGTGGTGTGGATAATCGTGCTGATATTCTTCTTAATTATATCCGCAAGGTTAATGAAATGGGATTCAGCAGGAATAAGTTCAGATATGGGCAGATAGAGCGTGATTTAAGAAGAGCTCGTGAACTTGATTTTGACACATCGCATAATTCTATCAATAGAGTTATGGCAAGATTGGAGTATAATCTAACAAAAGCTTATTTACGTTATGTTATAGGTCAGCGCTTTGGATATTTTAATCCGTCGTATGAATTGAATAGATTAGATCCTTATGACAAAGATTCTACCGTTGTGACTTATCGTAAGTTGTTTGATATTCCAATGGAAAAACCTGACAAGGCATTTTATAGAACTGCTATGAGAAAGATAGGAGTTGACAGTGTTGCTGAATTTCTTAAAGATATTCAGCCTAAGAGTAAATTGTATTGGACATTTTATGAAAAACTGAAGCAAACTCATTCTAAAACTCAGAGGATCAAAATATTATGCAATATGGAAAGATGCCGTTGGAGATTAAAGGACTATCCTAGTATGCATGATAAGTATGTGTTAGTAAATATTCCGTCATTTCGTCTGCGAGCTGTTGATGGCAATAAATCCCTTGGAATGAGAATAGGATGTGGTTCTTCTGAAACGAAAACGCCATTGCTTACTAGTGCAATAATGCGTATGGATATTAATCCGCAATGGATAGTTCCACGCAGCATTGTAAAAAAGAGTATTATAAATCGTATAGGAAACCGTTCTTATTTTGAAAGTCATCAATTCTTTGTTAGGGAACGAAAAACAGGTAAGAAAATAAGTTTCGATAAGGTTACTAGGGAAATGCTGAATAGCAGTGATTACCTTGTTGTGCAGGCTGGTGGCGTAGGTAATTCTTTAGGAAGAATAATCTTTAGATTCAATAATAGTTTTAGTGTGTTTATCCATGATACCGATCAACATGGAGTTTTCTCACAGGAAGATCGTGGTGTAAGCCATGGTTGTGTACGTGTTCAGAAACCTTTTTCTCTTGCGGTGTTTATGTTAAGTGATAAGAATGAAAATATTATAAGTAAGATAAAATATTCGATGACTGCTCAAATTGGGGGAGGAATAGTTTCGACTGATAATAAAAAGAATGAAAACTCAGAACTCAAGAAAGATACCCTGAATCATTCTCGCATTATAAGTATGATTAATGTGACTCCTAAAGTTCCGTTGTTTATCACTTATTTTACTCTTTATCCTGACTTCGAAGGCAATATCAAATCATACAGTGACGTTTATGGTTATGATAACGTGATTTTCTCCACATTGAAAAATTATCTGGGGTATTAACAACATGGAATACAACGAAAGCGAAATATTAAAGGAACTGAAGAATGAGCAAACCTGTAGGCAAGCTTTTTCAAAGATTGTAGAACACTACAGTCAACCCCTTTATTGGAAAATTCGGCATATCGTTGTAGAGCATGAAGATACTAATGATATTCTGCAAAACACCTTTATAAAGGCTTGGAATAAGATTGATAACTTTCAAAATAAGGCAAGTCTATATACTTGGCTTTACCGTATAGCTATAAACGAAAGCCTGGATTTTATTCGCTCGCAAAAAAATAACAATAATATCAGTACTGATCAGAATGATGGATTAGCTTCAAGGCTGCTTGCTGATGAATATTTTGATGGAGACAAGATACAAGCGCGTCTGCAGGAAGCAATATCACGTTTGCCAGATGTGCAGCGTTCTGTGTTCTGTCTAAGATATTACGATGAAATGAAATATAGCAAAATGAGTGAAATTCTAGGCACTAGTGAAGGAGCATTGAAAGCTAGCTATCATTTGGCGGTTAAGAAAATAGTAGATTTTTTAAAACTTTACGATTAAACTTTTCGTATAACGATTCGTCAAACATGTAATATAACAAAAACGCAGATATGGATAAAGATGAGGAAAAGCTAATAACGCAATTTGGTAAAGTTGAACCTTTTAAAGTGCCTGATGGCTATTTTGAAGATTTTACCAGACAGCTAATGAGTAAGTTGCCAGACAAATCCCATAAAACCGGAATTGTAAAATTGCATCCAATGTTGTGGAGTTCGCGTTTGCGTGGTGGTATCGCTGCAGCAGTTATTGCTGCAACATTAACGATAGGTGTTTATACCTATATTGGAAAATACAATGTAGTTAACTCATACGAGAGGGCATCTATGCCACAAAAGGAGAATATAGACCAAAGTAAAACTAACTTTGATCAAATGGCTGATTACACGATGATGGATAATGAGGATATTTATGCCTCTTTGGCGGATAATAAGTAAATAAAAAAAGGTGTTTATTATGAAGTATTATGTAATGGTATTTTTATCAGTGATGTTTTTGGCTATTCCCGTTATGGCTGATACTCCTGAAAATTCTCGCCCAAAGTTTGACCCTGAACGTTTCGAGGCTTCATTGGAACAATTTATAACAACAAAGGCTGGACTTACACCACAGGAAGCAGGGCGATTTTTCCCTATTTATAGGGAGATGCAGAGTAAAATAAGAATGTATTTTAACGAAATGAAACGTCTTCATCATACAGATATTAAAGATAATGTTATGTCTGAGAAGGCTATTCGTAGAATAGATGTTATAGATATTGAAATTAAGAGAATACAGCAGAAATATCATAATAGTTTTCTTAAGATATTGCCTGCCGGCAAAGTGCTTGAAATATTAAAGGCAGAGGAAAAATTTCACAGACAGGCTTTTAAGGAGGCTTTTGCGCCAAAGAATTAAAATTAATGCAGAGATATTTCGTATATTTTAGCTATGACGGTACTGGTTACCATGGTTGGCAGATTCAACCTAATGGAATATCGGTTCAGGAAAGGTTGCAGGATTCTCTCTCAAAGATATTGAGACAGAATATAGAGGTAGTTGGTGCTGGTCGTACAGATACTGGTGTACATGCAAGAATGATGGTTGCGCATTTTGATTATGATAAAGTAATTGATGGTGCGCAATTGGCGTTTAGGTTAAATCGTCTTCTTCCCCGTGATATCGGAGTATACAATGTGGAACCTGTTGACAATGAAATGCATGCTCGCTTTTCTGCAAAATGGCGTACGTATCATTATTATCTGCACGTAAGAAAGGATCCTTTCTTGCGCCATTATTCTTTAGAAACTCATTATGAGTTGGATTTTGATTTAATGAATGCTGCTGCTCAGATAATAGTAGAGCATGAGGATTTTGCTGCTTTTTGCAAGACAGGAGCTGATAACAAAACAACCATTTGTCATGTTAAAGAATGCAAGTGGGTTCAGACATCAGAGTATTCTTGGTATTTTACGATAACAGCCAATAGATTTTTAAGAAACATGGTCAGAGCTACCGTTGGTACCTTGATCTTATTGGGGCGTCATAGGATTACACTTGACGAGTTTAAAGATATTCTTGATAATGGAAATAGAAGTGATGCAGGTGAGAGTATGCCTGGCAATGCATTGTTTTTAGAGGATATTGAATATTAGAAAGTATATATGCTTGGTGCATAATTCATAATTTATATTTATAGTACATGTGGTTAATATTTGCATTTTTGTCAGCAGCTTTGCTGGGTTTTTACGATTCGTTTAAAAAGAAAGCACTTCATGATAACGCTGTTATTCCGGTTCTGTTTTTGAATACATTGTTTTCGTCCCTAATTTTTATTCCGTTTATAATTCTTTCTTCGTCAACCCACCTTCTTGATGGAAGTCTTTTTTACGTAACTCAAGGTGGTTGGGACGTTCATCGTTATATAATTCTTAAAAGTTGTATCGTCCTTTCAAGTTGGATATTTGGATATTTTGCGATGAAGCATTTACCACTAACAATCGTTGGTCCTATCAATGCAACTCGCCCTGTAATGGTTCTTGTTGGTGCCTTACTCGTTTTTGGAGAACGGTTAAACCTTTGGCAGTGGATAGGTGTAGCTTTGGCAGTGATGTCTTTTATTATGCTCAGTAAAAGCGGTAAAAAGGAAGGCATAGACTTTAGACATGATAAGTGGATCTATTTTCTTGTCTTGGCGGCTATGTTAGGAGCAGTAAGCGGATTGTATGACAAGTATCTTATGGCTAGTCCCGAAGATGGTGGAGTAGGCTTGGACCGTATGATTGTTCAGAGTTGGTATAATATTTATCAAATGGCAATGATGGGTGCAATGTTAGTTTTGCTCTGGTGGCCTAGTCGTAAAAAGACAACTCCGTTCCATTGGGATTGGTCTGTTATATTTATATCCTTATTTCTTAGTGCGGCTGATTTCGTATATTTCTATGCGTTAAGTATGCCAGGTGCAATGATATCAATCGTAAGTATGGTACGACGCGGTAGTGTTATCGTAAGTTTCTTGTTTGGTGCGGCTTTGTTTCATGAAAAGAATCTTAAGGCAAAAGCTTTCGACCTCGCCCTAGTCCTTTTGGGTATGATATTCCTCTACTTCGGATCAAAGTAGAATAAAAATTGCAAATAATGCCTTTTTGAAATTATTTCATAAATTTCTTTTGCAAATTGATGTAAAACATGTAACTTTGTGCACAAGATCGAAAGTTAATTAATAGTAATATGGCACGTAACATCTTTAAGGGCTTAGGTATAGCCCTGATAACTCCTTTCACGACAGACGGAGAGGTGGATTATAAATCACTTAAGCGTCTTGTGGAATATCAGCTTGATAACGGAGCTGATTTTCTATGCATTTTGGCTACAACAGGAGAGGCTCCATGCCTTACTAAAGCTGAAAGAGATGAAATAACAGTTTTCATAAAGCAAATAGTAAACGGCCGTATTCCTATTCTTAAATATTGTGGTGGTAACAATACTGCTGCTGTTGTTGACGAGATAAAAACAACAGACTGGAGTGGTATTGATGGAATATTGAGCATTTGCCCTTATTATAACAAACCATCGCAAGAAGGTTTGTATCAGCATTTTAAAGCTATCGCTGAGGCTAGTCCTCTGCCAATAGTTCTTTATAACGTTCCTGGTAGAACTGGTGTCAACATGACTGCTGCAACTACAGTCCGGATAGCCAAAGATTTTCCGAATGTAGTTGGTGTAAAGGAAGCTAGCGGAAGCCTAGAACAGGTTGATGAGATCATAAAGAATAAACCTGATAATTTTGATGTTATCAGTGGTGATGATGCTTTGACATTTTCAATGATTGCAAGCGGAGCTGCTGGTGTTATTTCTGTTATCGGTAATGCTCTTCCTAAGGAATTCAGTAGAATGATAAGGCTTGAATTCAAAGGCGAATACGAACCAGCACGTAAAATCCATCACATGTTTACCGAATTATACTCACTGCTGTTTGTAGACGGTAATCCTGCTGGATGTAAGGCTCTGCTTAACGATATGGGAATGATTGAGAATGAGTTGCGATTGCCACTTGTTCCAACTACCATTAAGACTAAGCAGAAAATGTCTGAAATCCTGAAGGATTTGCGTATTTAGAATAACTAAAATCAAATATATGAGTGAAGAACGAAGAGTCATTCATGAGATAACACCTCTTATGGGTAAGGATGTGCTTTATATAGCAGATCGACATAAGAAGGAGTTTACATATCCAATACATAGCCATGAAGTTTATGAATTGAATTTTGTTGAGCGTGCAAAGGGTGTGAAAAGAATAGTTGGCGACTCTTCTGAGGTCATTGGTGATTATGATTTAGTATTGATTACAAGTCCTGATTTGGAGCATGTTTGGGAACAGCACGAATGTACAAGTGATGATATTCGTGAGGTTACGATACAGTTTGATTTTAACATGACCAATGAGAATATCTTCGGACGTAATCCTTTCATGAGTATGCGCAAGATGATGACTGAAGCAAAGAAAGGACTTTGCTTTCCTTTAAGTGCTATCATGAAAGTATATACGCAACTTGATACCCTTAGTCAGATTAAGGATGGATTTTATGCCGTGATGCAGTTTATGACTATTCTATATGAGTTGTCTAAATGCGACGGAACACGAACTTTGGCTTCTTCAAGTTTTGCAAAAATTATAGTAGAAGATGATAGCCGCAGAATCTTAAAGGTAAAGAATTACATCAGTAAGAATTATATGGATGAGATTCGTCTTTCCACACTTGCTGATATGGCTGGAATGAGTCCTAGTGCCTTTAGTAGGTTCTTTAAGCTTCACACAGGACGTAATCTTAGTGAATATATTATTGATATTCGTTTGGGGTATGCTTCACGAATGCTTGTTGATACAGCTCGCAGCATATCTGAGATAAGTTTTGATTGTGGTTTTAATAATTTGAGCAACTTCAATCGTATCTTTAAGAAGAAAAAGGAGTGTTCTCCTTCTGAGTTTCGTGAAAACTATCACAAAACACGTGTGATAGTATAATTTATCAGATACTTATTTCCCCTGCAAGAGACTTGCACATCAATTCTCTTACTACGTTTGTGTCTTCATATTGTCCATGAAGATACATAAGTTTTGTAACGGCAGCTTCGACAGTACTGTCATGTCCACTTATCACCCCTGTATCTTTTAATTGATATCCATTATCGTATCTGCTCATTTCCACAAATCCTGCACCGCATTGGCTTATATTTACAATCGTAACACCTCTTTCAGATGCATCTTTTAGAAGTCGCATAAGCCATGGCTGTTGTGGTGCATTTCCACTTCCGAAACTACGCATCACAACACCTTTCAATTCAGGGGCATCAAGAACGTGTCCGAAAATATTAGCCTGAATCCCTGGAAATAATGAAAAAACCATGACGTTTGGATTCATGTCAAAATGTGGAATCATTGTTTTTGAATAGTCAGGTTTCAGTATGTGATGCTTGGCAAATGTGAATTTTACACCAGCTTCGCATAGGTGAGGGTAGTTAAATGAGTCAAAGGCATTAAATCCGTCTGCGTTTTGTTTTGTAGATCGGTTTCCTCTTAGTAGTCTGCCACTAAAATAAATACAAACTTCTGGAATAAGAGCATTGCCTTCTTTGTTTTGTGCTGATGCTAATTCTATACTTGTCACAAGGTTTTCCTTTCCGTCAGTCCGCATTTGTCCGATTGGTAGCTGGCTACCAGTGAGAATTACAGGCTTGGTAAGATTTTCCAACATGAATGAAAGTGCAGATGCCGTGTAAGCCATGGTATCTGTTCCATGAAGTATTACGAAACCGTCGTATTCATCATATTTTGTACTGATAGTTCTAACAAGATGAGCCCATAGTCTAGGGCTCATATCACTGGAATCAATTGGCTCTTCAAATTGATAAACATCTATGCCGACAGATAGGTATTTAAACTCTGGCATATTGCTTATTAAATGATTGAAATTCAATGGCTCTAATGCTTTTGTTAAAGTGTTTCTTCCCATGCCAATTGTGCCACCTGTGTAGATGAGAAGAACTTTTCCCGTATGATTCTTATTATTGTTATTATCCATAATGTACGACATCGTTTACGTAAAAAACAATGCAAATATAGTTTAAATTTCTCGTAGTTCCAAAAAAATGAACTATATTTGCATAGAAAACAATATCTAAAACAAAATAAATCAAATATAAAAATCGATTATGAAACAGTTTATGGATGAAAATTTCCTGTTGGAAACAGAAACAGCACAGGAGCTTTTCCACAATCATGCGGCTAAAATGCCAATTATTGACTACCATTGTCATCTTAATCCTGAGATGGTTGCTAATGATCACAAATTCCGCAGTATTACAGAACTTTGGCTTGGTGGAGACCATTACAAATGGCGTGCTATGCGTACAAATGGTGTAGATGAAAAATACTGCACGGGTGATGATACTAGTGACTGGGAAAAATTTGAGAAATGGGCAGAAACTGTACCTTATACATTCCGCAATCCTCTTTATCATTGGACACATCTTGAACTCAAGACAGCTTTTGGCATAGATAAGATTTTAAGTCCTGCTACTGCTCGTGAGATCTACGATGAGTGTAATGAGAAGTTGAAGCTACCAGAGTATAGTGCTCGTGGCTTGATGCGTCACTACAATGTAGAATGCGTTTGCACAACTGATGATCCTGTTGATGACTTGCGTTATCACAAGCAGACACGTGAGAGTGGATTCGAAATTAAGATGATTCCTGCATGGCGTCCAGACAAGGCTATGAATATAGAAAAGCCTGATTTCGCTGATTATGTAAAAACTCTTTCTGAGGTAAGTGGTGTTGCTATTAATAAGTTTGATGATATGGTAGACGCTCTTCAAAGGCGTCACGACTTCTTTACAGAGAATGGATGCAAACTTTCAGATCATGGTGTTGAGGAATTCTATGATGAACCATACACAGACAGTCAGATTGAAACTATATTTGAGAAATCTCTTCGTGGTCAGCAGCTTAGTGCTATGGAGATACGCCAGTATAAGCATGCATTCTTGAAGATTTGTGCAGAGATGGACTATGCTGCTGATTGGACTCAGCAATACCATTATGGCGCTATCCGTGATAATAATACATCTATGTATAATAAGCTTGGTGCTGATACTGGTTTTGATTCTATCGGTGAATTTACAACAGCTCATGCAATGAGTCATTTCCTGAATGAGTTGAATCTAAATGGCAAGCTTACACGTACAATTTTATATTGTCTTAATCCTTGTGCGAATGAAGTTATCGCAACAATGCTTGGCAACTTCCAAGACGGTTCATGTCCTGGTAAAATCCAGTTCGGTTCAGGTTGGTGGTTTAATGATCAGCTTGATGGCATGACAAAGCAGATGAATGCACTTTCTGTATTGGGCTTGCTTAGTCGTTTTGTAGGTATGCTTACAGATAGCCGTTCATTCTTGAGCTATCCACGCCACGAATATTTCCGTAGATTATTATGTAATCTGCTTGGAAACGATGTTGAGAAGGGGCTTCTTCCAAATGATAAAGAGACTTTGGCTCGCATGGTTGAGGACATTTCTTATAATAACGCTCGAAACTATTTCAAGTTCTATTAAATACCAAAACGGGAGATTCTTTCTCCCGTTTTTTTGTATCTAAGAGTGAAAAAAATAATATTTTAAATCAGTCATTAATTTAAAAGCTCAAATATTTGCCATTTCCAAATATTAGAGCTAAATTTGCAAAGGTTTTAACGATTACCGAGTTGTTGATATGAAGAAATCACTCATTTCACTATTTATTATGGCAATTGTTTTGCTACTGAGCAGTTGCTCTGATGGCAAAAAAGTGGCTGATGTTGTTGTTACCGATTGTCAAAAGTCTTTAGCAATATCTTATTCCCACGTCGGCAATCTAAAACAGATAGACAAATACTTTTCACAATATATTTTTATAGGTAAAGGCATCAAGAAAGATGGTTTGATACAAACCGCCTCGCATGCCGATATCGACAATATGAATTTTATGCAGGGAAAGGTTATTAGTAGTTAGTTACGATGATTCGAAAATAAGGATGACAATTGATTTATTCGGTTTCATCTTTTTTTTTTAATATATAAATTTAAAAATAATATTAGATACAAATAATTTATGTGTGGTATTGTAGGATATATTGGTAGCAGAGATGCTTATCCAATTTTAATCAAAGGATTAAAAAGACTCGAATATAGAGGATATGATAGTGCTGGTGTAGCACTCATAAATAACGATGATCTTAATGTTTACAAGACAAAGGGAAAGGTTGCTGACCTAGAGTCTTTTTGTGAAGCGAAAAACATCAGTGGGCATGTAGGTATTGCCCATACTCGTTGGGCTACTCATGGTGAACCTTCATCTGTTAATGCCCATCCTCATTACTCAGAATCAAAGAATCTTGCCATTATTCATAATGGTATTATCGAGAACTATGCTGAGATTAAGAATAATCTTATCGCCAAAGGTGTTAAGTTCCGTTCTGATACCGATACAGAAGTGTTGGTTCAGTTGATAGAGTATGTTCAGGTCAAGAAAAACCTTGATACACTTACAGCCGTTCAGGTTGCTTTGCATCAGGTAATCGGTGCTTATGCAATAGCATTACTTGACAAGCGCGAACCTAATCAGATTATTGCTGCTCGCAAGCAGAGTCCACTAGTCGTAGGTATTGGCGAAAATGAATTCTTCCTTGGTTCAGATGCAAGTCCTATCATTGAATTCACCGATAAGGTTGTTTATCTTGAAGATGGCAGTATTGCTGTGATGCGTCTTGGTGAAGAGCTAAAGGTAGTTAATATATTGAATCGCGAACTTAATCCTTTGGTACATACTATCGACATGAATCTTGGACAGATCGAGAAATGTGGTTATCCACACTTCATGCTTAAAGAGATTTTTGAGCAGCCCGAATGTTTGAAGAATTGTATGCGTGGACGTATAAATGCAGATGCTGATCAAGTTACGCTGAGTGCTGTAATTGATTATAAAGAAAGATTACTTGCCGCTAAGAGAATAATTATTGTAGCCTGCGGAACAAGTTGGCATGCAGGACTTATTGGTAAGCAACTTATCGAGACATTCTGCCGTATTCCTGTAGATGTTGAATATGCAAGTGAGTTCAGATATAGAAATCCTGTTGTCACCAAGGATGACCTAGTTATAGCGATGTCACAGAGTGGCGAGACAGCCGATACTTTGGCTGCTATAGAGTTGGCAAAGCGTTCTGGTGCATTGATATATGGGATATGTAACGCTGTTGGTTCAAGCATTCCTAGAGCCACTGATACAGGTAGTTACATCCATGTTGGTCCTGAGATTGGTGTAGCTTCTACGAAGGCATTTACTGGTCAGGTTATCGTGTTGGCAATGTTGTCTCTAGCATTAGCAAAAGAAAAGGGCACTATTGATGATCAAACATATAATGCCGTAGTGAAAGAATTGTCTTTAATTCCTGATAAGATGAAAGAGGTGCTTGAACAAAACGATAAGATAGCTGATTTAAGCCGTATCTTCACTTATGCCCACAACGTTATTTATCTTGGTCGTGGCTATAGTTATCCAGTCGCTTTGGAAGGTGCTTTGAAACTGAAGGAAATTAGCTATATACATGCTGAAGGCTATCCTGCCGCAGAAATGAAGCATGGTCCTATCGCTCTTGTAGATTCAGATATGCCGGTAGTCGTTATCGCTACACATAATGCAATGTATGAGAAGGTACTTAGCAATATTCAGGAAATCAAGGCTCGTAAGGGTAGGGTGATAGCTCTTGTTACTAAGGGAGATGAAACCATCAGCCGTATTGCCGATGAGGTGATTGAATTACCTAAGACGCTTGAATGTCTGGAACCATTGCTAGCAACAATCCCACTTCAACTCCTTGCATATCATATTGCTGTCTGCAAGGATAAGAATGTAGACCAACCAAGAAATCTTGCTAAATCAGTCACTGTAGAATAGAATAAAATATAATATGGAAGAAATAAAGGAAGACTGTGGTGTAGCTTTAATTCGTCTGCTCAAACCACTTGAATATTATCAGGAGAAGTATGGCACTTGGATGTATCCCCTGAATAAACTCTATTTGATGATGGAAAAACAGCACAATAGAGGTCAGGAGGGAGCAGGAATGGCATGCGTGAAACTCAATACTCAGCCTGGGAACGAATATATGTTCCGTGAACGGGCTGAAGGCTCTAACGCCATTACTGAGATATTCGACAACGTTCATAAGGATTATGCTAACATCGCTTCTGATGATGTGTCTAATGTGGAATTCGCAAAGGCGAACCTTCCTTTCGCGGGAGAATTATACATGGGGCACCTCAGATACAGTACTACAGGAAAGAGTGGAATAACTTATGTCCACCCTTTCTTAAGAAGAAACAACTGGAGAGCCAAGAATTTATGCTTCTGTGGTAATTTCAATATGACGAATGTCGACGAAATTTTCGATAAGCTCACTCTTCAGGGACAATGTCCACGGGTATATAGTGATACCTATATAATGCTCGAGTTGATGGGACATCGTTTGGATAGAGAAGTTGAACGAAATTTTGGAATTGCTAAAACTAAAGGACTTACTAATACCGATATAACAAAATTCATAGAAGATAATGTCAAGATGAGTAACGTCTTGAAAAAAACAATGGCCGACTTTGATGGCGGTTATGTTGTTTGTGGCGTTACTGGTAGTGGAGAGATGTTCTCTATGCGTGACCCTTGGGGAATACGTCCTGCATTCTATTATAAGAATGATGAGATCGTTGTCCTTGCAAGTGAGCGCCCTGTTCTTCAGACTACTTTCGATCTTGACAGTGCCGACATCAAGGAACTTGCGCCTGGTGCTGCTCTTCTCGTTAAGAGAGATGGAGAATGTTCTGTTGAGCAGATTCTTCAGCCTAAAGGTGATTCTGCATGTTCTTTTGAAAGAATCTATTTCAGTAGAGGTTCTGACTGTGACATATACAATGAACGTAAAAAATTGGGTGAGCAACTCACAGAACCTATTCTTGAGGCTGTTAATTATGATATCGCTCACACAGTGTTCTCTTATATTCCAAATACGGCAGAAGTTGCTTACTATGGCATGCTCAATGGATTCAAGAGATATCTTAACGACGAGAAGATAAAGAAGATCGAGAGTCTCGGACATGCTCCTAGTCACGAAGAATTAGAAGAGATTCTGAATGATTACGTTAGGTCTGAGAAGATTGCGTGGAAAGATATCAAACTGCGTACTTTCATCACCGAAGGCAATAGCCGTAACGACCTTGCGAGTCACGTATATGATATCACTTATGATAGTATTACTCCTAATGAGGATAATCTCGTGATTATCGACGATAGCATTGTTCGTGGAACTACTCTTAAAAAGAGTATTCTTAGGATTTTAGATCGTCTGCATCCAAAGAAAATGGTTGTTGTCAGTAGTGCTCCGCAAATACGCTATCCTGATTATTACGGAATCGATATGCCTCGCTTGGAAGAATTCTGTGTGTTCAGGGCAACAATAGCTTTGCTTAAGGATCGTGGAATGGATAATGTCATTCGTGATACTTATAATGAGTGTAAGGAAGAGCTCAAGAAACCAAAAGAAGATATGGTTAATGTGGTTCGTAATATCTACAAACCATTTACTATAGAGGAAATAAACAACAAGATTGTCGAGATACTTCGCCCGGAGGGTGTTACAACTCCTATCGAGATTGTCTACCAGAGCATAGAAGGATTGCACAAGGCTATACCAAACCATAAGGGTGATTGGTATTTCACAGGACATTTTCCAACACCTGGTGGAACAAAACTATGTAATCAGGCTTTTGTAAACTATGTTGAAAGTGTAGAGAAATAATAAGCTTGTTTAAATAGAGACGATGATTGAAAAAGAATATTTAAAGTTATATATATTATAGAATGATGAAGAACGTAACTTTGGTCTTAAGTGACGGAACAAAATTTCACGGCAAGAGCTTTGGCTATGATGCGCCAGTTGCCGGTGAGGTCGTTTTCAACACAGCCATGATGGGCTATCCGGAGAGTCTTACCGACCCTTCTTATGCCGGACAGCTTATGACGCTGACTTATCCGCTTGTAGGAAATTATGGTGTGCCTCCTTTCACTATTGAGAGTAATGGCATTCCTACTTTCATGGAGAGCGATAAGATTTATGCTTCAGCTATAATCGTTAATGATTATAGTGAGCAGTATAGTCATTGGAATGCTGTTGAAAGTCTTGCTGATTGGCTTAAACGTGAACATGTTCCAGGCATCACAGGTATTGATACAAGGGAACTCACTAAGGTTTTGCGTGAGCATGGTGTAATGATGGGTAAGATTATCTTTGATGATGAACCAAGCAATATACCTGAAGCTGATTATGAAGGTGTGAATTTTGTTGATAGAGTTTCTTGCAAAGAAGTTATCAGATACAATGAAGGTGCCGGAAAGAAAGTCGTTCTTGTTGATTGCGGTGTAAAGGCTAATATCATCAGAAGCATTATAAAGCGTGGTGTTGAGGTTATAAGAGTTCCTTGGAACTATGACTACACAGATATGCAATATGATGGACTCTTCCTTGCCAACGGTCCTGGCGATCCTGATGTTTGCTCTGATGCAGTTGAAATAATACGCAAGCAGATGAATAACAGTTCAAAACCTATTTGCGGTATCTGCATGGGTAATCAGTTATTGGCAAAGGCTGCCGGTGCTGAGATATATAAACTTAAGTATGGTCATCGTGGTCATAACCAGCCTGTTCGCCTTGTTGGAACAGAGAAGTGCTATATCACAAGTCAGAATCATGGTTATGCTGTCAATGCTAAGACTCTTGGAAGCGATTGGAAAGAGTTGTTCGTTAATATGAACGACGGTTCTAATGAGGGTATCTGCCATAAGACAAATCCTTGGTTCACAAGTCAGTTCCATCCTGAGGCTTGCTCAGGTCCTGTTGATACCGAGTTCATGTTCGACAAATTTGTAGAAACTTTAAAGTAAAGCTATAATGAAAGACGAAAATATAAAGAAAGTACTGCTGCTAGGTTCTGGTGCGTTGAAAATTGGTGAAGCTGGTGAGTTTGATTATTCTGGTTCACAGGCTTTAAAGGCTCTTCGCGAGGAAGGCATCAAAACCGTACTTATCAATCCTAATATTGCAACTGTTCAGACTTCCGAGGGAGTGGCTGATCAGATTTACTTCCTTCCTGTTCAACCTTATTTTGTTGAGCGAGTAATTCAGAAGGAACATCCTGATGGTATTCTTCTTTCATTCGGTGGTCAGACTGCTCTTAATTGCGGTGTTGAGTTGGATCGTTCTGGTATATTGAAAAAATATAATGTCCGTGTCCTTGGTACTCCAGTTGCCGCTATTATGAATACTGAAGACCGTGAACTATTTGTTAATCAGCTTAACGAGATTGATGTTAAGACAATCAAGAGTGAGGCTTGTGATGACATTGTCAAGGCTCGCAAAGCAGCTACCGATTTGGGCTATCCTGTCATCGTTCGTGCAGCTTATGCACTTGGAGGTCTAGGATCAGGATTTGCTGATAACGAGGATGAATTGAATGTTATTTGCGAAAAGGCTTTCGCTTTCTCTCCACAGGTTTTGGTAGAGAAGAGTTTGAAAGGTTGGAAAGAAATAGAATATGAGGTTGTTCGCGACCGTTACGATAATTGTATTACGGTATGTAATATGGAAAACTTCGACCCACTTGGTATTCATACCGGTGAGAGTATCGTTATCGCTCCTTCTCAGACACTTACAAATAGTGAATATCATAAGTTGCGTGCCCTTTCAATAAAGATTGTACGCCACATCGGTATCGTTGGTGAGTGTAATGTGCAATATGCCTTCGACCCTAAGAGCGAAGACTATCGTGTCATCGAGGTTAACGCTCGCTTGTCTCGTTCTTCTGCTTTGGCTTCAAAGGCTACTGGTTATCCTCTCGCTTTCGTTGCTGCCAAACTTGGTATGGGATATGGTCTGTTTGAGTTGAAAAACTCGGTAACAAAGACTACAAGTGCATTCTTTGAGCCTGCTCTTGACTATGTAGTCTGCAAGATTCCTCGTTGGGACCTTTCTAAGTTCCGTGGTGTTGATAAGGAACTTGGTTCTAGTATGAAGTCTGTTGGAGAAGTTATGGCAATTGGCCGTAATTTTGAAGAGGCTATCCAGAAGGGACTTCGTATGATCGGGCAGGGCATGCACGGATTTGTTGGCAATAAAGAATTAAAGATTGACGATATAGATGCAGCTCTATGCGAGCCTACTGATAAACGTGTATTCGTTATCTCTAAGGCTATGCACAAGGGATACACTGTTGACCAGATTCATGATCTTACTAAGATTGACAAATGGTTCCTTCAGAAACTCAAGCATATCATCGACATTGACGATAATCTTAAGAATGCCAATATCAATACGATTGATAAGGAACTTCTGCGTACAGCAAAGGTCTATGGATTTACTGATTTCCAGATAGCTCGTGCTATAGGTCTTGAAACCGAAATCGGAAACATGCATAAGGCTGCTATCATCGTGCGCAACAAGCGTAAGACTTATGGAATCATCCCTGTTGTTAAGCAGATTGATACCTTGGCTGCCGAATATCCTGCACAGACTAATTATTTGTATGTCACTTATAGTGGTGTCAAGAGTGATATAGAGTTTGAAAAAGATAAGCGTTCAGTAATCGTTCTTGGTTCGGGTGCTTATCGCATCGGTAGTTCGGTAGAGTTCGACTGGTGTGGTGTTCAGGCTCTCAACACGATTCGCAAGGAAGGCTGGCGCTCTGTAATGATAAACTATAATCCAGAGACAGTATCTACTGACTATGATATGTGTGATCGTCTTTATTTTGACGAACTCACCTTCGAGCGTGTCATGGATATCATTGATTTCGAATATCCTCATGGTGTAATCGTAAGTACAGGTGGTCAGATACCAAACAACTTGGCTATCAAACTTGATGAGCAGAATGTTCCTATTCTTGGTACTACAGCCCAGAATATTGATGGTGCTGAAGACCGTGCTAAGTTTTCAGCAATGCTTACAGAGAATGGTATCAACCAACCAGAGTGGAGTGCCCTAACAAGCATGGACGATATTGATGCTTTCGTAGACCGTGTCGGTTTCCCGGTTCTTGTTCGTCCTTCTTATGTACTTTCTGGTGCAGCCATGAATGTATGTTCAAATGAGGAAGAACTCAAACGCTTCCTTCAGCTTGCTGCTAACGTGGGTGAGGATCATCCTGTTGTGGTATCTAAGTTCATCGAACATGCAAAGGAGATTGAGATGGATGCTGTTGCCAAAGACGGTGAGATTATGGCTTATGCTATAAGCGAACATATTGAGTTTGCCGGTGTACACTCTGGTGATGCCACAATTCAGTTCCCTCCACAGAAAATTTATGTTGAGACTGTAAGACGTATCAAGCGTGTGAGCCGTCAGATAGCTAGGAACCTTCACATCAACGGTCCTTTCAATATCCAGTATATGGCTCGTGAAAATGAGATACTTGTTATTGAGTGTAATCTGCGTGCCAGTCGTTCATTCCCATTCGTAAGTAAGGTGTTAAAGATAAATCTTATCGAACTTGCTACAAGGGTAATGCTTGGACTTCCTGTTGAGAAACTCAAGAAAAACTTGTTCGATCTCGACTATGTTGGTATCAAGGCTAGCCAGTTCTCTTTCAACCGCCTCCAGAAAGCCGACCCAGTGCTTGGTGTAGACATGAGTTCTACGGGAGAGGTTGGATGTATTGGTGACGATACCAACACAGCATTGCTTACAAGTATGTTGTCTGTAGGTCATCGCATACCAAAGAAGACCATTCTGTTGTCAACTGGTAGTGCAAAGCAGAAAGCTGAGATGCTTGATGCCGCTAAACAACTTGTAACCAATGGATATGAATTGTTTGCTACTGGTGGTACAAGCAAGTACCTAGAGGAAAATGGAATAGCCAATACACGTGTTTATTGGCCTTCTGAGGAAGGACAACAGCCACAGGCTATAGATATGCTTCACGAGAAGAAGATAGACATGGTAGTAAATATTCCAAAGAACCTTACTCCTCATGAGCTAACAAACGGATATAAGATTCGTCGTGCGGCAATTGATTTGAACGTTCCATTGATAACCAACAGTCGTCTTGCGAGTGCTTTTATCAATGCATTCTGCACACTGTCCCTTGATGATATTGATATCAAGGCATGGGGTGAATATTAAATCATAAACCATAAATAAGATTAAGCATAGTTATCGGAGAAATCTAATAATTATGCTTAATTCGTTTTATTGCTGCCCGATAAAACTTTTTGAGTAATAACAAAAAAGGCTGAATTCATTTCTGAGTTCAGCCTAAAAAGTGTTATCTTTGCCTTTACCACAAGAAAAATTTAACACATGGGTAACTCTCATTGCCAATCTGCTTCTAACGATCATGAAGAAGGGATTGATTCGTTCTTGGAGTTTTTCGGGATTAGCGACTATGATCAGAATAACACTTATATATTATGTTGATTTTTACAGTTTATTCAACTACCCCGAAAAAGATTGGGAAGCATATCTGAAAGAGAAGGCTGAGAATCCGCCAGAACCATCACTTTTTTGATTAAGGAGGGCTTGTCCTACAAAATAATGATCCCGAAGTCTTATTTTAAAGGTCTTCGGGAACTATCTATATCATATTTTTAGTTTTATCGGACAGCAATAAATTCTTTTCAATATCTCTTATAAATTTTTGCTGTCCACTAAACTTTCGATGAGCATGCAGTTGTCTGGAAATGAATCTGCTTTAGCAGGATAGTGTGGTTTTACATGCAGAGGAAAATGTCTTCGTGAATCAGCGGGAGAATAAAAATTTAAGGTGCTACTTGCAGAATGTGAATAATAAGGTATTTACTGCAATTTGAATTTGACAGGTACACAATATTTAACTCTTACATTACGACCATTCTTTTTACCGGGTAACCATTTTGGCATGCTTTTTATAACTCTTAAAGCCTCTTTGTCAAGAGCTGGATCAACAGATCTTACAACAGTTGCATTGGTGATACAACCATCCTTTTCAACAAAGAAAGATACGACTACTCGACCTTGTTTACAGACTTTAGCAGGAAACTTTATCTTTTTATTTATGTAAGACATAAGAGCTTCATATCCACCTGGAAAAGAAGGCATTTGTTCTACAACACAAATAAGCTTTACATCGTTATATTCTTTTTGATTAATAGGCTTCTTTATATTTGTCTGATTGCTATTGAGGTTTGATATATTTTCATCAACAGAATTTGGAAAAACATAATCACAATATTCGTCTGTTGTATTATTTGAATCTGATAATTCTAAATAGATATAATCACTTGCAAAAGTTAGAATAGGGCAGAGAGTGATTAGTAAAGATAAAATAGTTTTCTTCATCATTGTAAATGTTCGTTTATTATTAGTGCAGTGTCAACTTCTTAATTGACACTGCATCATCGTTGATTATTAGTCGTTGATAAATCCTTTTTTACCGTCTTGTTCACTAATCATTCCATGGCGGTAAGCGTAAAGTAATTCTTCTAGATCATCAATTTGCTTTTTAATTTCGCAGCCTTTGTCAGTATTGGCAACAAGCATACGATGACTGCTCATTTCAACAATCTGTATTGTTGACTTGATATCTGTTCCTCGTTGAATGGCGTCTGCAGCACTCGTGAAAGGTTCATGCTGCACTAGTTGAAAACCACGGCTGTGATAAACAAGAGTATAACCGGCAATGCCAGTTTCCTTGTGATAAGCCTGAGAGAATCCACCATCTATAACCATAAGTTTCCCGTCAGCCTTGATTGGATTTTCTCCATTCATTACATGTACAGGCACATGACCGTTGATGATATGCCTGTTTGGTCCCTTCACACCAAATGCATCAAGAATATTGTCAACAATCTCTGCGTTATCCCTTAATTTGAAATAATTGCCTTTATCCTCCTTATGAGTTTCTTTGTCTGCAATGAAGTAACGCTCGAAAGTTGCCATTTTACTCTTGTCAAATAAAGGACTATCTGGACCACACCATAGATAAATGAAATAGTCTATGGCATATTGTTTCTCGTCTGTAGCTGTGTCATCCTGAAAGGCTGATCGTATTAACATTCCTGTTTGATGAAACAGTTCACGACCTTTGCAAACCATATTAGGAGTGATGGCTACCTCCTTTAAACTGCCGTCCTCATTGAGTGGGATAGAGGCATGAAATAATAGATTGTCATTTCTTATTGCATACATACAGCCATGCTGCAGCATGAGACGCATGTGTTTATGAAGTTTTTCACTTACTTGGAAAGAATGATGGAGTTTTTCAATCAATACTTTTTCTTCAGGAGTAAGTTTGCACGGATGCTTAGGATCAACAGTTGGAAAACAGCAGCTTGATAGTTGGTATTCTTTACCGTCAAGCATTATTGTACCTTTGTCGTAGTCTATGAATTTATAGAGTTGTCTATCCTTCATGTTCCATTCTGGGTGAGCTTCAAATATTCGTGCTTCTTCTTTAAACTGTATTATTGTAATAGCCTTATGCATTTGTGCAGTAAGCCTCATTGTTTTTTCGTCCATTTGCTTAGCTCCGCCACTAAGTCTAGGCATAAATTCCTCGCAAGGATCATTGTTATAAGTATCCATAGCGAATGTGGCAAGTGGAACAAGATTTATTCCGTATCCATCCTCTAGGGTAGTGAGGTTGGCATATCTTAGGCTAAGACGTATCACATTGCACATGCATGCGTTATTTCCTGCACATGCACCCATCCATAATATATCATGATTGCCCCATTGTATATCCCAACTGTGGTATTGCTCCATAGTGTCCATTATAATGTGGGCACCTGGACCACGGTCGTAGATGTCACCAAGTATATGCAACTCGTCTATAGCAAGACGCTGAATAACATTGCAGATAGCGATTATAAAATCATCGGCTCTTCCAGTTGATATAATTGTATCAACGATTACATTTACATAAGCAGTCTTGTTAGAATTATTTTCGGTATGCTCATGAAGTAATTCCTGTATAATATATGAGAAATCAGAAGGAAGCGATTTTCTTACTTTTGAACGAGTGTATTTGCTTGATACGACACGGCATACTGCAACCAACTGATGAAGTGTAATGTGATACCAGTCGTTAATGTCGTTTTCCACCTCTTTTACGAGTTCAAGTTTCTGTTCTGGGTAATAAATGAGCGAACAAAGTTCTCTTTTCTCCTGTTCACGAACTGTATTACCGAAAAGTTCGTTGACTTTTCGCTTTATGTTTCCTGAAGCATTTTTCAATACATGTTGAAACGCTTCATACTCACCATGGATATCGGCAAGAAAATGCTCTGTACCCTTAGGTAGATTAAGTATAGCCTGAAGATTTATAATCTCCGTACTGGCGTCCGCAATTGTTGGAAACGTGTTTGATAATAATTGCAAATACCTCATGTCTTTCTTGATATCGTATTTCTTCATAATATAGTCTTTTTAATTTTTTTGGTTAAACTATTATCTATAGCCATAATAGGCATGAATCCTTCTGTGAGCTGTGTTTTTTCTTCCATGACTTTTTCAAGACTTTCCATAAAATCGTATATTTTAAGTCTTTCCAAAATCTCAGCCATCTTATCCTCATCATAATCAGATCTTATTAATAAGGTGCTGAAATCTTCAAGCTCTTTTTGGGCAATTTGCCGCCTGTGGTATCTATATCTCATATAAAGGCAGCTCTTTAATACGTCTTTCAGAACATCGTCTTGTACATCATCTTTAAGTTTTTCTATTCTCTTAGCTATATTATCCTTTACAGCTTCTTCATGTTTTATAATAACCTCATCATACAATTGTTTGAAATTAGCACAGAATAATGATTGTGATATATCGTGAGTAACTTCAGGATTCTTTATTAAAACAACGTTAGTACCTTTGTATTTTTCTTGAAGATACTTTCGCTCATTTTCTCCGACAGCATGTATGAATCCGTTTTTTATTATAAGTTTTTCATAATATGAACTGTTCCAAGGAGAAATTGTTGCAAGCGGAGAATAAACTACTGGTATAAGCCTTCTTCTGGCATTGCGCATTTTAGATATAATAGTCTGCGTAGGAGCGCCTACAGTATGGAGTATGTCATAGTCATTCTTATCAGTAATGACCATACCATTATCTTCAATGGCTTTCTTCAAACAATTAAAGAAAGCCATTTGTGCACTGTTTTCACTTATGTTGGAATTTTCAATCCTTATGCGCATGTCAGAATAACAAATTAAAGTTTATGACTTGTGAAGTCGTTCTTGTCAGCATGTATATAACTAATCTTATATCTAATGTTGTTCCATGCCAGTTTAAGTTCTGAGAAGAACATCATGCCAGCCGGAATATCTTCGTCAAGTTGCTTTATAGCTCTGTTTGCAAATATAGTTCTTGTTATTATCAATAATAACAAAGAAAAGCCACTTGCACCTGCTAATATCCAATTCTGTTGCATTACAGAATAAATAATGGCAGTTAAAGAAACTATTAGACTCAAGTGAAGCATTATGTTACTGCAAAACATATATATACGATTGCCTTTATGTCCGATAAGCAGACTACGTGAAGCCCTGAAGAATATGCTTTTATTGTGCCATGTCTTTCTTGTAGGTTCATCTTCATATAGCCATGAGCTTCTACGTACATCAACGGCAGTATTCATATCCTTAGCATACTTGTTGACCAAAAAATCGTATTCACCTCTAAGCAATTGTAGGTTACCTCTGAATCCTTCATCTTTCATGAACTGTTGCTTATGGAATGCAATGTTCTGGCAATTTGTAGCCCATGCCTTTCCTTTTTGTGCGCTACTGAGTCTGTTGTTAGCAATCAAAGCATGTTCAAACCTCCATGATTTTCGTGTGTTGTTGTCAAGAGATGTGTATCCCATTACGAAATCAGTTCCAGGCTTCATGTTCTCTGTAAACGAAGACAGCCATTTTTCGTCAAGAGGTTTACAACAAGGATCTGTAACAATAACCCAATCAGTCTTAGCTGCTTTAACTCCAATAGTGATCGCTAATTTCTTTCTGCTCATGTAGCGTGATGATTCAGGAAGATATGTAGCATAAAGATTCTTATTTTCAGGTATAAGCCTGTTCATCATGTCCTCTATATCCCGATCATTCTTGTCGGCAATCACGATAATTCTGAAATCACCTTTATAATCTTGATTTAGAAATGCCGGAAGATTGCGTTTCAAGTCTATTGAATCATCATGTGCAGGAATGATAATGCTGACAGGAATAGAGTTGTCATCAATGTCATTCTCGTTATTTTCTGATTCGTATATTTTAATTCTATGCAAAAAAGGACTTGCTAGCGACGCTACTATCGCCAGCAAGATTACTATTATTCCTACTATTAATGTTAATTGATCTATTATCATAAAATTTTTCACGTAACAATATTCTGGGAACGTTTATAGTTCCTCTGTTATATATCCTTTAGGGAGTTGACGGCAGTTGTATTGACTAGCCATAATCTCTCCGTAAGCTCCTGCGCTTCTTAAAGCCAGAAGGTCACCACGTTTTGTTTTATTCAGGTCTATAGCCTTAGCAAAAACATCACTTGATTCACAAATAGGTCCAACAACATCATAAGTCTCATTTGGCTCATCACTGCTGATGTTCTCTATTTTATGATATGCCTGATACAAAGCAGGACGTATGAGGTCGGTCATACCAGCGTCTACGATAGCAAATTGCTTCACGCTTCCTTGCTTTATATATAGAGTTTTGGTGATTAGACTTCCACATTGCGCCACTACTGCACGACCAAGTTCGAAATGTAACTTTTGTCCATTACGAAGTTTGAGATGGTTGGCATACGTATCAAAATACGACTTGAAATCAGGAATAGGCTCTCTGTTTGGATGATCATAACTTATTCCAAGTCCACCACCAACATTGATATTCTCTACTTTAATGTGGTGACTCTCAAGTTGATCTTGAAGCTCATTTATCCTGTTGCACAGTGATATGAAATCATTCATGTTCAGAATTTGACTTCCGATATGGAAATGCAGACCGATGAACTTTACATTCTTCATTTTAGAGGCCTCTTCAATGACATTTTCCATATCAAGCATGGCGATACCAAACTTGTTTTCAGCCAGACCGGTTGTAATGTTAGCATGTGTATGTGCGCCAACATCAGGATTTATGCGAAAGGCTATTTTTGCAATCTTGCCTTTATTTCCTGCAAGCTCATTAATGACTTCCAGTTCTGGAATGCTCTCAACATTGAAGCAGAATATATCCTTGTCTAGTCCGAGATTGATTTCCCAGTCGCTTTTTCCAACACCGGCATAGACAATCTTGCTTGTAGGGAATCCAGCTTCAATAGAAACCTTGATTTCTCCACCACTAACGCAGTCTGCACCAAGCCCTGATTGACAGATTACATTAAGAACCTTAGGATTGGCATTCGCTTTTATAGCATAATGCACAATAAAATTCTCGTGTTTGCCAGCTTCCATATTTATAGATGCAAGAGTCTGTCGTAACAGATTCGTGTCATAATAATAGAAGGGTGTCCGTATTCCCTGAAATTTATCTATATTAAATTTACCTTTCATCTTTGTCGTATTTGCTGTGTGCGTGTTGTGTAATGTGTTTTATACTACTGTTTATTGAAAAGTACGTCGCTTAGATTTTGAAGTGCACGCTTCTTGTCAGCCTCACGAATGAGGAATGATATGTTGTAATTGCTTCCACCGTAAGAAATCATTCTTACTGGAATACTTTTCATTGCGTCAAGAGCCAAAGTTTCGAATCCAAGATTGCTCCAGTCAAGATCTCCTACAACGCAGATAATACACATATCGCTGTCAACAGTAACAGTTCCGTATTTTTTAAGTTCATCAACAATTTCGTTCAGATGAGTGTGGTTGTCGATGCTCATAGAAACACCAACTTCACTAGTCGCAATCATGTCAATGGGAGTCTGGTAACTTTCGAAAATCTCGAATACCTTACGCAAGAAGCCTGTTGCCAATAGCATGCGACTACTCTTAATCTTTACGGCTGTGATGTTGTCCTTAGCTGCAACAGCTTTGATTTTACCTTTTACGATTACGTTGTCAATAATCGTACCTTCAGCCTGTGGATCCATCGTATTCTTCAATCTAACAGGAATACCTGAATATTTAGCAGGTTGCACGCATGTAGGATGAAGTATCTTAGCACCGAAATAAGCAAGTTCGGCAGCTTCTTCAAAGTTTAGTTGACGAAGAGCTTCTGTTTTGTCTACAATTCTTGGATCATTGTTGTGCATACCATCAATATCTGTCCATATCTGTATTTCATCAGCAGGTAGGGCAGCACCGATTAGAGAAGCTGTATAGTCGCTACCTCCTCGCTGCAAGTTGTCTACCTCTCCGTAAGCGTTGCGACATATAAAACCTTGAGTAATATAAATCTGGTAGCCTTCGTTATCCTTCATAACATCAGCTAGCTTATCCTTAATATATTGAGGATCAGGCTCAGCGTTCTTGTCAGTACGCATGAAGTCTAGTGCATTAAGCAGAACAGCCTTAACACCTGTTTCTTGAAGGTAATTCACAACCATATTGGTGCTCATTATTTCGCCTTGAGCAACAATGCTCTTTTCTTCAAAACTTGTGAAAAGATCTTTAGTAAAAGAGCGAAGATATTCAAACTCTCCATGGAGGAAATCTTTAGTTTTTTGCTTATATTCATCTGTAGAGTAAACGTCCTCTACATGCTTCATATATTTAGTTTCGAGCTTATTTATAATCTCGTTAGCACCGTCTGGATTCTTCTTATACAGATAGTCAGAAATCTCAACCAAAGAATTAGTCGTTCCGCTCATTGCAGAAAGAACGATAAATGTCGGTTCACCTGATTCTGTTACGAGAGAGGCTACACTCTTCATGCGTTCAGGTGATCCGACAGAAGTACCTCCAAATTTCATTACCTTCATAATAGTAATATTTAGTTTAGATGTTAATATCTTTTTTTATAGGCTTTTATGAGTCGCTTTGAGCTGCATCCTCACTTAAATCCATATGATTATATTCTGTTGTGACGTCTTTTATTTCTCCATCTTTGCATCTGTATACAATGCCTGGAAATTTATCGAGCATTGGTATGTTATGAGTAGACATTACCACGGCTGTGCCTGTACTTGTAATGTCCTTCAGCAGACTTATGATGTTACTGGCTGTCTCGGGATCAAGATTGCCAGTAGGTTCGTCAGCAATAATTATTTTTGGTTTGTTCAGAATAGCTCTTGCTATAGCAATACGTTGCTGTTCTCCGCCAGAAAGTTCATGTGGAAGTTTATCTATTTTGTCTAACATGCCAACATCTGTCAACACGCTTTCTATACGTTCACATATTTCTTTCTTATCTTTCCAACCTGTAGAGCGCAATACAAATTCTAGATTCTTTTTTACTGTGCGTTCATCAAGAAGTTTAAAGTCCTGAAAGATAATTCCCATTTCTCTTCTTAGGGCAGGTATTTCGCGCCTTTTGAGAGTTATTAAGTTACGTTCTAGGACCTCTGCTTGCTGATCTTCTTTATCATCGTAAATGTCGAGTTCGCAATATAAAGTCTTTAGCAGACTACTTTTACCAGAACCAACTTTACCTATTATATATATAAATTCACCTTCATCAACATGAAAGTTCACATCTTTTAGTATCAGGCTTTCACCTTGATACACATCAACATTGTTATAATTAATCAAACTCATACTATAATGTCTTTGTCAATCTTGTTGTATTATTCCATTTCACCTTTACTCTTAGCAATTCTGCGCGCCTTGTCCCAATCAGGGTTATGACGTTTTAGCAGTTCCATAGCAACATCTTCTATTCTTAATCCTTTACTTGACAACAATACTATAAGGTGATAAAGCATATCTGATGCTTCGTAAATCATTTTGTCGTCAGTTCCAGCTGTAGCTTCAATAACTGTTTCGAGAGCTTCTTCTCCAACTTTCTGAGCCATTCTGTTCACGCCCTTTTTAAACAAACTTGTTGTGTAGCTGCCTTCTGGCATATCTTCATGTCGCTTGTTTATAAAGTCCTGTAATTCACTAAGAAAGAGTATTGGGTTATAATTATTATCTTCAGCCCAACAAGTATCTGTTCCCTTATGACATGTAGGCCCATCTGGATGGGCACTTACAAGTAGGGTATCATTGTCACAATCTATCTTAATATCAACAAGATTAAGAAAATTACCACTGGTCTCACCTTTTGTCCAAAGACAATTGCGAGAGCGACTCCAAAAAGTAACCTTTTTGGTGTCTATAGTCTTGTTATAGGCCTCTTCGTTCATGTATCCAAGCATGAGAACATTCTTTGTGACTGCATCTTGGATGATTGCCGGTACAAGACCATTCATTTTATCGAAATCAATCTTCATAATCAATCAGTTATATTCTTACGTTAATACCTTCATTATAAAGGTAATGCTTTAAATCTGAAATATTTATTTCTCCGAAGTGGAATACACTTGCTGCTAATGCAGCATCAGCTTTACCTAGTGTGAAAGCATCTCTGAAATGCTCTTTTGTTCCTGCTCCGCCACTTGCTATTACGGGTATGCTTACCTCTTCTGAAAGTTTTGCTAATGCTTCGTTGGCAAATCCTTGTTTCACTCCATCATGGTTCATGCTCGTGAATAGTATTTCTCCAGCTCCACGATCTGCAACTTCTTTAGCCCATTCAAACAAGCCTCTATCAGTGCGTTCTCTTCCACCTTTAACATAACAATGCCATCCGTCTTCATCTAGACGTGCATCAATCGCGCATACACAGACCTGAGAACCATAATGGCTTGAAATTTCATTTATAAGTGTTGGGTTTCTTAATGCAGAACTGTTAATGCTTACTTTGTCGGCTCCCGCATTCAGTAGTCTTGCTACATCTTTCAGTTCATTGATACCCCCACCAACAGTAAAAGGGATATTTATCTCAGCTGCGACTCTTGTAACCATATCTGTAAATGTCTTTCTACCTTCATAACTTGCTGTAATATCGAGAAATACTAGTTCGTCGGCTCCAGCTTTACTATAAGCCTTGCCTAATTCAACTGGATCCCCAGCACTTCGTAGATTTATGAAGTTTGTTCCTTTTACAGTCTCTCCGTTCTTTACGTCAAGACATGGTATGATGCGTTTAGCAAGTCCTTTCATATTGTCAACGACTTTATATCAATTTTACCTTCATAGAAGGCTTTACCAAAGACGACAGCAGGTATTCCTGCATTATCTAAGTCTGTAATATCCTCGTTTGATGATACACCTCCGCTTGCTATGAGATGCAGCTTAGGATAGGCTTTCATTATATCCTTGTATAAATTGATGGCAGGACCTTGCAATGTTCCATCTTTGCTTATTTCTGTGCATAAAACATTACTCACACCTTTGTCAACGTATTGTTTAAGAAATGGTAGAAGTTCTTCAGATGAGTCTTCTTTCCAACCATTGATTGAAATCATTCCGTTTCTTACGTCTGCACCAAGAATAAGTCTTTCTGCGCCGTATATCTCTATCCATTCAAGAAATAGTTGTCGGTTTGTAACCGCAACACTTCCTATGGTAACCATGCTAGCTCCAGCTTCAAAAGCTTTCTCAATATCATCCTTTGTCTTTATTCCACCACCAAAGTCAACGATTAAATTTGTAGCCTTTGTTATTTCCTTTAAAACTCCATCATTAACGATATGCTTAGATTTTGCTCCGTCCAGATCAACGACATGAAGACGCTTGAATCCTAACTCTTCAAAATGAATTGCAACCT
The DNA here is from genome assembly GCF_000373185.1 of Segatella paludivivens DSM 17968 = JCM 13650. Lineage (GTDB taxonomy): Bacteria > Bacteroidota > Bacteroidia > Bacteroidales > Bacteroidaceae > Prevotella > Prevotella paludivivens. Next base: position 128,433 of record NZ_KB890685.1, read on the forward strand.
CAACAGGGTTATTATTATAAACCTTCTTCTGGTTGTAGTCACCTTTGGTAAGTCGGACGCATTGCCCATTTATTATATCTATTGCTGGTATGAGTTCAATATTCATATAGTAGTGTTGTTACATATTAAGAAAATTCTTCAATATCTGTTCTCCTACGTCTCCACTCTTTTCAGGATGAAACTGGCATGTATAGAAATTACCCTTGTGCATGCATGCAGAGTAGGGTAGTATATAGTCTGCTGTAGCTAAGGTGTTCTCACAAACTGGCACATAGTAGCTGTGTACGAAATATACGTATGGATGTTTACCTAAATCTTTAAGTAAAACATTTGCTGCATCGTCTTTTTCGTCAGACATGTATATTTCTTCCCATCCCATAGCTGGTACTTTATCCTCATGCTGTATTGGCTGGAATCTTTTAACATCTACATCAAATATTCCAATGCAATCAACACCGCCCTCTTCTGAGTGGCGGCATAATAGTTGCTGACCTACACAAATGCCAAGAACGGGCTGTCTGAGGTTTTTTATCACCTTGTCTAGTCCGTGAGCTTTTAGATAAGTCATTGCCTCAAGTGCATTTCCCTGTCCTGGGAATATCACTTTGTCAGCATTCTGCAGTTCATCTGCACTGTCTGTTAGAATAGGTGTTATTCCTAGTCTCTTTATTGCGTTTACGACAGAATAGATGTTGCCGGCATTATATTTTACGATCGCAACATTCATATTGTAATTATGAGAATATAATCGTTTTGTTATGATATGTAAGGATCTTACGCTCTATATGCTTTGATACAGCACGGCTAAGTATAATTTTCTCAAGATCTTTTCCTTTAAGAACGAGACTCTCTGGTGTATCTTTATGGCTTATACGAGTTACATCCTGCTCTATAATAGGACCTGCATCTAGCTCGGCAGTGACATAATGACTTGTTGCGCCAATGATTTTCACACCGCGTTCCCATGCTTGGTGGTATGGTTTAGCACCAACAAATGCTGGCAGGAAGGAATGATGTATGTTGATTATATGATTGGGATATTTATTTATTATCTCATCGCTTATTATTTGCATATAGCGTGCTAAAACAATAAATGAAACTCTTTCTTTCTTTAGTAATTCCATTTCTGCAGCTTCAACTTCTGTTTTATTGCTATGGTCTTTCTTAATTGACCAAACGTAATATGGAATATCGAATTGTTCAGCTACATATCTTAAGTCTTCATGATTGCTTACAATGCAAGGAATATCTACGTTCCATTCTCCAGCTTTATATCTTGCCAAAAGATCATAGAGACAATGACTCATTTTGCTTACGAAAATGGCCATACGAGGCTTGTCATCGTTGAAGTAAAGATTGAATTCCATATTGTATCTCTTTGCATACAAAGTGGAAATAATATCTTCAATCTTTTCTCTAGGAATGGTAAATTTTTCCAGTTCCCATTCTAGACGCATGAAAAACATGCCGTCCTCTCTGTCAACATATTGATCAAGGTATACAATGTTACCATGATTATCTGTGATAAACTTGGTAACTTCGCTTATGATGCCCTGCTCGTCAGGACAATGGAGAAGCAATATAGCTGTGGGTTTCATTCTAAATCTTTCAAATTGTTACTTAATTTCTATATATCCTTTACAATTGCAAAGATAGATATTTTAATTAAGAAAAAAGAACATAGAACGTGATTTTTTCTTAATCTGTAATTTATGCGAATTTTATGTCAATTAGAATGTAATATTGATGCATCGTATATGAAAATACGGGAGATATCAATCTTTGTCAGCTTCTCTCAAGAGAATGCTAGTCGCACCTATTGTGAATAAAGAACCGTCTTCGATTACGCGACGTTCGCGGTCTCCCAATATCTCATTGTCAACAAAAGTTCCAGTATAACTAGGACCATCACGAAGCACATATTTAAGTCTGCCATTTTTATCGCGACTGACATTTATAATGCAGTGGTTCATATCAATACTCGGGTCATTGGTTTCGATAGGACAATTTATACCACTGTTCTTCATATATCGTCCTATTATGTTGTCACCCATCTGTAAAGGAATTACCTGTTTGTAATGAAATACATTTTCAATTACGACAATAGATCCACAACCATTTTCGTTTGATTGTTCATCTATTTTTTCTTCCTTTTGAGTATTGCGAAGTTTTGAAACGCCAATACGTATACCAAATTGTTTGTTACATTCTGGACACTCAAATACTAATGACTGTCCCGGCTGATATTTAGTCTCGTCGAAAGTGATAAAATTATCACATTTAGGACAACGTACTCGTTTCATAATTTAAAATTGTTATTTAATATGCATTACCCAACAATCAGCGAAATCTGCTTTATCGTTGAGTTTGTTTAAAGCCATTCTTGCGTCTTCTTTTGAGTGATACTCGCCGTATACAACCTTGGTTCCGCTGTTTCTTGAGAGAACTTCAGCTTCGTTATAACCTTTTTTATGTAATTTCTCTACATATTCGGCTGCGTTTTTCTTTGCAACACGGCTAGCAAGAACAATGCAATAATAAGAAGAATCCTTCTTGCTTGTGTTTACTTTAGAAAAGCTTTGTATACTATTTACTTTTGCGACATTTGCCTTTGCTGTAAGAGCTTTAGTTATGTCGTGCTCTGTATTGCCTACAGTTATATCTTTAGGCATTATGCGAGTAAGTAATTCTGTATTTATCTTGTTACCTGAAATAGAAGCCATTTCTCCATTTCCGAGAGATGATGGTACTAGCAAGAATGCAAATAAAGCTATACATGCTACAGCGATATTACGTACAATACTCCTTCGAATAGTGTATGTCTTTTCTTCTTCCTCTGTATCAGTGTATAAGTCTATAATCTTTGATGTGCTTTGCAATGTGCTAACCACTTCTTCAGATTTAGAATTCTCATCTTCTGCCTGAGTTAGTACAGGCATTTGGAAACTCCCCAGTCCATATAGGGTTGGTGTTAAAAGTCCAGCTTCACAAGGTTCAAAAGTGTAGCGACCTTCTTGACTGATTTTTAGAGTTCCAATATCTGTTAACTCAAAGAATCCCTCATTGTCAAGAATTTGCTTCATTTCGTCAGTTTCTTTCTCAATTCTACGCACTGCTTCAGGATAGCTTATGTCATAAGCTTCTACATAAGATTGCGCAAGAAGTGAATCATTGATTTTTAACTGAGGATTGAAACCTATAGAACGGGTAGGTGGTAGGAATGAATTATCCCTAATATCATAATGAGCTTCGCAATAATGTGCCATGAATCCTCCGAAATTAGGGATGATAACACAATCATTGCTAAGCAATAATATTTCTATATGTCTTTCTAGTTCTATCACGTTTGCAAAATTAATGTTTTTATTTCAACATTCAAAGCTTTTATGCAAAAAATAATCTCAAATATTTTTTTTGTAGTTTTTGTTTTGTAAAGTCACTTTTATTTGTTATATTGGGAAACATATTTGTATCTGATACTGATGTTTTGTGCTTGCTTTTTATGAAGCTATAGCTAGCGTTTAGTACTTTATTTAATATATTTAAGACTGTGTCTCAGGATAAAAAAACAAAAAACTTCTAATTTTATTTTGTTCTTCTCTCAACTTGCATTATCTTTGCACAAGATATGTTGGACTTGGAATGACATTCCGTCTGGCTTGATGATTCTGATTTAGTTTGAATTATCTTTGATTTGATTATAGTGGTGTCAAGTGTTATATTTGTTACTTGTTCACCCTTTATATAAGTATTGATACGTAGTATGGAATATAGAAAAACAGAAATAGACGGTGTATATATATTAGAACCCCGTGTGTTCAATGATGCCCGTGGTTATTTCTTTGAAGCATGGAAGAAGGAAGATTTTGAGGAACATGTAGATAAGGTTGATTTCATACAAGATAATGAATCTAAATCATCTTATGGTGTACTGCGAGGACTCCATTATCAGAAAGGAATTTATTCTCAAGCAAAACTAGTGCGCGTTATAAAAGGTAAAGTGCTCGATGTCGCTGTAGATATACGCAAGAGTAGTTCTACTTTTGGTAAGCATGTCATGGTTGAACTTTCTGATGAGAATAAGCGTCAGTTCTTTATTCCACGTGGCTTTGCACATGGTTTTTTGGTGCTTAGTGACGAAGCTATATTTACATATAAAGTAGACAATATTTATGCTCCTCAGCATGAAGCAAGTATTCGTTGGAATGACGAAGAAATAAACATCCAGTGGCCTATTAATCTCAAAGATGTCGTTACGTCTGAAAAGGATTTGAAGGCTTCTTCTTTGAAGGATGCTGAATTGTTTGACTAATATTTCTCACTATGAACATAGCTATTGTTGGAACTGGATATGTTGGACTTGTATCAGGAACATGTTTTGCTGATACTGGTGCAATTGTCACCTGTGTTGATGTTGACAAGGATAAGATAGAAAGACTTCAACGAGGTGATATTCCTATATACGAACCTGGACTTGACGAACTTGTAGTGAAGAATGTTAAGGCTGGTCGCTTGAAATTCACTACTTCTTTGGCTGAAGTTCTTAATGAGCAGGAGATTGTTTTTTCTGCTGTTGGTACGCCTCCCGATGAAGACGGTTCTGCTGACCTTAAATACGTACTGCAAGTTGCTCGTACAATAGGGCAAAATCTCAATAAATATATTGTTGTCGTTACGAAAAGTACTGTGCCAGTTGGTACTGCTGCTAAAGTAAGATCTGCAATTCAAGAAGAATTGGACAATAGGGGTGTTGATATTAAATTTGATGTTGCAAGCAATCCTGAATTTCTCAAAGAGGGTAATGCGATAAAAGATTTTATGAGTCCTGATCGTGTTGTCGTGGGTGTTGAAAGCGACAAGGCGAAACAAATGCTGACACGTCTTTACAAACCATTCCTTATTAATAATTTCCGTGTAATTTTCATGGATATTCCTAGTGCTGAAATGACAAAGTATGCCGCTAATTCAATGTTGGCTACAAGAATATCATTTATGAATGATATCGCGAATCTTTGTGAACTAGTCGGTGCCGATGTTAATATGGTGAGACAAGGTATAGGCTCTGATACAAGAATAGGACGTAAATTCTTATATGCCGGATGTGGTTATGGTGGAAGCTGTTTTCCGAAAGATGTGAAAGCTTTGATAAAGACGGCTGATAACAGTGGTTATTCAATGGAAGTGTTGAAAGCTGTTGAAAGAGTGAATGAACAGCAAAAGACTATTCTCTTCGAGAAACTTAAATCTTCGTTGGGTAATCTTGAAGATAGAAAAATTGCAGTCTGGGGCTTGTCATTCAAACCAGAGACTGATGATATGCGAGAAAGCACTGCTTTGGTGATGCTTTCGCTGTTGCTTAAGTCTGGTTGTCACGTTCGTGTTTATGATCCTGTTGCTATGGATGAATGTCGTAGACGTGTATCTGTGATGGCACAAGATGATACTGATATTGCTCATTTTGCAAATAATATAGAATATTGCCGTGATATGTATGAGGCGACCCTTGATGCTGACGCTTTGTTGCTGTTGACTGAGTGGAAAGAGTTTCGTCTGCCTAGTTGGGACGTTATATCTCATTCTATGAGGAATCAGCTCGTACTTGATGGTCGTAATATTTTTGACTCGGATGAATTGGCTGATGCCGGATTCGAATATCATTGCATAGGTCGTTAGAACATTATGAAAAAAGAAATTTTAACAAGACTATTTTTACCAATTGTTGCTATTGTATTGACAACGGTAGCTTGTGGTAATAGAAAGGCAAATACCGAAAAGGCCTTGTCGGAGGATCTTACAGCTAAAAAAATGCTTCAAGGAGTATGGCTTGATGAAGATGAAGAAGATCCTGCTTTCAGGGTTATAGGGGATACAATCTTTTATCCTGACAGTACTTCTCAACCAGCATATTTCCAGATTGTGAAGGATACTTTGATTCTTCATGGTTCTAATATTGTGAAATATCAGATTTTAAAACAGGCACCGCATTTCTTTATGTTTAAGAATCAAAATGGTGATGTAGTTAAGCTTGCGAAGACTTTGGATCGTTCTTATTTGACTTTTTTTGAAGCAAAGCGTCCTGCTGCTTTAAATCAGAATAAACTCATTAAGAGAGATTCTGTTGTTGTTTATGGAAATGATCGTTATCATTGGTATATACAGGTTAATCCAACTACTTATAAAGTTGTTAAGCCTACATATAATGATGATGGAGTGGAGGTAGATAATGTTTATTTTGATAACATTATTCATTTAGGCTTATTCCGTGGTGCAACTCAGATATACAGCCGTGATATACGCAAGGATGATTTCGGTAAACAAGTACCTTCTCAAGCGCTTAAACAGAGTATCCTTAGCGATATAGTATATGCTGGTGCTGGCACTGATGGTTTTCACTTTAATGCTAGTGTCTGTATTCCTGATAGTCCAACAAGTTATCAAATTTTGATAATCGTAGGTTTTAACGGAAGTATTAAATATAAAATATAAACTCAATAAAGTTATAGTTATGGGCATTTATTCTTTCGAATAAGATGCCCATAATTTTTATTGACTTGATGTTGACATGCAACATGTCAACCAATAATAAGCCCTTACTGTATTGAAAAAAATATTTTTTTGTGAGTTTTTAATACGATTTCCTACATGTTTTTGCTAAACGTATTGTTATACAATGTGTTAGTTTATGTAGGTTTGTCTGTTGTTATACATTTTAGGGAGTGATAAGGGCCTTATCACTCGGTTATCCTACATACTTTACGGAGTGATTAGGCCATTATCACTCAATGGCGCATGGAAGAATGACTATGACTGGAATTGGTATACATATTTGTTGTTATACATTCTGAAACACTGGTTCTTCTCTAATTTAGTTGAATTTAAGCTTTAAAATAAGTCCTATATATTTTACTTGTAATTTATATGTAATTAACTATAAATCAGATAATTACATCGTTATATATTAGGATGTTTGACAAATATTTTGTATATTTATATCGCTAAACGTAAATAACGAAATAATGTCAGAACATCCTAATGCCCACAAAGTTACAACAAATAATCAAGAAACATTGCATGGATATATGTCAAAGATTAATTCTTCTGTAGGTCTGAAGAA
>NZ_KB890686.1:0-108745 GCF_000373185.1 Segatella paludivivens DSM 17968 = JCM 13650
CATCGAAATCAGCATCACCAGCTAGAATTAATTTAGGAAAATCAGAACTATTTGATTGTGACTTCAACTTTATATAAGCCTCTACTAAATGATGAAGATTTTTCTCAGGAACAAAACGACACATACCAAGCACANACTTACCTTCTTCTATTCCTAATTTATTGAAATACTCAGTATTGTGGCAAATATCAGGTTGAGGAACACCATTATAAATTAGATGAACGCTCTTTGTTCTATTATACTTTTTTGATATCAAATCTTTAATAACATTTGATATAACTATCACATCATCGGCAAACATACATCCCATTCTCTCACCTAGCTTAAGAATAGTCTTGGCAGCAATTCCCCACTTATCTCGATCATAGTCTGGTCCATGATGAGTGAAAACAACTTTCATTCCTAACAATTTAGCATAAGGTACAAGTAATGTTGGACCAATAGCATTCACATGAAGTATTTCTGCACCGTTTCTTTTAGCATAATTAATAGCTTTAAAAGTATGAACAATCGCCTCTAAAGACTTTTTCTTTGGCGATTCTATATTAACTAGCTTCACATTTTTCCACACTTTCAAGTCATCATTAACATAATTACGGCGTCTAATGACAGTTACATCTCCCCCTAAACGTACATTGCGAGGAAATAATTCCTCGCAATGTGTTTCCACTCCTCACATTATATTAGGGATTCCACGTGTACCCGTAACAAATATCTTCATTATAATCCAAAACAAAGATTAATACAACTATTATTTATCTTCTTAATTCCTTTTGATATTAATACTGGTATATATATCCCTACAAAAATACTAAACACGTATAATAGCCAAAAAGGAACAATATATTTAATTTCACTATATAAATATAAATACCGAACTCCCATTTGGAAAAATATGCCCATAAGAAAAATTTGATAGGTATAATTTCTATATGAAGAGAATAGATTAGAGAAAAATTTACATAAATTTTGACAAAGTGAAAAAGAGAATATTATCCCAACCAAATTTCGAACAATAGGTACAATCGGAAGTTCAACATTAACAACAACAAATAACATTAACGACAAAATTAATACATATTTGTTTTGTGCATATTCATACCACTTGTATTTTGAAACTAAGATCCCACTATAAAAATAAAATAACATATAAGAGACTTGCCCTAACTGGAAATATTTACATTGTATATTTGAAACTGATAGTATAATAGAAACTACAAGTATTATGTATTCTAACACTTTGTTATGATTTGCAGACTTATATATTGGATATAAAAGCATCAAAATAAACAAAGAAACAACAAACCACATTTCACTTAATGGATTTGTTTTATATAAAATGAAAACATCAACAAAGTAACTCCAGGATATATCCGCAGGATGCTTCATAAGTGTTGGCAATATTACTTTAGGTAATAATGCGACACACGTAAAAAAGATCATTGGTATATAAAGTCTTTTAAACTTAGCTAAAATGGTCGTTCCATATAACTTTTCTTTGTTTATTTTTGTTATATAAAATAAGTATCCAGATATAAACATAAACAAGGGCATGTGAAATCCATATATTGTTGAATGTATTAAATTTACAAAAGGATGTTCAGGATCTACTATTTCATTATTTAAATCAATATGACCTAACACGACTAACAGCATAGCCCATCCCTGCAGAACAGATAACCACGCTATTTTATTTGATTTCATAATCTATCTCTTAAATCACCTTGACATGAATCCTGACCTACATCACACCATTGAGCATCAAGACATGCAGGTTTCCCATTCATACTACGTAGCTTATTTTTCAAAGCCCACATTGCTGGGTATTTTAAATATTTATGCATAACAGGGCTAGCAGTACCGACCATCCAACAGTTTTTAGGACATCGTCTAACCATACTTCTAACTTGTTCTGCTTGTTCGCTGTTCCATATTTCCATAAATGGCTTGTCGTGTATATTACCCATACTCCATGATAATGGAGTACCATGATTAGGAGTTGATGATGCATTATTTTCTGTAGCAGATTGATCGTTCATTTCTCTAACATCAATAGGTTCAGCTATACCATTACATGGCATTACTTCCCCCCATGGGTCAATAAAAAAATTAGCGCTACCTGCCTCACAGGGTAACATACGTTTACCACCATGAATATAATTGATAAGTCCCATGTTAAACCACGCACGGAACCAGCTCTTAGGATGATTTTCTTTTAACTGCCATTCAATAAGTTGCTTGAAGTTATTAGTTACTTCTTCTTTATTTGTTATCACATTATCATCTTTATGGAAGTAATAAGAGTTATGAAAAGCAGCAGTAGCAAATTCCAAACCCAAAGACTGTGACAACTGGTATAACGAAAGCATATCGTTAGAATTATTGTTTGATACTGTGCAGCCAAAGCCTATGTCCTTAAGTCCCATGTGCTTTAATGTCAATAACGTACGAAGTCCTTTATCAAATCCACCTTTATGCCCACGTAATTCATCATTCTTTTGGCTTAATCCCTCTATAGATATTCTTATTCCAATGTTTGGGAAACGTTTAGCCAAAGCCACAACTCTATCTTCAAACCAACCTGAAGTAGAAATTACAATACGATCGGTATGCTTATAACATTCCTCAACGATATCAGCTATATCTTCACGAATGAAAGGTTCTCCACCTGTCAAATTAATAAACTTCAACTTAGGGAGGCTTTTCAAATCTTCTGCCCTAATCTCATCCTTCTTATTTGTAGGATTTTTCCATATATTACACATTACGCATCGCATAGGACAGCGATAAGTCAATATGATACTTGCATCTGTTGGTACATGTATATTTTTATCCATAACACACCTAATTAATTCTTATATATTTTCATAATTTCGTCATAATACTTTTCTGCATTATACCTATCTTGAGAAACTTTTGCTATCTCAGCGTACTGAAATGACGCATTCCACATCTCATCAATCTTACAACGCAAATTTTCGACATTACGACTTTCAAACAACATTCCATTGAAACTTTCATCTATTAGTTCTGGTATTCCACCAATGTTTGCACCAAGAACGGGGGTTCCAAGACATAAGGCTTCTATTACTGACAAAGGATTGTTCTCATACCATTCAGATGGTATTACGATAAATCTTGCATTGCCTACAAGTCCTTTTATTTCATTCCAATCTTTCTTACCGACAAATTCTATTTTATTTGCTGTAGATAATCTTTCCAATTCTTGACGCAAAGGTCCATCACCAATTACTTTTAGTTTATATGGCAAACTATTCGCTGCATTGATTAGTGTTTCAACACCTTTCTCTTCACTCAGCCTTCCAATATAACAATAATAATTCTTTCTGCTATAATTTTCTCTATAGCATTTCTTTATATCAATAAAATTATTTAGAACAAAAAGCTTTTTTTTACTAAATTTTCCTTGATTCATTTTACTTGCCATAAATTTACTTGGGCAAACATAGATATCCGTTATTGATTCTATTTTTTTACGATTCCATTTTGTTGCCTCAAAATAAGACAAATAACTAGCTATCACTGAATTTTTCATGCACTTATAACGCAAAACATTATGCTTGTCATCAAAACATTTCTCACACACTTTAATTCCGTTTTGCAAACAGTCATATCTTGGACATAATAGTTTATAATCATGAAGTGTCCAAATTACCTTAATACCTTTCTTATGTGCTATTTCTGCTATCGCTGGAGACAATTGAGAATGTATATTATTGAGATGTACTACATCTGGGTTAAAATCATTGAGCAACATTGCAAACTTTCTCATTACCTCAGAAGTTCCAAAAGGCCTCATAAAAGCCTCAATCATACCTAAACCAAATTTAAAATTAACTTCTGACGGAAAATATTTATTCCATTCAGTGTTTATATTATTTGGAAAATTCATCGCAAACACAGCTACATCATGACCATGCTGTTTCAACAATTTTTCCAAATTAATCGTATAGATACAATCTCCACCTCTATGATAATAGAATTTATTTGCTAATATTATTCTCATTAAATTTATAATTTATCACACCCAATTGATTCTATTTAACATCTCCTAACTTGGACTATGGAATATATTATACTTGTTTAGAATATTTACTTAATTCAAACAATTTTATATACGAATTTGCGCAAGATTCTATCGATAATTTTTCCTTATATGTACTAATTAGCAAATCCTTATTAATTTTTTGCTTATTATTTATTGCATTTTCTATTGCCTTAATATATGAATCATCTCCAAAATCATGCGCAACAAACCCATTTACCTCATCTTTAATAATGTCATTAAACCCACTTACAGGTGTTCCTACAGGAATACATCCGACACTAAGAGCCTCAATTAATGTTATTGGCATACCTTCATAATCAGAACTTAACGTAAAAAAATCTGCACATTTGAAAAAATCTACAACATTATGTTTTAATCCAAGAAATATAATACCACTACATGCACTTTTCTTTGCAAGGATCCCAATTTCATTATCATAACCACCACCTATAATTAACAACAATGTATCTGGATATTTACTAATAACCTTATTAAAACACCGTACAAGTCTTGGGATATTTTTTTGAGGTTGACAACGACATACAGAAACAAAAATATTTGAAACTCCCGTTTTTCTATAGTTGTCGAAAATTTTTTTTACCTCAAAAAATTTATCCGTTTCTTTTAATAGCTCCCTACCATTATAAATAGTAGCAATTGCCCTCTTTCCAAAAACGTTTAATAGAGAAGTTGAATTCTGATCAGAAATACCAATTAGTTCAAATCTCTTAAATTTAAACAATATCTTTTTTATAAGAAATCTTATGTTACCCCTTTCTGACTCTGCTTGGTTATGAGATGTCACAAAATATCTTGCTTTCCTATGAAATATAAGAGGCAAAACACAAAAAAAAGGAACAGAAGCCAAATGCATGTGAACTATATCAACTTGTTTATTATTAATTACCTTAAACAACTTAAAGAATATAGTTGGTCCAAATTTTCTTAGACCTAATGATTCAACACGTACCTCCTTATGGATATCATTTAAATAGAATCCATAATTCTCATATTTAAGATCTTTCAAAGTAAGTAATGTTACAGAATGTCCTTCTTTTGTAAATTGATTACACAAATCAACAACAAATCTTTCTGCTCCACCAGACGTTAATCCTATTATAATTTCTAAAATTTTCATATTTTTTAATTAAAGAAAACTGACTGATAATGATTAATAGCATCATTGTTAATTATATGTCTAATATGGAGGAAGAAATATATAAACAAAATACTAAACAAAAGGCTTTTTTTAATAATTAAATGTTTTTTACTATTCCAAAGGTAATGGCAATAAAAACTCATTACTATAATTTTATGCAAACTGAAATAATAATTAACCCTTAAAAATATTGTATTAGCAGAAACTATAGGTGTTAAAATTTCGCCTATGACAAATAAATTATAGAAAAAAGAAAAATGATATTTATTATATACTGTTTTGAGCTGAGTTGACGATAATATTAGAAAAAAATCTATTACTAAATATAAGTTTTTTGCTATACCTTCTCCTTGATTAGCAGCTGAATATAATTCGAATTGTTGCATTCTCCAACTATCATTATAATCGGCAATATTTCCGCCCATCAAACCAGCTCCAGCCATCATGATATTTTTAAAATCGCTATAGAATACGGATCCAAGAACACATGATAATAATAAAATACCTAATGTTATATATTTATTTTTAAATAGATCTAACTTTATAAATGGTAACCATATTAAAGACAATATTGATGATTTATGAATGAAGAAACCAAGAAGAGCAATACTAAATATTTTCTTTTTATTTGACTTTTTAAAATATAAGCAATAAGCATAAAACCATAAAAAGAAAGCCGCAATTTGACGCATTACATTTAAACTTTCATTAAAGATTATAGTAAAATAAAAGAAAAAGAAAAGTGGATATAAAAACTTTGCGAATTTTAAGCTTTTGCTTACAGGTATAATTATCAAAAACGTCAGTATTATATTAATAAAAGTAAAAGGCATCCCTAATAATTTAGCAATATAATTTAACAACAAATATCCTCTATCTTGTCCCTCAACAGGAAACTTGTCCGTCTTACAATATATATTATACCAACTTTCATAATTAAGATAGTCAACACCAACTTGATACCTGAATCCAACTATTAATATATAGACAAATAATAAAAGAAACATTGCATATTTTGGTTGCATATTTATGGTTTGCTTTCCATTTTTATCTATAAGATAATCACTTTGGCGAAATATAATACCACATTCTATTATAAAGAACATGAGAAACATATATACAAAAAAAGTCAATATATCCATATTACACTAACCTATAATTTCTTTCAATGTATCTAAATATTTATGACCAAATTTTAAATCGGGTTCCATATAATTACCTTCACCCCACTCATTCCATGAACGCAAAAATAATATACGATGTTCAGGTTTTTTATTTTTCACTATTTCTAACGCCTCAATAACATGTTTCTTAAATAATTCAGGAGTAGAGCCTGTGTATATCACAGCATTCCTTCCACTTCGAGGTGATCTATCCCAATTAGGAACAATTGATGGATAAGAACATTCCATTCTATCATAATCATTAAACAAAAATTTAATAATATCTTTATACTTATACTTGTTTAATGGAGATAGCCATGGACATAATTGGCGCAACTTATGCGTCAGCATTTTTTTAAAATATCCGTTGACCTTAGTTTCTGCATACCATAAATTAGAAGGCGTTATGGCATCAAGTCCCATCTCCAAAACTTTTTGGTAATTTTTTGTCCATCCTGTCGTCATACCTACAAAATGGAAACCATTTAGACCATTTTTTAAAGCCAACTCGTTCCATTTTTCCTTAAATTTTTCAAAATCAGGCATATCCATTGGTGCATAAATTACAAATAACAATTTATTATCAACTTTGATATACCTTTTGTCTTTAAAGGCTTTTAAATATTTATCAAAATGCAAGATATAATCTTTTTCTCCTGGATAATCCATTTTTGCAATTATCTCTTTTCGATTTCCATTGGCAGTCCACGTATTAGTAGCCCAATCATGATTTGCCCATCCCAAGCAAAATGGGAAATCAGGAGATCCACTATCAACAACTTCATTAAAAGGTTGCTCCAAAAGTTCTTTTCCATTGCCAAACCAATAATGCCAATAACAAAAACCTTCAATCCCTGCACTCTTTGCAAGTTCTGCTTGCTGCTCTCTAACCCAACCATTACGCAAATCATAATAACCTAAATCAGCAGGAACTCTAGGTTGGTAATGTCCCTTAAACAAAGGTTTTGCTTTACCAACATTAGTCCATTCGGTGAAACCCTTACCCCAATATTTATCATTCTCTGGAATTGGGTGATATTGTGGGAGATAATATGCTATAACTCGTGCTTTCTTATTCATATAGATTCAGTATCTTAATTATTTAATTATTTTTGCAGGAACCCCACCTACAACAGAATATGCAGGAACATCCTTGGTAACGACAGCATTAGCAGCAATAACAGCTCCATCTCCAATTTTAACACCAGATAAAATAGAAACCTTATCTCCTATCCATACATTATTTCCAATATGTACAGCTCCTTTAGAATTCAACTCTCGCTTTAATGGTTGCTGTAGTAACGTATTATATTCACAATCACCATGATTATTATCAGAAATATAGACATAACGGCCTGTTAAGACACCGTTTCCTATTATTATCTCATTTATTGATGTTATGTGATTGTACTCACCAATGCAACAATTATCACCTATAATAATTCTTGGGTTATATATGACATTAATATATTCCTTCCAACAACCCAATATACAATTTTTAGCTATACATGTGTTATTTCCAATATAAATATTTCGTTGACCACCACCTTGAAACTGAATTCCGGGGGCAAGAGAACTACCATCACCAATAAAACCAACAAAATGCTTTATCCATTCATTGAAAAGAATTTGTTGTAAATATTTGTATTTCTTATACATGTTGTAAGTATAAATTATACTTACAACATGTATAAATATTTTTATTATCTTTTTAAAATAACGCATTGTATTTATATATACATTAATTTGTCATAGTCCTAAATTCAAAAGCCGATATGGCCTAAAATCAGATACAAAAGAAACACTTTGATTAAGGATTGTTCTTAGCATATTTCCCAAGCAATAAAGTATTAAGGCTGTTCTTAATTACATTATTCTTAGTATTATGTATGCGACTTAACATGATATTTTATCTTATTGACTATATCATTTTGCGTATTCGCTCATTATAGTCATTGTATGATTTTTTCACTGAATCTACATATGCCTTTTTTGATGTAGTTTTCAGAGCTTCTAACCGACAACATTCTCTCATATTTTTTTTCTCTTCAGGCGACAATCTGAACATTTTAATTATACACTCTGCAAAAGCTTCAGAATCTTTCAACGGAGCTAAGAAACCAGTATTTTTATCTTTAACGGAATCAATACAAGTTCCCATCTCAAAGCTAATAACAGGTGTTCCACAAGATATTGATTGATTCACCATCATTGGACCTGCATCATTAATTGACGGGCTTAAGAAGGAATCTGATAAAGCATATATTTCGGCCAAGTCATTTGTTTGTAAGAAACCAAGTCCTTTTCCTTCAAAATTCAATTTGTTCAATATTTCTTTAGATTCATTACCTGCAACAAGCAAGTAAAATTTAGAACATTCATCTTTTGTTAGCTTTGCTGAAACAAAATCAAAAGCTTCAATCAAAAAACTCATACCTTTTCTTTCATCAGTAATAGATTGACTACCAAAGAATAGTATAAATTGTTTATTTTCAGGAATACAATATTTTATTCTTAATAGATTTCTGTCCATAGGCTTAAAAATATCCTCTAATATAATTGGAAAAGAAACTGTATGTTGGAGTCCATTCATTATCTCCGATTGATTAAACCATTTAAACATGTATGTATTAGCAATAATCAAAGGATTAATTTCTTTGATTACCTTTTTTCTAAACAAGAAATTGAAATGCGTAAAATCATTTTCGTTACTAGAACATATTGCGGGACATTTACCGCATCCAATTTTGTATCTTTGACAATTTCCTGGAAAATGACAACCTCCAGCAAAAGGACCATAATCAACGCATTCGAAGAAGATCGGGCATTTAATCTTCTTATGAATTGCAAATACTGTTTTATAGCTTAACATTCCCTGCCAGAACTTTATCAACACTAAATCATATTCTCTTTTAATTGATTTTATAACTAGTGATGAAGGAACTGGAGGACAATTCTCGTTTTTATAAAATAAGAAATAAGGTCCAAATTGTTTTGGTATAATTGATAATAAGCGCTGATATAATTTATATGTAAATAAACAGAATTTATTGTTCTTTAAAATATACTTATATTCACTATGATTTTCAACCTCAAATAGTGTTAACACATCAACATTTAGATTATCATTTTCCAATGCATTTTTTGCATCTCTTGCCAAGACCCCAGGACCAGACTCAGGATTAGCAGATGAAATAATCAGTATATTTTTAATGTTTTTTTTCATAGAAATCCCTAATCGCATTTATAACATATTCTACTTCTTCGTTTTTTAGTTCATAAAACAGAGGAAGTCGAATAAGAGTATCTGCAAACCTATCACAATTTGATAGATTAGGAATAATATTATTATGTCGCTTGTAAAACTCGCTAAGATGCAAACTTAAATAATGAAAAACAGCCAATACCCCATTTTCTTTTAAGAATGCAATCAATTCAGTTCTTTCTTCCAAACTACGACATGTCATGTAAAACATATGTGCATTATTTGTTGCATATGAAGGAATATTGGGCAATTTTACGAAACCTTCTAAAGCTAAATCTTTTAAGCCATTATTATACGCATTCCATATATCTCTACGCCTATTTTGAATTTCTGTAAGTGACTCTAATTGAGCATAAAGGAATGCAGCATTAATTTCTGATGGCAAAAAAGAAGATCCAGTATCAACCCAACCATACTTATTAACCATTCCTCGGAAAAATTCTGCACGATTAGTACCTTTCTCCCAAATTATTTCAGCCCTACGAATATATTGTTCATCATTTACTATCAAAAGTCCACCTTCGCCTCCTGCTGTAACATTCTTCGTTTCGTGAAAAGAAACACAGCCAAAATCACCAATACTTCCCAAGGGGCGTCCCTTATAGAATGAATCAATAGCTTGTGCAGCATCTTCCACCACAAAAAGACCATGTCGATGAGCAATATCCATGATTTTGTCCATATCACAAGAAACACCAGCATAATGAACAACAACTATAACCTTAGTTTTATCTGTTATAAGAGATTCTATCTTGTCTGGATCTATATTGGGATTATCATCACAACTGTCAGCAAAAACTATTTTAGCACGCTCTCTCACAAATGCAAGTGCAGAAGATACAAAAGTGTAAGATGGTACTATAACCTCGTCACCTGGATTTATATTACATAAAATTGCAGCCATTTCAAGCGCATCCGAGCCAGATGTTGTCAATATGGCTTTTTTAAAACCATATCGACTTTCAAAAAAATCATGGCATTTTTTTGTAAACTCACCGTTACCAGACAATTTGCCAGCATAAACGGCTTGATAAATATAATGAGCTTCTTTTCCTGTAAGAAAAGGTTTATTAAACGGTATCATACTGTATATATATTTAATTTATATGTTTTACAAACACGTATGTTGTTTTTATAATCTTATAATTAAGATAATTATATAATTGCACAACAGGAGCATTATTAGACGAAATACTAGTTACAACATTTTTGTATTTCTTCTTTAAAACGTCCTGTGCAAGGAAGAGAAAAGAAGGAGTTAACAACCCTAAACCTTGCTCTTGAAAATCATGGAATATGCCACCTAACAATCCATCTAAATTATTTTCATCATCTTTAGCCATGGCAAATCCAATATCGTTATTTTGTTTGCTCGCTACAATAAAAATTGATGTATTATTTTTAAATTCATCTTTCATCCAGTTTATGTAGCGTTTTGTCCCTATCTCTGGACCAAAAACAGGATCAATGCAAATCCGATCTGTAGAAAACATATTTACAGTCACACTAGCAATTAATTTATTAAAATCATCTTGTGAATCAACAATTCTAAAATCCAAATCTGATTTTAATAATTCTATTAAATAATCATTGCTATCAAAACTTTTTATTTTTTTTAACAATCTAAATTGACATTCAATGAAAGTGAAATTTTTGTTAGAGAGTAATATATTAGTTTCTGGCTGATTAACAGGCACCTTAACTACAATATATTCAAAATTTGTTTCAAGATAATTAATATCATCTAATGTTATATTTTCACCTTTATCTAATACAACTTCAACAGTTGAACAATCAAGATTTTTCTTTTCCCAAAAGCAATCAGTTATTTTCATGAATTAAAATTTAAGTATTACCCCCCCCCAACTTAGGCCTACACCAAATCCTGTGACCATCACATGCATTCCTGGTATGATATTTTTGTGAACAAGACAATCCTTTAATCCAATTAAAACTGTAGAAGATACAGTATTACCTGTTTCGCTCAAATTAATATAAAACTTATCTTTAGACAATTGACACACCTTCCTAATCGTATTTAACATAAACTTATTAGCTTGATGAAAGACGTAATAGTCAACATCGTCTTTTTTGATGTTATTTTTTCTCAATATCTGCTTAAACAATTCAGGCACGGCATCCAATGTAAAATTGAAAATCTCGCTACCATTCATATATAGATAATCATCATATTGATAGTGTTCTTCCTCATCAAGCTGAACTTTACTAGTCTTATCTTTCATGCGAGCTCCACCAGACCGTATTATTAACATATCAGCACCACTTCCATCCGTACCTAAAACAAACTCACCGATTTCTGCAAATCCATCTGTTGAAATCAAACAAGCAGCAGCACCATCTCCAAAAATAGATCTATTACTCTTATCACTAGGGTGAAGATATTTTGTATACGTTTCCGCAGTAAGTAATAATACATTCTTTGCTATACCAGCATAAATTAGCCCTTTAGCTATTGCCATACCATACACACAGCCAGAGCATCCTAAGTCATAATCAAAAGCACCAGCTGAAGTTGGTATTCCTAGTTTATGTTGAAGTAAACATGCAGTTGATGGCAAATGGTAATCAGGACTTTGGGTACAAAGTAAAATAAAATCAATATTTTGGGGATTAATACTATATTCTTTAAACAAATTAATAGCTGCTTTTTCTGCCATGTCGCCAGCCGTTTCATCAGCTGCAGCTAAATGTCGAGAATCAACTCCAACCTTTGCTGCAACTTTTTCCACGTTCCACTCAGGAAAATCATTAACTAAATCTTCATTAGTAACAATTGCACTAGGTAAATAATAACTAATTCCTTTTATAAAAGCCTTCATTTATCAGTTCAATTTAATAATACACCCAGCCCAAGAAAGACCTATACCAAATCCAGCTAACATTATTATTTTTGCAGTTTTATCTTTTTCAAGAAATCTCTTTAAAGCAATTGGAATTGTTGATGACGTAGTATTTCCAACATCAGTGACATCATTATAAAATTTAATTTTATCAAAGCCACAAATCTTTCGTATAGAATTAAGAGTAAATTTATTAGCTTGATGAAAGACAAATTCATCAATATCGTTCACATTTAATTCATTTTTTACTAATACATTATTTACTAGCACGGGAACTTTGTCCAATGTGAAACTAAATACCTCAGAACCATTCATATAGAAAAAATCCGATGATTGAAAAGCACCACTTTCATCAATTCCTAAGTCACCAACAATCTTTTGCTTACGTGCGCAACCAGATTCAACAATTATATTTTGAGCACCTGAACCATCTGTTCCAAAAGAAAAATCACATATTTCGGCAAAGCCGTCAGTAGAGACTAATGTTGCACTAGCTGCTTCTCCAAATAACATACGATTTCCTTTATCCTTCTTATTAATGTACATCTGTATTGTATCACCAGTAAGTAAAAGAATATTCTTACACATTCCCCCTAGGATATATCCCTTTGCTATAGATAGCCCATACACAAATCCTGAACATCCCAAATCATAATCAAAAGAGCCACAAGTTGTTGGTAGATTTAATTCTTTTTGAATAATACAAGCAGTAGATGGTAAATGATAATCAGGACTTTGAGTACAGAATAAAACAAAATCTATGTCATTAGTATCTATCTTATTATCTTTAAACAACTGCTTTGCTGCATTTACAGCCATATCTTTTGCAGTTTCTCCATCATCAGATATATGTCTTTCACAAATACCTAAAGATTTAGCTATTTTTTCTATATTTTCAGACGGAAATTCATTTTGTATTTCTTCATTAGTTACTATACGTTTAGGTAGATAATAACTAATCGCTTTAATATATGCTTTCATCTTTTGTTCATGTTAAAATTCCTTCGCCACCACCAGATATATCTATGGCATTACCTGTCATCCAGCTGCTTGCATCAGATAACAAATATAATACAAGATACGCAATATCTTCTGGTTTACCATAACGCTTTAGTGCATATTTATTTTGCAAAACTTCCAAATCTTCTTTTGTAACACCATCTTGTATTATTAAATCTGTCCAAACCATTCCTGGACAAACACAATTAACTCTAATTTTACGTGGTGCAAGCTCTAATCCTAGACATTTTGCATAAGATACAATAGCACCTTTAGATGCACTATAAACAGAATTAGCAATATTAGGATGCTTTGCTCCAATTGAAGATATAAAAACTATTGATGAGTTTTTATTTATTACTTTATGCTGAAGTAATAGAGCTTGAAACAATATTGGAGCATAAGTATTAGGCAAAAAATCATGAGTCAGATTTATCATGTTTATATTTTTACATAATACTCGACTACCGACACCTGCATTATGGACTATACCATCAAGATGAGGAAGTTGAGACACTAAAGCCTCAGCCTCTTTTTCTATAGTAAGATCTGCAATAACTTTCTTATTGAGATTACCTTCCATCATAGATAGAGTTTCGTCCAATTTAAGTTTGTTCCTTCCTGTAATAATTACACGTGCACCCATTTTTGAACATTCTATTGAAATAGCACGTCCTATACCGGAAGAAGCCCCTGTTACAAGGATTGTCTTACCAAATAAAGAAAACGGATTATCCATATTACAACGAAGATACAAAATTAAACAAATCTAGAACCGTGCTGCATGTGCGTATTTCCTTTCCTGTAATACTTTTGCCATATTCTGTCTTAATAAAAGCAATAATAGACAAAGTCGTTAATGAGCTCCATTCATCTAGATCTGAATAAACTGTTTCTGCTGTTATTTCAGACTCGTCTGTATCATCAAACTGTTGAGCAAATTTTGCAATAAAATCTTGTAATTCCATAATATATACTTTAATTTATAATCGATTTTTGTAATCTTATCCTAAAATTTATATTTATCATTCATAATTTTTAAATGCTTTATATTTTATACAGAAAAACCTACGTTTGTTTCTATATTAACTTATTATGATATTTTTACCAACTTCAAACAATAATATAATTATCTACATCAAATTATGTGCTTTCTACAAAAGAATCTATCATAAAACTTACAAAGTTCTAATTTAAGATATTCATTCTCTTCTATTCTGAAAATAAAAAGAGAACCTATAAATACAACTAAACCAACAAATCCTCCTATAATAAATTGAAGATAATAATTATCAAATATCAATAGTACTAAATATATAGCTAATGCTGTCAAAATTGAAATACCAAGTAAATCTTTTGTAAATCCAAGTTGCTTAGATATTGTAATACCACCTGATGTTCTTGCAACTCTCAATGATATATACATTTCTATAATGTTACTTATTACTATACTTAAAGCAATAGCTGTTATATTAATATTAAGTGCTATTATGATTAAAACGAACGAAAATATTCTCTTTATTACGGAAGCTTTAGCATTTAACCCAGCATAACCTAAAGCTACTGAATAATTACCACAATTGTACAAATAAGGGTATGTAATAAAAGAGATACAGAATATTGAAAGCAATGGTGCTGCCTCTACCCATTTTTTTGTAAGTAGAATTATAATCAAAGGTTTTGATAAAACACATATTAAAATCAATATCGGAAATATTGCCATACAAGAAAGACGAAGGTATTTTCTATAAGCTATATCTAATTTGTCTTTATTGTTTTGCAAGCCACAATATATCGGATATATTGTTCTACCTAAGACTTCCATTATGGAAGCTGAAGGTAACATGGATATGGTAAATCCTTTATTATAATATGCAAGTTGTGCAGGCGAATAGATCTTGCCAATGACAAGATTTGTTATTTGGATATAACAAGTAGTTAAGAAATCTGTGAACAGTAATTTTGAACCAAAGCCAAACAAGTTACGAAAAGATTTTATTGAGAAAATAAATCTTGGCATCCAATGAGAAAAAGACATAAGCATAATAGAGGAAAGTAATGTGCTTGATACACTTTGAATAACTAAAGCCCACGCTTCCATACCTTTGTATGCACAATATACACCAATAACTCCACTTATAATAACAGACGTTGTACGGGCTTTTGCCTGTGTTTTAAAATCAAGAACAGCTTGTAACTTTATCAATTGTGTTATAGACAAGCTTGAAAAAATTAAATTCAACGCTATAACACGAGTCAAATTCTTTAGTTCAGGTGCATGATAAAAGTCTGCTATATATGGTGATGATATGAAAATAACAAGATATAATATAACAGCTATAACCATATTAAAAATAAAAACTGTATAATAATCTTTATCAGTCCTATCTTTCTTATGAATTAAAGCGCCCTTAAAACCACCATCAATAAATAATTGAGCAAATGCCATAAATACCTGAACCATAACAACTACACCATATGCAGAAGGAGAAACGAGCCTGGCTATAATTATGCTTATTATAAAAGATATGCCTTGAACAGAAAAGTAATCAACTGCACTCCAAAAAAAGCCTTTAGAAATTTTCGACATTATTCTTTAATTTGTCTATACTTTAGAATAGTTCATTTATAAAATTCGTTCTTGTACAAATCGATAGCAGAACCAATAGCAACATCCATATTACAATATTCCCATTCAGCAAAGCGACCTAGAAGATAAATACCATCTCTAGCCAAAATATCTTTAAGATTACTTATCATATTACGAGTATTATTATCTTGTATTGGATATGTATACTTCTCAAAATTATGCGCTAAATACTTAGGATGAAATGAAATTTTATTTAGGTTATCTATTATATCTTCTTTAGAAATATAATCTGTAAACTCTACAGTTGCAGTCATTTTACCATCAGCATTATTTGTTTCCGAAAAATTACCTGTACATATTATACGATGTGATTCATGAATACGATTAGGTAAATATACCCAACTATATGGATTATTATCTATCTCACAAAACACAGAAGTAGTACCATGCGCCTCAAGATCCTCTATCTGCTTTTCAAATGCCCCCAATGCATACATTTTCGGTAAAGACTTTATATTGCCACAGAATATAACACGATTACATTTTTCACCATTTACCAATAAAATACCATTTATTTTATCTATTTTATCTATCGTAGTATTATATTTTATCGTTAAATTTTCAGCTAACCTATCAGCCAAAAACTGAGAGCCTCCCCTCTTTGCATAATAAAAAGAAGAATGTACAAATTGATGTTCTTCTATATGATTCATATTATTAAAAATCATTTCTTCTACACTTGGCATTGGGAGTTTTCCTTCAAGCCAAGACAGTGGAACTTTGGTAAGATCTCTACGCCATACTTTATAATTATAAGGATGAAAATATAATTTATAAAGAGTTTCACCAAAGCGTCCTTTCAGAAATTCCTCAAAATTATGTGGCGCAGAGGTACTTTTTGTAATTCTTAACAAATCTGCAATAAATGCTTTTTGGGTGTCAACATCAAAATAATACGCATGATTTTCAATAGGATATGGAACAACCAATTTATCATTAAATACAACTGCTGAATTACGAATTGTTTTAGTAAATTCATTCTCCCTATCAAAATAATTCCAAAACCAATTCATAACGTCTTGACGTTTTGTATTGAATACGTGACCACCTGTTCTATGAAAAAGTGAACCATTCACTACGTCACATTTGACCATACCTCCAGGACGAGAGTCTTTTTCAAATACAACTACTTCCTCCCCATGACTCTGTAGTATATTAGCTATTGCAAGACCAGACATACCTGCACCAACAACAATATATTTCATTAATTAAATTTTATATATGATAATAGTTAAAGAGTTTTAAGTAAATTCATTAATTCATGTACTCTTGTTGAGGTATAATGTTTCTTTAAGTATTCGTTATACTTTGAAATATCAACCGGAGTCTTAATAGCTCTATCCATATAATATTCAAATGATTCATAAGATTCTATTGATGGAGAGAAATCACACAATTGATAATACTTTGAATCTGGACATTCAGGATAATGCGCTAGAATATGACATCCACAAGCAACTTGTTCCAAAAATCTTGGGGTTACATGATAAAAGCCGGTAGTAATGCCATCCATTACATAACCTTGAGTACCATATAGACTCACTCTACCTTGTGAAAGTAAATCCATATAACCTTTTCTTGTTTTTATATCACCTAACAATGTTGTTCCATTAATATAATACTGTAAATTTTTCACATTACCATCGCCTTTACCTCTTTCTACATAAGTAACTTCAGGATGTTTTTTTATATACTCCTTAAAAAAAGAATATAATAATGGATCTTGCCTACCCGTAAGTACTATATCATACTTTTTATTAAAAGTTCTGTTATCCAGAGTATATTCATCTGATAAAGAATAAGCCATTAATGCTATTGGAATCGGGCATTTTTTTTCAATTAAATATTCATAATCAAAAGGACTAGACAATAATATTAATTTATTGTTAGAATGTATAGAATAAAAATGTTGTAATTGTTCATCTTTAAGAAAGAAATCAATAATACATGGAATAATATTTTTTTTATTTATCGACAATTCTTCGTCTCTTGCATTTATAACATAATATAAACTATTTTTATATGTAGTAAGAAGAGTTGGAAATATATGAAGACGTTTATATGCTCTTTGAATCTTTGATATGCTTGTTATAGATAAACTCATTTCTTTTGAAATTACATTTTCCCATTCATAGATAATATCTAAAGCATGACATTTCTCCAAATAAGACCTTCTAGAAATAATTTGTTTTATATTCATTTTAAATTATGTATAATTATATATTCTGAAATAAACGATTATAATGATATAGCTGCATTTTTTATATGTTTATTAGTAGAAACTTTACTAATTAGATAATTATATTTTAGAACTAAATCATGAAAAAACAACACTGGAATATTAACAATTAGACAATATATTACATTCCAACTAACTTTTTTAACTCACCCTCTTTAGCTAATGCGTAAACTGTTGGTATTAGAATGCCGACGAAGAGAGATAAGAGAACAATCAGGCTACCCTTTGGTCCAGCTTTCTGCGTAGGGACCGTTGCACTCTGAAGTGTTGTGAATACAGGAGTTACTGCCTGAACCTTGGCATAGGCAGCCTGAAGGCTAGCGGCGAGAGTATTATAATTGTTGAACTGGAGCTGCATATCATTCTCCAAGTCTTCTTGTTTACTTCTCACACTCTCTAAGATTACTTCCTGATTAGCATCACTAAAGGCTCCATATTGCTGACGTACCTTTTCGTAACGACGCTTAGCCTCTATACACAGTCTCTTAGTGGTTTCAAGATCATTGCGAGCCTTGTTAGTACGATACTTTGTGATAAATGTCTGAAGACGAGTCTTTACCGAGTCTGCCATCGTAGCAGCAATCAAAGGGTCTTGATCGGTAACATTGATTGTTATTACCCCTGTTTTGTCATCAACATCGCAGACAACATTATTTTTTATAACAGAGGCTATTGCTGTCTGTTTCTTTGTCAACATGAATGTATTCACCTTTTCACGGCGGATAGTATCTTTTCCGCTGAAAATTTTAGACCACCACGGGGTCTTCTGATAATACAGAAGGTAATCATAATATGTCATTACCTTGCTGCTATCCATGCGATGCACCTTTACATCAAATAAACTAGTCTTGAAATCAACAGAGTTCATTAAATCTGGATAGAGAGTAGGAGTAATGGCATCAGCATCAGCTTTACTGCCGCCAACTTTATAGCCCATAGATGAAGCCAAAGAACTGAGGGCACCTCCTCCTGTTGCTCCACCAAGTTCAGGAGCAAGAGTCACTTGGCACTTATAATATTTAGGCAAGGACTTGGCGTATATTACCCCAATAACTATTGACAGAGGAAGCACTATTATATATAGCAATTTGTGTTTCCATAAGGCTGCGAATATAGCCTTAAAATCAATAGAATTTTCTTCGTTTTCAATTGAGACCTTCGTATCAGGAGTCTCATTTATATTCGTTGACTGCGTGTCTTTTGATTCTAAATCCATTGTATGTAGAAATTATAAAATGGTTTTACTAACGATATTATTTCACGAGATTGCTTATTGTGGCTATCATCGTTGCCAACGAAGCTATACTTGTTCCTATTCCTAGGATATTTCCGATGCCATTGCCCTTTGACTTTGGCTTGCTAGGAACAATAATTTCACATCCTGGCTCTACCTTTCCATGTCCAACCTCGCAGACGGTACCATTCTGATAGACAATAAATGCCTTACTTTTCTTGGCACGAATGCCAAAGCCACCAGCCTGATTGATATAATACTTATATCTTTTGTCTTTCGCGTAAGCTACGGTATTTGGGAACAT
This sequence comes from Segatella paludivivens DSM 17968 = JCM 13650, assembly GCF_000373185.1. Lineage (GTDB taxonomy): Bacteria > Bacteroidota > Bacteroidia > Bacteroidales > Bacteroidaceae > Prevotella > Prevotella paludivivens. The sequence continues at coordinate 19,944 of NZ_KB890686.1, forward strand.
CACATCACCGCTGACCTTGACAGTTCCATTATATTCAGGAACAACAAGTTTATCCCCCTCGCGAAGCACAATATCATCATTGCTTCCAGGATTTGCTATTGCTTTATCAAGATGAATACCAACATAATAGGTATCACCGAGATCCAATTTAGCTGTTTTTATAGAATCCTTTGCATCCGCATTCTGCATATTGGTGATGCGCAATACATTCTGCATACGAGCACGCTCATCATCATTCATCAAACGTTCTATACGAGCGCCACGAACATAAGCATCACGAGTAGTACCTCCAGCTGCTTTGACGAGTTCACTAAGTCGCATGTTCTTACTATTTAGAGTATATGAACCTGAGAAGAGTACCTCACCCTCGATGCGCACATTACGCTGAATCTGGAAACCTGGGCTGCGACGTACATAAACTTCATCATAAGGTTCTAGTTTAAATTCTTTTTTACCATCAATGACAAATCCATCTTTCAAAGTGAAACTAAATGTCTTGGCAATCTCTCTTGATGACTCTGTTGCCGCTGGGTCCATGATGCGACGAGACACATCTACTTTTGCCGTTGAAGCGGCATCGGTGAGACCGCCAGCCTGCATGATAAAATCCTCAATGGTTTCATTATCTGCATACTGATAGGTTCCAGGGAACTGGATTTCTCCATGAATAGTGATTGAACGGGTTGAAGTACGGTTTGACTGAGTTGGGATGAAAAGTACATCCTCATTCTTCAAAGGAATGTCAGCAACAGTGCCCTTCATGATTCCTGCTATATCAACGGATAGCACTTCAAGCGTGCGGTCTGCTTTCTTACGATGGAGAACAGCATGATCAGTGAAAGCATCTTCAGTTACACCTTCGGCATGGCGAATAAGCGAACGGACACTGTTGATATCATTTCCAAGCTGATACATTCCAGGACGGAAAACAGCACCTTTCACCTCAACCATATTTTCATAGCGATTGAGAATTGAATCTACGCCTAAAGAGTCTCCATCAGCAATGCGGAAATTGCTCATATCAAACTCATTGATATTAAATACTGACTTGCCATTACCTGTGGCACGATTCAGACGAATCGATTTCTTATAAGCATTACCTGCAAAACCTCCAGAATATCGTAACACAGAAGAAACACTTTCGTTCTTGCGCATTTCATAGGTCATTGGGCGCTTTACGGCTCCACCGATATCTACCAAGCAATCATAAGGTCCAACGACAATGACATCATTATCACGCAGGCGAATATTACCTGTGAGGCGACCATTCAAAATATAATCATATACATCGACAACAGTTGCCAAGCGACCATTGCGGAATACTTTGATATTACGAAGTGTTCCTAAGCCATTGATACCTCCAGCCATATAGAGTGCATGGAAGACACTGGCGAAAGCACTGAGAGTATAGGTTCCAGGAACCTTCACCTCTCCCATCACATTTACGATGATGGTGCGAGTCTGACCAATTGAAGTCTTAATCTGGCTGCTACTAAAACGTGAACCAAGGGTAGCACGAATTTTTGCGTTGGCTCTATCGACACTCATACCGCTTACATAGATAGGACCATAACCAGGAACGGTTACAGTTCCTTCTGGTGAAACGGTAAGGGTAAGGCTTTTCTGCGAAGCTCCATAGATTTCGATAACAACTTCATCACCAGGCCCGATTGTATAATTAGTCGGCGTGGCGATATTCATATTCGGTTCGAAACTTAATAGTTTATTATTAAAGATATCTCGTCCAAAAACTTTCTTTCCACTGGGAGTAAGGGTTTCAGAGGTCTGATCTTCATCACCCCGTTCCATCTTGACGTATCTATCTTTTTGCGACTCGTCGTCATTGGATTGCTTATCTTTATCATCGTCAGTATTCGCCTTTGCATCAAGCTTTTTAGAAGTAAAGTCACGACGTTTTGCTCCGTTGTTTTTACGAAGATTGCCAGTTGATCCTGTAGAAGGATCGGCAGAAGACGAAGAATTGGCTGCGTCCTTTGCCTGATTGGTATATTGGTCACGAACACGGCGTATCTGGTCAATGCTGACACCACTTTGCATCAATTTGGTAACAATCTGTCCCTGCGACGTTCCAGCTTTTGCCTCACGTTGATAAAAGCTCATAATTTGACTGTCACTCATCTGAGCGAATGAGCCTAGAGATAAAATAGAGAGGAATAAACTAAAAAGAATCCTTTTCATATAATTTGTTATGATGTTTTTTTAATGTGACGTTAATGAACATAAATACTCCTCCCTCCAGACAAATGCCAAGAGGTGGAAGGGAAACTGCACGATCCGCACCGTTTTGAAGAATAGAGACATGAATATATATGATTAAACTAAAGCTAGAAAAGAATGCGTGCCTGTGAATATTCAAAAAACCAGCTATTAAATTATTCAAATTCAATCAAAATATATAATGGTCGTTGTTATAAAAACATACGATAATAATCACTATTCTTACAGTTCGGGTAATAATAATATCCCTGAAATCGGCACAAAATTACAAAAAATAATAGTAGCATGCTAATTATTAGTTGACAAAAAGCTAAAAATATATTAAAATGGATGGAATGAATGAAAAATAGATACAGAAATCACTTATTGGTATCACACACAGGGAAAAAACATGAAAAAAAGGTAGCGTGCAAACACACTACTATTTGATGTTAATGGTATAAATATTCTACCAAATTAAGCTATCGCCAGCTCTCATTTTTGCGTGAGAAAAACAAAATCATATTGGGAATGAACTACAAACAAAAAAGCCGTTCTTAAATCTATTGTTCTCTTGTTTATTTCATAAGGATAAAAGAGTTGTTTTTAAAGACATGCCGTGCAAACGAGAGCAGAGACATCAAGCTTACTTGAATGCTATGCCGAGTGTAGCCGATTTTCAAAGAATTTAAATGTCGCGTAAACGAAGACTGGGGCAAGTTTACTTGAAGTATGTTGAGTGCAGCTGAACTTCTTCAAAGAAAAATCGCATGTGTGGGTTCTTTGGTGATTGATCGAGTACTCTTACATGAATTTTCTCCCGCAGATAGCGCAGAGGATGCAGAGGAATACAGCAAAGCTGCATTATTTCGCAGAGAAAGATATGTTGGAATTAGTGTGTGTTTGGGGGTTCGTCTGCGATTATCAGCGAGATCTGCGAGAGACATTAGGGTTTCTTTGGTGATTACTTGAGTACTCTTACGTGAATATTCTCCCGCAGATAGCGCAGATCACGCAGAGGAATACAGCTTAGCTGTATTATTTCGCAGAGAAAGACATGTTGAAATTAGTGTGTGTTTGAGGGTTTCGTCTGCGATTATCAGCGAGATCTGCGAGAGACATTGGGTTTTTTTTTGGTGATTACTGGAGTACTCTTGCGTGAATATTCTCCCGCAGATAGTGCAGAGGACACAGAAGAATACAGCAAAGCTGCATTATTTCGCAGAGAAAGACATGTTGAAATTAGTGTGGTTTTGGGGGGCGTCTGCGATTATCAGCGAAATCTGCGGGAGAAATTGGGGGCTCTTTGGTGATTGCTTGAGTACTCTTATGTGAATATTCTCCCGCAGATGGCGCTGATCACGCAGAGGAATTCAGCAGAGCTGCATTATTTCGCAGAGAATTTCGTTTGGATTATTGGAATTATTGGGGTTCGTCTGCGATTATCAGCGAGATCTGCGAGAGACATTGGGGTTTCTTTGGTGATTACTGGAGTACTCTTGCGTGAATATTCTCCCGCAGATAGCGCTGATCACGCAGAGGAATACAGCAAGCTGTATTATTTCGCAGAGAAAGACATGTTGGAATTAGTGTGTTTTGGGGTTCGTCTGCGATTATCAGCGAGATCTGCGAGAGACATTAGGGTTTCTTTGGTGATTGCTTGAGTACTCTTACGTGAATATTCTCCCGCAGATAGCGCTGATCACGCAGAGGAATACAGCTTAGCTGTATTATTTCGCAGAGAAAGATATGTTGGAGTTCGTGTGTGTTTGGGGGTTCGTCTGCGTAAATCTACGGGAGACATTAGGGTTTCTTTGGTGATTGCTTGAGTACTCTTACGTGAATATTCTCCCGCAGATAGCGCTGATCACGCAAAGGAATACAGCTTAGCTGTATTATTTCGCAGAGAAAGACAGATTGTAGTTAGTATAGTTTAGGGGTTTGTCTGCGATTATCTGCGAGATCTGCGAGAGACATTGGGGTTTCTTTGGTGATTGATTGAGTACTCTTGCGTGAATATTCTCTCGCAGATAGCGCTGATCACGCAGAGGAATACAGCCAAGCTGCATTATTTCGCAGAGAAAGACAAATTGGAGTTAGTGTAGTCTAGGGGTTGTCTGCTATTATCAGCGAGATCTGCGAGAGACATTGGGGTTTCTTTGGTGATTGCTTGAGTACTCTCACATGAATATTCTCTCGCAGATAGCGCAGAAGACGCAGAGAAATGCGGAAAGTTTTCGCTAAGTTATGAGCAGAGGAAGCTCACTTACTTTACCAAGCGCAGCTAGATATTCATGAAATAAAACGTCTTCAAAGAAGAAATCTATATGACATATTGGGTTTGACAAAAATTATAGGAAACGCACCTAAAGGTGCTCGGAAAAAATTACAAGGAAGTTGCGAGTATGAAAATTACGATATAATAATTACAAGAAAAGTATGCTGATGATATATTTCTCAAACGAATTTTTTGATAAAGAATATCGGCTACACTCGGCATAGCCAAAGCTAGCTTGGCTCTGCTCTTGCTTGCAAGATATTTTTTCTTTGAAAAAAGTTATTTCATGAGTATCTAGCTGCGTTCGGCATAGCTCAAGCTAGCTTAGCTCTGCTCTTGCTTGCAAGATAGTGCCCTCGCCACAGCATCGTAAGCAAGCTTACTCTGCTCATGGTTTAACGGGAACTTTCATGTCTGTTTTTCTTGGCATTATTAGATTACCTTCATAATAACTGTAGATTACATAAACTCTTAATATTTATAAACTCGCAGTGCGATATTCATTTACCCCCTAATTATTAAAATAAAATTTTAAAAGATTTATCATTAATCTCTATGCTACTACCTATTGAAACTTTACATGTATGAGAAAAATTTTACCTAAAAAATCGCTTAGAGTAACCTTAATATTTGTAGTACCTTCTGATACCGGAGATATTACTCCTCTATCTGAAACTGTAGCAACTTTAGAATCATCGCTACTCTATAAAATTCGAGAGGACTTTTAATCTAAAGGAGTAGAAAATATAGTAAAGACACCTATTTTCATCATGTTAGATCCAGATTATTTATAAATTAAACGACACCAGTAAAAGTGGTATAATGATGTCCATCTATAATAGTTGATTTTTATCATTATGCTCCCACTCCCACAATAATCGATTGTTTTTAATAGTAGCAGCATTTTTTGATTATATATTACTATATTTGCAACAAAGTTTTCTGTATAAAAAATCCATTGTTTATTTTTCCTTCTAGAATCTTTAACCGCATTAGCTAAAACTGATATAGTAAAGATACTTGTTATTTTTAATGGTTTTGCAGAGACTAAAGAAATAAGACTATCGAAAATAATATATCAGCATCAACTAAATTATCATTATTTTTCAAGATCTATTTATTAATAATGTCCTTTGCCTCTACATGAAGGACATACTTTGCAACCATGACAGTGAGATAAAGGAACATTTGCATTACATCCAGGGCACCATTTTGTTCCAGTCTGACCATACGTGGGAACCTCATCATCTATAAAACCAGTTCCATGACATAGCGAACAAACTGCACCACTTGTGGTAGACGAGTAAGCGGAAGATTGAGTGCTACCACTATTCATCGAATTCATAAAACTAAGAAAGTTTCGATTAGCTTGACGCTGTTCATTTATATAGTTTTGATATTCTGCGGTCGCCTTATTTGGTATTGTAAATGTATACATCAGCTTTTGATTATTAATGTCTCTTACTGTTACTCTATCACCTGGTAACACACTCGCAGTTGTAAATATATAAGACATTGAAGCTGCTCCATTTAAGACACTGCTTACATTTATTTCATACCAATTTTCATCATCTTCACTTCTTATTATTTCTACATTACGTGCCTTCTTTGATGTTATAACAACAAGAGAAAATCTATCGTTTGCTTCTGGGAAAACACGGACGATAGTAACAGGATTATTCTCTGCTTCTTGTTCTTGCTGTTGTGCTTGTTCCTGTATAGAATTAAGTAAATTCATTGTCATCTGATACTGTTGCATCTCCAGTATCAGTCCTAAATCAACTTGTGCATTTACTTTAATTGATAATATTATCAGTAAAAATAATAAAGATATTTTTTTCATTATCTCTTCGTTTCTTTAATGGTACAAAATTAGGAATCATTTGCCATATACACAAATGTTAAAATTCGAATTATGTATCATGTTTATCAAATGTGTGCTTGAACTATTAAATTTCATACTTGTTCTAATTAAAACAAACATAGGCATTGCCTTCAATTTAACACTAAGCGAACATGGGTTCAACTACTTATTCATCATTCCATTTTTTACATGTGCAAACGGCATGTTCTCCCGCAGATGCCGCAGAGGAATACAGGCAAGCTGCATTATTTCGCAGAGAAAGATATATTGGAGTTAGTGTAATTGGGGGTTCGTCTGCGTAAATCAGCGAGATCTGCGAGAGTCATTGGCGTTTCTTTGGTGATTACTTGAGTACTCTTATGTGAATATTCTCCCGCAGATAGCGCAGATCACGCAGAGGAATACAGCAAAGCTGCATTATTTCGCAGAGAAAGGCAGATTGTAGTTAGTATAGTTTAGGGGGGCGTCTGCGATTATCAGCGAGATCTGCGAGAGTCATTGGCGTTTCTTTGGTGATTACTTGAGTACTCTTGCGTGAATATTTTCCCGCAGATAGCGCAGATCACGCAGAGGAATACAGCAAAGCTGCATTATTTCGCAGAGAAAGACATATTGTAGTTAGTATAGTTTTGGGGTTCGTCTGCTATTATCAGCGAGATCTGCGAGAGTCATTGGCGTTTCTTTGGTGATTACTTGAGTACTCTTGCGTGAATATTTTCCCGCAGATAGCGCAGATCACGCAGAGGAATACAGCAAAGCTGCATTATTTCGCAGAGAAAGACATATTGTAGTTAGTATAGTTTTGGGGGGCGTCTGCGATTATCAGCGAGATCTGCGGGAGAATATGTAGTTTAAGTTGATACATTAAATCTGCGGGAAAAGGGAAAATTTTCCGCTAACTTTATGATTCGTCAGAACTTGCGGAACGTCAACAGGAGACTGTCGGAACGCAACTGCATTCTATCTGAATTGAGTAACATTATCTTGAATGCTTCCTGCTCTTTATTTATTCCATAAGGACGAAGCGCTGAAACGGGATACATTACATGCCCATCACTGCTAGCGGGTTTCAATTTCAAAGAGTCGGCAGTATGCTCAAAATGAAAATACATATCACTACTGATATTATCATTATAGGCTTTCAGACATAATAGCCTTACCTGAACTGCATAGAACAGTTGATATTCCTTTACATCATTTCTGCCACCAGTGGCAAGAGTATCTATCTGTATCAACTGCCAATTACCATCAAGATTACCATTATCAGAAGTTTCTAACTCACAACTCTGAAACACTAGCAGTGATAGCGCCACGGACAATATATATATTATATTTCTTTTCATTTCTTCTTAAAATTTAGTATGCCACTCTTTGATATCGTAAACTGGAATCCTCTGTTGTTTCCTCTCAGAGCTCCATCATCTAAACCGAATGCCATTTTAGCACTCCATCCGCGAGTGCGGACATGCCCTATTCGTTCTGGCATGGTATATCCTACTTCTGCCAACAGGTTATAACTTCTCTTTATATCTGAATATGGTACGAAATAAGTTCCCCACCCCTTCTGCCATGTCATAAGAAGACGATAGTGCAAACCTTCAACAGGATCTCCACTAATACCGAAATGCCATGACACAAAGCGATTGTCTTTTATATATAAATTACCATCTTCATTGTATACAGGAGACAGATAGAGCGGATTACCAACCACCTGTCCCCAATGCTGCCATCCAACATACGTGCCATGATTATAATAGTCATCACGACCACCGATATGATCTGATATATCTTTTGTATGGTCATAGTAAATAGGTCCTGACTGATATTTGGTATAAAGATATTCTCCGACAAAAGTAGAGACGAAACGATTTTTTGGAAGAGTAACCTCAACACCATACATACCATCCTTTGGATCATAAACAAGGAAACGATTACCGACCTTTTCATTCCACCTATCTCCACTTCCATACGCATCATAATCTAAAAGATACATTTGGGAACCATCTTCAAAATAATGATCGGTGTAGGCACGAAGCTTCCAAGTATTGAATTTATAACTAACAGAAAGAAGTAAAGAACCAAGCATATTGCCTTCTGCCGAATATAAAGACTTATCATCATTACCATTAAAAGGGATGAATGCACTGACATAATCTTTAAATCCTGAAGCATAAGAATATTTATGACCATTACTATAAACAGAGCCACCAAACGTAGTAGCCATTTCCAGTCCCAACATCGCTTCTAAAGGATGCCGATTTTCATTGCCAAGTCTTATATAACCAGCCCTTCCACAATAGAGCACATTTTTCTGATATTTCGCGCCAGATGTATTAAAACGCTCTTGCCAGTCACCGTCTGAAAGAACTCCGTAAGAAACATATCCCTTGAAAGCTAAAAAGCCGTTAGTTCCTGGGATATTCCAAAAGTCAGGAAGGCTAAGACGAACCTGTGGAATAGGTCGTGAGTTGATACCAAAACATTGGCTACCACTGCTAAGTTCCTGATTTTTCTGTTCCATTGGTTGCTCTTTACTACCAACGGTAAGCATACCTTTACGCCAGCGCACATCAACATAAGCTTGTTGGACGACAAAATTACTGGTGAAATTATATGGCGCAACGATATCTGCGCAATAACCTACTGCCCATTTACGCAAAGAATCTCCCTGGATTGATTTCATGACAGCCCCACGGACATATCCATTCCGGGTATCGAGTGAACTCAAACCATATTTATTGGCATTGAGCCACAAGGGGTTATGGCTGCCAGTGCCTGTAGTGTTTTGCATTTCAACTTTATACGTAAGTTGTGCGTAAGTTGGACTTGCAAATATTGTTAGTAGTGGCAAGAACCATTTTAAATCAATCATATTCTCTTTTAAATCTAAGTTATAGTAAAATGTTGTGCTAGCGAGAGCAGAAACTTCAAGTTTACTTGAATGTTATNNCGAGTGCAGCCTATCTTATGCAAAGATAGCGCAAACGAGAGCAGAGACATCAAGTTTACTTGAATGCTATGCCGAGTGCAGCCTATCTTATGCAAAGATAGCGCAANCGAGAGCAGAGACATCAAGTTTACTTGAATGTTATATCGAGTGCAGCCTATCTTATGCAAAAATACTGCAAACGAGAGCAGAAACTTCAAGTTTACTTGAATATTATGCAGATTGCAGCAAATATTATGCAAAGGTAACGCAAACCAATGGAATAATCAAAAATAATTATGTTTTTCCGTTTTTTTCTTTGTTTGTTATCTTTATTGCACTATAAAGACAGGTTAATCACATGATAAAACGGTCGTTCTCACGGGCATGTCGTGGAAACGAAGACTGGGTCAAGCTAGCTTGAACGATGTTTAGTACTGCTAGATATTCATGAAAGAAGACTTCTTTAAAAGAGAATTTCGCCTGAAGAACAAACTAATTAACAAGCTGAATTGCTTACTTCAATTTCAAAAGACACTTCATTGATTTCATCCATAATTTGGCGATTATAAAGGCTCAGTTTGTAAACTTGGGGATTTAACAATTCTAAAAAAAATGCTTATCTTTGCACCATGCAAAGAAAGTCAATAGATTATAAAGAAATACTGTCAATGTTTCTACCATCAGGAATATTGGATTATTTTGAGTTTACCGATTACTCAAATATGGGAAGTTATTATGTGTTTTGCCTTCAGGAAAAGTCTGAAATACCGACAGAGTTAAAGTCTTTATCTTTGGTATCTAAAGGCTTTTATCCAGAAATAACGATAACAGATTTCCCTGTCCGTGACCATACTGTCTATTTTAAAATTAAACGCAGACGCTGGGAAGACAATACGACTGGTCGTACTTATAGTAGAGATTGGAAACTAGTTGCTGACGGAACTCATATAACCAATGAGTTCGGTTCTTTTTTAAAAGAATTACTTGGACACTCATGAAGTGAGCATTAAATCCTTAGCTGATTTCTGTGGAATGAAGTCTTCTACTTTGACAGACTATTACAAGGAACATCTGAGTGACTTCCGCTCATGGAACCAAATTTCACATTCTGATGACTATATATATTTCACCCATAATCTTGGTGAAAGTATTTCCATTGATGAGACTGCATTCAGCAATGGTGAACTGTATACAATAATAACGAACAAGGACGGCCATGGTAAAAAAGGAACGCTTGTTGCCATGATACGAGGTACGAAAGCCGAGGAAGTATGTAAACGTCTTAATAAAATTCCAGAAGGTAGACGCAAGAAAGTCCGGAATATAACATTGCATATGGCAGGAAGCATGTACCAAATTGCAAAGAAATGCTTCCCAAATGCTACACAGACGATAGACAGGTTTCATGTTCAAAAACTTATGCTTGAGGCATTGCAGGATCTCCGCATACAGTACCGATGGAATGTCATGGAACAGGAGAATGATGAAATACGTAAGGCTAAAATACGTAATATCGAATACAAGGCTAAACGTTTCGATAATGGGGACACTTTAAAACAACTACTTGCCAGAAGTAGATATCTCTTGTTTAAATCACCAGAAAAATGGACGAAAAGCCAGAAGCAAAGAGCAGATATTCTATTCTCTCAGTTCGATGACATCAAACAGTTTTATTACTTAGCCCTACAGTTGGGTAAAATATATTCTTTAAAAATAAGTCATGATGCTGCAAGACTGAAGTTAGCATTATGGTTTAACAAAGTTGAACAGTGGGGATATCCACAATTCAACACCGTCATAAATACATTCAAACAACATTATGAGAGAATATTGAATTTCTTCGACAACAGACTTACAAATGCTAATGCTGAATCATTTAATGCAAAGCTAAAAGGGTTTAGGGCCACGTTCAGAGGTGTAGATGATGTCAGATTCTTCCTCTTCAGAGTGGCTAAACTTTATGCATAGAATTGTTAAATCCCCAAGTTTACAAACTGAGCCATTATAAACCTTTTAACCATCTTTGTACTGCAAAACAGGTACAAATGCACCAAAAGTTGTAGTAAAAAAAGGCTCAGTTCACAAGTTCTCATACCAAAGTTAACGGATAGCTTTTAAAACAAATTAAGGGAATCACAACTAACGTTGTAATTCCCTTATTTTCTAAGTTTTTTAACTTTTTTGTAGCGGGGGTGGGACCCGAACCCACGACCTCCGGATTATGAATCCGACGCTCTAACCAGCTGAGCTATCCCGCCATCACAACAAGCATTACTGCTGTTTGCGGGTGCAAAGGTAATACAAAGTTTTTAATTACCAAAATTTATTTGGAAATTATTTTCGATTGATAGAAAAAATATAATTATGACAAAAAAACAGATGCAAAGAATGTTAAGCATATCTAGCATTTTCAATCGTTTTTAGTGTTTTGCAAAACCATGGAAAATGAAAGTATCACATACGCTATAAGAGGTGCTATATACGATGTATATTCCACACTAGGTCCGGGACTATTAGAAGTTGTTTATGAAAAAGCTCTAAAAATCGAATTGGAGACAAAAGGATTTATTGTAAAAGAACAAGGCAACATTATTGTTAATTAGAAAGGACATGAGCTTGACTGCAACTTACGATATGATCTTTTGGTTAATGATTGCGTCATCATTGAATTAAAAGCTGTGGATGAGTTCAATAATGTATTTTTCAAGCAAGTTGTTACATACTTGCGTTTATTAAACTTACGTACGGGCATATTGGTAAGCTTCAACACGGATAATATTCTAAAATCTATGCGTAGAGTGTATAACAATTACTATGACAAGAAATAACTATCATGTTGTTTTGTCGTTTAATCATTTAGTACGAAATATTTATATAAATATGAGAGATCCAAAACGATATTTATCATAAAATAGCTTGCAAAAAAAAGATATATAAAATTTACTTAAGATGCAAACGGCTGTTCTCACTTATGCTATTTTCTTTGAATAGATTTTATCATACAAAGAAACGGCCGTTCTCAGGGGCATGTCGTGCAAACGAGAGCAGAGTCAAGTTTACTTGAACTATGCCAAGCGCAGCTAGATATTCATTGGATAAATAAAATGAAGAAAATTATATTACACGTTAAACTTTTAAAAGTTACAAAAGGCGCACATAGTGGTGACTAGAAAAAAGGAAAGGAAATATGATATAAGGAAATAACAGAAATGCTTATCTCTGAGATATCACACGTATATTTCTCATGAAATACATCAAAAAATTTCTTATTTCTCACAAAAAGAAAGAAAAGCATCGTCGGAGGTTATTTGATAAAAAAGATGAAAAATGGGAGATTTCTAATATTTTTATACTAATTTTGCAAACTAAATTACGCGCACGTGCGTGAATATTACATTAGTACAGATGTTTCGAATAAAGAAATTAGACATATTTATCTCAAAGCAATTCGGAGTGCTTTTCATTGGCACATTCTTCATTTGCCAATTCGTGCTTATGATGCAGTTTCTTTGGAGATATATTGACGAACTTATCGGTAAAGGCCTGTCGATGGAGATACTGGCACAGTTCTTCTGGTATATGGGACTGATGCTTGTTCCACAAGCCATGCCACTAGCCATATTGCTGTCTTCTTTAATCACTTTCGGTAACTTAGGTGAAAGCAGTGAGCTAACAGCAATAAAAGCAGCAGGAATATCACTGATACAATCTTTCAGATCACTTATTGTTCTTACCGTTGTTATCAGCGGCATCTCTTTCTATTTTCAAAATAACATAGGACCTACAGCAAATATGAAAATAGGACAGCTGCTTATATCTATGAAGCAGAAAAGTCCTGAAGTAGAAATTCCTGAAGGTATATTCTATGACGGAATACCTAACAGCAACTTGTATGTTCAGAGAAAAGACGTCAAGACAGGTATGCTATATGGCGTGATGATATACCGAATGACAGGTAGTTACGAAGATCAAGCAATAATCCTTGCCGACTCTGCGATGCTACAAGCTACTGCTGAGAAAAAGCACTTGCTATTACACCTGTGGAGTGGCGAATGGTTTGAGAATATGCAGACTGATGCGTTCGGAAACAGTGCAGCTGTGCCATACCGCAGGGAGACCTTCACGGCAAAAAAGATTGTACTTGATTTTGACGGCGACTTTAATATGGCAGATGCAACCAGTCTATCAAACGATGCCAGAGGAAAAAGCCTCAAGAAAATATTTCATGACATCGACTCGCTCAACATAACCTATGACAGCATAGGAAATGCATATTATAAGGACGAGAAAATGGGTATGTATTTTACGCCGAAGATTAATAAGCGTGACTCCTTAGCCGCTATAAAGGCAGGCATGGCAAACAACTTCAATATAGACTCTACATATAGTCATCTGTCGGCAAGCAAGAAGAGCCAAGTTGTGAACGACGCTTTAGCAAAAACGCAAGCTGCCGTAAACGACCTTGACTTCAAGAGTATGATAACGAAAGACGGCGACAAGATTATTAATGACCACGAGATTGAAGCTATCAATAAGTTTACAGTAGCGTTATCCTGTCTGATATTCTTTTTCATCGGTGCCCCACTGGGAGCAATCATAAGGAAAGGAGGACTGGGAATACCGGTTATTATATCAGTACTTGTGTTTATCGTATATTACATTCTTGACAACTCTGGATACAGAATGGCGCGCGGCGGCATGTGGTCTGTATGGTTTGGAAAGGGACTTGCTCCGGCTGTGCTAACGCCAATAGCAGTATTCGTGACTTACAAGGCTAATAAAGATTCTGTGGTATTCAACATAGACTTGTATAAAGACGTGATGAGAAAGCTGTTGGGACTTAGGATAAAGCGTCACGTATTCGGGAAGGAAGTTGTGATTGAAGACCCTAACTACACTAACGACGCAATGCGCCTTGGAGCAATAAGCAACGATGTGGGTGACTACTCAAAGACACAAAAACTCGTCGGTATGCCTAATCCAATAAACATATTCTTTAAGTATCATCCTGACCATGAGATAAAAAGAATAAGCGAAGAAATGGAAGACGTGATAAACGACTTATCGAACACAAGAGATCACTACATATTGAGTGAACTGAACAACTATCCGGTAGTTTCAGTGAAAGCCCACACACGTCCGTTCGAGCGTAAATGGATGAACATCATATCAGCGGTGATACTACCACTTGGTATATTCTTCTACTTCAGAATGTTGGGATTCAGAATAAGACTGTTGCGTGATCTGAAAACAATAAAACAGACCAACGACAACATCATCAGAAGAATATCGGATATGCAAACAATAAAATAATTAGATTATATATATAAATAGGTATAATAAAATCGAAAGACCTATCATTAAAACAAGATAACTATGGGAGAGTTCAAATTAAGCAGCATCGAAGATGCCATAAAAGATTTCAAAGAAGGTAAGTTTGTCATTGTTGTTGACGATGAGGACCGCGAGAATGAAGGAGACTTGATTATCGCTGCAGAGAAAATTACAGCAGAGAAGGTTAACTTCATGCTAAAGAACGCCCGTGGCGTACTTTGTGCGCCAATAACTCTGTCGAGAGCGGACGAACTAGACCTGCCTCATCAGGTAACAGAGAACACATCAATGCTAGGTACACCTTTTACAATTACAGTAGACAAATTGGAAGGATGCACTACAGGAGTTTCGGCCCATGACCGTGCAGAAACTATCTTGGCCCTCGCCGACTCTACTTCTACTCCAGAGACATTCGGCCGTCCAGGACATATCAACCCACTATATGCACAGGAAAACGGAGTGCTACGCAGAAGCGGGCATACTGAAGCTGCTGTTGACTTATGCAAGATTTCAGGATTATACCCTGCAGGCGCACTGATGGAAATAATGAGTGAAGACGGAACGATGGCACGTATGTCTGAGCTTAAACAAAGAGCAGAGGAATGGGGATTGAAAATTATATCTATCAAAGACCTCATTGCATATAGACTGAAAACAGAATCAACTATAGAAGTTGGGGACGAAGTTGACATGCCGACACAATACGGACATTTCCACCTTATTCCTTTCCGCCAGACAAGTAACGGATTGGAGCACATGGCTATTATAAAAGGTGAATGGAAAGAAGGCGAACCTGTTTTGGTGAGAGTACATTCATCATGCGCAACAGGTGATATCCTTGGCAGCCAACGCTGTGATTGCGGAGAGCAACTTCACAAGTCTATGGAAATGATTGAAAAAGAAGGCAAAGGCGTTGTGATATATATGCAGCAAGAAGGTCGCGGAATAGGACTGATGAACAAGATTGCCGCATACAAACTGCAAGAGCAGGGCTACGACACCGTTGACGCAAATATACACTTGGGATTCAAACCAGACGAAAGAGACTACGGCTGTGGCGCACAGATGTTGAGACATCTTGGAGTACACAAGATGAGACTTATGACAAACAATCCTAAAAAGAGAGTTGGACTTGAAGCTTATGGATTGGAAATCATAGAGAATGTCGCAATAGAGATTGAACCAAACAAATATGATGAGAGATATTTGAAAACTAAACGTGACAGAATGGGACATATTCTACATTTAAAATAACATTTGTTGTTGAATAAGCTATAAATAACGTAAATTATGTCACCTTTTCTTCGCCGAAAAGAATAAAATGCTTACTTTTGCATAAAGTAGGCNNCGNCAAGGCATAACATACAAACAAGCTTGATGATTCTGCACTTGGCTTGCACTACTTTTGCATAAAGTAGGCGGCGGCAAGGCATAACATACAAACAAGCTTGATGATTCTGCGCTTGGCTTGCACTACTTTTAAATAAAGTAGATATATAAAACAAATAACCAGAAGGAAGAATTATTATGGGACAGTTATCAGATCGTTTGAATCGTTTAGCGCCATCAGCAACACTTGCTATGTCGCAGAAAAGTAATGAAATGAAAGCTCAGGGTATTGACGTCATCAATATGAGTGTCGGTGAACCTGATTTCAACACGCCGGACCACATAAAGGCAGCGGCAAAAAAGGCAATTGACGACAACTATTCAAGGTACTCACCAGTTCCTGGTTACGCTGACTTGCGCAAAGCTATTTCAGCCAAACTGAAGAATGAGAACGGACTTGACTATACGATTAATGAGATTCTGGTAAGCAATGGTGCAAAACAGAGTGTATGCAACACCTTGATGGCTTTGGTTAACGACGGAGACGAAGTTATTATACCTACTCCATATTGGGTAAGCTATCCACAGATGGTGAAACTTGCAGGCGGAAATCCAGTATTCGTGAATGCTGGATTTGAGCAGAACTTCAAGATGACTCCAGAACAGCTTGAGGCAGCTATAACACCCAAGACAAAGATGCTTATCCTCTGTTCGCCAAGCAACCCTACAGGTAGCGTTTACTCACAGGAAGAACTTGCTGGTCTTGCAGAAGTAATCAAGAAGCATGACGGCATGTTTGTACTGGCTGACGAGATATACGAACACATTAACTATATTGGTAAGCATGCCAGCATAGCCACAGTTGAGGGAATGAAAGAACGTTCTATCATTGTTAACGGTGTATCAAAAGCCTATGCTATGACAGGATGGAGAATAGGTTATATAGCTGCTCCTGAATGGATCGTAAAGGGATGTAACAAATTGCAGGGACAATATACAAGCGGACCATGCTCAGTAAGTCAGAAAGCTGCAGAAGCCGCTTACACACTAGAGCAAGGTTGCGTAGAGGATATGCGTAAGGCATTTGAACGCCGTCGCAACCTCATCGTAGAACTAGCTAAAAATATTCCTGGACTGGAAGTTAACGTACCAGAAGGTGCATTCTATATATTCCCGAAATGCAGCAGTTTCTTTGGTAAGAGCAATGGCGAGAAGACAATCAACAACTCAACCGACTTTGCACTCTACCTACTGGAAGAAGCTCATGTCGCAACAGTTGGCGGTGATGCATTCGGAGACAAGGAATGTTTCAGAATGAGTTATGCAACAAGTGATGAGAACATTAAAGAGGCTATGCGCAGAATCAAGGAAATTTTAGCAAAGTTAAAATAACTGAAGCGAAACAAAAAAGAAAAATTAATAACAATATGATTAAAATTAAAGCAATCTATCGTTAAAACTTCTTAATTAAGTTCGTAGTTATTCATAAATTGCTATCTTTGCCAAACAAAAAAAGTACGAGGACCGCAAGGCATCTTTTGACAATAACATTAAATCAAATAAACATTAATATTATTAATAACTAAAAATTAAAAATTTTAAATTATGGCAACTACACAAAAAACAGCCAGCCCTAAGAAATCTGAGGGCTTTCAGGGAGTAAGAGGCGCATTCTGGATCATCGTCGTTTGCGGAATCATCGCTTTCACATTGTTCAACCTCTGGTTTGGTAACCCAATGCACTTCCAGGACGGACTAGCAAAGACTACACCAGCTGACGTTTGGGGTACAATCTTCAAGGGTGGTGTTATCGTACCAGTTATTCACACACTTTTGCTTTCTGTATTGGCTATGTCAATCGAGCGCTCACTTGCACTTAAGACAGCTTTCGGTAAGGGTTCACTTCCTAAGTTTGTTGCAAACATCAAGGCAGCTCTTAACGCTAACGATTTCGCAAAAGCACAGCAGCTTTGTGACAAGCAGAAGGGTTCTGTAGCAAATGTTGTTTCAGCTTCTCTTAACGCTTACAAGGAAATGGAATCAGGTGCAAATGCAACTCTTAAGAAGTCACAGAAGGTTTCTAAGATTCAGCAGGCTCACGAGGAGGCAACTCAGCTTGAAATGCCAACTCTTACAATGAACCTTCCTATCGTAGCTACTATCGTAACTCTTGGTACACTTACAGGTCTTCTTGGTACTGTTGTTGGTATGATCCGTTCATTCTCTGCTTTGTCTGCAGGTGGTGGCGCTGACTCAGCTGCACTTTCTGCAGGTATTTCTGAGGCTTTGATCAATACTGCATTCGGTATCGGTACATCATGGTGTGCTGTTGTATCTTACAACTATTTTACAAACAAGGTTGACAAGTTAACATACGCTCTAGACGAAGTAGGTTATTCAATTGCTCAGACATACGAAGCTAACCATACAGAAGAAGCATAATTTTTGCTAACCCTTTAAAAATTTATCGCTATGGGTAAAGTAAAAATTAAGAAAAGTGACGTTTGGATCGATATGACGCCTATGTCAGACGTTATGACCCTTCTGCTTACCTTCTTTATGCTGACATCAACATTCGTAAAGAATGAGCCAGTGAAGGTGAACACTCCGGGTTCTGTGTCTGAGATTAAGGTGCCTGAGAACGGCGTCCTGACCATCTTGGTAAGTCCTGAAAAGGACAAAGCCGGTAAGCCAACAGGCGAAGGTCAGGTATTTATGAGTATAGATAACACCGACCAGTTAGGTCAGCCCCTAGATGCGATGACTGGCAAGTTTGGTGTTACACTAAATGAAAAGCAGTCTAAGACTTTCAAGAACGAATCAACATTCGGTGTTCCAATGAATGAATTGAGCGGTTATTTGGCAATGTCTACACAGGCACGTCAGAAGACTCTTAACACCAAAGGTATTCCATTGGATAGTATCAAAGGCGGCATGAGCGAATTCCAAGAGTGGGTAGATCAAGCTCGTAGAGTAAATACGAACTTAAAGATCGCACTTAAGGCAGACGCAACTACACCTTACAAGACTGTAAAGAAGGTAATGAGTGAGCTCCAGGATATGGACGAAAGTCATTATTATATGATTACACAGCTTAAAAAACAGGGGGACGAATAAATGGCAAAGAAAGAAAGCAAACAGAAAAAGGTTAATGTCCGCGTAGACTTTACACCTATGGTGGATATGCTGATGCTTCTTATCACGTTCTTCATGCTGTGTACTACATTGAGCAAGCCTCAGACAATGGAGCTGACAATGCCAAGTAATGACAAGAACACTCAAGATAATCAGAAGAACGAGGCTAAGGCTTCAGAGTCAATTACTCTGTATGTAACAGCTGATAACAAGATCTTCTATGGTGAGGGTATCCCTCAGTATAGCAATCCAGCATGGCTCAAGGAAACAACTTGGGGTAATGATGGAATTCGTAAGATCTTGAGAAATCACTCTACAGCAAATGGAGTAAAGCCTGTAACACGTATCGAACTTGCAGTTAAAGAACTTAACGCTGATAAGGCTAAGAATCCTAAGATGTATCCAGACAGTATATATCAGAAGAAACTTAGCAAGATCAAGGGTGGTGAGCTCAAAGACGGTAAGGTCCCTACTCTAACTATCATCATCAAACCTTCAGACAATGCATCATATAAGAATATGGTGGATGCTCTCGATGAGATGCAGATTCTAAGTATTGGTACTTACGTTATCGATAAGATTAATTCTGACGACGCGAAACTTCTCAAGTTGAAAGGTATAAGACTCTAATCGATAAGTAACGAAACAATTAAAAAAGAAACAAAATGGCAAAAATAGACTTATTTGATCCTAAATGGGTCGAGATGGTGTTCGACGGAAAGAACAAAACTTATGGAGCATACCAGCTTCGTAAGGGTACTTCCGGTCGAAACATTAAATCTCTTATAATCTTATTCATTGCTGCAGCTCTAGTAGGAGGTTTTCTTGCATGGAAAGTAATTGAACAAAAACAGGCTGAACAGCAAGCAGCTTATATGGAGGCTATGGAACTTTCTAAACTCCAGAAAGAGGCTAAAAAGAACGAGAAAAAAGAGGTTATTAAACCGAAAATTCAACCTAAGAAGGAGATTCCTGTTGCTCGTCAAACTCAGAAATTTACTGCTCCTGTCATCAAAAAGGATGACCTTGTAAAAGAGGAAAATCAGATCAAGCAGATGGATAAGTTGGACGACAAAGTTGCCGTTGGTACTGAAAACCATGATGGAACTAAGGATCGTAATGTAGAGGCAGTGCGCAACGATATCGCTGTAAACACTCCTCCACCAGCTCCAAAGGAAGAAGTTACCAACAAGGTCTTCGACGTTGTAGAAGTTATGCCTTCATTCCCAGGAGGACAAGGCGCACTTCTGAGCTATCTTAGCTCACACGTTAAGTACCCTGTAGTTGCTCAGGAAAATGGTGTTCAAGGTCGTGTAACGGTTTCATTCGTTGTTGAGCGCGATGGTTCTATCACAGATGTACATGTTGTACGCTCTGTTGACCCATCACTTGACCGTGAAGCAGCTCGCGTCGTTAGCAGCATGCCTAACTGGCAACCAGGTAAGCAGAATGGTTCTGCTGTTCGTGTTAAATTTAATGTACCTGTGCAATTTAAATTGCAGTAAATGAATAAGAACATATCTTATATATTTATAGGACTAACCCTATCTTTAGGAGTATTCTCATCTTGCAATGAGAATAAGCCTAAAGGTAGTAGAACTGATACACCGACGTCAGGGACGATTGAATTCGTCTCTGACGAAAGTTTTAGTCCAATCATTGAGGAAGAAAGACAGCAATTTGAGTTTGAATACCCAAAGGCGCATCTGAAACCTCTGTATACAGACGAACTAACCGGTCTGAAGATGATTCGAGACCTAAAGACTTGTCTGTTAATTACTTCACGTGGTTTGAAACCAGGTGAAATAGCCTACATCAAGACTAAAAACATTATACCTTCTGTATTTCCTATCGGTTACGACGGACTTGCACTTATCGTAAACAAGAACAATAACGATACTTGCATGACAGTGAACAACGTTAAGAAAGTATTAAGCGGAAAGGTAAAGAACTGGAATCAAATATATCCAGGATCAAAGAGAGGTGGCATACAGGTTGTGTTTGACAATAGGAGTTCAGCAACATTACATTATGTAGTAGACTCTATACTTGGCGGCAAACCAATCATAAGTGACAACATCGTTGCAGCAAACAGCAGTAAGGAAGTTATCAACTTAGTAAGCAAAACTCCTAACGCCATTGGTGTTATTGGTTCAAACTGGCTTAATGACAAGCGAGACTCCACAAACACCACATTCAAGAAGAATATTCATGTAATGTCTATATCCATTAAGGAAAAGGCTACACCAATGAACAGTTGGAAGCCATATCAGGCATACTTGCTAGATGGAAGATATCCATTCGCAAGAACTATATACGCAATAGTAGTAGACCCAAGCAAAGCATTGCCTTGGAGTTTCGCCAACTATATTTCAAGTCCTAAAGGACAACTTATTATCTTCAAATCAGGCTTACTGCCATATAGAGGTGACATAAGCATAAGAACTGTAAAAGTAAAGAATTAAACATTTCAGATTTAAACTATTCATCCATTTTATCGTCATAGATGAAAGCAGTAAATGTTACATAACTAAACAAGATTATGAAAAAGATTAAATACCTTGTAGCTGGTTTGCTGATGATGGGATTATCAGTACCAGGAATGGCTCAGAACGCAAATTACAACGACTTACTGAAGCCAATAGAGCAGACACTTAAGTCTAACCCAAACCTTGACGCTAAAGGACTAAAGGACTTGACTAAAGAGTATGAAAAAGAATTCAAGAAGGATCCAAAGGCTCTTGTTGCACTTGGTAATACCTTGTTGATGAGTAAAAAATATGACGATGCTTCAGCTATCGGTAACATGGTTATTGCAAAGTTCAAAGATTGTGGTGATGCATACGTACTTCTTGGTGATGTCGCAGCAATGAAAGATGACGGTGGTGATGCTGCCATGTGGTATCAGCAGAGTATGACTATGGATCCTAAGAATCCTAATGGATACATGCGTTATGCAAATGTTTACAGAAAGCGTAGCCCGGAAGAAAGCGAAAGAGCTCTGAACCTTTTGAAGCAAGTTCGCCCAGACTACCCTATTGAGGCTGAAGCTGGAAACAACTTCTATCTTGGTGGAAACTATGCTAAGGCATACGAATATTTCGCAAAGACACAAAAAGAAAGTCTAGACCAATATTATCTTGTAGCTTATGCTGTATCAGCATATATGAACAACAAGAAAGATGAAAGTCTTGACATTGCAAAATTCGGTACACAGAAGTTTGCTCAAAACATAACTTTTGATCGTGTAGCACTTTGGAGTGCAGTAGACACTCAGAAGTTTGACGATGCAATTACTTATGCCAATAAGATTGTCACAACAGACTCTGTTGAAAAGAGTGCCCGTGACTACATATACTATGGTTTAGCACTGAAGGGAAACAAACAGTACCAACAGGCTATTGACCAATACAACAAGGCTTTTGATATGGAGAAGAATAACTTCAAACCATATCAGTATATAGCTGATGCTTATGCAGAAATGGGTCAGGAAGACAAAGCTTTGGAATACAGCGAAAAGTATATGGCAAACAATCAGGATGCAACACCATCTGATTATGCAAAACTCGCTAACATCTACATACAGAAAGCTGCAAAGGGAGACGCTAACAAACAAGCTAACCTAGACAAGGCTTACAATATATATGATCAGATGGCAGTTAAGTGGCCTACTATCGCAGCATGGGTAAACAACATGGCTGGTATGCAAGCTTCTAAGGCTGGTCAAGACGACAAGAGCGTTGAATACTTCAACAAGGTTGTTGCTATGCTTGGTAACAAGGAAAACCGCGAAGAAGATGAAACAAACACATTGAAGTCTGCATTAGCAAACCTTGGTTACTACTATTGGATTACTAAGCAGAACCTTGATGCTGCAAAGCCTATCTACGAACAGTTGGTAAAGCTTGATCCTAATGACAAGAATGCTCGCGCAGCTCTTGGACTGGATAAGCCAGAAGATGTTAAAAAATAATTTTTTAATAATAACACTACACTAAACAGAACAGGCGAGAGAGCGAAAGCTATCTTGTCTGTTTATTGTTTATATACATCTGAGTTATTAGGCCAGCAAAGCTTTATGAAAAGGTACTCTAATTTATGGGCACAAAAAAAAGCGACACTTACGTGTCGCTTATATTTTTTGCATTAATTCCTTACTCAGGAAGGCTGATTGCCTCGTTAGGACAAACATCAGCACATGTACCACACTCTGTACACATATCAGGATCAATAGAATACTTTTCACCCTCAGAAATTGCTCCAGATGGGCACTCATCAATACATGTACCACAAGCGATACAGTCATCACTAATTACGTAAGCCATAATAAATTAAATTTATAATATTAATAATGTTTTTGTAATATGTACCCTGACTTTACGCCAAAAAAGTACGCTGCAAAGATACATATTAAAATCGAAATACCTACTTTTAGGTACGGTTTTTTAAATTATTTATACTTTATCTCAATAAAGAACTATACAATAAGAAATGGTATAATACGTTTATATGATAATGAATATAAAAGCATTTATAATAAGTATTGCCTTTGGTTGCAGCATTCTGGCAAACGGTCAGGAACGAATTGTGCAAAACCGTCCATACGCGGATTTGCGCCCATTTCATTTAGGCATTTCTATAGGTACGCATGTGCAGGACTTAGAACTTATGAATGTTGGACCACAGACAATCAATAACGCAGACGGAACGGTTACAAGGCAACTGATAACAACAGATCAAAGCAGATGGGATATGGGATTCAACGTCGGAGTGTATGGAGAATTCAGAATAAACGAATTTCTACAAATGCGCATAGCACCTACCATGTATTTCGGCTCACGACATATCGTGTTTCACAATAGCACTACAGAGACTGTGACGGAAAATCAACAAGACATGAAGACTGTTTACATCTGTGCACCAATAGACCTTATATTTGCGGCACCACGCTTCAATAATCACCGTCCGTATATACTTGGAGGAATTACGCCAGCAATAAACCTGAGCGGGAAAGATAAAGACTATATCAAATTAAAAAAATATGATACATTTGCAGAAATAGGACTCGGATGTGATTTTTATCTTCCGTTTTTCAAAGTCAGACCTGAACTTAAATTCATGTATAGTCTGATGAACAGTCTAGATAAAGATCATATAAAAAGAATAGAAGACAAGAGTATGCTTCCCTATTCTAATTCGATTAGCGAAGCACACTCTAAGATGATAGTACTTACTTTTTACTTTGAGTAAGATCTAATATCATTTTACCGACATAAATAGCATTTTTGCCATTCTGGTCAACAGGTATTTTCTTTCCATCAAGATTCGTAATATAACGAAGAGTCCTGAAATAAGTATGAGAATGACCACCAAGAACAAGATCAATATTTCTTGAACCAGCAATCATCATCTGGTCTCCCATACCTTTCTCTTCCCAGCCAAGATGAGATATACAGATAACAAGATCACACTTTTTATCCTTCTTCAACATTGTTGCCATTTCATTTGCAACAGCGACTGGGTCCAAGTATTTTATGATGCCATAATTTGCCTTAGATACTAATCCATCCAACTTCGGATCAAGTGCAAAGACTCCTATTTTTACACCATTTCTCTTTATGATAGTATATTTCTTTACAATACTTTCAAGAGGAGTTCCCTTGAGGTCATAATTAGAACACAAGATTGGGAAATTCGCCATTTTGAATATACGAGCCATATTGTCCATACCGTAGTCAAACTCGTGGTTTCCAATTGTTCCTGCATCGTAATGCATTCTGTTCATCAATCCAATTTCAACATCACCTTTGAAAAGAGTATAGAACGGTGAACCCTGAGAAAAGTCACCACTATCAAAAAGGAGCAAATTTTTATCCTTAGCTCTTTCCTGATCTATCATTGAAATACGACGTACAAAACCAGCACGGCCAGCAAGCAAGGTGTCAGCTAAAGTTGTTTTCAAAGGAAGTATACAACTATGCGTATCATTCGTATGCAATATCGTCAGATGCTTCTGTGCAAAACCAACAGAAGTAATGCAGCATAAAACGGAAATAAAAAGATATCTAAATTTCATATAATTCATTTTAATCAATCAAACATTATTTTATAACAACTCTGCCCTCAACTTTAGAATCAACAGCTATACCATGAGCCATTTTATCACGGAAATAATTCATAATAATAAATCTCACATTATTATCATTCCCCTTTGGAGAGACAACAGATGTTCCATACTTGAAAGCATCCAAGCCATCATTACCTTGAGCAAGATAGTCAAGAGTGGCAACACGATAAGTAGCATTGTCATCAATCGCTTTGCCATTAATACTTGACTCAAGGAGTTTACCATCTTTGGTGATAACCAAATTAACTCCATGGCTCAAACCTTCACCGCCCAACTTAGCGATTTCATTAAATAGCTCACGAACTTGAGAACCTGTAAGCGACAAAAAACAAATTTTATTTTCGAAAGGAGCTACATCAACAACATCACCATAAGTAACTTTACCCTTAGCAAATGCTGCCCTTATACCACCAACATTATATAACGCAAAATCAACCTTCTCATTAAATCCATTTCCTCCCCACTGCAAAATGTCAGCAAGAAGATTTGACAACGGACTCTCTGGTCTATGCGAATATAAATATTCAGCAGTTTCGCCAACAACAGGACTCATAATGCTATCTACCTTGTATTGGTAAGGAGCAAGAAAAGCCTGAGCCTCCTTATCTGGAGAAGCATCATAGCAACTATCAACCAAAATACGACTACGGTTAATGTCGATCAACTCATAATGTTGCCTGCAAGAAGACACTCCTAAAGCAGCAGGAACAATTAAAAACAGTAATAATTTCTTGTACATAAGTTTGTAATTAACTGTTACAAAGGTAGTTATTTTGTATGAGAAAATGAAGAAATATTGTTAAATTCAAAAAAAACTTCACAGATAGCAACGGTAAGTCTCAGCTTTTTTGTAACTTTGCACAGCTTTTCGGCGAAACCGCTGGCTGCAGAAGTGTTGCATGCTAAGTTGCGTTGGACGATAAACATATTTAATTATAAGAAATGGATTTAATTAAAGTTGCTGAAGAAGCATTTGCAACCGGCAAAGAGTTACCAAAGTTCAACTCTGGTGACACAATCACAGTCGCTTACAAAATTATCGAGGGTTCAAAAGAGCGTATCCAGCTTTACCGTGGTGTTGTTATCAAAATTTCAGGTCATGGTGATAAAAAACGTTTCACAGTTCGTAAGATGTCAGGAACAATAGGTGTAGAGCGTATCTTCCCTATGGAGTCACCGAGCATCGATTCAATTGAAGTAAACAAGCGTGGTAAAGTACGTCGCGCTAAGTTGTACTATCTTCGCAAGCTTACAGGTAAAAAAGCTCGTATTGCTGAGAAAAGAACTGTTAAGGGAGAATAATCCTGAGAATCTTCAGAGAAGAAATAAAAAGAGGTCATGCATAAAGCATAACCTCTTTTTTTATTCCTTAGTCTTTGTTTTTTTCTCATCATCTAAAAAAGTATCCTTTAAACTTTCCCAATCCTGGAATCCGGCAAACAATGCCAATCTATCCAAGGTTTCATGAGAAGGTTTTTCGGCACCATAAAGATAATGCCAAATCTTCTTCAACGAAGATGACTTGAGATTGATGTGGTGCTGAGAGAAAAAGAGTGACATCTTCTCAAAGTCATTACCAATCTTCGCTTTCTCTACAAGTTTTGTTCCCACTTCCTTTAGCAGGAAACCAATTTTACGTTTCATAACCTAACGAAATAATTTCCAAGTTGCAAAGGTAATAAAAAAAATATGATTATCTTTGCAAAAAGTTTAATTAACCCTCAAGAATGAAAGAATTAGCTTTAAAGTACGGATGTAATCCTAACCAGAAACCTTCCAGAATATATATGGAAGAAGGTGAATTACCAATCGAAGTCATTAACGGTCGCCCTGGCTACATCAATTTCCTTGATGCACTGAACAGTTGGCAATTAGTAAAGGAACTTAAAGAAGCAACAGGGCTGCCAGCGGCAGCAAGTTTTAAACATGTATCACCAGCAGGAGCAGCTATCGGTTTGCCTCTCAGCGATACATTAAAGAAAATTTATTTCGTTGACGACGTAAAGATTCCTCTTACACCATTGGCATGCGCTTATGCACGTGCACGCGGAGCAGACCGCATGTGTTCATACGGAGACTTTGTTGCACTGAGTGATACATGCGACGCAGCAACAGCGACTCTATTGAAACGAGAAGTAAGCGACGGTGTTATCGCACCTGATTACACTCCTGAAGCAATCGAAATCTTGAAGGATAAGCGCAAAGGCACTTACAACGTGATAAAGATTGATCCAGAATACAAACCAACTCAAATAGAGCATAAACAAGTATTCGGAATAACTTTTGAACAAGGACGCAATGAAATAAAGCTGGATGATCCAAAACTATTTGAGAACATTCCTACTAAGAATAAAACTTTCACCGAAGAGGCAAAACGCGATTTAATCATTGCGCTAATAACACTTAAATACACACAGAGTAATTCTGTATGCTACGTAAAAGACGGTCAAGCTATTGGTATCGGTGCTGGTCAGCAAAGTCGTATACATTGTACACGTCTTGCAGGAAGCAAAGCTGATACATGGTGGTTGCGTCAAGCACCAAAGGTAATGAACCTTCCTTTCAAAGAAGGTATCCGCCGTGCTGACCGTGATAATACAATAGACGTTTATATAGGCGAAGAGCATGATGACGTGCTACGTGACGGAACATGGCAAATGTTCTTTACAGAAAAGCCAGAAATATTCACAATGGAAGAAAAGAAAGCATGGATTGCCCAAAATACCAAAGTGGCACTTGGAAGCGATGCATTCTTCCCATTTGGAGACAACATAGAGCGCGCCCACAAGAGCGGTGTAGAATATATCGCACAAGCAGGTGGCTCTATACGTGATGACAATGTTATTGATACATGCGATAAGTATGGCATAACAATGTCGTTCACAGGAGTACGCTTATTCCATCATTAAAATAAATATATGAGTGATATCGACGAAATTATCGAGCAAGGTATAGTCTTTAAAAAACCTTCTAGCGGTGAACCAAAAGAAGAGAAAGTAAAGACTAAGGCCAAAAAGAAAAAGTACATTACCGGTGCTCATGGTTCAGGAAGCGCTCGCCAAAAGGCGAAATACCGCGAACAAAGATCCAACAGACACAAGTAGAAATAAGAAAAGCTCCTTTTATGAAGGAGCTTTTTTTTTATTAATAGTGATAAATCAGACGTATCTTATTAATCTATTTTTTTGCGAAGTAATTACGCTGAGTTTTCACAATACCATTTTTACAGGTAAGCGTGATTTGCTGCAAAGACTTGTTAGCGTTGTCAAATACCGAAGAAGGATCTAATCTATGTCCCTTGAAGAATAGCTCAAAATGTAAATGCTCAGTAGTAGCACGCCCTGTTCTACCAGTAAGTCCTATGACTTGTCCAGCCTTGACTTTATCACCGCTCTTCACCAAATTACGTGATTGATGACCATACAAAGTCTCAAGTCCATTGTTATGTTTTATTTTGATGCAATTACCATATCCAAAATAATTACCTGACATAGTAACGACTCCGTCGAAAGCAGCACATATATTATCATTAGGGTGTGTCTTCAGGTCTACACCTGGATGATGACGAGCACCACCGAAAGGACTTATTACATGACTTCCTGGCAACGGATAAGCCCATTCAGATTTTGGCATACCAGTAAAATCAATTTTATCATCTTTATCAGAAACAATTATACCCTTGAGATCCTTAGACTGTTTTTCTGAATTATCAATAACAGATACATCTACATAAGTTCCATTTTTCTTGCACAAGATAGTCTGCTTACGCAGCAAATGACTATTCAAGTCTATAAAAGTCTTTGGATTAATTCGACCACCATTAACCATCAAGCTGAACTTGCAATATGTATGACCTGCATCAGAACCGACGATAGCCACCGTTTGTCCAGCCTTTACACGCTGTCCAACAGTAACAAGATTCTGAGCATTATTCGCATAAACAGTTTCTATGCCGTTGTCGTGTCTGACAACAACAACATTTCCAGATCCAGTCACGTTTCGAGATAGACGAACTACACCACCAAACATTGCTTTAACAGCATCACCAGCTGAAGTAGAAATCTCAAGTGCCTGATTGTCATCAACTACTTTCACCTTACCAACTGGCAATGGAAAAGAATAGCCATTACTTTGAATAGCACTAAAATCGATGCTAAAAGCATTAGAACGATCAAAAAGTCCAGACGTAGGAATAGCAATCTGTTGCTGTTCAGCAGCAGAGAAAGTTTTTTTTGCTGGGGTCATAGCAGACATTGTCACTATGATAGAAACGCCCAGTAAAAAGTGTTTCAAATTGAAGTTCATAAAGATTCATCAAAGGTTAAATATAAATGAGTTACAGCTTTCTAAAAGCGGATTGACACAATCGGCTATTCAGAAATCATAATTCCAGAGAATATTCTTCCCGAATGCTGTCCAAGCTTGCGGGCTGAGAAATAATCCTCGGAGCGAGAGAAAGTACATATTCCAGACATCAAGATATTTTCATCTTTAAGTCCAGCTTCCCTTAATTGAATATGATTACATTCAGGAAGATTAATATGCCATTTTTCGTACTTCTTGGAAATAAGTGGCATATTGAATCCAACAGCTTCAAACTGTTGATAGACCTCATCACCAACTTCAAAGTTTTCCATAGATATACCAGGTCCTATCACGGCTTTAATGCGTGACGGATTAGATTTATACACATTGCACATTTCCACTATGGCGCGATGTGCAATACGATTGAGAGTTCCACGCCATCCTGCATGCACTGCAGCTATGGCATGGTGTTCATTATCATAAAGAAGAATAGGAATACAATCAGCTGTAGAAACCCCGATACATAAGTTTTTGATATCAGTAAGCACACAGTCTACTCCTTCAAGAAGCATCTTGCGAACACTTTCTGGCATACTAAAAAACTCTGGAGCGATAGTGCGACATTCAATTCTATGAATCTGGTGAGGCATTATAATATTATCAACACCGATACAAAGTTCTTCAGCCAAAGCCTTTTTGTTTTCTGAAATACACGCATCATCGTCACCGCAGAAACCATTAATATTAAACTCACCGAAAGCACCATTACTTGCCCCACCCTTTCGGGTAGAACTGAAAGCTTTGACACAATCGGCAATATCATAATATTTCAATACAGGCTTAATCATTCCGCATCTTTATCTTCATCATATTCGAAGTCATCAAGATCTTCGATGTCGTCATCATCAACAAACTCTAAGTCTTCTTCATCTGCACCTTCTGCATGAATTTCATCAGCAAATACAGCCATATCCTTATCACGATGTACAAGAGTATCTTCTGAAACTATTTCCTGCAACTTATTGCTTTCGCTATTGAGCTCACGCCACAATATGTCCTTAAGCTCATTTAGTCCAAATCCTGTAACTGAAGAAATAAACACTACCGGAAGAGAATCTGGTAAAGTTTCTTTCAGCATTTCAATAAGCTCATCGTCTAGCAAGTCACACTTGGTAACAGCCAACACGCGGTGTTTATCAAGCATTTCAGGATTAAACTTTTTGAGTTCATTAAGCAATACTTCATATTCGTGCTTGATGTCTTCAGTGTCACCAGGAACCATAAATAGGAACAGAGAGTTGCGCTCAATATGTCTAAGGAATCTAAGTCCAAGTCCCTTGCCTTCGCTTGCGCCCTCTATAATACCAGGGATATCAGCCATCACAAACGACTTATTATCATGATATGCAACGATACCCAAAGAAGGTTCCAATGTAGTGAAAGGATAATTAGCTATTTTTGGACGAGCACTTGACAATGAAGAAAGCAAAGTAGATTTACCTGCATTAGGCAATCCAACAAGACCTACATCAGCAAGGAGTTTCAACTCAAGGATGATATTCATCTCCTCCATAGGCTCTCCTGGCTGTGCATAGCGTGGAGCTTGATTAGTAGACGTACGGAACTGGAAATTACCAAGTCCACCACGGCCACCTTTCAGCAACAGTACTTCCTGCCCATCATAAGACACATCACAGATATACTTACCTGTTTCAGCATTATATACCACGGTACCGCAAGGTACATCAATATAGAAGTTCTTGCCATCGGTACCGTGACATTTGTCGCTACTGCCATTGCCACCATGCTCAGCAGCCACGTGGCGCTGATACTTTAAATGAAGCAATGTCCAGTAATTATGATTACCTCTTAAATATACGCTTCCACCATGTCCGCCATCACCGCCGTCAGGACCGCCGTTATATTGGTATTTCACATGACGTAAATGCATGGAGCCTCTTCCGCCCTTACCAGAGCGGCAATAAATCTTAACGTAGTCAACGAAATTGGATTCAGCCATTATTTTGTTTTAATTTAATTAATCAGCAAGGTTATCAATAACGTCAGAAACACGTCCGAAGATTTCCTCTAAAGTTCCGATACCTTTTACATGATAGTGTACACCTTCCTTCTCATACCAGTCGATAAGTGGAGAAGTCTGTGTGTGATAAACGTTTAGACGCTTCTTTATTGTCTCTTCGTTATCATCACTACGTCCACTCTCTTTACCACGATTGATAAGACGAGCCATAAGTTCCTCCTCAGGAACATCAAGTTCTATCATTGCAGCAATTTTGTGACCACGATCTGAAAGCATTTTCTTCAAAGCCTCAGCCTGTGGAGTTGTACGTGGGAAACCATCAAAAATTACACCCTTATGATCTGTTCCGAATGAATCATAAACACTTGCAAGGATATTAACCATCAATTCATCAGGAATGAGCTGACCGTTGTCGATAAATCCCTTAGCAGTCTTGCCAAGTTCTGTACCATTCTTGATTTCGTTACGAAGCACGTCACCAGTAGAGATGTGTCCAAGACCATACTTCTCAATAATTTTGTCACTCTGAGTACCCTTACCGGCACCAGGAGCTCCGAAAATAACAATATTCTTCATCTTTTTTTATTATTATAATTTATTTTGCTGTCTCTTTTTCGTCACAAACAGTATAGATATCTCTAAGCTGGCGACCCTGCTGGTCATAATCCAAGCCATATCCAACAATAAAGTCGTTAGGAATTTCCATAGCAGCATATTCTATATTCAAAGGCACCTGGAGCTTTCCTGGTTTAAATAGAAGAGTACAAATATGAATAGCCTCAGGATTACGTGTACCCAAACTCTCAATCATGCTCTTCATCGTGAAACCTGTGTCAACAATATCCTCAACGATAACGATTGTTCTTCCTGCAAGATCCTCATTTAGACCGATAACCTCTTTTATCTTACCCGTTGAAGTGGTTCCTTGATAAGAAGCTAGTTTCACGAAAGAAATCTCACAAGGAATATTGATATTGCGGATTAAGTCCGCTGCGAATATAAAAGAACCGTTTAATACTGCCAGCAAGAGTGGGTTTTTACCATCCATATCCTTGTTGATCTTGTCAGCAACAACCTTTACACGTTGCAGAATCTCGGATTCAGGAATAAACGTTTTAAACGTTTTGTCCTTGATTTTAACAAAGTCCATAGTGCGAATTAAA
This sequence comes from Segatella paludivivens DSM 17968 = JCM 13650, assembly GCF_000373185.1. Classification (GTDB taxonomy): domain Bacteria; phylum Bacteroidota; class Bacteroidia; order Bacteroidales; family Bacteroidaceae; genus Prevotella; species Prevotella paludivivens. The sequence continues at coordinate 52,666 of NZ_KB890686.1, forward strand.
ATATTTTGTTGCAAAATTACTAAAAATATGTGGAACTATACCTACCGATTAGCATTAATTTTGTATTTTTGCAGCATTATGAAGATATTTAATAGTACTCAAATACATGAGTTGGACAATTATACTATAGAGCACGAGCCTATTTCCTCTATCGACCTTATGGAGAGAGCAGCTAAGGCTTTGACACACGCTATCACTAATATTTGGACGACAAAAACACCATTCGTTGTATTCGCCGGTCCTGGAAATAATGGAGGTGATGCACTTGCCGTTGCACGCATGATGGCTGAAAACGGATATCAGGTGAGTGTTTATCTTTTTAATATACACAGCCATTTGTCTGACGATTGCGAAAACAACAAGAAAAGGATTGCTGAATGCAAGCATATAAAGGCTTTTAATGAAATCAATCTCAATTTCGACCCTCCACAGTTAGATGCAGAGACAGTTGTTATCGACGGATTATTCGGCAGCGGATTAAATAAGCCTCTTGCCGGTGGATTTTCATCATTGGTTAGATACATAAACCAAAGCAAATCAAAAGTTGTAAGCATTGACCTTCCTTCTGGACTAATGGCAGAAGACAACACATACAACATTAGACAGAATATCATACGAGCCAATATCACTTTCACTTTACAACAACTTAAACTATGTATGCTTTTTGCTGACTGTCAGCAATATCTTGGTGAAGTAAGGGTACTGGATATAAGGTTGTCTCATGAATATATTGGTAACACATGCTGCCAACACTATGTATTAGAAGAAAACGATGTACGCACAAGAATAAAAGACCGTAATGACTTTGCCCATAAAGGCAATATGGGAACGGCTCTTCTTATTGCAGGATGTTATGGTATGTCTGGTGCTGCGGTGCTTGCATCAAAAGCATGTCTGAGATCCGGAGCAGGAAAAGTAGTAGTGCATTCTCCAAAACGCAATTACGACATATTGCAAATTTCTGTTCCTGAAGCTGTTTTGCAGTTGGATCAGGAAGAAACAATATATTCTGAGCCTGTTGACACTGATGATTTTAATGTATTGGGGATTGGTCCCGGCATTGGACAAAACGAGACAACAGCGATTGCTCTTATTGCACAGTTGCGCCGTGCTCAATGTCCTGTTGTTGCTGATGCAGATGCTCTTAATATTCTAGGAAGTCACAGGACGTGGATGCAGCAGTTACCGCAAGAAATAATTATGACACCGCATCCAAAAGAATTTGACCGCATAGATGGTAATATAAGTAACGGATGTTACGAACGACTCTCTAAAGCAAGACGACTAGCAGAACATCTTCACTCATTCATTATACTAAAGGGACATTATTCAGCTCTTTGTCTACCAGACGGTAACGTGATATTCAATCCTACGGGTAATTCGGGAATGGCTACAGCTGGTAGCGGAGACGTACTTACAGGAATTATAACAGGTCTTCTCGCACGAGGTTACTCAAGAAAAGACGCTTGTATTGTCGGAATGTATTTGCATGGATTGGCAGGTGATCTTGCGGCACACGAACTAGGAAAAGAATGTCTTATTGCAAGTGATATAATCAAATATTTGCCTATGGCATTTAAAAGAATAAATGATTAATATGAAAAAGATAATTACTTTTATATTATGCGCAATGGCTCTAAATGCCAGCGCACAACAAACGGTAGAGGGAACTACATATTTTCTTCCTAAGACTGCCGTACAATTCAGAATTCTCATAGAGAAGACAACATATACTCCAGGTGAACTGGCTTTGTATGCCGAGAAATATATGAAGATGCAGAATACCGACGAGAATCCGTCGGTTGAATATCGCATATTAAGTACTACTAGCAATAGCTATGGTATACCTGATACTACCAAGCAACATACAGCTGTTGTTGATAAAAAGCATAGCATCATTCGCATTAACAAATATGCAAATGGAATGCTACTAGCTATAAATGCCGAACCAAAAACTATAGAAAGCATAAAGGAGTTCAAGGCTGCTCCAAAACCAGCACCAGTGAATCCACGTGATTTCATGAATGCCGACATTCTTTCTGCTGGTTCAAAAGCAAAAATGGCAGAACTTATCGCACAGGATATTTATGATATTCGCGAAAGTCGCAATCAATTGTCACGTGGTGAAGCCGACTTTATGCCAAAAGACGGAGAGCAATTAAAGATTATGCTTGCCAACTTGAGCAAACAAGAAAATGCTCTGATGCAGGTATTTGAAGGTACAACAGTAAAAGATACAATCGAGAAAGTTATAAATTTTATTCCTGAAAAGGAAGTAAACAAGCAGGTTCTCTTCCGTTTATCTAGTAAGTTAGGGCTCGTTGATTCTGATGATTTGTCAGGACGACCTTTCTATATAAGTGTTACTGACCTGCATAGCATTCCGCCGCTCAAACTTGATATTGATACCAAGAAGAGCAAAGATGATTGTGGCGTATACGTAAATCTACCAGGAAGTATACGTTTATCATTATATGACGGCAACAAGCCATACAAAAGTTTCGATATAAATGCTGCCCAATTCGGTCGGACGGAATCAATAAGCGGTGAACTCTTCGGAAAGAAAATCACCACTCATATTGTACTTAATCCTGTTACAGGAAATGCAGACGAACTAAAGACAGAACCTTTAGAATAAGATTATTGGGGAATCTGACTTCGGATTTGGTAAATTAGCTATCAAATAATACATTCCGAAATGTATAGATTGCTTGAGTAATATGGGCCTTATCACTTCCTACTGCTTTGTAAAACGCGGAGTGATAAGGCCCATATCACTCTGCATTTCGCGAAACAATTTAATTATCGTTGCGATAATTAATCATCACGGTTATTACGACCTTGTACTCCCAATCCCTAACATCTATGTAGGAAACATGTATGATTCATGTATGTTTCATGTATGATATGGCACAAACATACATAAGCATACTTACTGATTATAAGATACTTATCAAAAATGATGTATGTTATGGGTATATTTTTTCTTAAAATTTTTATTTTATATTTTTCATGGTAACAAAATAATTGATATTTGCCACAAAATAAGCCTCTCACAACAAGAAAAATGACTAAGCACCATGAGTTACTTTGGTGCTTAGTCACTTTTTGATAATAGAATTAAGCATTAAAGTAATATATATTACCCCTGCATCTTAATTATATAATTGTATTGAGTAAATTATGCAAAGTCTATTTCATAGGGAACAATCCATATAATTCTGCATCAATCTGATCCGTGATAGTTTGGAAATCCTGCGGACTGTTTTCAAAATCAATATTATCGCCATCAATGATTATAAGATGTCCCTTATAATCATTAATCCAACTTTCATATCTTTTGTTTAGTCCTGTAAGATAATCTATACGTATAGTTTTCTCAAAATCTCTTCCACGTTTTTCGATATGGCTTACAAGAGTAGGAACACTAGTGCGAATATAAATCATAAGGTCAGGTAAGTCAACAAGCGAAATCATAAGATCGAATAGATCAGAATAGTTAGCGAAGTCACGATCGCTCATCATTCCCATACCATGAAGATTTGGAGCAAAGATGCAAGCATCCTCAAAAATAGTACGGTCTTGAATTATAGTCTCCTCGCTCTTTGATATTTCAACAACTTCCTTAAAACGCTTATTAAGAAAATACACCTGTAGATTGAACGACCATCTTTCCATATCAACATAAAAATCAGCCAAATACGGATTATTGTCGACAGGTTCAAATCTAGGATTCCATCCAAATCTCTTGGCAAGCATTTTCGTAAGCGTAGTCTTGCCACTACCTATATTTCCAGCTATTGCTATATGCATAATAAAATAAATTTCAAGTAATTAAAAAAATCCGAACAATGTAGCGTCAATCTTGTCTATTATCCCGGCAAAATCTTTTTTATTGTTTTGATAATCAATATCGTCAACATCCACGACAAGCAACTTTCCTTTATACTTATTATATATAAAATCTTTATATAATCCGTTAAGGTTTTCAAGATACTCCAATGGTATTTTCTGTTCATAGTCACGTCCACGCTTTTGGATATTCTTTACCAAATGTGGAACACTTGATTTAAGATAAATCATTAGGTCGGGATAGTCAAGCACCATTGTCATGGAATTAAAAAGTTCCATGTAGGTATCAAAATCACGCTGAGCAAGATTGCCCATTTTATAATTGTTTGCTGTAAAAACATATACACCTTCATATATAGACCTATCCTGAATAGTTGTTTTATCGGTTGCACTTTTTCTTATATTAAGCAGGTCCTTAAACCGCTCTTTCAGGAAAAATACTTCCATATTAAACGACCATCTTGGAATATCTTTATAATAGTCCTCAAGATATGGATTATAGTCTACAGCCTCATATTTAGGAGTCCAACCATAATATTTTACCAGCAGTTCCGTGAGTGTAGTCTTACCGCTTCCGATATTTCCAGCTATTGCTATATGCACTTTATTCAGATTTTTGACTGCAAATTTAATAATTTTTATTTATAATACCGAATATTAACAGCATAATATCAATCATTATTTTGAGCTCCTAGCTTCTTTATCCTTCTTTCAAAATCCTCACGATCACTTATCGCACTATTCTTCACACGTGCTTTATAATTATAAATTGTATTTACCGAATAATGCAAGAACTCAGCAATCTTTGAGCTATCCTCTATGCCTACTCTTATCAAAGCAAAGATACGAAGCGTTACAGGCATGTGTCCATCATCAGTGAGCATAATTCTCTCCTCTGGAATAAGTAAAGCATTAAATTCCTCTACAAAAGTAGGAAACAAATGAAGAAAAGCATCATCAAAGTTTGTATACAATTCGTCAAGTTCCTTTTCCTTTAAAGAGGTAGACCTTGTTTCCTTAAATAGCTCTTCAAACTGTCTATTCTTTACCCTCTTGTTAACCATTCTACGGAAATCCTCAATCTTGTCTACATACAACGAGCACAATCCCATAAACCGTCCAATATACTCCTCTTTCACACGATTAGACTCACCTAGTTTTGCTATACTCGAGGCTAACTGCCGATTTAGTTCAGATAGTTTTGAATTAATTTCATGTAACTGGGCATTTGAAAACTTTAGTTTTCTTCCTGTCAAAGCAAGTCGCTTACGCTGGCTATTAACATAAAATACAGAAACAAGAAGCATTAATGCAAGCAATGCTGAAAATAAAGCAGCCATTAACAACTGGTTATTCTTATGTTCACTTTCCGTTTTATATTTCTTTGCTATTCTTGCAAGCAAAGGCGATATCTGCCATCGTCTCTAGCGTGAATCATATATATTTGCACAATCGCTAGTAAATGTTATATAATGATAGCTACGTTCTATATCTCCAGATCCTTCCAATTGATTCGCAATCTCCCACATGGACCCCTGATCCATGACGCCATTACGTACATCAGCAAGCGCAGACTCTGCAATCCAATACATCATGTTTGTCGTATCACGAACAGCTTTATATTCCAAATATCTGAACAATGACATCATTGCATACTTATGAGATCCTTTCTTAACATGATGCAGCCATTCCGTGTTAAGTTTCATTGATTCGTGCATTTTACCTTCTGATATAAGTTTTAATTCCAAAACTTGATACCTATAACTATCATGAACAGGGAGACACGCCAATAGCTTATTTTCAAACTCTGTAGCCTTATTATTATATATTGATTTCATGGATTCCACACTTGTATAATATGCTAATTGATTATTCAGCATATACTGTGCCTGATAATATACAACAAGTCCACTTTTACTCAACTCATCAACATTTATCTGCAATAAAAATTTTTCAGCTTCATCATACAGTCCTGTATTTGAGCAGCACAGAGAAAGTCTTGCCAAGCATTCATTTACGTTATTCCTATTATTACTTACTTCAGCAATATAACGACATCTCTCCAAATAATACATAGCCATTTTGTTTTCAAATGGTTTATATTCTTCATAAAGCTGATAACAGACGGCATATTTCAACGTATTATCAGATGCTTTTTCCAACTGCTTTTTTAATAAGTCTATAACTGTTTTCTTTTTGGCTACATATTTATTTGCATGTACTATTTCGTAATCCAGACAACTATATATTGAATCTAAATTACGGATTTGCGAAAACGCATTTATGCATATAAAAAATAGGATTAATAATAAAATATTCTTTCTCATGGAAAAATGTATTCATGTCACGCTAGATGCAAATTATATATTTGCAAAGATAAACTTTTTATCAGCAAATGCAAAATATTGCACATAAAAATCCCATCAAGACAATTGTCAAGATGGGATCAATCAATCTAATTAACCGTAAATAATGTACTCTTATTATTCAAACTGTTTGTGCCAATCATCAAATCAAACTGTCCTGGTTCTAATACTTCTTTGAGATTTACATCATAGAATTTTAATAAATCAGGAGTAATATCAAAGCTGACCTCTTTACTTTCGCCTGACTTTAGATGTATTCTCTTAAAGCCTTTAAGTTCTCTGACAGGGCGAGAGATACTCGCCACCTTGTCATGTATATATAATTGTACTATTTCATCACCATCTCTGTTGCCAGTGTTGGTAACTGTAACAGTAGCCTTAATACTTCCGTCACGTGGCATTTCGTTTGAACTTAAACGAATATCACTATATGAAAAGGTTGTATAACTCAAACCATATCCGAATGGATATAAAGCATCATTGCGAACATCAAGGTAATTGCTTGCATATTTGGCAAAACTTTTAGAGTTCTCTGCTACAGGGCGTCCTGTTGGTAGATGATTGTAATACAAAGGTTCCTGCCCAGTAGACTGTGGCATACTTACGGTAAGTTTTCCGCTAGGATTAACATCACCATATAACACATCACATATTGCACTTGCAGTTTCAGAACCTCCAAACCACACATTCATAATTGCATCAACATTCTCACTCTCCCATTTCATTTCTGTAGCACGGCCTGAGAAATTTAGCAGAACAACTGGTTTGCCTGTAGCAACAAGTTTTTTAAGCAAATTTTTCTGAACATCTGGCAAAGACAAGTCGCTTCTACTTGCACATTCACCACTCATTTCGGCAGTTTCACCAAGGGCAGCTACAATAATATCAGCATTTTTAGCGGCTTCGAGAGCCTCTTTCAAAGCATTATCATCATTAACACGCTTGATTGATTTTCCAAATTCACCAGCTTTCTGTGTAGCCTCATCAGCATACACATTAGACCCCTGAGCATAATAATCAGGTTTCATTATTTCACGTAGTGTACTATATCTATCAGGAGTATAAGCTACACACCATGTACCAGCCATATTAATACGTGAATCTGCAAGCGGACCGACAAGTGCTACTTTCTGACTATGCTTAAGTGGAAGAATGTTATCTTTATTCTTCAACAACACAAAAGTCTCAGCTGCAATTTTTCTAGCTTCATTTCTATTCTGTTGAGTAAAGATTTCTTCCTTTCTGCGTTTGCTATCCAAATATTTATATGGATCTTGAAACAAGCCTAGTTTATATTTTGCCTCAAGAACTCTGCGACATGCAATATCAATATCGGAAACAGAAACAGAACCATCATTCACACTTTGTTCCAATGTTTTTATAAATCCCTGTGAACACATATCCATATCAGTGCCTGCCTTTAGAGCCATGGCTGAATTGCTCTTCAAATCACCTAAACCATGAGCTTCCATTTCACCAATAGAACCATAATCGGTAACAACAAAGCCGTTAAACTTCCACTGTTTGCGCAACACATCATTGAGCAACCAGCTACTTGCTGTAGCAGGAATACCATCAATAAGATTGAAAGATGACATCACACTGCCTACTCCAGCCTCAACAGCAGCCTTATAAGGAGGCAAATACTGATTATACATGCGCACCTTACTCATGTCAACAGTATTATATTCTTTGCCTGACTCCACAGCTCCATAAAGAGCGAAATGTTTAAGGCAAGCCATTATATTATAATTCTTGCTATAATCACCCTGATATCCACGAACCATAGTTTCAGCAATACGTGAACCAAGATAAGGATCTTCACCTGCCCCCTCGGAAACACGACCCCAACGTTGGTCGAGAGCAATATCAACCATTGGAGAATATGTCCAATCTATGCCATCGGCACTTGCTTCCTTCGCTGAAATCTGAGCACAGCGCTCTATAGCCTGAAGATCCCAACTGGCAGAAAGAGCAAGCGGAATTGGAAAAATTGTTTCATATCCGTGAACAACATCCATTCCTACAATAAGTGGAATTCCATGTTTTGTCTTCTTAACAGCAATATCTTGAAGAGTGCGAATCTTATCCACACCCTTAACATTAAAGACACCACCTATAGAACCGTCAGCGATGCCACTACCAACCTTGGTATCTATGGCACCACCTGTAGTGATGTCACCAGCAACCATAAGATTCAACTGACCTATTTTTTCACGCAAAGTCATTTTCGACATCAAGCCATCAATGAACTTATTCATCTTTTCAGTCTGTGCTCCAACATTTATTGCAAGAAGAGACATTGCCAGAATTACTATTGTTTTCTTATTCATATTCTAATAAGCATTTATTACTTTTGAAATACTCGTAAATAATCAACCTTCATTGTTGTTGGCAAAGCTGTTTCGTCAACACCTTTATAACCACCCCAGGCACCACCCCAGGCGAGATTTAATATAGGATAAAATTCTGTATTGAAAGGCCAACCTTCTTTAGTACCATCATTATTGTATTTCAATATCTGCACACCATCAACCAAAAAACTAATAAAATCAGGAGTCCATTCACAACCATATACATGATATTCGGATTCTGCAGTATCTATAAGTTTACTTGCATGCTCAATGGTGGTATTATTGTTGTTGTATTTTGTGCAATGAATAGTTGAAGAAACTATATTTGCATCAACACCAACTTCTTCCATAATATCTATTTCTCCGCATCCAGGCCAAGGATTTGTAGTAAAATTATTGTTAGAAGGCATCATCCAAAAAGCTGGCCATGTGCCTTTGCCTTTTGGCAACTTTATCCTTGCTTCAAAATATCCATATTTCCAACCTGTACCAGCTTTTGCATATACTCTGCCGGAATATATCTTTCCATCGCTACCCTTATAGCAATTTATATTTAATTTACCGTCTGAAAGATTTGTAACACTATTGCTATTTATATAATTTTGTAATTCATTATTTACCCAACCAGATGGCTGTGATTCATGAGTCCAATCATTATTCAACGTCGTACCATCATTAAATTCATCATGCCAAACCAGCTTATAACCTGCAGGAATTGTGACATTATCGTCTGACGCACTTTCCTGAGATACATTAATTGTCAAACTACCAGTACCGTCACCTTCATTAACAACTACTTTTGCTGTACGTGAAAGTAGATTTTGATTTGCTGTGGCTGTTATTGTAAGTTGACCACTACTACCCTTTGTTGCAGTGAGCCAGCTTTCTGAAGACGAAACTGTCCAATTAGCATTTCCTGTAATGACAACATCCTGTGATTCACCCTTAGACATAAGTTCCAAACTGTTGACCGATGCCTTTAAAGGAGCTGCTTGAGTAACAGGAACTGTATAACGAGTTGTTCCTGACTTTACAATAATTTCACCGGTGCGAGAATCACTAGTAGTATTGTCATTAATGGTCACAGCAACAGTTCCAGTTTTTGAATTAGAACCAGATACAGTGACAGCCATCCAGTCTGAAGGAGATGCATAAGCAGTCCACTCTCCACGTGAGCAAGTCACATCAATATTGTAAGTCTTGCTATAAGCTGAAGCTGAAATATGGTCAATACTACAAGTGATATTTGCTTCATTAACTGTACCACCTCCATTATCACTGCTACATGATATAAAAGGAATAACCGCCAACAGAAGGGTCAAAAGTTTTATAGAATGCTTCATTTGTATAATTTATTATAGTTGTAAAACTTTAAAAGGAAAGACGAGGATGAAGCTAACCACCCTCTGTCTTTCCATATTTCATAATGATTATTTTGGATTATGTTTCTGAATAATGATGTTACTGATTTTCAGAACAGCATTTGCAGGAGCTCCACCAAAGTCAAAGACGACCTTACCTTGATCAAAATCAAACTTTGATATTTGTTTAGCAAAACGAACAAGGTTATCACCCTTCTTCAAACTAATCGTTCCATTATAGAATGCAGTAGTAGGATCATTTTTTATATCAGGATCCTTGTTAACTTTGAAAGTCATTCTTTGTATATCCTGACTAGCATTAATCGTGAAACTATAGTCATAGTTATTGTCCTTAACTATTGAAATTGGAACCGTATTTATTGTACATTGACCTTTCCATTCAGCATTTGTTGCATAAGGAGCTGTGATTGTATAGGTTCCGTTAGCATAAGCAAATCCAGGATCAGCAGTCTGCGTCCATGCATCATTGTCTGACCAGAAGAATGTCATCTTACCTGCTGTATTAAATGCCTTACCAAGATTCAGATCTGAGTTTACATCACACCAGTTAATTTTGTCTGGGTCGAAGGCTTCTACAGCTTCATCAGCACCATTTATCAATATTAGCTGCCATGCAATAGTACCAGGCACATCATAAATCAGAGTCATCTTCTTACTAGTCAGGCTTGCGATTTTAAATGTTTCTGTACCAGTCATCATCTTTTGATCTGCCATATATGGGAATAGAGTTTTGGCAGGCAAGGTTATCGTAACCATTCCAGCGGCATCATCATATCCCAAAGAATATTTTGCAGTGGTATTAATACCAGGGAAAGTGGTAGCTACAACATCATAATCAGAACTTGAACTTATTCCAAATGCGGTAACGTCATGATTACAGAATGTCTTTCCATCGGCACCAGCACTATAAGTATACGCATTATTATTGTCAAAAGTAATACGGTCATCATAAACGCCATTAGCTGATTTCTCGTCTGGTGCTGCTTTCCACCATCCTGTGCCATCTGTTCCAGAAGCACCACAAGCAAGATGAGCAGCATCCTTACTTGAGATACGCCATTCCTTAGTGCCACCTGCAGCAAGATTAGCAAGAGTTGGTCCAAAGTCATAACGAGTAGAATCAACCTTGAATGTACCCTTGACTACGCCGTCACTAAATCCATTTTTGTTTCCAAGCTGCAATGTATAATTATATGTACCAGCCAATATGTATTTTTTCTCATAACCATTTACGGTCGTCTTAACATCTGGAGGTCCCTGTATATTCCAAATAGGATAACAACCTTTGTTATTTAATTGGAATGTCACATTATTTGTCGACTGATTTACAGCAACAGTATAGTCGGCATCTGATATTGAAGGTATACCATTGGCATTAGCGCCATCAAAGGTTTCTGGAGAACAGCCGGTTAAGAGCAGTCCCAAAAACAAGAAGCTTGTCAGATATTTAAAAATATTTTTCATATTCTTTCCTCTTTTTGATTAATATTTATTCTGAACCAAAGCTGGGTCTGTATCCAATTCACCTTGTGCGATAGGAATATACTTTTTGCTTTCGGTCCAACTATTCGTACGATAACCATATTTATCAGGAGTTAAAACCTTTGCAGCTTCACCTGTACGAACAAGATCCCAATAACGTTTACCCTCACCGATAAATTCAAGATGACGCTCTTTCAAAACATCGTCAAGAGTAGCCTTGCTGAATTCTCCAAGTCCAGCTCTAGTATGTACTTGATTAAGCCAAGTCTTAGCATCTCCTGTTTCAGAACCACCTGTTCTAAGTGATAATTCAGCAGCATCAAGCAATGTCTCAGCATAACGATAGTAACGATAATTGTTATTATAGTTAAGGTTCTTTGATGTTGGGCAATTTGCATTGTTTGCATCAAAAGGACGATACTTTGCTAACCAAAGATGCGTATCCTGATAACGGGCTGTATAGTCGGTACCTCTAACATCCCAGATTGTAGCGCTACGTCGGGTATCATTGTCACTATACAGTGCATAAGTCTCTAGACGTACAGGGAGGAATCCCCAACCATCCTGACCCTTTGACCAACCATCACCGCCTGGCCAACTGTTAGGACTTATAAGTGTAGGAAGAACTGTTCCGCCAATAGCTAAAGGAGATCCCCAGTCGCGTTCAGAAATAGACTCTTCGTAATTGATTTCAAAAATTGACTCATTACACCATTCGCCACTTTCAGCCCAAATATCACCAAATTTAGGATTGAGTTGATACTGATTACTGCCGATTATTTCATTAAGATAACTCAAAGCTGTAGCATAACGTGATTGATCATTCTGATACATTACCATTTCTGCATACATCATAATAGCAAAAGCCTTTGTTACACGACCATAATCTGCAGTTTTAGACATTTTCATTGGTAAATCACCATTCTTTAGAATGTCTTCCAACTCTACGATAAGTTGACTATAAACATCATCGGCTTTCAGTTGAGGAGCTTTGTATGGAGATTCCATATTGGTAAGATAGAAAGGAATATTTCCAAAGTAGTGCCACAACATATTGTAATAGAATACACGCAATGTACGGGCTTGCATCTCATACCACTTTTTATTGGTATCAGTAAGATTACCAGCGGCATAACCTATATATTTTATAACATCATTACAACGCTTGATACCAGAATAGTCAACGGTCCAAAGTGAACTTAAAGTATTGTTAGCATCACCTTCATAGTTAAAGAGTTTGTGCCAATTCTGCATATCACTAATGTTACTACCACCAACCCAGAAATCATCACCCAGAATCTCAGCATCTATATTCAGGGCATTATACTGTCCTAATCCCCAATCAGGCCAATGCATAGGATCATATGCAGCCACGACAGCTTCTTGGATATGGGCATCTGTTGTATAATATTCTTCCAAAGGCTCGCCTGCAGGATTCTCAACGTTGAGAAAACTATCGTTGCAACTGGTCGTAAGCATTACCGAAACGCCCAGTAAACCTAAAAATATTAATTTATTTTTTTTCATAATTGTAGTCTTGATTAAGATTTAGAACGTTACATTTACACCAATAGTCCAAGTACGAGCCTGCGGATAAATACCACGGTCTATACCAAGAGAAGTTCCACCTGAAGATATTTCAGGATCAAAACCCCAATATTTTGTCCATGTAACAAGATTCTCTGCCATTACGTAGAAACGAATACGATCAATAAAGAATTTCTTGGTTATCATACTTGGTATTGTATAACCCAAAGATATGTTCTTAATACGGAAATAAGATCCATCATGAACATAAAGGTCAGACACAACCCAGTTGTTTGTATCGCCAAGAACCAAACGAGGATACTTATTTGAAGTACCTTCACCCGTCCAACGCTGTAACATCCATGAAGGATAGTTACCAGAGTAGATATCAGAACGATATGTAGCATCAAATACGTCGGCACCACTTACACCTTGAACAAATATATTAAAATCAAAATTCTTCCAAGATGCATCAAACTTCAAGCCGAATGTCCAATCAGGGGTACCATTACCGATGTTTGTACGGTCATCAGATGTTATCTGACCATCACCATTTACATCAACGAAACGCACATCACCAGGAACAGCCTTTGGCTGAATCATTTGCCCCTTTGAATTTGTATAAGCCTTTACATCTGCCATATTCTGGAATATTCCAGCTGTCTTATAACCAAAGAAATAAGGGAAAGGTAGACCGTTAGATCCACGTGTTCCACCACCAGAAATACCTTGGAAACTATCAAGGTCTATATAACCTGTGCTATTACCAAGATTTGTCAATTCATTATGAAGATAAGTTGCGTTACCTTTGATTCCAAATTGTGCATCTGCAACATGCCATCTGTAACCAAGTTCAAATTCAATACCCTTGTTTGTCATATCACCGACATTAGCAAGAGGAGCTGTTTCACCGACATAACTTGGTATTGGACGAGAAATGATCATTCCATTTGTTTTCTTTACATAATAGTCTGCAGAGAAAGTAAGTGCATTATCAAGGAATCCTAAGTCAATACCAATATCAGTCTGTTCGCTTTCCTCCCATTTCAAATCTGGGTTAGGAAGTCTTGTTGCCTTTGAACCATTTGTTTTCTGTGCAACCTGACCGAAGAGGTAGTTATTACCCATTGCGGTAAGTGATGTGTAACCAAAATCAGGAATGTTATCATTACCATTCTTACCCCAACTGAAACGAACCTTAAGATTTGACAACCAATCTTTAGTTACTTTCATGAAATCTTCATTCATGATATTCCATCCAACAGAGAAAGAAGGGAAGGTACCATATTTGTGATTAGAACCAAAACGACTTGAACCATCACGACGAATAGTTGCCTGAGCCATATATTTCTCGTCATAGTTGTAACTCAAACGACCAAATAATGAAGAAATTCTGTGCTCTGTATTAAAACCACCATAAACACCATACTGAACAGTTCCACCAGTAATATTACCAGCATCATCCTTTGTGAGAACCAATGATCCAGTAGCGTAATCAATAGAAGGTTTGTCTACATTTACCAAATTCCAACGATTACCACCAATATAATCACCTTTATACTTCAAAGCTGACTGACCAAGAACTACACCAAAGGTATGCTTACCTATAGTTTTATCCCATGTCAAGGTATTTTCTACCTGCCATGTTGTGCTCTTGTTAGATGAAGCATTCGCACTTGTATGAGTTGCATTGTTGTTTCCTGAAAGATAATACAATGATGTAGTGGCACCATTACTTCCCCAGAAAGCTAAATCCGCACTATATGTGAAATGATATTTTATATTATCCCATATACCTAAGTCAACAGAGAACTTTGGAACAAATTTATGGCTCCAATTACGAGTTGGATTTACCTGCATCATAGCCAAAGGGTTATTCATTTCCTGATAAGTTCCGAAATAACCAACAACTGTATAAGGATTTCCTTCAGGATCTCTTGCCAAATCATATGCTGAATATTTGTCAATCATTGATGTAGCAACAGAACCAAGAGCAACTGGCGACATAAGTGGTGACATATACAATGCAGAACCAAGTACTGACCCAAATTCAGAGTTAGTTGATATACCAGTACTATGTGTACGCATGTATGACATATTCACATTAAGATTCAATGTATTAAGATAGTCACGCTGCTTTGTAGCGTCAATAAGTTTATACTGTGTATTACTACGCAATGTAAGACGGTCATAATTTGACTGTCCGTAATTTCCACCAATAATACCATCCTGTGAATAATAACCAGCTGACAAATAATAGTTGACAGCATCAGAAGCTCCACTAATTGAAACGTCATGATTTACAACTGGGGCATTATCATTAAATACAAGGTTTTGCCAATCAGTTCCATTACCAGTAATGGCATTACCGTTTGTATCAGTCAACTTATAAGGATCTGCATATGGAGCAGCTTGTCCAGCATTGGTATACTTTTCATTCTGCAATATAGCATAATCTGTAGCATTAACTACGTCACGATGTTTCCAAGCACTTTGCCAACCATAAGAGAAATTATAGTTAATCTGTGCTTTGCCTACTTTTCCTTTCTTTGTTGTTACCAATACAACACCATTGGCAGCACGGGCACCATAGATAGCACCAGATGCAGCATCTTTTAATACTTCGATACTCTCAATATCATTAGGATTAACGAAATCAAGACCACCTTCAATAGGCATACCATCTACAATATAAAGAGGGTCGGAATTATTGATAGTACCAGTGCCACGAATACGGATACGTGCTGCTTCACCAGGCTGACCAGATGAAGATGTTACGTTAACACCTGCAGCAAGTCCCTTCAAAGCATTGTCCATACGGACTGGAGCTGTATTAGCAAGATCTGAAGCAGAGACCTTAGCAATAGCTGCTGTAACGACACTCTTTTTCTGAACGCCATAACCAACAACAACAACTTCTTCCAAAGATGCAGAACTTTCTTTTAATACAATGTGAAGATTGTCCGCTACTTTAACACGCTGTGTATCATATCCAATATAAGATATGACTAGCGTCGAACCTGGTGCTACGGAAACCTTAAAATTTCCATCAATGTCAGTAACAGAACCCTGTGAGGTTCCCTGCTGAACAACCGATGCACCAATGATTGGCTCACCCTGACCGTCAACGACTGTGCCAGAATAAAACTTATTCTGAGCAAATGACATCGTTGATACAAGTAAAGCCACAAACAAGAGTAATAGTCTAGATTGTTTCATGCTTAAAACTTTTGATTAACAATTTTAAATATTAGTTATTAGTTATTTTCAACTATGCAAATATAGAACAAATTTGAAAACTCCGTACTTTTCAAAAACACAAAAGTGGATAAAAATATAAGCATTGAAAAATTAAAGTTCTAATAATCAGCACATTACGTTTTTATAGCAGTAGCATAAAAGTGGATTGAATATAGAAACAAAAATAGCCAAAAAAGCACGTTTTCTTCTGTGTGCGGTAACAGTTTTTATAACAAAAGACGTTTTTTTATTTATTCTTATGCTATAAAAAAGTAATAATCACACAACTAGAGTTTTTAGATCACATACATTTTTGTTTTTGTAGCTTTAGTAAGTAATCAAGAATTTCATTATACTACATAAATTCTAAATCGTTTCAAGTATTATCTGAGTGACAAATGCTAATCACTCAACGATTTTAAATAATGTTCAGCTTGTTTTATACCACCGTATTTCTTAAGCAAAGAAAGCACATAATCATAATCATTAATATGTGGATTGCGTTCCATAAATATTCGTGCAGCCCTGTCCATGAGTTTAGCATTCATCAGTTTAACATTAATCATTTTGTTTCCTTCCACTCTACCAAGCTGAATCATTATAGTAGTACTAATCATATCAAGGATCAATTTTTGTGAAGTACCAGCCTTCATACGGGTACTACCTGTAACAAACTCAGGACCTGTAATAAGCTCTACGGTAAAATCAACCTCATGAGAAATAATGCTATCTGCATTATTAACAATACAGCCAGTCGGTATACCACGACTATGGCACCATTTCAATGTAGACAACACAAAAGGTGTAGTACCACTAGCAGAAAATCCGACAACAATATCATCAGCCGTGACACCTCTCTCAACAAGCTGCTGCCAACCATTGTCAAGATCATCCTCACGTGACTCACGAGTTTGCGTAAGATCTTTTATTCCACCAGGAAAAATTGCCTGAATTTGATGCCCATCTGTACCAAAGGTGTTTTGCACCTCAATAGTATCAAGGGTGGCAAGTCTTCCACCAGTACCGCAACCACAATAAAATAGTCTGCCTCCCAACTTTAAGCGAGAAAGGATTTCCTTAATCAGAGTGTTTATCTGTGGTAACGCCTTGTTGATAGCCATAGGAACAGACATATTCTCATGGTTGATATCGGCAGTAATCTCTTCAATGGTCTTCTTCTCAAGATGATCATAGTTAGACGAAAGTTCTGTTAATCGTGTTTCCATACGGCAAATATAATTAAAAAAGCGGAAACATTACTGTTTCCGCTATATTTTTATTGACCTATATTTAAGTCAAAGAGTTGCTTACTGAGCAAGTTTGTTATCAGATGCCAATACATCAACAATCTTGTGCTTGTACATCTTCTCCATTTCGTCACGAGCTGGACCACAGAACTTACGTGGATCAAACTCACCTGGCTTGTCTGCAAATACCTTACGAACTGCAGCAGTGAAAGCAAGACGAGAGTCAGAATCGATGTTAATCTTGCAAACAGCGCTCTTAGAAGCCTTACGAAGCTGCTCCTCTGGGATACCAACTGCGTCTGGCAACTTACCACCATTTTCATTGATCATGTCAACATACTCCTGTGGTACAGAAGAAGAACCATGAAGAACGATTGGGAAACCTGGCAATTTCTCCATTACTGCATCGAGAACGTCGAATGCCAATGGAGGAGGAACCAACTTACCTGTCTTAGGGTCACGTGTGCACTGCTCTGGCTTGAACTTGTAAGCACCATGTGAAGTACCAATAGAAATAGCCAAAGAGTCAACGCCTGTACGTGTAGCGAAGTCGATAACTTCCTCTGGCTTTGTATAATGAGAAACCTCAGCAACTACGTCATCCTCAACACCAGCGAGGACACCAAGTTCACCTTCTACAGTTACATCAAACTGATGAGCATAATCAACAACCTTCTTTGTCAAGGCGATATTCTCCTCATAAGGAAGAGCAGAACCATCGATCATTACAGAAGAGAAACCGAAGTCTACACAACTCTTGCAAATCTCGAAGCTATCTCCGTGGTCAAGGTGAAGAACAATCTCAGGATGAGCACAACCAAGTTCCTTTGCATACTCTACAGCACCCTGTGCCATATAGCGAAGAAGAGTCTGGTTTGCATAGTTACGGGCACCCTTAGAAACCTGAAGGATAACCGGTGACTTGAGCTCAGAAGAAGCCTTTATGATGGCTTGGAGCTGCTCCATGTTATTGAAGTTAAATGCTGGAATAGCATAACCGCCATTAATGGCTCTCTTAAACATCTCGCGAGTATTTACGAGACCTAAATCTTTGTAACTAACTGCCATAATTTTATTATATTTAAAAAATAATCTATTATAAAATCTTTGTGACTGCAAATTTAACATTTTCTTTTGATGGTACAAAATGTTCGCTTGTTTTTTACCATTGCAAAGAGGTTAAAAAATTTAATATTGTTTTAAATCAACTTCTTTAAATATTGTTTTGTAAAACCGAGGTTACAAAAAAGGAAATACCTTTTTGCATGAAACTGCCACAATTAATTATGATTTTCAAGACCTAAATTTATTCCATATTGGACTACGACGCAACATCGTTCCATTCTTTCTTGTAAGCTCAGAAGCAAACAACAATACTATAATATAACCGAATAACGGGATAATGAACGGAATGACCAAATTGGTGTTATCTGCGACAATTCCCATAAGCAAGAATCCACAACCACCGATAGGAGTCATCATAAGCAGAGAGGATGCACTCATCTTTAGATTACCTAATCCGGTAAGTGCAAGTGAGAATATTGTAGGGAACATTATTGCCTCAAAAAGATAATTGCAGATTATAGCGACCATAGACAACTTACCAAGATCAAACAATACAAATATCATACACAAAACACTTCCAGAAGCGCATGTAAGCAACATAATCTCTGCAGGAATGCGACGCATAATCCAACTACCCAAAAAACGTCCAATCATAAAGAATGCCAACGCAACTGTAAGTGTAATACTCGCTACATTATCATTCATCCAACCTTGACCTGTAACAAAGTTTATAAAGTAACTGTTTATAGATATTTCTGCAACCTCATAAGCCAACAAGGCAAAAAGCCCAAACACAAACATTGGATGATGACGGAAAAGCTTCATGATACGTGTGCCACGACTACGGTCTTCATCTGTTTCCTCATGCTGTATTTCAGGCAATTCTACTCTTGAAAACACAATAGCGATAACCAGGACTAAAATTCCTAGTATGGTATAAGGTACAACAACATCATCGCCGTCTGACGCTCCATTGAAAAAGAACTGACCGATTGTAAATGTTGCGAAAAGACTACCAAGACCATTAAAAGACTGAGAAAAATTCAGTCTGCTTGTTCCGGTTTCTTTGTCACCCAATTCTGTAACGTATGGATTTGCTGATGTTTCCAAGAATACCAGACCACAGCCTATAATGAATAATGCTATCAAGTATGCAAAAAATGTGTCCATTGCAGCACACGGTATAAACATCAAAGCACCAATTCCAAACAGCAGAAGTCCTATTACGACACCGAGCCTATAACCATTACGGTTGATAAACCATCCAGCAGGTATCGCCATAAGGAAATATCCAAAATAAGTTGTCACCTGTATCAATGAAGACTGGGTGATACTGATATTAAGTGAATTCTGAAAATGCTTGTTTAATACATCCAAAATAGCCCTTGCAAATCCCCAAAGAAAGAATAAGGATGTTATAAGAACGAATGGTATAAAATACTGTTTACTTGTTAATTTTGTCTTTGCCATAACAGACTATATATGTTATTATATTTATTACTTATTAATATTATTCCGCGAAGTCAACATTTCCACCATCTGCATACATTCCAATGACAACTCCTGTGAATCCTCCAGTAACCTCTGAACTCAGAAGGCTACAATTTAATTCTCCTAGTGACTTATATGATGTTCCATCATCACTGTATTCAAACTTATACATTTTATCATTATATGAAATTCGAAGATTCATCCATTCAGACCATATCTTATCTGATTTTACTATATAATCAATATTTTTAAGTTTGCAACGAAGAGATACATGACCATCTTTGACAAACAAATCATAATGTCCGTCATTTATCTGATACACAGACAAGCCGCCTTCGGCATTACCTTTTGGATGAACACGAAACTCAACACTTCCACAAACCTGTTCCTGTCGTTTACCAACAAACGTAGGCTGATTATTTTCAGACAAGCTACCATGTCCTTTAAACACAAGCTTATTACCATTGAAAGCATAGTTCCCAGAAATGGGATTCTGTATATGTATATACTCAGGTCCTAAATCTGAACGATTAAAATCAAAAGGCAGAGCATGGGGCATCTTATGCTCTTTTAGAGTTACAGCATTCATCAATGTATCTATAGGATTCCCACCATTTATTACTGGCCATTCACCTGTTTTCCATTCTACAGGTGCAAGGCAAGTCTCGCGTCCAAGATGATGATAACTTCCTCCAAAATTACGGTAAGCTAGGAATACAAGCCACCAGCGACCATCCATTGACTGAACGAAATCACCATGTCCTGTACCTTGAATCTGCATGTTCTGCCCTTTTCTACTACAATTTGTCAATATAGGATTAGCAGGATTGCTCTCATAAGGTCCATAGATGTCACGACTACGAGCTATTGTAAGATGATGAGCCAATTCCGTTCCACCCTCAGAAATCAAAAGATAGTAATAACCGTCTTTCTTGTATATATGGGGACCTTCAGGATATCTTCCACCATCACCCTGCCAAAGCATACGGCTTTTGGACAATTGCTTACCAGTTTTGGCATCTATTTCACTAAGCCATACTGCATCACCAGGATTTGAGCACATATAAACCTTGCCATTTTCAAAATACAATGAAGGGTCAATACCCTGTTGAGACAACCAAACAGGTTCACTCCAAGGTCCGGCAGGATTAGTAGCTGTAACAAGAAAGTTTCCACCATTACCGACATTAGTCGTTATCATATAATATGTTCCATTATTATATCTTATCGTTGGCGCATAAATTCCTAACCACGACGAAGCTCCTTTCAATGGAAGCTGCGAATCACGTGTCAACACATTTCCAATCTGTTCCCAATTTATCAAGTCATTACTATGAAAAACTGGAACACCTGGAAAATACTGAAAAGACGAATTAACCAAATAAAAATCATCTCCCACCCTACACACACTTGGATCAGGATGATAACCGGGGATAATCGGATTACGATAACCTTGTGAGAAACTGCTCTCTGAAATAATAATAAAAAAGAACAGACTTAGTATTTTCTTCATTGCGTTATTTAAATTTCAACATACAGATAAGTACGAGATACAACTAGATATGTCAAGTAAATCTATATTTCATGCAAAGATAAAACAAGATGCGGGAAAAACAAAATATAAAATAAAGTTTTCTCTGTTTTATCCCAATAACATTACCACAAATCACGAAATACACATTATTGCCACATAAAAATAGTCTTTAGGGCATAAAAAAAGGAGTACCGCTGTACTCCGACCTTGTTAACCTTAAATCTAATACTATGAAAAACATGGTGCAAATATATTCAGATTTACATTAAAATCCAAACATCGCATATTATATAGTGTTATTTTTACAATTTATTAAAACTTTTATTGGTGTTTTTAAGACAATTAAAGCATAAGGCATAAAAAAAGGGGCTCCGCTGAGTCCCAACCTTTGTTAACCTTAAATCTAATACCATGAAAAACATGGTGCAAAGGTATAACAGTTTTATTCAAAAGCCAAATAAACCTGAGCAGATTTTATTGACCATATTATTTTTTTGATTTACATCAACCAAGCGTTTCGATAGCCATTTTTCATTTAATTTATTATGATTCGTTTATTACCACAGCACCTTCCTGCTTCATGCCATCCATCATTATCTTCAAAGGTTTATCAAACTTTACGTGACGTACATAATCCGTTTCTTCTATTGCTGGCATAGCATCAAGAACATCCTTACGTATAAAGCCTCCGCATTCGGAATTGCAGTCTATCGTAAAATAGCCTACACCAAAAGAGGTTAGATTTTGAAAAAAATGTGTTCCCTGACTAGGATCTACATGATAGTTTTTTAAGGCCAGTTCAACTATTATACGTGCAGCAGATATATGCGGCCATTTCACTGGAACTCCAAGATAATGGTCACTTGATCCCCAACGTCCAGGTCCGATAAGCACATAGTTTTTAGCTTCAGCAAGGAACTTTCTATTTATTCTTTCGATATCATCTGCTACATAATAATTATTCATCGCCGAAAAATTATCATCGTATTTCACGTAGACAACATCAACAACATCATCACTTACGCCATGTCCTAATGAGTTATGTGAACGTAACAGGCAGCTATCATCAGGAATTTTCATAATATCGGTTTCTAATACTCCCTTTGTTTCCACGATAGGACGAATCTGCAACAAATAAAACTCACCAGTTTTGTTTTCATTTATATTGCATGCGAATTCTATCTCAATAGGACGACGCATCGCACTGGAACCATACTTCATAGATAACTGCAAGATCTCTGGCAAAGGAAAAACATCCTGTTGAAGTACACCGGCAAATGATATAATCTTGCGTCCTCCCTCATACAAACCGTCATTAATAATCTGATCGTAGGGATCAAAAGTAGAAACAATATAATTCAGAGATTTATCATGCTCTGCATCCTTTACTTTCAATTTTAGAATATTAAATCCATCATCAACCTTGAAGTCACTTCCGACATCAGACATATCTAACGCATAGAATTGGGTCTGGGTTTCGCGTAAAGCAGTTTCAACTTCACTTGTCTGCATCACTTGATCAGGATGATAAGGAGAGACCCGCAACGTCTGTCCACCATCGACAATATACTTTCCAAGTCCCAAAGCTAAAGAAGCAATACCATCTTCAGCAGTTTCATTCCCAACTGGATAATAGTTGATTGAACGCAATACACCACTAATATTAGGATAAAAATGATTTCCATATTGATGGCCGACGACCTCCTGCAAGATAACTGACATTTTCTCTTGATCGATAACATTACTCGTTGCGGTCATATATGCTTTTGAATCACGATAGTACACAGAAGCATATACACTTTTTATTGCGGCTGCAAGCATCTGTAACATCAGGTACTTGTCTGCAGTATTTGGTATCATATAAGTATTGTATATACCGGCAAAAGGCTGATAATGACTATCTTCAAGCAAACTTGATGATCTCACAGCAATAGGACTTTTGGTCGCATCGAAGAACGTAAAAAAATCTGCGATCAACGAATCAGGAAGTTGTGCTCTAAGAAAATGCTGTAATATCTCATCATCTGGTGCATCACTAAGTGCTATTTGATAAAGATGGTTTTGTTCCATAAACTGATCAAATATATCAGTACAAAGAACTACCGTTTTTGGTATCTGCACTGATGCACCTGAATATTGATTGAATTCAGAATGTGTCTTTATAACATTATCAAGGAAAGCTAAACCACGTCCTTTACCTCCTAGAGAACCTTCACCGATACGTGCAAAATGTGCATAACGGTCGTATTTCATTCTATCGAATACAGCAACAACTCCAATATTTTTCATGTGGCGATACTTCACTATGGCATCAAAAATTATCTGTCTATGAGCATCTACATCCTGCAATTTATGCCAAGTGACATTTTTAAGAAACTGCGACACAGGGAATATAGCACGTGCACTAAGCCAACGGCTCATGTGATTACGACTTACATGATAAAGCATTGAAGCATTTGGTATCTTAAAAATATTATCTTGCAATTCCTTCAATGATCTTATCCTCATTACTTCTTCGTGAGTAGTTGGATCGCGGAAGATGAAATCGCCAAATCCCATGTGCTCTTCCATTATTCGACGCAAGTCAAGACTCATTGTCTTGGAATTTTTGTCAACGAAACGAAAATACTCTGCTTCTGCCTTTTCACGGTATTTGCATTCTGAGCTTTCCATTATTAGTGCAACATACTCATCACGTTTACGAATAGCACGCAACAATTTCAACCCAGCTTCAGGATCTTTATAAACAGCAGAGTCACGCAATGGAGATGGTTGCAACACATTTTCTTTAGGAGAAATCTCCCTCATCGGGAAACGTGCGTCACTGATTACGCCTATACAATTATCAGCAAACTTATTATATATATTCATCGCTTCCTCATAAGTACGTGCAAGCACAACTTTAGGACGTCCACGCATACGAAGCGTTGACTGATGTCTGTTAAGCGCCTCTGTGGCAAAACGCTTACTTTGAGCAAGTATGTAACTATATAAATTGGGTAATATCGAAGAGTAAAAACGAATACTATCCTCCACTAGCAATATCATCTGCACACCACTTTCCTTGGTGTCATGCTCTAGATTCATCTTATCTTCAAGAAGTTTTATTATTGATAGAATAAGATTAGTATTTCCTAGCCAACAGAATACATAATCGAAGATACTTAAATCCTCGTTCTGCATTCTTTTAGTAATACCATGAGAAAAAGGTGTAAGTACAACGCATGGTATATCCGAAAACATACCTTTTATATCTCTTGCCACAGTGAAAGCATCATTATCTGCATTACCTGGCATACAAATCACCAAATCTATATTAGTTGTATTAAGAACTTTAGCAGCCTCATCAGTCGTTGATACCTGAGTAAATGTTGGTGGATATCTAAGTCCTAGCTCCATATACTCATTATATATTTTTTCTTCCACACGTCCGTCATCCTCCAACATGAATGCATCATAAGGATTGGCAACTATGAGTACGCTATATATGCGCCTCATCATAAGATTCGCGAACGTTACATCTTTCAGATAAAACTTATTAAATTCATGGGGTATTTTACTTTCCATGGTTGTTTATAGTTTGCATTATAACTGCAAATATAACATTAATAATTGGCAATACAATGAAAAATTAATTGTATTTTTGTTATCTTTGCACACTAGAGAAACTGATTTAAATAGCATAATTCAAACTATGCTCACTCTCTTGCAATACTTTCATTCACAGGAGGCAGAATAAATAAGACTAGAACGTAACGGACAAAAAATCAAGATTATGGAATTTACAACAAAAGTAAACATAACTAAATCATCATGGACAATTCATCCTTGTGAAAGAATGCTTTTCGTGGGTTCATGCTTTGCTGAGAATATTGGCAAAAGATTTCATGAGGAGAAATTCAATACAGATATAAATCCATATGGTGTAATGTATAATCCGGCGAGCATTCTGCATACTGTTGAAAGATTTTGTGAAGAGTCCGAAAACAAGCCAGATAAGGCTTTCCTTACTCTAGGCACAAACCATGTTTATATTTTAAATGAGACTGGTGAGATTGTAGACAATTGCATGAAAAAGTCACAAAAACTATTTACCGAGAAAGTATTGTCTACAGATGAATGTTACAACTATCTACGCAAAGCAGTTATGAGATTGATGTCTAAGAATCGAGACATTAGAATTATTGTTACAGTAAGTCCTATCCGGTATCGTAAATACGGATATCACGAGAGTCAACTCAGTAAGGCAACTTTGTTGCTAGCTGCAGACCGACTGTCAAAAGAGGAACACGTGGATTATTTTCCTGCCTACGAAATAGTTAATGACGAACTGCGTGACTATCGCTTCTACAAAGAAGACATGCTACATCCTAGCGATCAAGCTGTTGAATATATATGGGAACGATTTGCTGAAATCTATTTTGGCGATGACACGAATAAGTTTCTAAATGAATGGAAGCCGATAAAAGAAGCATTAAACCACAAGCCCTTCAATCCAGAAGGAGATGAATATAAAAGATTTATTGCAGAAGCAAAGAATAAATACGATTTATTGGTAAAGAAATGGGGCATTAACAAATAGGTAAACAAGATACTTTAAAAAGAAAAAGTCTGCATTGTTATCAATATGATACAATGCAGACTTTTATTATTTAATGTAGAATACTAGAGCGTTTTCTTTTGTTTTTTACGTTCTATATATACCGTAAGCAAAACTACAAGCAGAAGTATCAAATAAGAAACATAAGCAATAGTCTCAGTCTGGTCGACACTCTTCGGATAGAATGTAAGCACAACCTTATGACTTCCTGGTGCAACATTCAATGCGCGGAGCACATAGTTCGCACGACCTAGTTCTACAGGTTTACCATCAACAGTCGCAGTCCATTCAGGATAGTATATTTCTGAGAATACAACTACTCCACCTGTTGCACTCTTCACATCATAACACAACTTGTTTGGCTCGTATGAAGTAATCTTAACCAAAGACGTACTGTCTTGCGGTTTAGACTGTCCAAGTTGTTTCTTGAATTTAGAATCAGCAACAGCCTCATGGCGAAGGTCTATTTTTGCAACTTGATCTATTTCCTGATTTGCATTGTCTACATAATCAACTTTGTCAACAAACCAAGCGTTACCATACACATAAGGATTCTGTATTGCTACCGTCTGATTACCCTGCAAAGGAACAATAAAGTATTTTGCATTGAGCATATTAAGTATTGGGAAGATGCTGTCACCGCTAACCTTTGTCATATCACCTCCAGCGGTTGATATTGCAGGCATCAGTTTCTGCATTTCAGGACTGATATAAGCCTCTATCAGTTCTTGATAGCGACGAAGTTTTGCAGCATGATATCCACCAATACTCTTATGATAATAACTTGTTTCGTTCTCATTAAATGTGTTGGTAGACAAATTCAGCACACGATAATCCAAACTCTTATCCTGAAGAATCTGTTTATCAGTTGCCGTCATTGCCGGTGCCTGTTCACGAACACTCTGTTCTACAAACATGTCATCATTAAGATAACGCTTGTTTACCTGCCACATATCAATAAGACAAAGCAAGGTAATAGCACCTATCATATACTGAGCCTTTAGTTTGCCTAACTTGAAAAGGAACAAGAAGAAAGAACCGATAACGATAATCCAGAATGAGCGCCAACAATCTGACGTAAATATATTTTCACGGATACTACGCAAATTAGTCTCCAAAGGACCTATATATTCTGCCGGAATACTCTTTAGAGCCTGCATTTCTGATGAAGAAATGAAGTCTGAGAAGAATACATTAGGCATAATTGCAAAAAGTAATGCAACACCAGCTGTAAGTCCAAAACTAATATAGACAAACTTTATCTTGCTCTTAAGAATCTCTGGTTCATCAACTATCTTCTTTAAAGTGAGCATTGCAAGCAGCGGTATCGTGAATTCGGCAATTACAAGAATCGACGCAACCGTTCGGAACTTACTATACATCGGTATATAGTCTATGAAAAAGTTTGTGAAAGGCATTAAGTTTCGTCCCCACGACAACAGGATACTTAATACCGTGGCACCAAGTAAAGCCCATTTCATAGGTCCTCTTACAATAAACATTCCTAGTATAAACAACATAAGCACAAATGCACCTACATATACAGGTCCACTTGTTCCAGGTTGTTCGCCCCAATACTGACCCATTTGCTGATATATCTGCATGAAATTAGGATCAGCCTTTTCCATAGCCTTGGCATTTGCTGCTAATGGCACAGAAGCACCACCTTTAGTGTTTGGCACAAGTAATGTCCAAGTTTCATCAATACCATAACTCCATTGAGTTATATAGTCACGATCAAGCCCACTGTTTGTTTGGTTAGCTGTATTCTTCTTTACCAATTCACTTTTACCTCTCATACTCTCCTGAGAGTATTGCCATGTATGGTAAAGATTGGATATATTAAGCATTATTCCGATGAGGGCACCGGCAGCACATGCTAACGTAGCCTTTCCGAAATGCTTTAAATTCTTTTGTTTTATAGCCTCTACTAGATATGCGATAATCATGAAGAATATTACAAACAAGAAGTAATATGTCATCTGCACATGATTTGCAGCGACCTCAAACGCAGAGAAAATCGCGGTAACTATAAATCCCCAGAGATACTTCTTTCGATACGAAAGCACAACTCCAGCTATCATAGGCGGAAGATAAGCAAGAGCCATCACCTTCCATATATGTCCTGCTGCTATAATGATAAAGAAATAGGATGAGAAGGCCCAAATAACAGAACCCAAAGCCGCAAGCGATTGTCTGAAATCAAAAGCGCGAAGAAGAATATAGAAACCCAAAAGATATGCAAAAACATACCATACGTTCTCAGGCAACCACAAATGATATGCCTTAATAGCCTGCTGCAAAAAACTTGTACTCTGATAAGTTGGTGCAGTCTGATAAGTTGGCATTCCACTAAATGTAGAATTAGACCATCGTGTTATCTTACCTGTACGGTCATGATATTCGCTTTGTTCCTGACCTGCACCACGTCCAGCTGAAGCATCATGGCGATACAAAATTCGTCCTTCTGTATCAGCAGGAAAGAAATAGGCAAAAGAGATAATTGCAAAAACTACCACAACCAGGAGGTCCGGCAGATATTTCTTTAAAGTTTCCATTATATTTGTATAAACGTTTATATTTTGATATCTGCATGCAAAGATAGTGCAAATATTGAAGAGAACAAAACGATTTTGTCCATTTTTTATCTTAACACAACACCAATCTTCAACAGCTATTAATGATACATGCTAAACATAATAAAAAAACATACGGGACATAACTTTATCGTTATGCCCCGTATGTACAAAAAACCAAAATTAAACTCTATTGTCTATTCTCATTCTTTGTTTTTATGTGTTCTTCATATTCTGCTAATTCACGTTCTCCAACATGTGCAAGTCCATAATGTTCGTCGTGCTGACTAAGGTCTAGACCTATTTCCTCACTTTGAGAACTTACTCGCATTGGAATCATTTTATCTATAAGCCAATATCCGAAATAGCTCATACCAAAAGTATAAACAAATACGATTACAACGGCCAATATGTGATAGAGGAATACTATAAAACCAGCCCAAGTTCCAGATATTAATCCACCTTGGATGAATATACCTGTAAGAACTGTACCGAAAATACCACCAGTTCCATGAGTTGGGAATACGTCTAAGGCATCATCAATTCTAGAATGACTGCGCCAATAAACTGCAATATTACATATGATTGTTATAACAAAAGAAATAAAGATACTCTGTCCAACAGTTACATATCCAGCAGAAGGAGTAATGGCGACAAGACCGACAACACATCCAACAGCAGCACCCATAGCAGAAGGTTTACGTCCACGAAGACAATCAAAGAATATCCATGTCATCATCGCTGTTGCACTTGCAGTGTTTGTATTAAGGAATGCCTTAACTGCTGTACCATCTGCATGAAGTGAACTTCCAGCGTTAAATCCAAACCATCCAAGCCAAAGTAATGCTGCACCAAGTAATACAAATGGAATATTTGCTGGTTCTGCGTCTATAGTTGACTTCTTTCTGCGTCCTAAGAATATAGCTCCTGCCAAAGCCGCCACACCAGAAGATGCATGAACCACAATACCACCCGCAAAATCGACAACTCCCCATTTCAGGAATAAGCCATCAGGATGCCATGTCATGTGGGCCAGCGGACAATAAATCATAACGAAGAAGAATATCATGAAGAACAGGTAGCCAGAAAATCTAACACGTTCGGCAAAAGATCCTGTAATCAAAGAAGGTGTTATAATAGCGAATTTCATTTGGAACAAAGCAAACAAAGCAAGAGGGATAGTAGCACCACCAAGTACTTTACCAGTAGCTGTCATATAGACTCCTGCTCCAACATGCTTAAACATTAAGAACGTCAATGGATTACCTATAATACCTCCAATATCATCACCAAAAGCAAGGCTGAATCCAAAAACTACCCAAAGGATACTGATAAGTCCCATCGCGATGAAACTTTGAAGCATCGTTGAAATAACATTCTTAGCTCCAACCATTCCACCATAGAAGAATGACAGTCCTGGAGTCATCATTAGCACGAAGATTGTTGAAGTGATAAGCCATGCAACATCTGCGGCATTAATCTTTGAGAAATCACATTTGAACGAAGGTTCACCTACGAAAAGCCCTGAAATGGCAATAATAACCATTGAGAGCATAAGTATTATCCATCTCTTTTTCATTACTCTGTTTGTATTGTATACCATAATTATAATAAAATTCTAATCAATCTTTATAAGCCTGCTCATGTATCCCGGTAACTGCCCTTCCGCTAGGGTCATTCATATTTTTAAAAGCCTCATCCCATGCAAGGGCCTCTGCCGTACTGCAAGCAACACTCGGTACACTTGGCACAGTAAGTGCAGCGCTGTCACTTGGGAAATGTTCTGCAAATATAGAACGGTAATAATATTCTTCTTTATTGCGTGGAGGATTAATAGGGAATCGCTCTTCCGCATGTTCCATCTGCTCATCACTAACCTGATCTGACGTTATTTTCTTCAAAGTGTCTATCCATGAATATCCTACTCCGTCACTAAACTGTTCCTTTTGTCTCCAAGCTACCTCTGCCGGCAGCATATCAGCAAAGCCTTCTCTTACGATTTTCTTCTCCATCGTCTGTCCAGGACACATCTTTGCTTCTGGATTTGTTCGCATTGCGATATCAAGAAATTCTTTGTCAAGGAATGGCACACGACCCTCTACTCCCCATGCAGCAAGACTCTTGTTGGCGCGAAGACAATCATACATATAAAGTTTAGACAATTTTCTAACAGTCTCTTCATGGAAAGCCTTTGCCGAAGGTGCCTTATGGAAATAAAGATATCCACCGAAAATTTCATCAGCGCCCTCACCAGATAAAACCATTTTTATACCCATACTCTTTATCACTCTTGCCAAAAGGTACATTGGGGTTGAAGCTCTGACAGTAGTAACATCATAAGTTTCTATGAAATATATAACGTCACGTATTGCGTCAAGACCTTCCTGTATGGTGTAGTTAATTTCATGATGAACTGTTCCTATATGATCTGCCACCAACTTAGCCTTAGCTAAATCAGGAGCGTTCTTTAATCCTACAGCAAAAGAATGAAGTCTTGGCCACCATGCCTTTGTAGAACCGTTATCCTCTACTCTATTCTGAGAAAATTTCTCAGCGACAGCACTAATAACAGAAGAATCTAATCCACCAGAAAGCAAAACGCCATAAGGAACATCACTCATAAGCTGGCGCTTTACAGCATCCTCCAGACCATCGTGAATCTCCTTAACACTAGCCTTATTGTCTTTCACATTATCATAATCCATCCAATCGCGTGTATAATAACGTTTCATCTTACCTTCACGACTGCTATAATAATGTCCTGGCAAAAACACCTCATATCTGTCACAATTGCCTTCAAGAGCTTTAAGTTCACTTGCTACATAAACTTTTCCGTCGTCATCATATCCTATATAAAGAGGT
The DNA here is from genome assembly GCF_000373185.1 of Segatella paludivivens DSM 17968 = JCM 13650. Classification (GTDB taxonomy): domain Bacteria; phylum Bacteroidota; class Bacteroidia; order Bacteroidales; family Bacteroidaceae; genus Prevotella; species Prevotella paludivivens. The sequence continues at coordinate 84,244 of NZ_KB890686.1, forward strand.
ATGACTCCCATTGGATCACGAGCAATAAGGAACTCATCCTTTTCTGCATCATAAAGTGCAAATGCAAAAATACCACTTATATCCTCAAGAAAATCTATTCCTTTTTCTCGATATAAAGCAAGGATGACTTCGCAATCACTTCCTGTTTGGAACTGATACTTACCCGCATATTGTTTTCTTATATCATGATGATTGTAGATTTCACCATTCACCGCGAGAATCTGTTTCTTGTCTGGGCTGAATAAAGGTTGTTTTCCTGATTCAGGATCTACAATTGATAATCTTTCATGAGCTAGAATCGCGGAACAGCCACAATAAATTCCATTCCAATCCGGACCGCGATGACGAATTTTTTGACTCATACGCAAAGCTTTCTGTCTTAGTTCAGAAGTTTGCTCTTTAATATTAAATATTGCTACGATTCCACACATAATAATATGTTCTACTGTTTATTGGTTACAATTTGTTTGCTATTTATGCTGCAAAGTTAGCAAAACGATAGCAAAAAAGGCAAAACACAATACAAAAAGATATTAAAATAGGCAGAAAGTGTAAAACTGTAAGGTCACAGATGTCTGGTAGTTACAATTCGGCGCTATTAAAGCATAAATAGTATTAAAATGAAATAAAGCTTCAAAATGAAGATTTTTTATGTATCAAAGGAACATATAAATGCATAAAACATTTATGTATTTATCCTCAAATGATAGACGCTGGTGCACAATAACTATAAATAACAATAATTTATTTGTTCATAAGATGAGGTTTTTATTAACTTTGCACCAAAGAAAATATATAAAAGATGAAGATAGGAATTATAGTTGCGATGGATAAAGAATTCGCACAACTGGAGAAAGTGTTTCATAATGATGAAAATATCATAATTCAGAAATGCGGCATTGGTAAGGTTAATTCTGCTATTGGTGCAACAAAGATGATATCCGAGCATCATCCTGACCTGATTATTTCAACAGGATGCGCTGGCGGAGCCGACACTACACTGAATGTAGGGGATGTTGTTGTTGCAGAAGAATGTACATACCATGACGCATATTGTGGAGACAACTGCGAATTTGGACAGATTCTCGGTATGCCGGCACGTTTCAAAGCACCTGAAAATTTGGTAAGTGTGGCTTTAAAGCTAAATCACGGAGAACTTAAAATAAAGAAGGGACTTACTGTAAGCGGAGAGTGGTTTGTTGACAGCCAAGAAAAGATGACACAGATAATGGAAAAGTTCCCTACTTCTACAGCTGTAGACATGGAGAGCTGCAGCATAGCACAAACATGCCATATCTTCGGTACACCATTTATCAGTTTCAGAATAATAAGTGATGTTCCACTTAAAGACAACAAGGCACAAATGTATTTCGACTTCTGGGACCGTATGGCTGAGGGAAGTTTCGAAGTTACAAAAAGTTTTATTGACGCAATAAATAAATGATTATGGATAAAATACCAAGTTTTACAATAAATCACGAAGCACTTCTTCGTGGCATTTACGTTAGCCGCAAGGATAATGTCGGTAATGAGACTATCACTACTTTTGACATTAGAATGAAGGAACCTAACAGAGAACCTGTATTGCATAATGGAGCAATACATACTATTGAACATCTTGCTGCAACATATTTGCGCAATGATGCAGAATGGAAAGACCGCATAATATACTGGGGACCTATGGGGTGCCTCACTGGCAATTACCTACTAGTCAAGGGAGACGTTCAGAGCAAGGATATTGTTGAATTAATGAAGAGAACATTTAAGTTTGTAGCCGACTTTGAAGGAAACATTCCAGGAGCTGCGGCAAAGGACTGTGGCAATTATCTTCTTCATGATCTTCCTATGGCAAAATACGAAGCAGCAAAATATCTGCACGAAGTATTAAATAATATCAAAGAAGAAAACATGGTATACCCTAAGTAAACTATTGTTATTGGCAAGTTGGCAATTTCATTATAATTGCCAACTTACTATTTTTCATCAAAACTTATATATTCCTCCATCAATCCATTCGTCATCAGCTTTCAAAACAACTCCTTTTGTAGAACTGTTTACATCTGTAGCAAACAGATTTCCCGTACATGTGGTAACACCACAAAGTGAAATTTTCACATCATCAAAGATCCGTTCATAAATAGTATTTCCTACACCGTCAAGGCATGAAACGGTTATGCTCAGACTACTGGTCGCATCTTGAGGAAAGGTGTATAATTCATAAACTGAGGAATCGGCACGAGCATCCACATCAACATTCCGTATCTCTGTCTGTCGTGAGTTAACACATCCCATACCACTGGCACCATCAAGGGTACTACTACCGCCAGTATAAAAGAACTTTATTTGTTTGACATCCTCAGGAACCTTATCCTTGATCGTGAACAATATCTTTGCGACGCATCTTTTAAGAGTCATCTGATAATCAGAGTTTCCCTTTACATTGATGTCTTCACTATAAACGAATGTATCAGTCACTTTTCCGTTAAAGGTTATTCTATTCATGTTTGTCATTGAAGCATTCGAGCTACAATTATGCGCTAAAGCCACAACCATATAGTTCCCTTCTGGGAGTGACACTTTTATAGTGCCAAAATCATTATCGTTATCAGAACATTGACTAATAGATTTCACCCTATCCCCAATACTGTCATAGACGGCAAAGTTTATCTTATTGCACACTTTCGATACATCTACGATACCACGAGTATCAATATTTCCTACATGGAAATTAAGTTCAAAACCATCTTTGTTCTCAACATCAGACTTATCAAAACTTACCCGCTCGCAAGAAGTCTGTGTAAAAATAAGTATTATTAGTATTAAAGTATTTATTAATTTAGTCATTATCTATTTTACATATCAAATTTATATCCCACAGTCAACGCAAAAAAGTTGCTTTTGGAATCATTCACCTTGTTATTTTTAGTTACACCTATATTATATCTTGCGTCAACTACAACATGCATGTATTCATAAGATACACCCAACGGTATTGACACATCAACACTCTTATATTTATCATTGGTATTTTCATCATGTTTCACCATCGTACCATAAGAATGCTCTCCCGTACGTTCATTTATAGTGAAAGGGGTTACTTCGTATTTTTCATTAGTGTCTACAGGAAAGCCCATCTGCAAACCAGCTTTAATAGCCAATCCATCTGCCACATAATAATTCAATGTAAGCGGAACATTTATGACATTTAAGTTCACCGTATGATCTGCATAACCTTCATAGTTTACAGATGACGAAGCACTTAATCCGCTCTCGTCAAGATAACGGCAGCCCTGCATTGTATATAATGCAGCCAATGACACACTTAACGGTGAGGTCAACTGATATTCAGCCTCTATTCCACCAGTAAAACCGGCTTTGTATTTTGGCGAACAAGCAGTATTCTTCCCAATAATGAAATCATTGTTTGTCATATCAGACAGACATACACCAACCTTTGGAATGATTGAAAATGTTCCAACACGGCTTTGCGCACTGCAAAAAACTGTCGTTGCACAAAGAGATAATAAAAAGAAAAAGCGCTTCATAATAAAAAGTATTTTATTATGAAACGCCTTGATATTGAATTTATTGCATTTAATCTACTGCATTGTAACCTTTTGTACTGTTATGAGCTAACAAATCCTTAAGATTCTGCTCTTTAAATCCGCGTTCTTCCTGTTCTTTATGAATGAGTTCTGCCTCTTCCTTTTCAGCTTCAGAATGCTCGAATGTTATTGTACGGCTCTTCAATTCAGCAATCCCCCATCCTATCAGGGCAACTACTATAAGTGCTATAAAAATGTATAATCCAGTCATAATATAGATCTATTAAATATTAAATCTTATTTGAACGCTTACGCTCCTGGTGATCAAGGATGACCTTACGAATACGCATATTCTTAGGAGTTACCTCTACATATTCATCTTCCTTGATGTATTCTAGACATTCCTCAAGACTCATCACAGTCTTTGGAATTACACGAGCCTTGTCATCACTACCACTGGCACGCACGTTAGTAAGCTGCTTTGCCTTTGTTACATTGATAACTAGGTCATTATCATGAATATGCTCACCTACAACCTGACCATAATAAACTTCTTCTCCTGCGTCAATAAAGAATTTACCACGATCCTGAAGTTTATCAATTGAATAAGCAAATGAAGTACCTGTCTCCATGGCAATCATTGAACCGTTCAAACGGCGTGTGATTTCACCCTTGTATGGCTGATACTCCTTATAAATATGTGCCATGATAGCCTCACCCTGACTTGCAGTAAGTACATTGGTACGAAGACCAATGATACCACGTGAAGGAATATCAAATGTAATATTTACACGATCACCTTCAGTGTCCATACCAGTCAATTCACCCTTACGGCGAGTTACCATATCAACCATCTTACTAGAATAGTCTTGTGGAACGTTGATTGTGAGTTCCTCAATAGGTTCACACTTAACGCCATCAATTTCCTTATAGATTACCTGTGGCTGACCAACCTGAAGTTCATATCCTTCACGGCGCATTGTCTCAACAAGTACACTAAGGTGAAGTACACCACGACCACTAACAACCCATTTATCGGTTGAATCCTCGTAAGGACGTACACGCAAAGCTAGATTCTTTTCTAGTTCTTTCTGCAAACGTTCATTGATATGACGGCTAGTACAGAACTTACCTTCCTTACCAAAGAATGGAGAATCATTAATCGTGAAAAGCATACTCATTGTAGGCTCATCAACAGCGATAGGTGGCAATGCCTCTGGATTTTCCCAGTCTGCGATAGTATCACCAATCTCAAAACGCTCCAAACCAACAACAGCACAGATATCACCACTTTTTACTACGTCGGTAGGCTTGTGACCCATACCTTCGAAAGTACGCAATTCCTTAATTTTGGTTTTTTCCTTAGTTCCGTCACGATGACAGATTGTGATGTTCATACCATTCTTCAATTCACCACGGTGAACACGACCTACAGCTATACGACCTGTATAACTAGAATAGTCAAGAGAAGTAATCAACATCTGAGGAGTTCCGTCAAGATGCTTTGGAGCTGGGATAATTTCAATAATCTTATCAAGAAGATATTCAATATTATCTGTTGGCTTTTGCCAGTCTTCTGCCATCCAACCGTTCTTTGCAGAACCATAAACAACTTTAAAATCAAGCTGCTCTTCAGTGGCATTCAGATCGCACATAAGGTCGAAAACCATTTCATAAACTTCGTCAGGACGACAGTTTGGCTTATCAACTTTATTAACGACAACGATTGGCTTCAATCCGAGTTGCAAAGCTTTCTGCAACACGAAACGAGTCTGAGGCATAGGGCCCTCAAAAGCGTCAACAAGCAAAAGGCAACCATCTGCCATATTCAGCACACGCTCAACCTCTCCACCGAAGTCAGAGTGTCCAGGAGTATCTAGAATATTGATTTTTACACCTTTCCAGTTTATTGATACATTCTTTGAAAGAATGGTTATACCTCGCTCACGCTCCAAATCATTGGAGTCAAGAACTTCGCCACTGTTATCCTGTCCGTCACGGAAGAGTTTTCCAGCGAGCATCATTTTGTCGACCAATGTTGTTTTTCCGTGGTCGACGTGTGCAATTACTGCAACGTTTCTAATGTCTTGCATTTCTTTACCTTAAATATGCTAAATTACAATTTCGATGCAAAATTACAAAAAATAACTGAAGTAATGTTCATTATTGATTACTAATGGTTTACATAGGCACGTTAAAAAACGTTATAACGGATAAAACTATCTAATTATCGCACTTTATTTTTAAGTTTTATTGCTAACTTTGCAGCGCATTTTCGGAGAATCCGATGCATTTGAGAGTGTGGCTGTTGTGATTAAGGCAGTTTGACACCCGAAGGATGTAATGATGCAACTTAATTTAATCAATTTCACAGCTATGTATTTAGACAAAGCAAAGAAGGAAGAAATCTTCAACCAGTATGGTAAGTCAGCTACTGACACAGGTTCTGCAGAGAGTCAGGTCGCACTTTTTACATTCCGTATCAAGCATCTTACTGAGCATGTAAAGGCTAACCGCAAGGACAAAGTGACAACTCGTTCACTGACTCAGCTTGTAGGTAAACGCCGCGCATTGCTTGATTATCTTTACTCTAGCGATATCAATCGCTACCGTGCTATCATCAAGGAACTCGGTCTTCGTAAGTAATCTGGTTATTGGATTAAGAATAAAAAAATCCCGCACCTCTATTGAGTTGCGGGATTTTTTTATCATTACGGTTTTGATACAAAATAACAAAACCTACAATTACTTCTTTTTTAGTATCTCATTTAACGGGGTCATTACAAAATCCCTCTCCTTCATTAAAGGATGAGGAATTTTCAAGTCAGGTTCATCAACCGTAATATCATCATAAATCAATATGTCTATGTCTATTATGCGGTCTTGATACTCATGATTTACCGACTTTCCAACTCTTCCCATGCGCTTTTCAATCTCCTGCGTTGCCTCCAGCAACTGTCTCGGAGCAAGTGGTGTTTCCACACACACGCACATATTTATGAAAAGGTTTGGACTTTCAAACCCCCATGGCTCAGTCTCATAAAGAGCTGACTGACACGTAACAGTACCAATCATGCTTTCCATGTATTGAACAACCTCACGCATATTGCGCTTACGGTTTCCAATATTCGAACCCAAACCTAGGTAAACTTTATGTAAAGCCAATGTTGCTACAAATTATCAATCGTTGAGTATCAGCAGAGAGTCGCCATAGCATCCAAACATATAACCGTTTGCAGCAGCTTTCTTATAACACTCCATAACTATGTCATAACCACCAAAAGCAGCTGTAGACATAAGTAATGTAGAATATGGATGATAGAAGTTGGCAACCATACAGTCTGCCAATCCAAAATCAAATGGAGGGAAGATGAACCTGTTTGTCCATCCAGAGTATTCTTTCAACAAACCGTCTGTACCAACAGCAGTTTCAGTTGCCTTAACAACACTCGTACCAATGGCAAGAACATGATGTCCGCTTTGTTTTGTCTTGTTTACCAAATCACAAGCCTCAGCAGTAATAACCATCTGCTCAGAATCCATCTTGTGTTTTGTCAAATCTTCAACTTCAATAGGATTAAAGTTTCCTAGTCCGCAATGCAAAGTTATATAAGCGTCATTGATACCACGTATTTCCATACGTTTCATCAATTCACGACTAAAATGCAATCCTGTAGCTGGAGCTGTTACCGCCCCTTCATTCTTGGCATATACAGTCTGAAAATCTTCCAAATCCTCAGGTGTAGCGTGATTGCTTTCACGGTTATCTATAATATAACGTGGCAATGGAGACTCTCCTAGTGCGAACAAATCATTTCTGAACTCATCATGATCACAATCATAAAGGAAACGAAGCGTACGACCACGGCTAGTTGTATTATCAATAACCTCGGCAACCATTGTGCTAGTCTCGTCAAAGAATAGTTTGTTTCCAATACGAATCTTGCGAGCTGGCTCTACAAGAACATCCCACAAACGCATCTCCTCATTGAGTTCGCGCAACAAAAACACCTCTATCTTTGCATCAGTCTTCTCCTTCGTGCCATAAAGGCGTGCAGGGAAAACCTTAGTATCATTGAAAACGAAGGTATCGCCTTCATCGAAATAATCGAGTATATTGCGAAATTCCAGATACTCACCCTCAATAGGCTTACCATCGGCATCCTTCTTGAACATGTCTATTTCACCAGATTTTTTGTGAAGCACCATCAGACGACTCTCATCACGACGAGTCACCTTGAAAGATTCCTTGGTGCCATCATCATTGGTGAATTCACGAGTGAAACTGTGAGGATACAGGGCTACCTGCTCCTTATTCAGATTAAATTTGAACTGTGATAACTTCATATTTATTTATCAGTTTGTACTAACCATTCTTTTATTTGCTCGTAATCGAGACATTTATCTATTGTAAAATCACCGACTCTGGTACGTCTCAATGCAGTAAGATATGCTCCACTGCCAAGTGCACGCCCCAAGTCACGTGCCAAAGCGCGTATATAAGTTCCCTTTCCACATACTACATGAATACTGAGCAACATCTTTTCAGCATCGAAATCTGTCACCTCAATCTCATCAATATGTACATTTTTGGTTCTCAGCGTCACTTCTTCACCAGCACGGCGCAAGTCACAAGCACGATCTCCGTTTATCTTCACTGCGCTATATGTAGGCGGAACTTGCTCTATATCGCCAATAAACTGTTTGAGTTTACTGATTATAAGTTCACGAGTAATATGCTCTGTAGGAAAATGCTCATTTTCCTCATGCTCCATATCATAGCTCACCGTTGTAGCACCCAGCTGCAAAATAGCTGTATATTCCTTTGTATGACCTTGAAATTCCTCTATTCTCTTTGTAGCTTTACCGGTACACAATATCAAAACTCCTGTTGCCAAAGGATCAAGCGTTCCGGCATGGCCTATTTTAACTTTATATCCAAGTTCATGTGAAAGCACATAGCGCACATGCGCCAATGCGCCAAAACTTGTTATGTGGTAAGGTTTATCTATTGCAAACACCTCACCTGCCTTGAAATCCTTATTCATCAGCTAGCCATTACTAGTGAATGCCCAGTAAGAAGCATTACCAAAATTATTAATCCAACAACAATACGATACCAACCGAATGCCTTGAAACCATATTTGGCAAGGAAACTTACAAACCATTTCATTGCCAGCAAAGCAACGAAAAATGCGATAACACATCCTACTAACAATAGCATTATATTATGTGGTGTAGCCCATTTTGTACCTTCGCCGAACATTTCTATCAAATCAAGCAGTGTAGCTCCTGCCATTGTTGGTACGGCAAGGAAAAAAGAAAATTCAGCTGCATTCTTACGTGTCAGTTTCTGCTGCATTCCTCCGACAATGGTCGACATACTGCGACTCATACCTGGAATAACAGAAAGGCACTGGAATAAACCTATAAAGAAGGCACGTCTGCAAGTAACCTTATTATCTTCTTTACCTTTATTGAATATTCTGTCACAAAACAGCATAAAGATACCACCTAGCACAAGCATAACAGCAACAACTTCTACACTATCAAGCAGCCAGTCAAGCAATCCTGATTTCTTTGCAGCCAAGCCGATAAATACAGCTGGTATAACGCCAACGATAAGAAGACCATAGAATTTCATCTTACTGATAAATTCCTCATAGTTTCTCATTTGGAAAAATTTTTTCCAATATAAACATACGACAGACAGAATTGCTCCAAACTGTATAATGAAAGTAAAGGCATGAACAAATGGATTGCCTTGTTGGATACCTAGTAAATTCTGAGTTATTATCATGTGACCGGTTGATGATACCGGCAGGAATTCAGTCAAGCCTTCAACAATGGCAATGATGATTGTTTGTATTAAATCCATTATTCAGCAGCGTTATTTTCGTCTTTTGGTTTACGGATAACAGCGTAGATGATAGATATAAAACCTACGAAGCATACTACCGGAGCTACCTTTATGCGAATAGCACTGAATATTTCTGGGTTAAATGTATTCTCTGTAGAACCTGCACCACCCATGAGAATAAACCCGATTATGACAATAGCCACACCGACAGCCAACAATATAAAGTTGGTTTTGTCGAAAGCGAAATTCTTCTTATCCATTGTTTTTTTATTTATATTTCTTATTTATCAAATCTTATAAAGATCACCTGCCTTCATCTTCAAGAACTTGTTGACAGACAGACTTGAACATATTGCTGTAATGATGATTCCAAACAAGAACACAGATATTGCGGTGATAGCAGCTATGTCCCATGTAACGACTGTCAAGACTCCTGGTTCGTAGCTATACAGTGCATATGCACATGCTCCCAAAACGCCAATAGCAACCAAAGCTGCAATCATACCGACCACGATGGCACGCACTACGAAAGGATAACGTATAAAGCTCCATGATGCTCCAACTAGTTTCATTGTATGAATTGAGAATCGGCGTGCATATATTCCAAGACGAACAGTATTGTTTATCAAAGAGAATGATACGAACGTGAGCAATACAGCCAATACAAAAAGTACCAGACTAATCTTTTGTAGATTATCATTCACACTATTTACCAATGCCTGCTGATATGTTATATCACCAACCTTAGGATATTTCTTCAGTTCTTTTGTAATCCATTTTAGCGAATCAGTATTGGCGTAGTCGCCTTTCAACTGAAGTTCTATTGAAGCAAGGAAAGGATTTGTGCCAATGAATTCAGAAGGGTCAGTTCCCATAGCCGCAGTCTGTTCCTTCAAAGCAGCTTCCTTGCTGATATATGTAATCTTCTTTATATACGGACGATGATGAATCATACTGCACAACTGCTGTGCCTCAGGATTTGTAATATCGTCCTGAAGCATCATTGTTACAACAAGATTCTCCTTAACATAAGTAGATAAGTTTCTGGCTGTAAGCACAGAAAAAACTACCATTCCCAACAAGACAAGCACCATTGCAGTGCTTATGCACAAAGTTATAACCTGCAATCCGTGACGACTGCGGGATGTTTTACGTTTCTTTCCCATTTAATAAAAGAGTGTATTACACCAAATATCTTGCAAAGATAGTGCAAAAGTGATGATAACACAATAGTTTAACAGCAATTAACTCTTAACAGAACTAAGTTTAGTCTATTATTTCCAAGGGTAAATCAGCCGGTCTGTATCATATCCTCTACGTGAAGCTTCAGATAATACCAATGCTAATTCTTCTTCTGATAATTCAGGTCTGCGTGAAAGTATCCATAAGTATTTTGAGGAGCTTCCGCCAACCAATGCCCATTTATAGTTTTCAGCTACAGCCAGCACTCTGTAATCTGAATAAAAGATCCAGAAGAAAGACACTCTTAGCAGTCCCGGAACAGAGGTTGTCTTTGCTTTTCCAACAGCACTCTTCACCCTACCTGTTTTTATGTCAACACCTGAATTTACAACTTTGATTGTTCCATTAGGATTAAGCGAATACTCTGCAATCGCATTACCAATGCCACGTTCAAAACGATTGTCAATTCTAGCAATCTCATACCATCTGCCTAGATACTTATCCAGTGCTAGAATTGGAACTGTAGTTATATCTGGTTTCATAAGCTGAATATATTTATTTTACTAAAATCATGACAGCAAGATGTTGCATCAATACGACGCAGTACAAGGTATTCCCGCAGCAATCACTCTATCGCGAATTGCATCTAATTCTTCAGGGGTAGCCTTTTCAAGTTTCTGATCAGGAGTCTCACGATCTATTGTGTATATCATAACCTCCTGAGGTTGAATACTTAACACTGCATCAAGCCAAGGTTTCACATATATTTCACCCGTGTTATCAACATCAACTCCGTCAATGGTCTTACCTTTTAAAAACATAGATTGTATTATCACATGTCCGTTGAAGAGTTTCAGGTCATCAATAATATTACTGATGTCATACGATTTTTGAGTAGGGCGATCTACACGTTGTATGTATGCTGGGTCGACCGTATCCATTTTAAGTATATTATTATCAACCAATAAAAGGGCTTCTCTTACCTTTTCTTTATTAATGAACGTACTGTTACTCAATACACTTATTTTTGCTTCTGGACAATATTGATTTCTAAGTTCTATTGTATCACATATAATATCATAGAAATCCGGATGAGCCGTAGGTTCTCCATTACCTGCAAAGGTAAGCACATCAGGGTGAACATTCTGCAAGTGCATTTCCTTCAGTTTTTTTTCCAGAGCTGAAGCTACTTCGCTTCTAGTTGGGCGTTTTTGCATAGGAATCCGTTGTTTGTTAAATCCACATTCACAGTAAATACAGTCAAATGTGCAAACCTTGCCGTCAGCCGGCATAAGGTTTATACCTAATGAAATACCAAGTCGGCGACTATTAATTGGGCCGAATATTGGTGAAGGATATATTACAGTACTCATATTATATTTTATTACCTGGGCATAGCCAACATATTAACTTTCCCATTTCTTGTATCTGCAAATATATAAAAACAATATTACTCAAACAAATATTTTATTGAAGTTTTAATTTATCCAAACTAATAAAGTTTAATAAGGCAATCACCAAACTGTATTTATTACATCAAAAACAAATATCCGACAGGAAGTGGAGAGAATACTCCCTGCCGAAATATTTGTCATTCATTTGCATGCAGGCTACACTGCATTACTTTGAATATTTTTGTTTATCAAATTATTCTTACAATCGTTTTTTAGCGTAAATTTATTACTTTTCAGCAATGTATCTAGTTTGCTGTTTTATATTAAGACGCAAATTCATCGAAAAAGTTGCACCGGCGTTGTATTTTTCTGTTTTTTTTGCAAGAATTTTTATACAAAGTCCAAGATATCGTCTTTTGTGAATAAAAAAACATAGTATATCATGTGATTCATTGGTATTACTCTTTGTTATATTATATATAAACTCCCCCCTGCGCTTTTGTTTTTTTAGCTACAAGGCTACGTTCTAGCTACAGCATTATTAAAAAGGCCGAAGTAAAAAACAACACAGACAAAAAGCATTCCCATATATATTGTACACGCGCACACTAAAGTTTTTCAAAAAACAAATGTCGAACTGTCGATTAGCTGAGTGCCAATAATTTAGATAGCTTTTGGGGCAAAAACAATTGTCGGTAATTTTTAAAAAAATAAAATCAGCTATCTTTTCATTAACATTGCATTTCTATATAGAAACGCATCTTACTGGAGTGTGAAAAAACGCCTCTGAATTATGAACTATTTTGCTTTTCATCGATAAAAGGCAGAAAAAGCCGTCCCTATACTGTCACTTATTTTTTTACATTATCAGTCGTATATAACTGATAATCAAGCGATAGACACATCGACACTATATTTATTAAAAAGCCTAGGTGATAGAATTAACTGGCATTCAATTATAAAATCGTTTCTACGACATAAAGTTTGCGTTACTACGACATAAAGTTTGCATTACTACGACATAAAGTTTGCATTACATCGATCAAACGTTTGCATTATATCGTCAAAACGCATTCCACATGAAAAATATTGGGGAATATCCTCAAGTAAATTATTTCTTAAAGCCTTAATTATAAAGATCCTTTATCCTTAGCATTTCTAGCATATTCAAATAATGCTAAAGGCAAATGACAATATCCATTCGGATTTTTATCTAGATAATCTTGATGATATTCTTCAGCTGCATAGAAATTTTGAAGGGCTTTAATTTCAACAGCTATTGGTTCGGATAATTCTTTTTGCTGTTGATTAAAAACTTTCTCTATGACAGGAAGCTGATCTTTAGATGTATAGTAGACACCTGTACGATATTGTGTACCACAATCACCACCTTGTTTGTTCACACTTACCGGATCAATCGCTTTGAAGTACATATTAAGTAAAAACTCAAGATTTATTTTCTTCTCATCATATTTAATATACACTGTTTCTGCAAAGCCGGTCGTATCAGTGCACACTTCTTTATATGTCGGATTTTCAGTATGTCCATTTGCAAATCCAACTTTTGTTTCCAATACTCCGTCTATTTGTTTGAAGAAATGTTCTGTTCCCCAGAAACATCCTCCGGCTAAATATATTTCTTTCATAATATACAAAGATAATAATTAGTTTTCAAAACATATAATATTTTGACTATTTTCCCAACAAATGAGGATTGCATAACTTAAAGAACTGTACTTAATAATAAGCCAACGTTCCTAAACTATACCGATCGGTGGTTTTAGAATTATCGTGAAAACAGTATTCTGTACCAACATCAATACAGAGCCGGCTGGATACTGTTTTCACGATCACCCGAGAATACGCAGAAGCGTTATTTTATATTTCCTACTTTGATAAGATACTCTGCAATCTGAACGGCATTCAGGGCTGCACCCTTACGGATCTGATCACCTGTTAGCCATAATGTATTTCCATTATCATCGGCTAGATCCTTGCGAACACGACCTACATAAACATCATCCTTTCCTGCACTTTCAAGTGGCATTGGATATACATAGTTCTGAGGATCGTCTACAAGAGTTACTCCAGGAGCAACCTCAAGAGCCTTACGTATTTCAGCAACATCTACAGGTTTTTCTGTTTCAAACCATACACTTTCAGAATGAGAACGAAGAGAACTTACACGTACGCAAGTGGCACTTGTGCGAACATCGCTGTGCATAATCTTACGAGTCTCGTTATACATCTTCATCTCTTCTTTTGTATAGTCAGTCTCTGTCATTTTATCAATCTGTGGAATCACGTTGTAAGCCAACTGATGAGGGAACTTATTAATAGTCTTAACCTCGCCATCCTCAACCAATTCCTTATATTGCTGCTGGAGTTCTGCCATTGCTGCAGCACCAGCTCCACTTGCACTCTGATAACTAGATATATGGATTTTCTTAATATGGCTGATATCCTCAATAGGCTTCAACACAACAACCATCATGATAGTTGTACAGTTTGGGTTTGCAATAATATTGCGTGGTCTGTCAAGAGCATCCTCAGCATTAACCTCAGGCACTACCAAAGGAACATCATTTTCCATACGGAAAGCACTTGAATTATCAATCATCACAGCACCATATTTTGTTATGGTCTCTGCAAATTCCTCAGAAGTTCCACCACCAGCAGATGTAAATGCGATATCAACATCTTTGAAATCATCATTATGCTGCAAAAGTTTAACTTCGTAGTCTTTTCCCTTAAAATTGTATTTACTTCCGGCACTGCGTTTAGAGCCAAATAAAACTAGTTCATCCATTGGGAAATTCCTTTCTGCAAGAATGCGTAGGAATTCCTGCCCCACGGCTCCACTTGCGCCAACAATTGCTACTTTCATATTGATATCTTTTAAAAAATTAATTTAATTTCAGATGCAAAAATACAACTTTTCATATTAATATCATTCAAAAGTGATATTTTTTTTGCACCTTTGCATTATCATTTATAAATCGTGCAGCTTTTATGCAAAATATATCGCAATATCTACCGATAACAGATCCGACGTGGATATTCTTCATCGTCCTATGTATCATTCTGTTTGCCCCTATCCTAATGGGCAAATTGCGTATTCCGCATCTCATAGGAATGATTCTGGCAGGAGTTATCGTCGGACCGCACGGTTTCAACATATTATCACATGACAGCTCGTTTGAATTGTTCGGTAAAGTAGGACTTTACTACATCATGTTTCTCGCCGGGCTGGAGATGAACATGGCCGACTTCAAGAAAAATAGAATAAAGACTTCAACACATGGTATTCTAGCATTCGCAATACCAATGATCATAGGTTTTGCGCTCAATACGTCGCTACTGAAATATGGAGTTCTTACATCAATACTTCTTGCAAGTATGTATGCATCGCATACACTCATAGCCTACCCTATCGTATTAAGATACGGATTGTCTCAACAACGAAGTGTTACAATTGCAGCCGGAGCAACAGCCATTACAGACACATTGACATTGCTTGTTCTAGCCATTGTCGGTGGGATGTTCAAGGGAGAAGTTAATGGCTTTTTTTGGTTTATGCTGGCAATAAAACTCTTCATCGTATTCTTTATCATCATATATTTCTTCCCACGAATGGCAAGATACTTCTTTCAACGATATGAAGAGAATGTTACACAATTCATATTCGTACTTGCAATGACATTTCTTGGAGCAGGAATGATGGCTTTTATAGGTATGGAAGGATTGCTCGGAGCATTTCTCACGGGACTAGTGCTGAACAGATATGTGCCAAACATATCGCCACTGATGACACACCTTGAGTTTGTGGGCAACGCGCTTTTCATTCCATATTTCCTTATCGGCGTGGGCATGTTGATTAACGTAAACATTATATTCGCAGGCTTCGGCACAATAAAGGTAGCAGGCGTGATGATTGCTGTGGCATTATCAAGTAAATGGATTGCGTCACTAGCCACACAAAAGCTATTCAACATGAAGAGCATTGAGCGCGAACTGATATATGGATTAAGCAACGCACAGGCTGGAGCAACTCTTGCAGCAGTGTTGGTAGGATACAATATAATTCTTCCCAACGGTCAAAGGCTGCTTAATGATGACGTACTCAACGGTACGATTATTCTGATTCTTGTGACATGCATATTCAGTTCGTTTACTACCGAAAGAGCTGCGCGCAAAATAGCACTTACAAACAAGAATAAGATTAACGAAGATAAAACTGCCGATGATGAGAAAGTTCTTATTCCTGTGGAACAAAAAGAAACAGCAAATGAACTGGTGAAGATTGGTATAATGATGAGAAACACCAAACTTAACAGAGGAATAATTGGACTTAACGTAGTTCTTGATGACCTTAATCTGGCATATAACCAAGAAAAAGGAAGAAACACGCTTGAATATATGGAGATGACAGCAAATGCTGCCAACGTGAGAATGATTGTACAAAGCAGAATTGCGACTAACATTAGTAACGGAATATCACATGCTTTTAAAGAATATGCAGCATCAGAAATCATAATGGGTATGCACGAATGCCACGGAAACTACAAAAGCTTCTGGGGAACCATAACGCAAAACCTGTTCAATGACATATCTAGACAGTTGATGATCGTAAGATGTCTACAACCAATCAACACTTTCAGAAGGATACAGGTGGCAGTACCAAAGAAAGCAGAATTTGAACCAGGATTCTACAGATGGCTTGAAAGACTGGCAAGACTGGCAGGAAACCTGAATTGCAGAATACAGTTTCACGGCAACAGAGGTACACTTTCGCTGATTAACGAATACATACAGAACAGACATACTGACGTTAGAGCGGAATATGTAGCCTTTGAAGATTGGGATGAGCTACCGAAATTGGCAATCAATGTCAACGATGATCACCTGTTTGTTGTAATCACAGCCAGAAAGGGAACTATATCATATATACCATCATTTGATTCCCTTCCAGAACAGCTTACCAGATTCTTCAACAGCAACAGTTTGATGATCATCTTCCCTGACCAATACGGGGATTCATCTGGAATGACATTCACGAAACTGCAACTTTCTGAAGAACATAGTCCATACCAGTTCTTCAGACAATGGATGATAAAGAATAAAAACAAGAATTAAATATAAATATTATGATAGATATCAAAGGCATAACAAAAAGTTTTGGAAGCCTACAAGTATTAAAAGGCATAGACTTACATATTAAAAAAGGCGAAATAGTAAGTATAGTCGGACCGTCTGGCGCGGGAAAGACTACTCTATTGCAGATTATCGGCACACTGGACAAGCCAAACAAAGGTACTATCACGATTGACGGAGTTGACGTAAGTACTTTGTCAACAAAGAAGCTCAGCGATTTCCGAAACAAGCATATTGGTTTCGTATTTCAGTTCCACCAGCTTCTACCAGAGTTCTCTGCTCTTGAAAACATTATGATTCCTGCATACATCGCTGGGAAAAGCAACAAAGAAGCAATGAAGAGAGCTAATGAACTGCTCGACTTCATGGGACTCAGCGATAGAGCTAACCATAAGCCTGCCGAGTTGTCAGGAGGTGAAAAACAACGCGTGGCTGTTGCAAGAGCTTTGATAAACAATCCAGCCGTTATCCTTGCGGACGAACCATCAGGTAGTTTGGATTCAAAAAACAAAACAGAACTACATCAGTTGTTTTTTGACTTGAGAGATAAATTCGGTCAGACTTTCGTCATAGTAACTCACGATGAAGGACTTGCTGAAATCACTGACCGCACAATACACATGAAAGACGGATTGTTAGATGATCAAGAGAATGTGGAGAATACCGAGAGTATAACCATTTAATTAACAAAAAGGCATAAGCCTCAGCACGCAAAGTGATTTGATGCTTATATCAAGTAAAACAAAAAATTATGTCAATAGAAATAAAACTTGGAGAATACAATCTCCTACGTGTAAAAGAAGAAGCACGCCGTGAAGGTTTCGGAGAGGTTTTCGGAATATATCTTGACGCAGGTCGCGAGGGAGAAATTCTAATGCCACAGAAATATGTACCTGAAGGAACTAAACCTGGTGACGAGATTGAATGCTTCGTATACCTTGATCAAGACGAAAGACCTATCGCTACAACAGAAAAGCCTTTGGCTAAGGTTGGTGATTTCGCATTTCTGGAATGTTCATGGGTGAATGAATACGGAGCATTCCTTAACTGGGGACTAACAAAAGATATTTTCTGTCCGTTCAGAGAGCAGAAAAAGCGCATGGAGATTGGTGATAGTTATATTGTTCACATACATATTGACGAAGACAGCTACCGTATTGTTGCCAGTGCTAAGATTGAACATTATATGAAAGAAACTGATGACACTTGCGAACTAAAAAGAGGTTCTGAAACAGACATTCTTATCTGGCAGAAGACTGACTTAGGTTTTAAGGTTATCGTAGACAATACATATCCAGGACTGATTTATGAAGATCAGATATTCAAGTATGTACACACGGGCGACCGCATGAAGGCATACGTGAGCAACATGCGACCAGACGGAAAGATTGATCTGACTTTGCAACCTTTAGGAATTGCAGCAGCAGAAGACTTTTCAACAACATTGCTTGACTATATTAAGGGTAATGATGGTCACTGCACTTTCAACGACAAGAGCGATCCTGAAGAAATAAAGCGCCAGTTCCACGTAAGTAAAAAGGTATTTAAGAAGGCAATCGGTGACCTTTATAAGAAGAAGCTGATAACATTAGCCAACGACGGTATTCATCTTGCATAAAGATTATACGCAAAGTATAAAAGACAACACCCCGATGCGGTAACTACTGCATCGGGGTTATTATTTATTTTTCATTCAAATCACCTCATCTTAATATAGGATGAAACAACGAATTAGTTACTTCTTATACTTATCTGTCTGTTGCTTGATCAAAGCAGCATCATTGAAGTAATCAATCTGCATTGCCTTTCTTACTTCGTCCATAGTCTGTGCAGCTGCAGCACGAGCTTCATCACTACCCTTCTTGAGGACATTGAAAATCTCAGGAATATCCTGTTCAAACTCATGGCGACGCTCACGAATAGGATCAAGCATACGATTGATTACATTATTTAGCAACTTCTTGCACTTCATATCGCCTACTCCACCATGGGTGTAAGCATCTTTTAGTGCATCAAGATTACTGTACTCTGGCCAGAAATCAGCAAAATCCTGATCTGTTGAGAATGCATCAAGATATGTGAATACAGCATTTCCTTCTACATGTCCAGGATCACTTAGATTGATATGAGTAGGGTCTGTGTACATACCCTTAACTTTCTTCCAAACAGCATCAGCATCGTCGCTAAGATAAATACAGTTGCCAAGGCTCTTGCTCATCTTTTCCTTACCATCAGTACCAGGGAGGCGACGAGATGTAGCATTCTCAGGCAACATGATGTTTGGCTCTACCAACACTTCACCATAAGTCTGGTTAAAGCGGCGTGCAAGTTCACGAGTGATTTCTATCATCGGCTCCTGATCCTCACCAGCAGGTACTGTTGTAGCTTTGAAAGCGGTGATATCTGCAGCCTGAGAAACAGGATAACAGAAGAACCCCATAGGAATATTGGCCTCAAAATTACGCATTTTGATTTCAGTCTTCACTGTTGGATTACGCTGTACACGAGATACGCTTACAAGATTCATCAGATAAGTTGTCAGTTCAGCCAATTCTGGAATCTGACTCTGAATGAACAAAGTACATTTTACTGGATCAAGTCCAGCAGACAAGTAGTCTAGAGCAACTTCAATAATATTCTGACGAATTTTTTCAGGGTTATCAGCGTTGTCTGTCAATGCCTGAACATCAGCCATAAAAACAAACATACGCTCAAAGTCACCTGAATCCTGAAGCTGAACTCTACGACGGAGACTGCCTACATAATGTCCAAGATGGAGCTTTCCTGTAGGACGATCACCGGTTAGTATTATTTTTCCCATTTTAGAATTCTGCAGTTTTTGGAGTACGTGGGAAAGGAATCACATCACGGATGTTCTGCATTCCTGTAACAAATAGAATAAGACGTTCGAAACCTAATCCGAAACCAGCATGAGGGCAACTTCCATACTTACGAGTATCAAGATACCACCACATGTCCTTCATTGGAATCTGTCTGCGTTCTATTTCACCTACCAACTTATCATAGTTCTCCTCACGTACAGAACCACCGATTATCTCACCAATCTGTGGGAAAAGGACGTCAGTACCCTGAACAGTCTTGTCATCCTCATTAATCTTCATATAGAAAGCCTTGATCTCCTTAGGATAATCTGTCATGATGACAGGCTTCTTAAAATGCTCTTCAACAAGGAAACGCTCATGTTCACTGGCAAGGTCAATACCCCAAGAAACAGGATTTTCAAACTTATGTCCTTTAGCGACTGCCTCTTCAAGAATCTTTATACCTTCTGTATAAGGAAGACGTACGAAGTCCTGCTTCAACACACCTTCAAGTCTCTCAATAAGTCCCTTATCAATCATCTTGTTAAGGAATGCCAAGTCATCCTTGCAATTATCAAGAGCCCAGCGTATACAATACTTTATAAAATCTTCCTCAAGATCCATAAGTCCTTCCTGTTCAAGAAAAGCAACCTCTGGCTCAATCATCCAGAACTCAGCCAAGTGACGAGGTGTGTTACTGTTCTCAGCACGGAATGTAGGACCGAATGTATAGATAGATCCCAAAGCTGTTGCACCAAGTTCACCTTCAAGCTGACCAGATACAGTGAGTGAAGTCATCTTACCGAAGAAATCATCATCATATTTGATTTTACCGTCTTCGTCCTTATCAAGATTGTATAGGTTCTTTGTCGTAACCTGAAACATCTCACCAGCACCCTCACAATCACTTGCTGTGATAAGAGGAGTGTTGAAATAGAAGAATCCATGATCATGGAAATATTTATGTACAGCTATTGCCATATTATGACGAATTCTGAACACAGCGCCAAATGTATTTGTACGCAGACGCAAGTGAGCATACTTGCGCATATATTCAAAACTCTGTCCCTTCTTCTGCATAGGGTAGTCTGAAGGACAAAGACCATATATTTCAATGTTCTTACACTGAATCTCTACAGTTTGTCCGGCGCCCTGACTCTCCACGACAATGCCATCAACACCGATGCAGGCACCTGTTGTGATGCTTTTTAGCTGTTCTTCATCCATTATAGATGGATCAACAACTATCTGAATATTGTTAATGGTAGAACCGTCGTTGAGCGCAATGAAATCAACAGCTTTGCTACTACGATGAGAACGAACCCATCCTTTTACGTTAATGTCTTTGCCATATTCAATGCTTTTGAGGGCATCGATAACTTTTGTTCTTTTCATTTAATTTTTATTCTATTATTCAAACATACCACTACGGAGCATTTCAACTTCCTGCTCTGTGAGGAAGCGCCAATCACCGCGACGTAAGTTTTTCTTTGTTAGACCGGCAAACTGTACACGGTCAAGTTTTACAACACGATATCCGAGACTCTCGAAAATACGACGAACGATACGATTCTTACCACTGTGGATTTCAACTCCAACCTGGCTCTTATCCATATCGTCAGCATATTCAATTGCATCTGCATGAATCTCTCCATCCTCAAGTTCTATACCGTCTACAATCTTCTGCAAATCCATTGCAGTTACGTTCTTGTCAAGATAAGCGTGGTAAACCTTCTTCTTAAGGAACTTAGGATGAGTAAGCTTACTAGCCAAATCACCATCGTTTGTGAGAAGAAGAACACCAGTAGTGTTTCTATCAAGACGACCTACAGGATATATTCGCTCAGGACAAGCATCCTTAACTAAATCCATTACAGTCTTGCGCTGCTGTGGATCATCACTTGTTGTAACATAATCCTTTGGTTTGTTGAGAAGTACATAAACCTTCTTTTCCAAAGATACAGGCTGCTCATGGAACTGAACCTCATCAGCACGCAATACCTTTGTTCCAAGTTCGGTAACAACTTTACCATTTACAGTAACAACACCTGCCTGGATGAATTCATCAGCCTCACGGCGTGAGCAAACTCCAGCGTTGGCAAGGAACTTGTTAAGACGAATTGGCTCGTTAGGATCGACATTCTCTTCCTTATACTCAATACGCTTTTTAAGACTGTATTTTGCATTTGGATCATAATCAGCTGTGCGAGGACGATAACCATCCTGCTGACCATAACCACCACGGTTATTATATCCACCGCGATTATTATTATATTCACCACGGTTGTTATTATAACCACCGCGATTATCGTAACCACCCTGCTGACCATAGCCACCACGATTGTTATTATATCCACCACGGTTGTTGTAACCACCTTGCTGACCATAGCCACCACGGTTGTTATTATATCCGCCACGGTTGTTGTAACCACCTTGCTGGCGTGGCTGATAACCACCTTGATTATCATCATTATTATAACGAGGGCGATAGCCACCTTGATTATCGTCGTTATTGTAACGAGGACGGTAACCACCTTGATTATCATCATTATTGTAACGAGGACGATAGCCACCTTGCTGCTGAGGACGATTATAACCGCCACGGTTGTAACCGCCTTGGTTGTCATCGTTGTTATATCGTGGACGATAGCCACCTTGCTGGCGTGGTTGATAACTGCGCTGTGGACGATCGCTGTTTTGCATACGATCACCTTGCAGACCTGAACCAAAACCTTCAGGGCGGAAACCACCATCATTATTATAACTACGATCAGTGCGTTCTGAGCTATAAGTGCGCTGACTGTGAATACGTGGACGCTGTGTGCGATTTCCAGTTTCATGATAATTGTTGGAATAATTTCCTGATGTTCGTGAGTAGCCCTCACGGGTGCCCTCATTCTGTTCTGTTGACAGATTCTGAGATTTGTTTTCTAATTCTGAATCCATTTTCTAAAAATTTAGTTAGCCTCGCGGCCTGGTTATTATTTTCAATTTAATAATTAATATCTAATAAACCTACATCTGGTTTTTATACACCAGTATAGTTGTGTGGAGTGATTGCCATAAGTTCGGCTTTAACACTGTCACTGACATTCAAATCCTTAATAAACTCATGGATTGTCTCCTCGGTCATCTTAGCATTAGTACGCGTAAGTGCTTTCAAAGCCTCATAAGGATGAGGATAAGCTTCACGGCGAAGTATAGTCTGAATAGCCTCTGCAACAACAGCCCAAGTGTTATCCAAATCTTCGGCTATCTTGTTTTCATTAAGGATAAGCTTACGCAATCCCTTCAATGTGCTTTGAATGGCAATGATACCATGTCCCAATGGTACTCCGATATTACGCAATACAGTGCTGTCTGTAAGATCACGCTGCAATCTACTAACTGGAAGTTTCTGAGCGAGGAACTGAAGTATCGCATTAGCAATTCCAAGGTTGCCTTCACTATTTTCATAGTCAATAGGATTAACCTTATGAGGCATTGCACTTGAACCAACTTCTCCTGCTTTGATTTTCTGCTTGAAATATTCCATTGAAATATACATCCAGAAATCACGATCCAAATCAATAATTATTGTGTTTATTCGGCGAATAGCATCAAAAATAGCACCAAGATAGTCATAATTACTAATCTGAGTAGTCCATTGTTCACGCTCTAATCCTAATTTTTCACTTACGAATTTGTTACCAAATGCTTTCCAGTCATATTCTGGATAAGCAACATGGTGAGCATTGTAGTTACCTGTTGCTCCACCAAACTTAGCGGTAATCTTGCAAGCCTTTAAACTATTAAGTTGTTCGGTGAGACGATATACATAAACCATGATTTCCTTACCCAAGCGAGTAGGAGATGCAGGCTGTCCGTGAGTTTTGGCAAGCATTGGAACATCTTTCCATTCGTCGGCATATTGCTGTAATACGGCAATAAGTTCTTCAACCTGAGGACAATAAACATCAGCAAGAGCTTCCTTAACAGTTAGAGGAACACTAGTATTGTTTATATCCTGAGAAGTCAATCCGAAATGTATGAATTCTTTGTAAGCATCCAAGCCACCTATCTTGTCAAATTCTTCCTTGATAAAATATTCAACAGCCTTTACATCATGGTTTGTTGTTTTCTCAATATCCTTTACACGAGCCGCACATGTCTCATCAAAGTTGCGATATATATCACGAAGTCGTTCAAAAAGAGTTTTATCAAAAGACGCAAGCTGCGGCAAAGGCAACTCACACAATGTGATAAAATATTCGATTTCTACACGTACGCGATAACGTATCAAAGCATACTCTGAAAAATAGTTTGCCAGCGGTTCTGTTTTACCTCTATAACGGCCATCGATAGGCGATATGGCAGTCAATAAATCAAGATTCATAACTATATTACGTAATAATATTATAATAATGTTGCAAAGATATAGATTTTATGTGAGACAAGTTAACTACGAAATGATAAATATCATTAAAAAGACTTCCATGGATAGTTTTAATGATTAATAAAATGGGCATATACAAAAAAAAGACTTAGGAAAAACCTAAGTCTTTT
>NZ_KB890686.1:108755-134013 GCF_000373185.1 Segatella paludivivens DSM 17968 = JCM 13650
TGCTTGTAAGGCAGATGCTCTAAACCAACTGAGCTAAACGCCCTTACTTCTGTAAAGCGTGTGCAAAAGTATAGNTATTTTTTTAAAGTACCAAATAACGTAGATTCTTTTTACATTTTTTAATATTCATCGCGATTTGGTAAAAAAAAATCCCTGCAATCTTGAAAGACTACAGGGATTAACCCAAGTGGGCGTTGACGGATTCGAACCGCCGACCCTCTGCTTGTAAGGCAGATGCTCTAAACCAACTGAGCTAAACGCCCTTACTTCTGTAAAGCGTGTGCAAAAGTAACACTATTTTTTTATAATGCCAAATAATAATGATATTTTTTATTTAAAATATATTCTTGAAAAAGTATGTGTATTTTCACCTATTTTATAAACAACAAGTTTTCTGCACTAGTCTATCAGAGCGGGTTATTAATACTTATATCACTGACTATCAACAACTTTACTTGCTACACGCTGACAATGGTCAGTATGTCATATTATTATTTGACTCATGTCAAGAAATTGGCATATTTCATAAAAATGGAATATATTTGTATATCGAATGTAAAATAATGGCTGTATCTTTGCATCGTAAATAGAGATTTACAGAGGATAAAAGGATAACAAACGTGGGAAAAAAGTTAACCCACAAAATTATGAAAGGAAAAATTATGATGACAGTAATGATTGTATTAGCGATAGTAATCGCTGTTGTTGCTCAAGCAGTAAATGTGAACAACAAAATCCAAATGGGAAAATAACTTCCCATTGGAGTTTTAGAGACAAAGAAAGTAATAATCACTAAATTGAGAGAAAGGAAAAAATTATGAGAAAGATTGTAGAAAGCATTAAAAAAGCGATAAAAAAAATCATTAGAGGATACATGATCGGCATGAAACAGTATGGAGAAGCGCTACTTCGTGGAGGCTCATACGGATGTGTTTAGTGTAGAAATCCAATAGGCTTTAAATAACAAAAGGGCTGCAAACCGAAATTGATTCGGTATTGCAGCCCTTTTATTTTATACTTTTGTATTTTATTCTGTAATCTGAACTGTCGCACGACGGTTGAACTCAATAGGCTTAAGAGTTTCTGATCCACCAAATACGGCTGTCTTAATATTGCTGCGAGAAACGCCCATCTGTATAAGTTGATCTACAACAGTATTAGCACGATTTAGAGAAAGCTTCTTATTGATTTCAGGTGTACCAGTTGCTGAATCGGCGTAACCTGTTACAAGAATATTAGAGTTATTCTCTATTGCATACTTTGCAAGAGCGCGAACATTTACAAGGTCCTTCAAAGAAGAAATGTCTATCTTACCAATATTGAAGAATATTGAAATAGGAGTTGTCACGAACTCTTTTACACTCTTAATTTCTGTAACCTTAACAGTTGTAGTATCCTTCTTAGCATTTGCTTTACGAAGTTGTTCATTTTCACTTGTTAAGTCTGCCAACTGAGCATTTAGAGCGTCAAGCTGAGACTGTGACATAGAGTTTATTGCATCTGAGTCAAGGGACTTGCTCCACATTCCTTTACCCAAGTTCAATGTAACACCAACTTCAGCATAGAGATTATTGTCTTTAGAGTTCCATCCACGACTGTTATTTTTACCGCCATTCTGTACGCCATCAAAATCATTTTCCAATCTGTTATATCCTAGTTCTGTGTATACACTAAGTTTATTACAAATCTTCCAAGATGAATTAATACCAGCACTAAGCTGCATTGCATATAAATTTGAATTGCAGTTACGTGATAGACCACCACCAACAAACGGAGTTAAATTCCAAACACGATTAGGATTGTAACCATAAAGCATATTACTCAAATTGAACATAATCTGCTCATTGAGCATCCAATAATCAAAGTCATTTGAAGAAACTTGAGGACCAACCTGCTTCGCTCTCCACATCTGAACTTTTGTACGCAATCCGATACTAGGAGTAAACCATTTGCCTATAGCAATAGCACCACCGAATGTTGTACGTTCACTATCAAACAAACCATAACTGTCTCCGTTTTTCAATCCGAGCCCATGTTCCTGATTTGAAATCCAAGAGTTGTAATCACCACCTAGTTGTACAAACCAGTTACTCCAAAAAGAATTAGTTGAAACGCTATGCTTCAATACAGGTTCTGTTTCCTGCGCGAAAGAAGCGTAAGAGCATCCTACTAAGGCTAAAGTCATTAATAGTTTTTTCATAAGCCGTATTATTTGTAAATATAAGTTTATATCGCAAAGATAATACAAATTCTATATAAATATATCTTTTTTATTAAAAGTTTTACAATAGATGAAAAAACTTTTTATCCTAACAAATGCTCTATCTCATTCTGTTTCAATATACATAGAATGTTTTTGCCGTCAGGAGTGTAGTTTGGATTTGAAGAAGCAAAGAGACTGTTGAATATATTTTCCATTTCATCATTGCTCAATACCTGTCCGAAAGGAATTGCGGCATTACGTGCAAGGGTCAAAGCCAAAGCACTATTTGTCTCATCATTTATATCGCCTGCCTTTTCCTGTGCCGACACAATAATATTGTGCACAAGTTCAACAACGTTTAATCCCTCTATACCTGCAGGAATTGCATTTATCGCATAGCTCCCCCCCCCCAGAGCTGTAATTTCAAAACCAAGTTTAATCATTTCGGGTTCAATCTTATTCAAGGTAACATCCTCTGTTGCTGAAAGATGAAAACTTTCTGGGAATAAGACTTTTTGTGATGAGACCTCTCTATTCTTCATTTGTTCAAGATATTTATCATAGAGTATTCTCACATGAGCACGATGCTGATCGACAATCATCAGTCCTGACTTTACAGCTGTCATAATATAACAACCCTTGTACTGATAATGTGCTGGGGATTTCTCAGCGATAACATTTTCCATTGGAGTATCATCTACCTCTTGAGTAGGTGGAGCCATCTTTGATGTAAATAGTTCTGTCTCCTGACTTGTCTGATTTTTCAATCCATTGTAAAGACTTTCCCATTTGTCAGCTGACTTTGTTTGAGGTTGAGCACTCCCCCCTGTATTAAAAGGATTGTATGTTGGGTTGAATTGAACTTTAGGAGCTGATACATTGTTTTCTGGATTATAAACGGGTATATCAGGACGTCCTTGGGTATCAAAATCTATAGACGGAACATCATTAAACATCCCTACAGCTTCCTTCACTGATGCTGAAAGAATCTGCCATATTGCCTGTTCATTCTCAAACTTGATTTCAGTTTTTGTAGGATGGATATTTACATCTATGTCCTCTGTATTAATATCAAAGTAAATAAAATAAGGCACTTGCTCACCCATTGGAACCAGACGATCAAAAGCATTCATCACAGCCTTACTGAAATAAGGATGCTTCATATATCTGCCATTAACGAAAAAATACTGGTGTGCCCCCTTTTTGCGAGCAGATTCAGGCTTGCCTACATATCCAGATATCTTACACATTGAAGTATCTACTTTGACTGAAAGCAAATCCTGATTGAGACGTTTGCCGAAAACATCTATGATGCGCTGACGCAATACGCCTGCTTTAAGATTAAACATTTCGGTACCGTTACTATGCAAAGTGAAAGATATGTCAGGATAAACCAATGCGATACGCTCAAAAGCTGTTATAATGTTATTGAGCTCCGTAGAGTTTGATTTAAGAAACTTACGGCGTGCAGGAACATTATAGAACAAATTCTCTATCGAGAAATTACTTCCCACAGGACAAGAGCATGGTTCCTGACCAGTAAACTTACTACCAGAAATCGATAAAAGAGTACCTATTTCATCAGAAGCTTGACGAGTCTTTAGTTCTATCTGTGCCACTGCTGCAATAGAAGCTAAAGCCTCACCACGGAAGCCCATCGTGTGAAGAGAAAATAAGTCCTCTGCACTACGTATCTTTGATGTTGCATGACGTTCAAAAGACAATCTGGCATCAGTTTCAGACATTCCTTTACCATCGTCTATCACCTGTATAGAAGTTCTTCCTGCATCAACAACAAGAACGTTAATATTCTTAGCTCCTGCGTCAACAGCGTTTTCAACCAACTCCTTAATAACAGAAGCTGGACGCTGAATAACTTCACCTGCAGCAATTTGATTAGCTACCGAATCAGGCAATAACTGTATTATGTCACTCATAAAATGTCGTTAAAGTAAAAATATTAAAACAAGAAAAAACGCACAAGAAGGAAAACGAACATGACCATATTAGCTACATAGTTACGAATTCCTTTCTAAGTGCATAAAGAGATGTATGTGGTATTATTTAAAATAATGCCTTTATGTAATTTTCTTTGCCAATACTGCATGAGAAAAATACCAAATCTATAGTAAGTATTCTATATGCAAAATATCTTAGATTGAATAGCTTGAAACTTATTTCTCTGTATTGTCAATATTCTGTAGCGGTGCTTTTTTGCGACCTATCGGCTTTAATTTATTATCATCTCCTTTCCCTCTCCAGAAGAAAACATCAGCAGGTCCTGTTGGACGCAAGTTATCAAACCATGCGAATTCAGGAAGCTTATATTTATTTGGAGGAATCTGTGTCATTGGATACATAACACTTTGATTCTTCGGAGTCCATATCTTTTGAAGTTTTCTGTCTGGAGAAATATAAAGTTTCATCGTGTCCGTTTCTGTATAAACTAACCCTTGAAGCGTGGAATCCTTATCATCGACAGGAAAATATACAGTCTTCACATTTCCAAAAGCGACGACCCTACGTACATTTCCTTTTACAAAATAAGTCGTTATCTCCTTACTTGATAGTTGGTTATAATGTTTTTTGTCGGGCATAAGTTCTATACTGAGTGCCTGACCTATTACATGCGCCTCACGCACTGTACTATCTTGCAAATATACCTTTATTATTTCACCCAAAATCTGTCTATCTGTATTCCACGCAATAGGATCTTTATACATAGTCATACATGAATCCTTTGAATTGTAAACTAGAGAATCACATATAGCCTGAACATCACTGCGGAAAACCTTTGTATGCTTGAAGCAATGCACTTTACGATATACAGAATCCGTATTTATATTGAATGTATAAATCTTCATAGAGTCGGCATGCATATACAGAGTATCCTTTTGTGAATATTCTTTCGCCAAGGCATGGCCTGTAGCCCATCCACGACCAGTTTTCTCATTATAAACAAGACGATGACCTAAAAGTTGGTTCTTGTTTTTTTTGTCTACATATATCACGTTACCATATCCACGTGCAAGTCCGGTTTTCTTACTATAGAAAAGACTATCTCCTGTAATTTCCTTATTCTTATCGGTAACTGTTGAACGACTATACATCTCTGCCTTATCAGTCTTACTGTTGAAATACGCATCAGTCGTATTTATGACACTACCTTTTTGAATAATTTTACTTGGACCTACAACGTGTGCAATAGACTTCTTTGTATCATAATGCAATTCATCTGTAGTGATGATACGGTTGCTACTATGCATCTTCACATTATACCAGAAAACAGCCTCACGAGTTTGTGTATTATAATCTCCCCAATCTGACGACAAGCGATCTTTTCCATCAACAAGACGCCCCCCCTCAAAGAAATAAGCATAATTGTTGAAACGATCAAAATCAAGACTATCAGTATAAAGGACCTTATTACCATGATGAAGCACAACATTATTTCGAGCCTCTAGTAATTGGCGCATACCATCATAAGAAGCACGTTTCGCAACCAAAGACAATTCACGTCCCTGCACATAGCGTACATGACCAAAAGCCTTTACGGAGTTAGACTCCTGAAAAAAATAAGCACTGTCACACCAAAGACTTGCACCTTGATGAGTAAAATGAACACGGCCTTTTACTATTTGTGCATCTGGATTAGGACCAAATTGATCGAATTTAAGTATGTCCGCATGAACAAGATACACTCTGTCATCCATATTCACGCGTTTAACCTTACGACCAGCAGCACCGATAGTTTGGAATAAGCTTAGTCCAAACAGGCACAAAACCGCCGGAACGACGATTCTATGCCCGAAGATATATCGTATTATATTGCTAAACTTCATTTATTTAACCCATCCTTGATATTCAAAATTACAATCCTTATATCGTGGATTCATGCGGACATATGTCTGCTTAATCTTATTAACAACCCAATCGTGAAGTTTTTTCTCACGTTCCTTAGCCTCAACAACATCCTGCATAGTCTGGAAATCTTCAGTTATCTTTGCACGATGACCATCTATTCTACTTCTCAGTTTAACAATAGCAACTACTGTCTTTCCTTTTGAATTTATCATCTTGAAAGGAGCTGAAATCTCACCAACCTTCATTGTATCAATAACACTTGCCACCTCTGTAGCAAGATTCTTCATCTGGAACCTAGAAGTTACTTTACCAGTCTGATTATCGCTATATGCCATAAGTCCATGGTTGTTGCGGGTATCCTTATCTTCAGAAAGATATGAACATGCCTCCTCAAAAGTAAATTTCTTAGTTTTGATATCATTGCTTATGGAATCCAAACGACCTATTGCCTGATTGATTTCCTTATCAGATACTTTTGGCTTAATAAGTATATGGCGTACCTTTATCTTATCACCTCGTTTATCAATAAGTTGGATAATATGATAACCAAACTCAGACTCTACTATTTTTGAAACTTTCTTTGGATCAGTAAGATTAAAAGCTACATTCGCAAAAGCTGGATCCAAGGTTCCACGACCTGTATAATCCATTTCTCCACCCTGTCGTGCAGAGCCAGGATCTTCTGAATACAAACGTGCTAGAGTTGCAAAAGAAGTTTCACCCTTTGTAACACGGTCTGTGAAACTACGAAGTTGGTCTTTCACTCTATTTATTTCAGACTGCGGAATACGTGGTTGGCGCACAAGAATCTCTACTTCCACCTCTGTAGGAACAAAAGGAATACTATCTTGTGGTAAATCCTTAAAATATTTACGCACATCAGACGGTGTAACAGATATATTCTCAACAAGTTTATGACGCATTTTCTCTATCAGTTGACGATTTTTGAAATCATCATGCAAATCAGAACGCATCTCGTTTACAGTCTTACCCTGATATTCTTCAAGCTTTTCACGTGAACCTGCAGAATTAATCCAAAAATTAATTTGTTGGTCAACACTACTTGCAATATCTGATTCTGTAACTTGCAAAGAGTCTATCTCGGCTTGATGAAGATACAACTTCTGCACTGCCAATTGTTCAGGAATAGTACAGTCAGGATTACCTCCCCACTTTACGCCCTCCATTTCACCTTGCAGTCGCATCTGCTCTACATCAGACTTTAAAATAGGCTCATCACCTACGACCCAAACAACTTCGTCTACGACGCTATGTTCAGGAGCTTTCTGTACAGTTGGTTTAACCTTTACAGTATCTTCTGTATTAGACATTATACCATCTGTCTTATTAGCTTTAGCTGACATTCCTGTAAGGAGCAGTAGCCCAAGGAAGCCGGTAAATATTTTATATCCCTTATTCATAAATTCTATTTTATTTCAATATTATATTAAGATTTAAAAGACTAATGCTTATTAACCGTAGCGAGAACAGCATGATTAACGCTAACAGGATATTTTTTGCGTAAAGTCTCAACCCAGCCTTTTTCAAGATATTCCTGATAATCATTGACCACCAGTTGACGAACATCAGAAAAGTCTTCAGGAGACTTCAATTTCTTTCCATAAACATTTTCGTAAGGATAATCTACAAGATGCTTATATGGTTTATTCTGTTTGAACACAAGATTATCTACCAACAAGTTATCTCCTATTTTAAACATACCCTTGTCTACAAGTATTCGGAAGCTATTTTTATTAAATGTTCTTTTCAATATATCTGACCATTCTGAAAAATCCGTTTTGCGCAGGATCTTCTTTACAGCTTTCAAATCATCCTTGTATTTTGTATGATAAGCAATACCCTTAAACCTAGGTTGCTCCCATTTATATTTCTTTTTATTTTTCTTGAAATACTTAAATAATGCGGCTTCATCAGTTGTAGCATTCTTCCAAACGGTACGATTACTGATTTCAAACATCAAAAGTCCGTCATGATATTCTTTTATAAGATATTTCAAAGAAGGGTCTTCCGACTCCATTTCCTGTGTTTTTTTTTCAAGAACGTCCGACACCGTTACGTGCTGTGATTTTGATATAGAATCCAAACGTGCATTGATCATGTTCTCACGAATGCCGCGTTGTTCTATAAACTTTATAATATCAGTGCGCAACGAATCATAAGGGAAAAAGTTGCGACTGTCTTTCTTCAATATAATATGGTAACCAACAGGCGACATAAATGGTCTGCTAATCTGCCCATTTTTAAGAGCAAAAGCCTGTTTTTCAAATTCAGGAAAAGTTTGTCCATATTGTATCCATGGCAATTCACCACCATTAACAGCTGATTCTTTATCATCAGAATATTTCTTTGCCAACTGTGCAAAATCAGCACCATTGAGTAATGCTGCATATATAGAATCTATACGTTGCTTTGCTAATACATCTTTTTCCTGTGGGGCACGTTGATTAAGTCTTAAAAGTATATGCGCAACCTTTACAATTCCCCCGTGTGAGTCTATTTTCTTTTGAGTCTCATTGTATATACGATACGCTTCTGTTTCTATATCAGCATCAGTTATTATAGAAGGTCTAATCTGTTTTTCCCTATAAGATGCAAACTCATTTTGATATGACTTCATCGTATCTAAATGAGCATCAAGGGCAGCCTCAACCTTAAGCTTATAATTGATGAAAAGGTCAACATAATCATCAACTGATTTTCTATCAATGACTCCGGTTGAATTATTCTTGTTGTAAGAATACTCAAATTCGGAACGCAATACTGGCTTACCATTAATTGTCATTAAAACTGGATCTGCAGACTGCGCAAAAACCATGCTCCCGTTTAGGAGCATGGCCATTAACACTGATATAGTTTTTTTACATTTCATTATTATTCAGGGCGAGAATAGTTTGGAGCCTCACTAGTGATAGTGATATCATGTGGATGGCTCTCTAATACACCCGCATTTGTAATACGAGCGAATTTCGCATTATGCAATGTATCAATAGAGTTTGCACCACAATAACCCATACCTGAACGTAAACCACCCATAAGCTGATAAATCACCTCTTGAACAGTTCCCTTGTAAGGAACTCTACCGGCAATACCTTCCGGAACAAGTTTATTTGCTTCCTTTATATCATTCTGGAAATAACGGTCACGAGAACCATTCTTCTGTTCCATGGCTTCCAAAGAACCCATTCCACGATAACTCTTAAACTTACGACCGTTAAAAATGATTGTTTCACCTGGACTTTCTTCTGTTCCAGCTACAAGTGAGCCAATCATAACACAACTTCCTCCAGCTGCAAGAGCCTTGACAATATCACCAGAATAACGGAGTCCACCATCAGCAATCAAAGGAACACCTGTACCCTTTAGTGCTGAGTAAACGTCATACACAGCACTAAGCTGTGGTACTCCAACACCGGCAACAACACGTGTTGTACAAATTGAACCAGGACCGATACCAACCTTAACTGCATCAGCACCATTATCAACAAGATATTTGGCAGCTGCACCAGTTGCAACATTACCAACAATAACATCAACGTTAGGGAAAGCAGCCTTTACTTGCTTAAGTTTTTCAACAACACCTTTTGAATGTCCATGGGCAGTGTCAATAACAATAGCATCAACACCTGCTTCAACTAAAGCCTTAGCACGATCCATTGTATCAACAGTAACACCAACACCAGCTGCTACACGAAGGCGTCCCTTTTCGTCTTTACAAGCCATTGGCTTATCCTTTGCCTTAGTAATATCTTTATATGTAATAAGACCAACAAGATGATTTTCTTTGTCTACTACAGGAAGTTTTTCAATTTTATGCTCTTGTAATATCTGTGCGGCAGCAATAAGATCTGTCCTCAAATGTGTTGTTACAAGATTTTCTTTTGTCATAACGTCATCAATCAACTTATCCATGTGACGTTCAAAACGCAAATCGCGATTTGTAACGATACCGACCAGGTGATTATCTTCATCAACAACTGGAATACCTCCAATATGATAATCATGCATCATATCAAGTGCATCTTTCACTGTACTACCACGACGAATCGTGACAGGAGCATAAATCATTCCATTCTCGGCACGCTTGACAATAGCGACCTGACGTGCTTGGTCTTCGATTGTCATGTTCTTATGAATAACACCTATACCACCTTCACGAGCAATTGCTATTGCCATTGAAGCTTCGGTAACAGTATCCATAGCTGCGGTCACAAATGGAACATTCAAACTGATGTTACGTGTGAACTTGGTTTTCAACTCTACCTCTTTAGGTAGTACCTCTGAGTAAGCAGGGATTAGAAGGACGTCGTCAAAAGTAAGGCCGTCCATTACAATTTTATCTGCAACAAATGATGACATATTGTAACTTTAAAAATTTATTGCGTGCAAATATAGTAATAATTTTCCACATAGGTACTATACGTTCACCATTTTATTATTCAATTAATGCTATTTAACGTCAGTTTAGTTTGCCATTTCAGATAAGAATTTAATCCTTACAAGACGAATTTCATCTTCTGAATAATCTTCGCCTAACTCTTCTATTGCGTCCTCAAGATTATCGGTCTCGCTCTCATTGAAATAATCATAGATATCGTCTATGTGATCATCGTCTATGACATCTTCAATGAAATAATCAATATTTATTTTAGTGCCACTATATACTATTGCCTCAATTTCATCTAAAAGTTCTGGCAACTCCATTCCTAAGGCATCTGCTAAATCATCAAGCGCAACCTGACGGTCTATGCTCTGAATTATCTTCACTTTCGTAACGCTTTTCTTAGCAACAGTACGCACACGAAGTTCCTCTGCACGCTCAATGCCATTCTCCTCACAATGACGTTTTATCAATTGAAGGAATTCTTTACCATATCGTTTTGCCTTACCAGCTCCGACTCCTTGAATCTGTTGCAGTTCTTCATTCGTAACAGGGTACATTGTAGCCATTTGCTCCAGAGACTGGTCCTGAAAAATAACATATCCTGGAATATTCAGTTTCTGAGCCATTCTCTTACGAAGGTTCTTCAACATTATAAACAACTCCGGATCAAGTGCCGCAGCTACAGAATCTCCGCATTCTTCCTCATAATCATCCTTAAATTCATTATCCATTACAATAAAGAATTTCTCAGGATCTTTTACAAAACGTCTACCGGCAGCAGTAACCTTTAATAATCCATAGTTTTCAACATCTTTTTTGAGAAAACCTGCTATAAGTGCCTGACGGATAACAGGATTCCACAATTTAGGATTTTCGTCTTCGCCAGAGCCAAACTCTTCTAATTGATCATGATGATGAGACACGATGTCATCCGTTCCGCGTCCTTTGACAAAATCTATAATATATTCCTGACGGAAATTTTCTTTTATTGCTAGTATTGACTTCAATACCACTAACAAAGCCTTACTAGCTTCTATTTTCTCTTTCGGGTGAAGACAATTATCGCAGTTGTGACAATTTTCCTTATTATACTCCTCACCAAAATAATGAAGTAACATTTTGCGACGGCACACAGAAGATTCAGCATAAGCAGCTGTTTCCTGAAGTAATTGTCTGCCTATATCCTGTTCAGCAACAGGCTTACCCTCCATGAATTTTTCTAATTTCTTAAGATCTTTCTGTGCATAAAAAGCTATACATATACCTTCTCCTCCATCACGCCCAGCACGACCTGTTTCCTGATAATATCCCTCAAGACTTTTTGGTATATCATAATGTATCACAAAACGTACATCAGGCTTATCAATGCCCATTCCAAAAGCTATCGTAGCGACAATTACATCAATACGTTCCATGAGGAAATCATCCTGAGTTTGTGAACGTGTTGAACTGTCTAGTCCAGCATGATATGGAGCTGCCTTTATTTCATTTGTTTTGAGAACTTCAGAAAGTTCTTCAACCTTTTTTCTAGAAAGACAATATATGATACCACTCTTACCTTCATGCTGTTTGATAAATTTGATAATTTGCTTATCAATATCCTGTGTTTTAGCACGCACCTCATAGTAAAGGTTAGCTCTATTGAAAGAACTTTTGAATTCCTTAGCATCAGAAATTCCAAGGTTTTTCTTTATATCAGTACGTACTTTGTCTGTTGCGGTTGCGGTAAGCGCTATAACAGGAGCATTGCCTATCTTACCTATTGTAGGTCTGATATTTCTGTACTCTGGGCGAAAATCATGTCCCCACTCAGAAATACAATGCGCCTCATCGATAGCATAAAATGATATCTTCACCGATTTAAGAAACTCAACATTTTCTTCCTTGTTAAGAGATTCCGGGGCTACATACAGCAACTTCGTAACACCACTTTTCACATCATCCATAACCTGTTGTATAGATGCTTTGTTTAGTGATGAGTTCAAATAATGTGCTACTCCTGATTCCTCACTCATACCATTGATAACATCAACCTGATTTTTCATCAACGCTATAAGAGGAGAAATAACGATAGCCGTACCTTCCATTATCAATGAAGGTAATTGATAACATAAGCTTTTACCTCCGCCGGTAGGCATAAGCACAAACGTGTCATTACCATCCAACAGATTATTAATAATAGCTTCCTGATCGCCTTTGAACTTGTCAAAGCCGAAATAATGTTTGAGTTGCTGTGTAAGATTAACTTCCTTTGTCATATAACAAGTAGTTTCTTAATCCATTATATTAGATTTGTCTTTCATTTAATTGCAGCTGGCAATGCTTATTACCAGCTGCAATCTAATTTTATATATTATGCAGTTTCCAAATTCTGCAAATGAGACTTATTAAGCTGAGCCTTAGCATAGTCCAAAGTGACAGTAAAGCTCTTAGTTCGCTTTGAAGGGATTTCAAACATCGCGTCCATCATTATAGACTCCACGATAGACCTCAAACCACGGGCACCTAACTTATACTCCACAGCTTTTTCAACTATGAAATTCAAGGTATCTTCATTAAATTCAAGTTTTATGCCATCCATATCAAATAGTTTCTCATATTGTTTGATAATAGAATTCTTGGGTTCTACTAGTATGCGTCGAAGTGCATCATGATCAAGCGGATTAAGATATGTAAGAACAGGAAGACGACCTATTATCTCAGGAATAAGTCCAAAAGATTTCAAGTCCATAGGCTGTACATATTTCATAAGATCAGCCTTATCTATCTTGCTGACATTCTGCACTGAATTATATCCCACAACGTGAGCATTCATTCTCTGTGCTATTTTACGCTCTATGCCGTCGAAAGCTCCACCGCAGATGAACAGAATATTCTTAGTATCCACATGAATATAGTCCTGATCAGGATGTTTGCGTCCTCCCTTTGGCGGAACATTAACCATAGTACCTTCTAAAAGCTTCAACAATCCTTGCTGAACTCCCTCACCACTAACGTCACGAGTGATTGAAGGATTATCGCTTTTACGCGCGATTTTATCTATCTCGTCAATAAATACGATTCCACGTTCTGTTGCCGCTACATTATAATCGGCAACTTGCAACAGACGACTTAAAATACTTTCAACATCCTCACCTACGTATCCTGCCTCTGTAAAAACGGTTGCATCTACAATAGTGAAAGGTACATCAAGCATCTTCGCAATGGTACGTGCCAAAAGAGTCTTACCAGTTCCAGTGCTTCCTACCATTATAATGTTGCTCTTTTCAATTTCCACACCATTGTCATCTACAGGTTGTTGCAGACGCTTATAATGGTTATATACGGAAACAGAAAGAAAACGTTTAGCCTCGTCCTGTCCGATAATATACTCGTCAAGATATTTTTTTATATCTTTCGGTTTAGGAACCTTATTAATCTTGAAAGAGTTCTCTTTTCCTCCATTATGCTGTTCTTCATCTGCCAAGCCCGCACTTTGTACTATTTCATAAGCCTGATGCGCACAATTCTCACAGATATAACCGTTTAGGCCAGTTATAAGCAGCTTAACTTCGTTTTCGCCCCTTCCGCAGAAACTACATACCTTTTTTGTCATATTATTTCTTACGTATCAATACATCATCAATCATGCCATATTCCTTAGCTTCATCAGCATTCATCCAATAGTTTCTGTCACTATCCTGCCATACCTTATCAAAAGGAGTATGAGAATGATTTGATATAATTGTATAAAGTTCTTTCTTGAATTTTTGTATTTCTTTAGCTTCTATTTCAATATCAGAAGCCTGACCTTGCACACCACCCAGCGGTTGATGAATCATCACACGACTATGAGTAAGTGCAGAGCGCTTTCCTTCTTGACCAGAAACCAGCAAAACTGCAGCCATAGATGCCGCCATACCTGTACATATAGTAGCAACATCACTGCTAATAAACTGCATTGTATCATAAATACCAAGTCCAGCAGTCACACTACCACCAGGACTATTGATATAAATAGATATATCCTTACCACTATCTACAGAATCCAAATAAAGGAGTTGTGCCTGTAGAGTATTGGCCGTATAATCATCAATCTCTGTTCCGAGGAAGATTATACGATCCATCATAAGGCGTGAAAACACATCCATCTGGGTAACATTCAACTGACGTTCCTCAAGAATGTATGGATTCAGATACTGAGACTGTGCTTTCATCACGTCATCCAGTGCCATACCATTCATGCCTAAATGCTTAGTAGCATATTTTCTAAAATCATTCATAATATAAAAATATCGTTCATTTAAAGATAAAAAAAAGAGAGGCTATCGCCCTTTTATTATATCTATCTTGCAAATATGATGCCAACGCTGAAACGTCAGACGATCTTTACATAGACAAAGATAATAAAAAAAGACGATAACCTCTTTATAAAAGAAGTTTTTTTTCAAAAAAACTATTATTCTTGCATCATTTTATTGAAGTCATCAAGGCTTATTTCCTTTTCGTTAAGTTTTACGGAATCTTTCAATGCAACAACAAGCTTGCGGTCTACTGCGCGATCAACAAGTCCGTCAATATTTTCTTTCTTCTTAAGGATTTCCTTAGCGTAGTTCTCAACATATTCATCCGGAACATTGTTCATGCCATACTGAGCGAACTGTGTACGAGCTGTTTCTTTTGCTGCATCCAAAATGTCAGCATCATCAACCTTAATATCACGAGCAGAAACCAATTGTTCCTTAATTATGTGCCATGTAAGTTCATTTATGCTCTGTTCGTAGTTCTTTTCAACAAAATCCTCACCCTTTTCACTGTTATTATTCAACATGATGCGCTTAAGCAAAGCATCTGGGTATTCAAGTTTACCGACTTTCTTCTCGCAATAAGCACGAACATCAAGAATAAACTTATAGTCTGCATCAACAGAGAGCTGCTCTTTAAGACCTTCAGCAATCTTGTTACGGAATTCTTCTTCGCTCTTTACAGTATCCTTACCAAACAACTGATCAAAAAGTTCCTGATTTAGATCATGCTTCTTAAATCGTTGGATCTCAGTAATCTGATAACTGAAATCAGCAGTAAGTTCCTTTGCAGCTTCACGCTCAATCTTCAACAATGAAGATATTTCTGTATCATTCTCTGGGTAAGCCTTCTTTGGATTAAATGTTATTACATCACCAAGTTTAGCACCTTCGAAAAGTTTCTTCTGATCGTCAACCTTAATGTATTCAGGCATCAAGACAGCACTCTCTACAGTTATGCCACCTTCTTTTGTATTACCTTTCTCGTCAAGTTCGCGGATGTCACCCTTAAGCATATCATTGCCTTCGAATGCTTCAACCTTATCGTAACTGCCAGCACGTGAAGCAAGCATGTCAACCTGACGGTCGATAAGTGCGTCATCAACAGTAATTGTATAATGATCAAGTTTGTTATGACCATCAAGAACCATCTTGAATTCAGGAGCAACAGCTATATCAAAAACGAAAGTGAAATCAGTGCCTTTTTCCAAATCCTGTGGTTCCTGTTTCTCTGAAGGAAGAGGCTCACCAAGCATTTGAATCTTGTTGTCGTTTACATACTTGTAAATCTGCTCACCAATAAGTTTGTTGATAGCATCCATCTTTGCAGATGTGCCAAACTGTTTCTTTACGAGACCCATTGGAACCATACCAGGACGGAAACCAGGGTAATTAGCCTTCTTACGATAATCTTTCAATGCCTTCTCGACATTCTCTTTGTAATCAGCTTCTTCGACAGTAATAGTCAACAGACCATTGATCTTGTCAGGATTTTCAAATGAAATATTCATCTTCTGATGTTTTTGTTTTATTATTATTTTTTTATTGTTTGGCAATTTTCGGATCGCAAAATTACTGATAATTAGCGAATATACCTAATATATAAAAGAAAAATTTGTTTTTTTAACCATACTAACACTATACATTCTTCTTACCCAGAAGACATCAAAATTTATTCAGCATGTGTTTTCAAATCATTTTCTTCTTCTATCTGCTCTTCCAAAGCCTCGTCTTCTTCATTAGGCTTAAATCTGCGATAAACGAAATTCTCACTAAGATAATTTTTTCTTACTATTGGATTCGCAGCCAATTCCTCTGAAGAACCATGAAAAAGTATTCTACCTTCGAAAAGCAAATAAGCCCTATCGGTGATAGATAAAGTCTCCTGCACATTATGGTCGGTAATAAGAATACCGATATTGCGATATTTCAAACGCCACACAATATGTTGTATATCCTCTACGGCAATTGGGTCGACACCGGCAAAAGGCTCATCAAGCATAATAAACTTAGGGTTAATTGCAAGACAGCGCGCTATTTCAGTACGACGACGCTCTCCACCAGAGAGCTGATCACCTTTGTTTTTACGAACCTTTGTAAGGCGGAATTCTCTTATTAGACTTTCAAGTTTTTCAAGTTGTTGTTCATGAGATAGCTTAGTCATTTCCAACACCGACATGATATTGTCTTCCACGCTCATTTTTCTGAACACACTAGCCTCCTGTGGAAGATATCCAATACCAGCACGGGCACGCTTATATACTGGATAATCCGTAATTTCGGTATCATCCATATACACATGTCCCTCGTTTGGAACTACCAGACCAGTCGTCATATAGAAAGAAGTAGTCTTACCCGCGCCATTAGGCCCAAGAAGTCCGACTATCTCACCTTGTTTCACATTAATGCTCACGCCATTGGCAACAGTACGTTTACCATAACGCTTCACAAGTCCTTCCGTACGAAGGGTCGTAAGCTTTGTTTCGTCCATAAATTCATGAATTTGGATGCAAAGTTAATTTAAATCACCATGAATACAAAATAAAAAACAAAAACTATTCTCAATATTGCAGTTTTTTAGAGAAATTTGGTTACTTTTGCAACAAACAACAAAGGATAATAACATGTTTATAATTAAATTATTATATAAATATCTCACGACATTTGGCGATTACCTTATTCTTATTGGGCGTTCTTTATCTCGTCCAGAAAGAATGAGAATGTTTTTTAAGCAGTATATAAAAGAAATGTCCCAACTTGGTGTTAATTCAATTGGTATTGTTTTGCTTATATCTTTTTTCATCGGTGCAGTTATCTGTATACAAATGAAAGTAAACATACAGAGTCCATGGATGCCACGCTGGGTTTCCGGATATACCACTCGTGAGATTATGCTTCTTGAATTTTCTAGTAGCATCATGTGCCTTATCCTTGCAGGAAAAGTTGGTTCAAACATTGCTTCAGAATTAGGAACGATGCGTGTAACACAACAGATTGATGCACTTGATATAATGGGAGTTAACTCTGCAAGCTATCTTATTCTTCCAAAAATTATGGGATTGATGACGATTATGCCATTCCTTGTTATATTCAGTTCTGGCATGGGTATTGTCGGAGCTTATGGCACGGCCTATCTAGGTCACATGCTTTCTCCTGATGATTTGACACTTGGAATACAACATTCTTTTAATCCATGGTTCATGTGGATGAGCATCATCAAGAGTATGTTTTTTGCATACATCATAGCTAGTGTCTCATCATTCTTTGGATATACAGTTAAAGGCGGATCCATTGATGTTGGAAAAGCCAGTACCGACGCTGTTGTTTGTAGCAGTGTACTGATTTTATTTTCAGACGTATTCCTCACACAGTTATTATCATGATTGAAGTAAAACATTTATATAAGTCTTTCGAAGACAAAACTGTCCTAAACGACATTAATGCAGTATTTGAGGACGGGAAGACCAACCTTATCATCGGACAGAGTGGTAGCGGTAAAACTGTTTTGATGAAAAACCTTGTTGGGTTGCTAACTCCAACTAGTGGTGAAGTGCTATACGACAATCGCGATTTCATCACAATGAGTAAAAACGAGAAAGTAATGATGAGACGCGAAATGGGAATGATTTTTCAAAGTGCAGCTCTCTTCGACTCTCTTACAGTGTTGGAAAACGTGATGTTCCCATTGGATATGTTTTCTAGTATGAATTACAGGGAACGTGTAAAAAGAGCACAGGAGTGCTTGGATAGAGTAAATCTTATTGATGCACAGCAAAAATTTCCTGGAGAGATTTCTGGAGGTATGCAGAAGCGTGTCGCAATAGCAAGAGCTATTGTGTTGAATCCTAAATATCTTTTCTGCGACGAACCTAATTCTGGACTTGACCCTAAGACGTCTCTTGTTATTGATGAATTGTTAACAGGAATAACAAAAGAATACAGTATGACAACGATCATCAACACCCATGATATGAATTCAGTTATGGGAATTGGTGAAAACATATTATTTATCTATAAAGGTAACAAGGAATGGCAAGGTACTAAAGACGACATCATGAGCAATACAAATGAAAAGCTCAACGACCTTGTCTTCGCCAGCGACCTATTCAGAAAAGTAAAGAAGGCTGAGATGGCTGAAAAAAAATAAAAGTATTTATCGCATATACCAAATACCCTTACGCT
Source organism: Segatella paludivivens DSM 17968 = JCM 13650 (assembly GCF_000373185.1). GTDB lineage: Bacteria > Bacteroidota > Bacteroidia > Bacteroidales > Bacteroidaceae > Prevotella > Prevotella paludivivens. The sequence goes on from NZ_KB890686.1 coordinate 127,690, forward strand.
TAACCATTGGCACGGCTACTTGTTCTGTGGTTTTATCACCATAAGTAAGCAACAGATATGCATCTCCAGTATTATGTATAGTATCAATTTCTGCATTAGATACAGCTATTTTCTTTATTCCTTTATGGTCTTCATTCTGTTGTCCAACAAACATCTTAGCATTAGCGACCAACTGCTCTCGATAATTATCGGGTATACGATCAGGCTGATTCATTCCGTCTACGAAAGCTTCATAATCACCATTCAACAAGTAGTCATAATATATCTTAGCAGTTTTCCCTACAATCTCACTAGGATCTTTCTTCTGTGAACTACAAGAGAATAAAACTGTTACAAGCAGTAATATATAGAATATCTTTTTCATAATATAAAAATACCCCTCATCATAAAAGATGAGGGTAATTATTTTTTATTTTTGTCTGATAAAAATATTTATTGGACATCCGTGCATACTCCAAGTCTCACGTATTTTATTTTCAAGGAAACGACGATAATTTTCCTTTACATACTGAGGAAGGTTAGCATAGAATACGAATGAAGGAATCTGAGTATTTGGCAACTGTGTACAATATTTTATCTTTATATACTTGCCCTTTAGACTCTGAGGAGGATTTGCCTCTATGATTGGCAACATTACCTCATTGAGCTTAGAAGTTCCAACATGTGCTTTGCGGTTAAGATAAACTTCCTTAGCAGTCTCTAGAACTTTAAATATTCTCTGTTTTGTTATTGCTGAAACAAATATTATTGGGAAGTCAATAAATGGAGCCATACGACTACGTATCGCTGCCTCAAAAGTATCAATCACCTTTTGACTCTTATCCTCTACAAGGTCCCATTTGTTTACAACTAAAACAAGACTCTTGTTATTTTTCTGAATAAGTTGGAATATGTTCATATCCTGTGCCTCTATACCACGAGTTGCGTCTATCATAAGTATGCAGACATCACTGTTTTCTATAGAACGGATAGAACGCATGACGCTATAAAATTCCAAGTCCTCACTAACTTTGTTTTTCTTACGGATACCAGCGGTGTCTACAAGATAGAAATCAAAGCCAAACTTGTCATAACGTGTATAAATACTATCTCTTGTAGTACCAGCTATTTCTGTTACGATATTTCTATCCTCACCTATGAAAGCATTTACGATACTACTTTTTCCTGCATTTGGTCTGCCAACTACAGCGAAACGAGGAATATCATCCTCGACAATCTCTGGATTTTCCTGAGGTAGTTTGTCAATAACCAAATCCAATAAGTCACCAGATCCACCACCAGTTGCAGCACTGATACACTGAGGTTCACCCAATCCCAATTTATAGAATTCAGCAGCTTCATAGTATTCTCCGCTGTTGTCAACTTTATTAGCAACAAGGATTACAGGAAGTTTTGCACGACGCAATATTGTCGCAACATCCTCATCCCAGTCTGTCACACCAGTTGTTACATCAACCATGAACAAGACAAGGTCTGCCTCTTCAGTAGCTAATAAAACCTGGCGACGAATAGCATCCTCAAAGATATCATCTGAATTTACGACCCAACCACCAGTATCTACTACTGAAAATTCTTTTGAGCCCCAAGAGCACTTTCCATATTGACGGTCTCTTGTGGTACCAGCGGTATCACTTACGATAGCGCGGCGTGATTGTGTCAAACGATTAAAAAGTGTAGACTTTCCCACATTCGGGCGTCCTACAATTGCAACTAAATTTGCCATAAAATTGTTTAATTTCTGAAGTTATACATTCTTCGGCCCTCCTAAAGGAGAGTTTGCTCTCATTCCATTCAGAGCCAAAAGTAATATTATTTATAGCTCACATATATGAGCCTCTTATGATTATTCTGGATTATATCCAAAGCTGTCAAGTTCTCTTTGCGATGAACGCCAGTCCTTGTCAACCTTAACAAAAGTCTCAAGATAGATTGTCTTATCAAAGAATCTTTCCAAAGCCTTGCGCGATTCTGTATTTACCTTTTTCAACGCAACTCCCTGATGACCGATAATTATACCTTTCTGACTATCTCTTTCTACATATATCACTGCATTGATATATATTTTGCGTTCATCTTCCTTGAATTGTTCAACTTTTACTTCCACACTATAAGGAATTTCCTTATCATAATAAAGAAGAATTTTCTCTCGGATGATTTCACTTACAAAGAACTTAGCCGGTTTATCTGTTAGCTGTTCCTTATCAAAATAAGCAGGAGATTCAGGAAGCAGTTCCTGTATGCGTTTTAGCAAAATATCTACACCAAACTTATTCTTTGCCGAAAGAGGCAATATTTCAGCATTAGGAAGTAGAGAATGCCATTTCTCGACCATGTCACCAAGTTTATTTTGGTCACTCTCGTCTATCTTGTTTATCAGCAATAATACAGGAATAGACATTTTTTTTACCTTTTCTAGAAAGTCAAGGTTTTTCTCAGGGTTTTCAACCACATCGGTTACATAAAGCAAGATATCAGCATCATTAAGAGCTGATTCTGAGAAAGCTAACATCATTTCCTGCATCTTGTAGTTTGGTTTCAAGACTCCAGGGGTATCAGAAAAGACGATCTGGCAATCGTCAGAATTAACGATGCCCATTATACGATGACGAGTTGTCTGCGCTTTGAATGTAGCGATGCTTATGCGTTCGCCTACAAGTTGGTTCATCAAAGTACTCTTGCCAACGTTTGGATTTCCCACTATATTTACAAAACCTGCTTTATGCATACCATATACTGTTTATAACAAACAAAAGAAACGCATTCTTTCTAAAAAATGAGAAGGATGCGTTTCATTATCATTTTGACTTAAAGTCGTTATTTCGTTGCCGCTGAAGAAGTTCCGCCATCATAAGCCCACTTATAATAAGATGCGCCATGAACGAAACCAGCTCCAAATGCCGTAAAGATGACATTATCACCTCTCTTAAGTTTGCTTTCGTGATCCCAAAGAGCCAAAGGAATTGTTGCAGCACTGGTATTGCCATAATGCTCAATATTCACAACGACTTTATCCATAGGAATTCCAGCTCGCTTTGTTACAGCTTCAATGATTCTGAGATTTGCCTCATGAGGGACAACCCAATCTACATCATCAGCTGTCAAATTATTCATCTCCAATATCTTAGTGACATCGTCACTCATATCAGTAACAGCATAACGGAATACCGTACGACCTTCCTGATAAAGATAATGCAAACGATGATCTACAGTAAAATGAGAAGGAGGACAAACAGAACCACCGGCCTTCATGTGTAGGAAAGGAAGTCCCTGACCATCTGTACGAAGGTATGAATTCTGCACACCGTAACCATCCTCATCACTTGCTTCCAACAATACGGCTCCCGCACCATCACCAAACAAAACGCAAGTCTGACGATCAGTATAGTCAACTAATGAAGACATCTTATCTGCACCGATAACGATAACCTTCTTATATCGACCACTCTGTATCATCGCAGCTGCGACGTCAAGCGAATAAAGGAATCCACAGCAAGCAGCCTCGAAATCAAATGCAAAAGCATTCTTCAAACCCAGCTTACCCAATACAATTGAGGCTGTAGATGGAAATTTATAATCTGGGGTAGTAGTGGTAACGATGAGTGCATCAATAGAATCTGGATCAACTCCCGTCTTCTGGATTAGCTGCTTTGCAGCCTTACGTGCCAGATAACTGGTACCAAGTCCTTCTTCAGTGAGTATTCTGCGTTCTTTGATTCCCACGCGAGTGGTTATCCACTCATCAGTTGTATCTACCATACGCGACAACTCCTCATTATTGAGGACATAGTCTGGCACATAGCCACCAACCCCGGTGATTATCGCGTTGATTTTGCCCATTATTCTGCTACTTCCTTAACAACAGCAACCTTGCCTCTATAGTAACCGCAAGTTGGACATACTGTGTGATAAACATAGTAAGCGCCACAATTTGGACATACTGCCAATGTAGGAGCTACTGCCTTATCATGAGTTCTTCTCTTAAGTGTACGAGTCTTTGACTGTCTTCTTTTAGGATGTGCCATAATTTTTAAATCTTTTAATTTTAATTTTAATCTTCAATTTTTAGATTAGAAAGCGCTGCCCAACGTGGATCTACATCAGTCTCAATTTTTTCCCCACTACTTCGGGTAGCAGAATGCTCTTCGAGCTTCTTTATCATAGCCGGATTGCATTTTCCAGGTGCATGCACGTGCTTGATGGGAATGTTGAGCTCAGTAAATTCATAAATGAACCATGCGACATCAAGTATTCCTTCGTCCTCAATCACCGTCACAAGGTCATCATCTTCTGAGTAGTTTTCTCCAAATTTAGCAGCAAGGCGATTATCGGTATTAATCTTCTGTTCCATATCATCAAGACATAGATCACAAGGAACCATCACCGAGCCTTCTATATGGAAATTCAGGTCATAATAGTCATTGGTTCTGTTAACCAACAAACTGACATGCAAATTGCCTCGTTGCACTTCCGCCGTCTCTAAAGACTCAAAAAATGCATCGTCAAGCTCAAACTCAAAAGGCGTTGCGCCTTGTTCCAAGCTCTTTAGGTCAATTTTAAAGGATTCTAAACTCACCATACGGGCTGCAAAGTTACGAATATTTTCTGATATATAACAATTAAAAGGCAAAAAAATTAGTTTTTTACTAATCAACTGATGTTAAACTTATTAGCTTTGGGGCATTAGGGAGTTCTATGCAAAACACGGTTCCCTTTCCAATATCTGAATACTTAACAAATATTTTGCCTTTATGGTAGTCTTCTACTATTCTTTTAGCTAATGACAAACCGAGTCCCCATCCTCTCTTCTTTGTAGTGAATCCAGGACGAAACACATTATTTATGTCTTTAGACTTTATACCTTTTCCTGTATCAGATATTTCTATAAACACAATGTCAGCACTTTCAATCACCTTAACAGTTATCGTTCCTTTCATTCCACTCATTGAGTCAATTGCATTCTTGAACAGATTCTCCACGACCCATTCAAATAGAGATGCATTTAGCATAATAGTAATGTCATGATCAGGCAAATCCCTCACCAGATTGATACTGCTAGGATTCCGTTTTCCCATATAATCAATAACATGATTAAGTACATCTATCAAGTTTACAGGACATAAAGCTGGTAAAGAACCTATTTTTGAAAATCTTTCTGCTATAATCTGCAAGCGTTTCACGTCTTTCTCCATCTCAGGTACCAAAGGTTCTTCGGGATAGTCTTCCTTAAAAATCTCTATCCATGCAAGAAGACTAGATATTGGGGTACCAAGCTGATGAGCCGCTTCCTTACTCATTCCAACCCAAATCTTGTTCTGTTCAGCCTTTTTTGAAGCAAGCAATGCAAAGATCACAATTGCAACGAATATCAATACTACGCCCAACTGGACATAAGGATAATAAGTAAGTCTCTTTAGGATGACAGAATCGTCGTAACAAACATCAATATAATCATGCGTACGATTATCAATAGAAATTCTAACAAACCTTCCAGAGCCTTTCATTATTGCCGCTCTGCGTGATGCATCTCTGAGACTGTCAGCATAGTTATATCCCTTCAAGTCAACATTTCTAAATATCTGTGCTTTGCCTGATTTATCTACTACTATTACAGGAATAGTATTATTTTCATTTATTACCTTTAATACAAGGTTAAGGTCAGTATTATCATCAGCAACGCTCAAAGAGCGCATAGCTTGAGCCAACACCTCCATTCGTGTAGTTTCCTCATGAAATAGGTCGCGAATGAGAAGATGGGAAACAACAAGAGATAAAGCGACTATAACTATAGCCACAAAAATCAAAAGTAATTTCATCTTTCTTATTCTATCGGTCCACTTCATATTATGGAAACGAAATATCACAAAAAATATTGCAACGCAATAAGATTAATCCTTATTATCCGAGCTATAAGCATTATCGGATTTTAACAGATCTATAAGATCTATAAAAGTAATCAGATCAATCGGGAGTTATCCAAAATATCTGATAGCTCGGATTATATAAACACAAAAAAGCCTCGAAAGATATTGCTATCTTCGAGGCTTCTATTTAAAAGAAGGCGGCTACCTACTCTCCCGCATTGTATTGCAGTACCATCGGCGCAAGTGGGCTTAACTTCTCTGTTCGGAATGGGAAGAGGTGGGACACCACCGCAATAACCACCTGATATGGGTTATGACGTATTTTTCACAAGCAAACTGTAAGAAACCTTAGTTCTTACCACTATCTTAAACAACTCAAAGTATGACCTCCCGAAAGAAAGTTTCGGGCAATTAGTAGTGCTCGGCTTTGACGTCACCGTCTTTACACCTGCACCCTATCAAC